>NZ_JAKRDX010000010.1:0-95186 GCF_022347235.1 Corynebacterium tuberculostearicum
TTGAGAATCCGACTGATGGCATGACTGGTGAGGTCCTGGATAAGGACGGTAATCCGATTAAGGATGCGACGGTTGAGGTTGATCCGAACACCGGTGACATTAAGGTGACGGTGCCGGAGGGTACTGAGTCGCAGGATGGCAAGGTTGTTGTCAAGGATAAGGATGGCAAGAAGGTCGGTGAGGTTGATGTGAAGATCACCAAGCCGAAGGATGACCCTGAGAATCCTGGTACTGACCAAGAGCCGAAGGATTCTGATAACGACGGTCTGACCGACGACGAGGAGAAGGAACTCGGTACCGATCCGAATAAGGCCGACACTGATGGTGACGGCATCAAGGATGGTGACGAGGTTTCCGGCGAGGGTAACAAGTTCGACGGTAAGCCGACTGATCCGACCAAGGCCGATACCGATGGTGACGGCACCAATGATGGTTATGAGGTCAACCATAAGGATAAGGACGGTAAGCCAGCTCCGACTGACCCGAATGATCCTGGTTCCAAGCCGGTTGTGGACTCTGACAACGATGGTCTGACCGACGATGAGGAGAAGGAGCTTGGTACCGATCCGAACAAGGCTGACACTGATGGTGATGGCCTAGACGATGGTGAGGAGGTTTCCGGCGAGGGCAATAAGTTCGACGGTAAGCCGACCGATCCGACCAAGGCTGATACTGACGGTGACAAGGTCAATGACGGCACCGAGGTTAATAACAAGGACAAGGACGGCAACGACAAGCCGACCGATCCTAACGACCCCAACTCCAAGCCGGACGCAGACGACCAGAAGGATTCTGATGGTGACGGCCTGACCGACGACGAGGAAAAGGAACTTGGCACCGATCCGAATAAGGCCGACACTGACGATGATGGAATCAACGACGGTGACGAGGTAGACGGTTCAAAGAACCCGTTCGATAAGGATGGCAACAAGGTTGCTGACGGTGAGAACGGTGCACCTACCGATCCGACCAAGGCTGACTCTGATGGTGACGGCACCAATGATGGTGATGAGGTAACCGGTTCTGAGAACAACGGTGAGCCGACTAACCCGAATGACCCGGACTCCAAGCCTGGTAATGACCAGGGGGCAACCTCCGTCGATAAGTCCGGTGTGAAGGATGTAAAGCCTTCGGGTGAAGACCAGAACACTGGCATCAAGGTGACCAACCCGGATGAGGGCACCAAGGTCTCTGCTACGGATAAGAATGGCAAGGACGTTCCTGCCAAGATTGATGACAACGGCAACGTTGTTGTTACTCCGGGTAAGGATGTTGAAGGCCCAATTACCGTAGTCATCGAGGACGAAGACCTTGATGGTGGTAAGGCCGAGGTTGAGGTCGGCGTTAAGGGCGAAGAGCCGGACAACCAGGGCGGTTCTTCCGACCTGACTGGCGGTTCCTCCTTGCCGGACCTGTCTTCTGGTTCTTCCAATGTTGATTGGAAGCGCTGTGCACCGGCTGCTGCTGGTGTAGGCATCCCGCTGCTGTTCCTGCTGCCGATTGGTCTGGCTTCCCAGATGAACATCCCGGGCTTCTCCCCGCTGGTGAAGCAGGTTTCTGCTCAGATTGATGGCATCAACCGTCAGCTGGGTGCACAGAATACTGCGCTGCAGAAGCAGCTGGGCATCTACAATGGCCCGCTGGCTCAGCAGGCAAATCAGATTAACCTGATGCTGAAGAAGGTTAGCCCTGAGGCTGGCCGCATTGGAGGTGGCATTGCACTGGCAGCCGCTGGTGCTCTGGCTCTGGGTCTGGTGGCAAACGCTTGTTCTCCGAACGGCGGTTCTTCCAGCTCCTCCAGCTCCTCTAAGTAATCGGTTCCGTGTGGGGCTTCGGCCCCACACTTCCGCGCCACGGGAAGGGCGTTAGCTTCCCGTCTGCTAGGGAATGAGATGCTGCCGGAGCCGGGGTGAGTCCCGGTTCTGGTGGGTGTCTTTCCTGCTAGGGCCGAGGAATGTGGTTTCAGTTTCGGAATTGCGAAAACTCCTGTATTGTTTCTGGCGTTAACATCGAAGTAGATATTTTGCTGAAATTCTCGCCCAATGCGGCTTAGTAATTTCATAAGACTTGGATTCTCCTGAGGTATTTTTTCCTTTCCTTAGAACCTTTGACTAGAGGATCCATGGAGCCCCGTCGCGGAAGTAAGAGGCCGCGGCGGGGCTCATTTATGTCCTGGCCTGTTTGGGTGGGGGAGAAGGGGGCGTCGGCAAGCGGGGGCTTGTGGCGAAACTAATGCTGGTGCGCTGGGGAGGGCTTGCTAGGATGAATGCAGCTTTTGGTCAGGTTGTCTTAAACTCCTGGCGCAAGCGTTTGAGAACTACACACATCACGGGTGCTCGTCCGCTGCCAGTGGGTAGCTGCGATGGGCTGAGACGCCGCCAGATGCGCGGTGAACCGTAGAACCTGATCCGGGTAATGCCGGCGAGAGGGAGGAAATTATGACTACTAATACACGTGTGTCCGCTGCCCCGAAGCGCAGCCTGAACTGGCGCGTGGTCGATATTGTGGTGGCGTCCGTTTTGGGCGTGGCCTGCGGAGTTTTATTCCTGGTATGGAATGCAGTGGGTTATGCCTGGTTTGAAGCCATGGACGCTGTGACCCCGGGCCTGGGAGGCATTGCTACTGGCATTTGGCTTATCGGTGGTGTGCTGGGTGGCCTGATTATTCGCAAGCCGGGTGCGGCCATCTATGTTGAGGTTTTGGCCGCCACCGTGTCGGCGGTGCTGGGCTCCCAGTGGGGCATTAGCACCCTGTACTCGGGCCTGGCGCAGGGCATTGGCGTGGAAATCATCCTGGCGATCTTCCTGTATCGCAAGTTTGGCCTGGGAGTATCCATTCTGTCCGGCATGGCAGCTGGCTGGGGTGCCTTTATCCTGGAGCTATTTACCTCCGGCAACCTGGCTCGCTCCTTTGAGTTCAACCTCATTTACTTGGTTACCTTGAGTATCTCCGGCGCTATCTTGGCTGGTGCGCTGGGCTTCTTCCTGGTGAAGGCGCTGGCCAAGACCGGCGGCTTGGATCGCTTTGCCGCAGGCCGTGAACAGCGCGCTTAGGGCGTGTTGTGTCCGTGTCTGATTGTGCATCATTGGCGGGAAACGCCACCAAGATAGCGGCCCGCGGATTCGGTTGGACCCATGCCGGGCGCAGCGAGGCGGCTCTGTCCGATATTGACGTAGTTATCGAGCCAGGGGAACGCGTGCTTTTATGCGGTGACTCCGGATCGGGCAAGTCCACCCTCCTTGCGGCGATGGCCGGGGTGCTGGGCTCCGATGAGGAAGGAACCCGCACGGGTGAGCTTCTCTTGGAGGATTCCAGCGGCCTGGTGGAGGAGCCGGGGCACACCATCCCGGTGGGGCTGGTGCTCCAGGACCCGGATTCGCAGGTGATCTCCGCGCGCGTAGGCGATGACATTGCCTTCGGCTGCGAAAACCTGGCCTATCCGCGCGAGGAAATCTGGCGCCGCGTGACCGCCGCTAAGGAACTGGTTGGCCCATTCGTGGATCTGGATTTTCCCACCGAGCGGCTCTCCGGTGGGCAGAAGCAGCGCTTGGCGCTCGCCGGAGTCATCGCTATGGGTGCGGGCGTAGTGCTTCTCGATGAACCCACGGCCAACCTTGACCCCGCCGGCGCACGCGATGTGGTGCGCGCCGTATCCAGGCTGGTGGAAGAAACCGGCGCGACGCTCGTGGTGGTAGAACACCAGCACGCGGCGTGGGACGGCGTGCTCGACCGCGCAGTGGAGCTGGACCGCGGACGCATCGTGGCCGATACCTCCTTTGCCGAGGTGGCTCAGCGCCGCCAGGTCTCCGGCCTGCCGCAGGCGCGACGCCTCAGTGAGGCCGAGCTTGCCCAGCGCGACGCCGCGCTGTGGAGCACTGACCTCGTCACCCGCTATGGTCCGCCGCGCACCATTGCACTGCCGGCGGGAGCCTCCACGGTCATTACCGGGCCGAATGGTGCGGGTAAGTCCACCTGGTTGATGACCATGGCTGGGTTGCTGCCGGCAAAATCCGGTGAGATCGGGGTGGCCGATTTCGTGCGTCGCGGGGTCAAGGGGTCGCCGCTGCGCTGGAAATCGCGCGAGCTGGCGGACCGCATTGGCTTTGTCTTCCAGAACCCGGAGCACCAATTCGTCGCCCGCACGGTGGCCGAGGAACTACGGGTTGCGCCCAAGGTAATGCGCGTGGACCCGCCGGAGGAGAGGATCGCGCAGCTGGTGGAATCACTCCGGCTGGAGCATCTCTTGGGGGCCAACCCGTTTACGCTTTCAGGCGGCGAGAAGCGGCGCCTATCGGTGGCTACTGCCTTGGTCACCGCGCCGTCGGTGCTGCTCTTGGATGAGCCCACCTTTGGGCAAGACCCCCAGACCTTTGTGGAGCTGGTGCGCTTGCTGCGGCAATTGGCAGATGATGGCACCACCATCGCCTCTATTACCCATGACCCGCTATTTATCCAGGCCTTGGGGGATCACCGAGTGGAGGTGCGCGGTGCCTAATCTTTTGCGCGGAGCTAACCCGCTTAGCCGCATCTTTTTGATGTTTATCTGGGTTACCCCACTATTGGCCTCCATTGACTGGGTCTCGGCCGCGGTGTCGCTGACGCTTACCCTGATCCTCGCGCCGCTGTGCGGGGTGTCATGGGGGCAGCTATTAAAGGGCGGTTGGTTCCTCTTTCTCATTGCGCCGATTTCTGGCATCTCGATGCTGTTGTATGGCGAGCCTGGTGGCACGGAGTACTTCAGTTGGTGGCTCATCGCGGTAACGCAGAACTCGCTGACCCTCGCGATCGCCATCACACTGCGTGTCTTTGCAGTGGCGCTGCCCATGGTGGTCTTGGCTCGCGATATTGACCCGACGGAACTGGGCGATGCGCTTTCACAGATCCTCAAGCTGCCCTCGCGCTTTGTCATTGGTGCGGTCGCCGGGGTGCGTATGATGACGCTCTTCCAGTCCGATTGGCAGTCGTTGGGGATGGCGCGCAGGGCGAGGGGACTGACGGACGTCGGCAAGCTGCAGCATTTGCTGACCATGTCCTTTGGCCTTCTGGTAATTGCGCTGCGCCGCGGTGGCAAGTTGGCAACCGCCATGGAGGCGCGCGGTTTTGGCCGTACCCCGCCTGGCGGTGGGAAGCGCTCGTGGGCGCGTGAGTCGCGGCTACGGGCCCGCGATTGGTGGATTATGGCCTGCGGCGCCGTCCTTGCTTTCGTACCGGTGGTAGTTTCGGTACTCACTGGGGCCTGGAGATTCTTCGGCCTATAAACCGCGAAAGCAGTGATTGAGCGACCATGGACTTTGATAGCCAACAAGAGCGCCTTTTAGAGGACATCGTCAAGCTGGCCGCAGCCAGAAAACGCGCCTTCAAGCCGGTGACCGTGCTTATCGACGGCCCCTCGGGCGCCGGCAAAACCTGGACCTCCGCCGCGCTGGCTGAGCGCACCAATTGGCGGGTGGTGCACCTCGATGAGTTCTACCCCGGCTGGCATGGCCTGGAAAAGGGCTCCGACATGGTGGGCGAGCAGGTATTGCGCACCATGAACCCCGGCTACTGGCGCTGGGATTGGGAAGCAGGTGCCCCGGGGGACTGGGCCAGCCTGGATGTGCGCGATGACCTCATCGTGGAGGGCGTGGGCTCGGTAACCGCCGCCAATATTGCCGCGGCCAAGGAAAGGGGAGCGGTAGTCAGCGTGCTTATCGACGGCCCCCGTGACCAACGCCGCGAACGCGCCATCGCCCGCGAACCTGGCTACGAACCGTGGTTTGAAACGTGGGAAGAACAGGAAAAGGACTACTTTGCCACCAAGGCCGCCGAGGCGGACCTGGTCTGGGAATGGTCCTAGCAGGAGGAAGTCGCCGATCGCGTTTTGTATAAAGCGCGGTCGGTTTGCTACTCTAAACGTCAGTTCACTATGCGTGCCATAATGGCGCGCGGTGAAGAGTCTGATCCTTAACAAGGCACCGGCCTTGGAAAGAGTTCTGGACATGCGGCAGCGCCCCGGGAAAGAGCGCCCATTTTCGCATGTTTGGTTCCTTTCTTTTGGTTTCGGTGCGATTCGACAGAAAGACTGTTAAATGCCAACTATTCAGCAGCTGGTCCGCAAGGGCCGCCACGATAAGCGTAAAGAGGTTTCCACCGCTGCGCTGAAGGGTTCCCCGCAGCGTCGCGGTGTGTGCACCCGCGTGTACACCACCACTCCTAAGAAGCCGAACTCCGCACTGCGTAAGGTTGCTCGTGTTCGCCTGACCACCGGTATTGAGGTTTCCGCCTACATTCCGGGTGAGGGCCACAACCTGCAGGAGCACTCCATGGTCCTCGTTCGCGGCGGCCGTGTGAAGGACCTTCCTGGTGTTCGTTACAAGATCATCCGCGGCGCTCTGGATACCCAGGGTGTCAAGGACCGTAAGCAGGCACGTTCCCGTTACGGCGCAAAGAAGGGACAGTAATAAACAATGCGTAAGAATGCTGCTCCGAAGCGTCCTGTAGTCAAGGACCCGGTATACAACTCCGAGCAGGTAACCATGCTCGTCAACAAGATCCTCCAGGACGGCAAGAAGTCCACCGCAGAGCGCATCGTCTACGGCGCTCTCGAGGCTTGCCGTGAGAAGACCGGTACCGATCCGGTTGGCACCCTGGAGAAGGCACTGGGCAACATCCGCCCAGACCTCGAGGTTCGCTCCCGCCGTGTCGGTGGCGCTACCTACCAGGTGCCGGTTGAGGTTCGCCCTGACCGCGCTAACACCCTGGCACTGCGCTGGATGGTGACCTTCACCCGCCAGCGTCGCGAGAACTCCATGATCGAGCGTCTCGCAAATGAGATCCTGGATGCCTCCAACGGCCTCGGCGCTTCCGTTAAGCGTCGTGAGGATACTCACAAGATGGCAGAGGCTAACCGCGCCTTCGCCCACTACCGCTGGTAATTTCAGCACCCACATCAATGGCCCAAGCAACGAGAAACAAGTTTCGCGCTGGCTGCCGGCAGTTTTCCTGCCGCGGCAACACAAAACTCCATATCTCTTGCTTGGGTCATTTTTTGCCCTAATGGGTGTGATCTCTGGGCGGTATACCTGCCCAGTCCAGCGGCATCGTGGAGTGTCCAGTACACTGAAGCGATGGAAGTCTAGGGGCAGGCTGCTCCGAGGACGGCCAAATAGTGGCAAAAATTTACATGACCTTATCCATGCAGGCGTCATAGCCAGAAACCTGGTCACGGCGTCGACGACTATTAAGTTGGGGTATAAACGTGGCACAAGAAGTGCTTAAGGACCTGAACAAGGTCCGCAACATCGGCATCATGGCCCACATCGATGCTGGTAAGACGACGACCACCGAGCGTATTCTCTTCTACACCGGTATCAACCGTAAGGTGGGCGAGACCCACGACGGTGCTTCCACCACTGACTGGATGGAGCAGGAGAAGGAACGCGGCATCACCATTACCTCCGCTGCCGTGACCTGCTTCTGGAATAACAACCAGATCAACATCATCGACACCCCGGGTCACGTTGACTTCACCGTTGAGGTTGAGCGTTCCCTGCGTGTTCTCGATGGTGCCGTCGCCGTCTTCGACGGTAAGGAAGGCGTTGAGCCGCAGTCCGAGCAGGTGTGGCGTCAGGCAGCTAAGTACGACGTTCCGCGTATCTGCTTTGTTAACAAGATGGACAAGCTGGGCGCTGACTTCTACTTCACCGTTCAGACCATCATCGACCGCCTGGGCGCCAAGCCGTTGGTTATGCAGCTGCCTATCGGCGCTGAGGATGACTTCGACGGCGTTGTCGACCTGCTGAACATGCAGGCAATCACCTGGCGCGGCAAGGTTGAGACCGGCGCTGAGCCTACCTACGAGGAAATCCCAGAGGACCTCAAGGACAAGGCGGAAGAGTACCGCGAGAAGCTGGTTGAGACCGTTGCTGAGTCTGACGAAGAGCTCATGGAGAAGTACTTCGGCGGCGAGGAGCTCACCATTGAGGAGCTTAAGGCCGGCATCCGCAAGCTGACCATCAACTCCGAGGTTTACCCGGTTTACTGCGGTACCGCATACCGCAACAAGGGTGTGCAGCCACTGCTCGACGCCGTGGTTGACTTCCTGCCGAGCCCGCTGGACGTCGGCGAGGTTATCGGCCACGAGGTAGGAAACGAGGAGAAAGAGCTTACCCGTAAGCCTTCCGTTGAGTCCCCGTTCTCCGCACTGGCATTCAAGATTGCTGCTCACCCATTCTTCGGTCAGCTCACCTTCACCCGCGTTTACTCCGGCCAGGTCACCCCGGGTACCGAGGTTATGAACTCCACCAAGGGTAAGAAGGAGCGCATCGGTAAGCTCTTCCAGATGCACGCCAACAAGGAAAACCCTGTTGAGCAGGCAGATGCCGGTAACATCTACGCTGTTATCGGTCTGAAGGAGACCACCACCGGTGACACTCTGTGTGACAAGGATGACCAGATCATCCTCGAGTCCATGGACTTCCCGGATCCGGTTATTAAGGTTTCCATCGAGCCGAAGACCAAGGCCGACCAGGAGAAGCTGGGTACCGCTATCCAGAAGCTGGCTGCTGAGGACCCAACCTTCACCGTTGAGCTGGATGAAGAGACCGGCCAGACTGTTATCGGCGGCATGGGCGAGCTCCACCTTGACGTTCTGGTTGACCGCATGAAGCGCGAGTTCAAGGTCGAGGCAAACATCGGTAACCCGCAGGTTGCCTACCGTGAGACCATCCGCAAGAAGGTTGAGTCCATGGAATACACCCACAAGAAGCAGACCGGTGGTTCCGGCCAGTTCGCAAAGGTTATCTGCACCATCGAGCCGTACAACCCGGACCCGGAGACCCTGGAAGAGGGCGAGTCCGCAACCTACGCATTCGACAATGCCGTTACCGGTGGCCGCGTTCCGAAGGAATACATCCCGTCCGTTGACGCAGGTATCCAGGACGCAATGCAGTACGGCTACCTGGCTGGCTTCCCGATGGTTAACATCAAGGCCACCCTGGAAGACGGCGCTTACCACGACGTCGACTCCTCCGAGATGGCCTTCAAGCTGGCCGGCTCTCAGGTCTTCAAGGAAGCAATGGCCAAGGCTAAGCCGGTTCTGCTGGAGCCGATGATGGCCGTTGAGGTTGTTACCCCTGAGGAGTACATGGGTACCGTTAACGGTGACATCTCCTCCCGCCGTGGCCAGGTCTTCGCTATGGAAGACCGCTCCGGTGCGAAGGTTGTTAAGGCTAAGGTGCCGCTGTCCGAGATGTTCGGTTACATCGGTGACCTGCGTTCTTCCACCGCAGGCCGCGCCAACTTCACCATGGTCTTCGATTCCTACGCCGAGGTTCCTTCCTCCGTGGCACAGGAGATCATCGAGGAGCGCACCGGCGGTGCTAACTAAGCGCTAGCCCCCGTCTCCTCCGCGGTTTAGTCGGGCTGGTACTCTTCGCCAGTAGATGCCAGACCCGCCGCGGGGCGGGACAACTGGGCCAGGGTAGCGGCGGGCTGAGTTTGCAGCTTAGTCTTCTAAGTTGTGAGTTGAGCCGGCCGTTACCCTCCCAGGATCCTTTTCAAAAGATTCTTGTCGAGGGAAATGGCCGCGATTTTTCGCGGGGTTACCTCCTATAACGGCGGTTTGAAAAAACCGCGACATAAATCTAGGATCGTGTAACTGGCACGTAAAGAAAGCGTCATTAGCGCTTTGCCCCACATACTGTGGGTCGGGTGCCAATGACAACTGTCAACCACGTGGCTGCGAAGGTCGTAGCCACCATATAGTCCAGGAGGACATACAGTGGCAAAGGAGAAGTTCGAGCGTACGAAGCCGCATGTGAACATCGGCACCATCGGACACGTCGACCACGGCAAGACCACCACCACCGCAGCGATCACCAAGGTTCTGGCTGACCAGTACCCTGAGGAGAACGAGGCATTCGCGTTCGACATGATCGACAAGGCTCCTGAGGAGAAGGAGCGCGGTATTACCATCAACATCTCCCACGTTGAGTACTCCACCCCGAAGCGCCACTACGCACACGTTGACGCTCCGGGCCACGCCGACTACATCAAGAACATGATTACCGGCGCTGCTCAGATGGACGGCGCTATCCTGGTTGTTGCTGCAACCGATGGCCCGATGCCGCAGACCCGCGAGCACGTTCTGCTTGCTCGCCAGGTTGGCGTTCCTTACATCCTCGTTGCACTGAACAAGTGCGACATGGTTGATGATGAGGAAATCATCGAGCTCGTTGAGATGGAGATCCGTGAGCTGCTCGCAGAGCAGGACTACGATGAGGAAGCTCCTATCGTTCACATCTCCGCTCTGAAGGCTCTCGAGGGCGATGACAAGTGGGTACAGTCCGTCGTTGACCTGATGGAAGCCTGCGACAACTCCATCCCGGATCCGGAGCGCGCTACCGACCAGCCGTTCCTGATGCCTATCGAGGACATCTTCACCATTACCGGCCGCGGTACCGTTGTTACCGGCCGTGTTGAGCGTGGCCGTCTGAACGTCAACGAGGACGTTGAGATCATCGGTATCCAGGAGAAGTCCCAGACCACCACCGTTACCGGTATCGAGATGTTCCGCAAGATGATGGACTACACCGAGGCTGGCGACAACTGTGGTCTGCTTCTGCGTGGTACCAAGCGTGAGGACGTTGAGCGTGGCCAGGTTGTTATCAAGCCGGGCGCTTACACCCCGCACACCAAGTTCGAGGGTTCCGTCTACGTCCTGAAGAAGGAAGAGGGCGGCCGCCACACCCCGTTCATGAACAACTACCGTCCGCAGTTCTACTTCCGTACCACGGACGTTACCGGTGTTGTTCACCTGCCAGAGGGCACCGAGATGGTTATGCCTGGCGACAACGTTGAGATGTCCGTTGAGCTCATCCAGCCGGTCGCTATGGACGAGGGCCTGCGCTTCGCTATCCGCGAGGGCTCCCGCACCGTCGGCGCTGGCCGCGTTACCAAGGTTGTCGAGTAATCGACACCCCGTAACCGCTCAGTAGAGCTTTAAAGAGTCCGCTTCACCTTAGGGTGAGGCGGATTTTTTGATCTTTGGCCACCAAAGCTGCGCGCGGAGCAACCGCTAGTGGTTGATGCCGTATGCGTGGACTTTAAGGGCAAAATGAAGCCTCCCGCGGCATCGTCTGTTCGGAATGCTGCGGGCGGCTTTAGCGCATCGCGCTAGAGGCTTTTAGTGCTTTTACTTCTCCCAGCCGATATCTTCCTTGGGGAGGATGGCGAAGCCGTTGGCGCCATAGTTGGCCAGGCCCTTCTTCACGCCGACCATCTGTGGGCCGTTGGCGAACGGGAGGATGCCGTAGTGACCAAAGGCCTCCGACTCGAGTTCATTGACGCGGTCAATCTGCTCCTCCTTGGTGGGCAGGTTCTGCAGTTCCTCAATCTTCTTATCGAATTCCTTGGTGCCGGTGCTCGACATGTTCAGCGTGGAATCGCTGGCGTAGGTCTGGCCAAAGTATGCGACGCCGAACGGGTCAGAGGAGGCAAACGCGGAAAGGAAAAGGTCGAAATCTCGCTCCGAGGTTACCTTGGAGAACTCGGACGAAGGGCGCTCTTCAATCTTGAGGTCAACGCCGACGTCCTTGAGCATCTTTTGCACTGCTGCGGCGAGGGACTTCGATACTTCATCGTCGCCGATGAGGATGTAGCGCAGGGAGAGCTTCTCGCCGTCCTTAGCGTAGATACCATCATCGCCCTGCTGGTAGCCGGCGTCCTCTAGCAGCTTCTTGGACTGCTCGGGATCGAACTTGATGACGTCCTTGATGTTGTCCTTGTAGCCTTCCTGAGTGGAGTAGAGGGTAAGGGAGCCCGGCATTTCCTCTTCGTAACCCAGTCCGTTATAGCGGATTTCGGCGAGCTGATCGCGGTCGATGGCGGAGAAGACGGCGTGGCGTACATCCTCGTCCTTGAGCTGTGGTGCCTTGGAGTTGAGGGTGAAGATGACGTTGGCGGGGCGCAGTGCGGCGCGGACATCGATGGCATCGCCCATCTCGCCGGCAATGGTGAGGCTGTTCTTATCGGCCACACCGGCGGCGTCGATTTCGCCAGCTTGGAAGGCGTTGATGGTGGCCTGGGATTCCATGACGCGGAAGCTTACCTTCTTCAGCTTCGGCTTATCGCCCCACCACTTCTCATTGGGCACGAGGGTGAGGGTGCCACCCTTGAAGTCCACGTTATCCACCTTGAACGGGCCGGCGCCGTACTGCGGGTTCAGCTTGCCCAGATACGCCTTGTCGAATTTCTCTGGGCTATCGATGGCGGGGTGGAGAAGCTCGTTGAAGAGGCCCTGCCACCACGGGTACGGGCCGTCGAAAGTGACAACGACGTCCTTGTCGGTAGCGCCCTTTTCCACGGAGGTGATGCGCTCGAAGCCATCGGTGGCGTTTACCTGGACGTCTTCATCCTTACCGTTGTTGAAGCGCCAGGTATTCTCAAAGGCCTTCCAGTCAATAGGCGTGCCATCGTTGAAGGTGGCATCCTTGTTGACCTTGAAGGTGACGACGGTGTTCTCGCCCTTCTTATCTTCCTTGACGTCGTCGATGTAGTCGGGGTTCGGGGTGTAGTTTCCCTCGCCGTCGTACAGCGCAAGCTGTGGGTTGTACCAGCCCCAGACCTTGCGGGTATCGGCGGTCATGTTGGCGTGGAACATGTTTTGCTGCTCAGTGAGTTCATCGAGAGCGAGGGTGAGCTCGCCGTCGTCCTTGAGCTCGTCGCGGGACTTTTCGTTGTAGTCGCCAGCCGGATTAACCTCGATGTCGAGGCCGCCGACTGCCTTGGTGGAGTCGCCGTCCGAGTTGGCGGCGCAGCCGGTGAGGGCGAGGGCTGCGGCGGAGAGGGTAGCTACGGTAGCAATCCGGAAGCGAGTGAACTTTTTCATGGTGGGGTTTCTCCTTGAGTGAGAGGAAGGTGAAGGTTGCGGTAGCGGGGTAAGCTGCCACAGCACTTCAGGTGTGAGGTTAACTATATATAACGCGCGCTGTGTGACGGGTCACTTTTGGGAAATTGGTGAGGCTTGTGCCGGGCCGGGCTTGCGTCGCCTGCGGGCAGCCTCCGGATCCGGAATCGGAATGGCATCCAGGAGCTTCTTGGTGTAGTCCGCTTGAGGGTTCTCGAAGATCTCATCGGTTGGCCCAGACTCCACAAACTGCCCCTTGTACATGACGGCCACCCGGTCTGAAAGGTGGCGCACCACGGACAGGTCATGGGCGACGAAAAGGTAGGACAGGCCCAGCTTTCGCTTGAGATCTTCGAGCAGGTTGATGACGCCGGCCTGGATGGAGACGTCGAGCGCGGAGACGGGCTCATCCAAGACCAAAACCGAAGGGTTCGTGGCCAGCGCGCGGGCGAGGCCGATGCGCTGGCGCTGTCCCCCGGAAAAGTGGCTGGGGAAGCGATCCAGCTGGGAGGAATCAAGGCCCACGAGCCCCATGAGCTCGTTCACGCGGGCATCCACGTCGCCGTCATAGCCTAGGGAGTTGAGTGGTTCGGCGATGACCTCGCGCACGGTCAGGCGCGGGTTGAGGGAGCTCATCGGGTCCTGGAAGACAATTTGAATGTCCTTGCGGGCCTCGCGGCGCTCGGAATTGCTCATCCCGGCCGCGTCCTTCCCGTTGAGCACGACTGCGCCATTTTCGGGCTTTAAGTCCATGATTTCTAGCAGGGTGGTGGTCTTGCCGCAGCCGGATTCGCCCACGATGGCCATGCATTCGCCCTTGCGAATATCAAAAGTAAGGCCGTCCACTGCCTTGACCGTGCCCACGCGGCGCTTGACCAGCGCACCCTTAGTAAGTGGGAATTCCTTGCGCAGGTCCGTGACCTCCAAGGTGGTGGGACGCTCCTCGCGGGGGATACCGGCCATGACGTCCTCCGCGAGCTGCGGGGGCTTGAACATGAGCTCGCCGCCGATTTTGCGGTCGTGGATCTCGGGCGCGCGCAGGCAGGCACTCTGGTGCGTGGGGGCGTCGTCAAGCGGGATAAGCGGCGGCTCACCATCGGAGCAGGCGGGCTGCGCCACGGGGCAGCGCGGGGCAAACTGGCAGCGCTGCTTGAGGTCCACCAGCACCGGCGGGCTGCCCACGATGGGCGTGAGCGGCTCTTCGGCCGACACGTCCGGGCGCGGCGTGGAGCCGAGCAGGCCCACGGTATAGGGCATGCGGGGTTGGGAGAAGATGGTATCCACATCGCCGCGCTCCACGGGTCGGCCGGCGTACATGACCATGACATCATCGGCCGTTTCTGCCACCACGCCCATGTCATGGGTAATCATGATGGTGGCGGCGCCGGTTTCGCGCTGGGCGAGCTTAATGACGTCCAGAATCTGCGCCTGAATGGTCACATCCAGAGCGGTCGTGGGCTCATCGGCGATAAGCACGCGCGGATTATTGGCAATTGCGATGGCAATGACCACGCGCTGGCGCATGCCGCCCGAGAACTCGTGCGGGAAGGACTTCAGCCGCAGATGCGGATCGGGGATGCCTACTAGGTCGAGCAACTCCGTGGCCTCTTTGAGGGCCTGCTTCTTTCCGACGTCCCTATGGGCCTGAATTGCCTCCACCAGCTGCGATCCAATATCGAAGACCGGGGTGAGCGCGGAGAGCGGATCCTGGAAGATCATGCCAATGCCATTGCCACGGATCTCGGACATCTGCTTATCGCTGAGGCCGAGCAGTTCGCGGCCGTCAAACTTTACGGACCCGGTGATCTTCGCGTAGTCCGGCAGGAGCCCCATGATGGACATGGAGGTCACGGACTTACCAGAACCGGATTCGCCCACGATACCAAGCGTGCGGCCAGGGTAGAGATCAAAATCCACGCCACGGACCGCGGAGACGGATCCGGCTTCGGATGGGAAGTTTACGCGCAGGTCTTTGACGGATAAGACGGGCGAGGTCATGCTTTACCTCCGGAATTCGAGTTGGGGTCGAGCGCATCGCGCAGGCCATCGCCAATGAAAGCCATGGACACGGTGAGCAGGGTCAAGGTTGCGGCAGGGAAGTAGAACAGCCATGGGGAGGATTGCACTGCGGCGGTGCCGCCCTGCAGGAGGGTGCCGAGGGAGACGTCGGGAAGCTTGACGCCCAACCCCAGGAAGGACAGGGCAGTCTCAGAGCCCACGGTGCCCACCACGCCGAAGACGAACTGGATGATGAGCAGTGAGCCAATATTGGGAATGACGTGGCGTACGATGGTGCGCAGCTTGGACACGCCCATGTAGCTCGCCGCGCGGACGTAGTCTTGCTCGCGCACCGTAAGCGCCAGCGACCAAATCACGCGGGCCTGGTACATCCAGCCAAAGAGGATGAGAACGACGATAAGCAGTTTCCAATCGCCGCCGGAATCCGCCACCACCAGTGCGATGAGCAGGAAGGTAGGGATGGACAGCAGGAAGTGAATGACGGCCAGCACCGCCTTTTCGGCAATGCCTCCCCACAAGGCTGCAGCGGATCCGATGAACGCGGAGATGACCAAGGTGGCCAGGGATACCACGATGGCGATGGTCAGTGACCTCCCCAAGCCGTGAATGGTCTGGGCATAGAGGTCATTGCCGGTGTCATTCGTGCCAAACCAGTGCTCGGGGCTCGGCGGCTCCGATAGTGCAAGGAAGTCCGGCTCGGTGTAGTCCCACTTGGCAAAGAAACCGCCAAAAAGCGCTGCAAAGACCAAGAAAGCCAAGATTATAAGGCCCAAGGTGGCCAGCTTATTGCGAAAGAAGCGGCGCAGGTAAAGTTTGTAGCGCGAGGTGCCACGCGGCATCTGCTCCAAGGTGGCTACCTGCTCGGCCTCGGCGGGGGAGAAGGGGTCTCCCGTAGCGACCTCGCTGTGTGCAGTGATTTCCCCGCGGGGTTCCTGCTTGAAATAATTGCGGTCTTTAGATGGGGTCATTTAGCTCACCCTCACTCGTGGATCAAGCGCGACGACAACCAGGTCCGCCAATACCGCGGAGATGGCCGTCATGGCGGCGCCAAAGGCAGCGACAGCCGCTGCACCGTTGACGTCGTTCTTGCTAATGGTCTCGATGAAGTACTGGCCCATGCCGTTCCAGCCAAAGATGCGCTCGGTCATCACCGCACCGGTGAAGATGCCGGGGATGGAAAAGGCCACCGAGGTTGCCACCGGGATGATGGAGGTGCGCAGTGCGTGCTTGCGAATCGCCTGTTGGCGGGTCAAGCCCTTAGCGCGGGCGGTGCGCACATAGTCCGCATCCAAGTTATCCAGCAGCAAGGTGCGCTGGGTCATGTGGTAGCTGGCGTAGCTAATGAAGACCAATGAAATGGTGGGAAGGATCAAGTGCTGTGCGGAGTCCACCAGCTTGGGAAAGAATCCTTCCACGTCCAGCGAATGGGAGCCGACCACATAGAAAATCTTCTTGCCGCTGAGCTCGTTGATTTTCAGTGCGCCCCACACCACGGCGATGGACGCCACTACCACGTGGGTATTCATCGCGATGATGGAAATGCCCTGCCAGATGCGGTCACCGGCCTTGTACTGGCGCGAAGCGGTGTAAACGCCCACTGCCACGCCGATGAGAATGGACAAAATGGTGGACAGTAGGAGTAGCTGCGCGGAAACCCAGATGCGGTAGCTAATTTCTGAATTCACCACTTCGCCCACCGGGGATTGGCCCCAGTCCCATTTGGTGAGGATATTGGTCAGCCAGGTCCACCAGCGTTGTATCAGCGGAGTATCGGGGCTGAGGTTATAGGGTTCGAGGAGGCTATTGATTTCCTCCGGTGAAAGCGGTGGGCGGCGGCCGGTTTAGTTGGACCGTGGGTCCAGGAAGCTGGCCGCCAAGAGATAGGCGAGGTTGGTAGCCAAAAAGATCATGAGTAACCAGCCCAAGGTCTTTTTGATCAGATATTTAGTCATAGAGATTCTCCGTGCGCGGTTAAGCAGGAAACGGGGTGCAAGGTGTATCCAACGAGCGAATCGTTGTATGTGACCAATCTAATAATCTGTTACACAGAGCACAATCAAATTAGCCCCGTGACATAAATCCCCAATCAAATGACAGGTATTACGGAACGTAGCTAGGGTGGAAAAATCTTTAATAAATACATCGTGAGCAGGCGATATGTGGATCGAGATTGTTGAACACTTATAGTATTTATTTAATTGAATGAAATTAACTCGGGGGTGAAAAATCTCCTCTCGGCCCCGGCTGTCTGGCCGGCACCGGCGCTGGGTAATCTTGGCGGATATGGATGACCCCACCCGCATCGATCCCACGCTTGAGTCCCTCCGCCGCGCCTGGGAGGGCCAGCCCGACCTCAGCCTTCCCATTTTCTTTGCCATGCTGGCTAATCAAGGCATTGGATGGGGTGCCACCGACGCCGAACTCGTTGCGGAATTGGAGCGCCAGGCGGACGTGCATCCGCCCTTGCTTCCCTTGGAGGGCGGACGCATTGCGGCAGGGGAATGGCTCGTGCTTGCCGACGCCCCCACCTACCGCATCACCGCCACCCCTACCCACATCATCGTGCGCCGCCCTGACACCCAGCCCGTGGTGTGGGCCTATGAGTCCATTCGTCCCACGGGCCCCGGTCGCCCATTTACTATTCGGGATACCGAGGGCTTTGAACACCGCTTTGGCGTGGTCTCAAGCCTTATGCGGTTGAGTGCCGAGCGCCCAGACCTTAATGGCCTGAAGCGGCAGGATTTGGGTGATTTCGTCTTCGTCCTTCGCTTCGCAGCGGCCATCGGTGTGCTTGATCATGGGCTGCACCTATTCGCTAAGGAAAACCGCCGCGTAACTCGCCAGGACTACTCGTGGCAGCGCCTAGAAAAATGCCGCCCCGGCGAGGAACTGGAAGTGATCCTCGGGGGCGGCGAGTCGGCCCGCCTTGGGGCCGTTCAGGAAGTCTTGGTGGCGGAGACTCCGAACCCGCTATTCGGATAGGTCCTTCATCGGACCTACCTTGCTGAACTGCAGCTTGTAGATGGTGTCCAAATCGGCGTCAGGAAACGCTGCGCGGAAATCGCGCTCATTGGTTTCAACCGCACCGGTAAGGCGCTCCACCGGAGTGTCCGGATTTGCCGTCACCGTGTACTGCAGCGTGGGCCGCGCGCGGTCATAAGCCACGAGGCGCTCTACGTGATCTACGCCCTTGACTCCATCCAAATCTTGGGCCACGGCGCCGGCGATAGCGTTCATCGACGTCGTGATAGAGCCCTTGTCATCGGAAGAAGCGGACTCCACGTTATTAAAGCAGCGGTGGCGCAGGTTAGCCACCACAATCCACAACCCCAGAATAAGGAGCAGTGCGGAGCCACCGGCCAGCGCCCACACCCACCAGTCATTGTCCGCCAAGCTCTTCCACGTATCGTGGTCCACCCACAGGGCTAAGTATTTGGCAAATTCCACGTTGAAGTGGATCAAGATGGGCCACACGCCCAAAGCGATGAGGATGATTCCCAGCAGGCCCAGCAGAATGCGGTCAAAGGTAGCAAGTTTTCTAGACATTGTTATCCAACTCCGGAATCTTCTCTACAGCCACGGTGACCTGCGGCGGGTTCTTGAGATGAGCCAGGCAGCGCGTTACCGCCGTCTCTACCCGGCCTTGTAGCTCCGCATCGTCCGTATCGCCATTGACGGTGACCTTGGCCTTCTTGCTATCCGCGGAGGTCTGCGCCGAGGCCACGCCCGGAACCCGGCGAGCAGTAGCCGACGAGAGGCGGGCGATATCCACCGGTCGCATCCACATGGAGGCGGTGTCGGAGGCAAGTTGCATGTGCGTGGTGCGGCGCGTCTTCACTGCCGCGAAGAGGAAAATCAGGCCAACGACAATTGAGGCAACGCCGGCCCAGATCATCCAGGTCTGCAGCTCTTCAGTAGCAATGAGATTAAGTACCGGCTGTACCCAGGACTGGGCATCGGAGCCGGACCCTACCAGCCACGTCTCGCGCACGCCGACGACGCCCGCGGCGAGCAGTAGGAGCCCAAGGATTACGGCCCAAGTACGCGCCGCCGGAGAAGCCTTCGGCTGCTGCCCAAAGTGTTCAGGCATGTGCTGATCAGCCATTATTGCCTCCTTGTGGGCGATACGGGTTAATGGAAATGGCGCGCAACGGCTCGGGACGCGGCGCATTCACGTGCAACGGCCGAGGATTTGCCGGCGTGACCTCAATGCGCTTGAGCGGTTGCGGCCGCGGGGCCTTTACCGTGCGCGCAGGAGCAGACTTGGGAGCCTGTACACGGCGCGGAGACCACTCGTGGCGAATCTCAATCTCGCGCAGCGGCTGCGGACGAGGAGTTGTTACCTGAATCTTCCGTGCCAGTGGACGAACCTGCCCACTAGGGGCCAACCTGGCTGGGCGAGGCGCAGCCACGCTCTGCACGCGGACCGGCTTGGGCTCTCTGATCGGCCGCACCGTGTGGTCGTTCGGGGACGAAATCTCACGCAGCTGGTGGTCTGGAAGGTCAGCGGAAATGTTGCGTACCTCGGTCTCGCGCGGGGTATCCACGGACTGCACTGCGACGCCGGCGGCCGGCGCAGCGATGGTGCGCACCGGTGCCTCCTGCGGTGTGGCAATGCTGCGTACATTCACCGACTCTGCAGTGACCGGCTGCCATACCGGCGAGGGCTTGGTGTGCGGCGCAACGGCAGCAGCGACCTGGCGCTGCTCCACCTCTGCGGCAGTCACGCGCTCGCCCGGAACGGAACCGCCGACGGTGACATTGACGCGAGTTGTGGAATAACCGGTGTGCGCCGCGATGGCCTCCGAGATGGCGGCACGAGTATGCTCCGCCACCGTAGTAACCGGCGAGGGCCATACCACGCCGATAGTGGCGTTAACGGCCGCTACCTCACGCTCTGAGTCCATCTGGACCGAGACCCGTGGAAAACCGCGGCCGCCGATGCCCGCTAGCTTGGCCTCTATAGCCTTGGTGCCGGGCACGCTAGCAATCGCGGCGGTAACGATGCGTTCCATGGTCCGCAGCGAGATACGCGTGTGGCCCTGAGTGGAACTATCTGTCATTAACCTTGGCCTTTCTCCTTACCAATGAGGCCATTCCACACAGAAGTGAGATCGATACGGCCATCAAAGTGTGCTCCCACAATGCCGCCGATTGCGGCAAGGAGTACGGCGAGCAAAGTAGGACCCCAGCCTAGGTACAAAAAGAAGGCAAGAATAAGGCCGGAAATGATGCCCAAAGTGGTGTAATTCTTCATATCTATTCCTTCGATGGAGCAGCGGATAAGCCATCTACGGCGTCAGAAAACTCAACGTCAATGCGCTGCAGTTCGGGACAAGCCCCACGGGCGGCGGACCGAATATCTTCTGCCAAGGCATACAGGTCCGGCGCGGCGCTGATATCAACGCGAATGTTGATCTGCAGGTGGCGATCATCGCGCGGGTCGGGCCGCCGCATGCCGACGATGCGCTCGCCGGGGAGGTATAAACTCACCGAACCGAACGAACCGCCGTCGAGCGCGGCGACACCGCGTACCTTCCGGACTGCCTCTGCAATAGCGCGGGCGTGGCTTACCTCGAGCTCGAAACGTGCTCGGGGCTCAGGCATTGGGCTTAAGCCTGACCCTGGTTCAAAGCAGCCTGGTCTTCTGCCTCGGACTCATCCTTTGGCAGCTTTACGTCGTGAACAACAACGTTGACGCGCTCGACGCTCAGGCCGGTCATGCGCTCAACGGCATTCATGATGTTGCGGCGGATGGCCTCGGCGAGCTCGTGGATGGCCACGCCGTACTCAGCGGTGATGGCAATGTCGATGCGAGCGGTGCCGTCCGCTACCTCTACGTCCACACCCTGGCGGACGTCCTCAGAAGCACCGAAGGACTCGCGGATATTGCCGATCATGCGGGCTCCGCCGCCACCTAGGGCATCCACGCCGGAAACCTCGCGAGCAGCGATGCCGGCGATCTTGGAGACCACGACATCATCGATGGTGGTGGTGCCGTACTGGGTTTCCAGGTTGTTATTGACCTCGCGCTCCTCGGAAGCAGGAACCTGGTTGTCGGAGTTTTGTGCAGGGGTCTTGTTTTCAGACATGGGCGAGTGAGCCTTTCTCTATTGGGTGATGCATGAACGCGATATTCAACTATCTAGGCAGGACAAAGAGTCCACAGCCATTACCTCCGAGCTTAGATACTTCTCAGCCCAGTGTGGGGTGCGAGGCAACAAATTTTTCCAAAACGTGATTTTTGGCACGGTTTAATACGCGGCTTGAAAAACCGCAGCCCAACATGCTTAAATACAAAGGTTGCTTTAACAGGGCAGCGAGAACCGAGGTTCGGTGATGGCGGCGGACGTCGCCAAGCATGAGTCTCGGGGAGACGCTGAGCTGGTAAAGCGAACATGACACCTTCGTTGTCGCCATGGTTCAGGGAAACCTGAAGCATTGACTGGAAGGTCATCCAATCGGGCTAGGTCCGCGTTAGAGCAGTGACACCCCGAGAAGATGGACCGGAGAAGGGGCATGGCAAATAAACAGCGGCAGTAGACGAATTGGACACTCTCCACGTGTAATGCGTGAAAACCGTCCTCTTCACAATACTTTGACTACGGGTCTTGTACCCCGTCGAGAGCACTGCGTCCTGGCACTTGCCATGTACCGCAACTCTTGGTCGTCATGACAGTCAGACCACTGGCGTTGTGTCAGGCCCCAAGCCCGGACAACGTTATAGAGAAATCGAGAAGCAATTTCCCACCGCTTCACGCCCCGGAAACGCCGGGAATGTGAAAGTGGGGAAGCGAGGAAGAGGATAAGCGTGGCGGGACAAAAAATCCGCATTCGGCTGAAGGCCTATGACCACGAGGCTATCGACGCTTCTGCAAAGAAGATCGTCGAGACCGTTACCCGTACCGGTGCTCGTGTAGTTGGCCCAGTGCCGCTCCCAACCGAGAAGAACGTATACGCAGTTATTCGTTCTCCGCACAAGTACAAGGACTCTCGCGAGCACTTCGAGATGCGCACTCACAAGCGCCTGATCGACATTCTCGACCCAACCCCGAAGACCGTTGATGCTCTTATGCGCATCGATCTTCCGGCAAGCGTCGACGTGAACATCCAGTAAGCGACTTTGGTGGAGAACAAATAATGAGTGAAAACGAGATCAAGGGCATTCTGGGCAAGAAGCTCGGCATGACCCAGGTCTTCGACGAGGACAACCGCGTTGTGCCGGTTACCGTCGTCGAGGCAGGGCCATGCGTTGTCACCCAGATTCGCACCCCCGAAACCGATGGCTACAGCGCCATCCAGATCGCCTTTGGCGAAATCGACCCACGCAAGGCAAACAAGCCGGTTGGTGGACACTTCAAGAAGGCTGGCGTAACCCCGCGCCGTCACGTTGCGGAAATCCGCATGGACGACACCTCTGCATACGAGGTTGGCCAAGAGGTCAAGGTTGACATCTTCGAGGGCATCACCTTCGTTGACGTCACCGGCAAGACCAAGGGCCACGGCTACGCCGGCGCCATGAAGCGCCACGGCTTCGCAGGCCAGGGCGCAGCTCACGGTAACCAGGCCGCTCACCGCCGCGTTGGCGGCATCGGCGGCGCTGCTACCCCGGGCCGCGTCTTCAAGGGCAAGCGCATGGCTGGCCGTATGGGCCACGACCGCGTGACCACCCAGAACCTGAAGATTCAGAAAATCGATGCCGAGTCCAACCTGCTGCTCATCAAGGGTGCTATCCCTGGTGCGCGCGGCGGCCTCGTCACCGTTAAGACCGCAGTGAAGGGCGGTGCACACGCATGAGCAACCTCAAGCTAGACGTCCACACTTCCGAGGGTAAGACCAACGGCTCTGTAGACCTGCCAGCTGAAATCTTTGACACCGAGGCATCCATTGCTTTGATGCACCAGGTTGTTAACGCTCAGCTTGCTGCTGCACGCCAGGGCACCCACGCAACCAAGACCCGCGGCGACGTCCGCGGTGGTGGTCGCAAGCCTTTCCGTCAGAAGGGCACCGGCCGTGCACGCCAGGGCTCCATCCGCGCACCGCACTACACCGGTGGCGGCACTGTCCATGGCCCACAGCCACGCGACTACGCACAGCGCACCCCTAAGAAGATGATCAAGGCTGCTCTCTTCGGTGCACTGTCTGACCGTGCTCGCAACGAGCGCATCCACGTCATCGAAGAGCTCGTACCGGGCCAGAAGCCGTCCACCAAGTCGGCCAAGGCCTTCCTCGAGTCCCTGACCGAGCGCAAGAACGTGCTGCTGGTCATCGGCCGCGAGGACATCAATGCTCGTCGTAGCGCTAATAACCTGCCTAACGTCCAGATCCTGGACGCTGGCCAGCTCAACACCTACGACGTTCTCTACTCCGATGACGTTGTGTTCTCCGTTGAGGCGCTACACACCTTCATCAACCGCGCAACCGGCGCGGATAAGGAGGAGAACTAATGGCTAAGATTTCTAACCCACGCGATATCATCATCGCTCCGGTTGTATCCGAGAAGTCCTACGGTCTGATGGAGCAGAACGTATACACGTTCTACGTCTCCACGGACTCCAACAAGTCCCAGATTAAAGATGCCGTAGAGCAGATCTTTGACGTAAAGGTTGACTCCGTGAACACCGTGAACCGTGCAGGTAAGCGTAAGCGCACCCGCACCGGTTACGGCCAGCGTAAGTCCACCAAGCGTGCATACGTGACGCTCCGTGAAGGCAGCGACTCCATCGACGTCTTTGGCGCACAGGCCTAAGACGGAGACGAAGTAAGGAAGAATTATGGCTATTCGTAAGTACAAGCCGACAACTCCGGGTCGCCGCGCATCCTCCGTTTCTGAGTTTGACGAGATCACTCGTTCTACTCCGGAGAAGTCCCTGCTGCGCCCGCTGAGCAAGACTGGTGGCCGTAACAACTACGGCCGCATCACCACCCGCCACATCGGCGGTGGCCACAAGCGCCGTTATCGTCTCATCGACTTCCGTCGTAACGACAAGGACGGCATCCCGGCAAAGGTCGCTCACATCGAGTACGACCCGAACCGCACCGCAAACATCGCACTGCTTCACTACGTTGATGGCGAGAAGCGCTACATCATCGCCCCTAAGGGCCTGAAGCAGGGCACCATCGTTGAGTCCGGCGCGAACGCAGATATCAAGGTTGGCAACAACCTGCCGCTGCGTAACATCCCGACCGGTTCCACCATCCACGCTGTGGAGCTCAAGCCGGGCGCTGGCGCTAAGCTGGCTCGCTCCGCTGGTGCTTCCATCCAGCTGCTGGGTAAGGAAGGCAAGTACGCAGTTCTGCGTATGCCGTCTTCCGAAATCCGCCGTGTGGACATCCGCTGCCGCGCGACCGTTGGTGAGGTTGGCAACGCCGAGCAGATGAACATCCGCTGGGGCAAGGCCGGCCGTATGCGCTGGAAGGGCGTACGCCCGACCGTCCGCGGTGTCGTTATGAACCCGGTTGACCACCCACACGGTGGTGGTGAGGGTAAGACCTCGGGTGGTCGCCACCCAGTGTCCCCATGGGGCCACAAGGAGGGTCGCACCCGCAACCCGAACCGTTACTCCAACAACATGATCGTGCGCCGTCGTCGCCCGAACAAGAAGCGCTAAGAGGAGGTAAACAATGCCACGCAGCCTTAAGAAGGGCCCGTTCGTCGATGAGCACCTCCTCAACAAGGTGGATGCTCAGAACGATGCAGGCACCAAGCAGGTCATCAAGACCTGGTCTCGCCGCTCGACCATTCTCCCCGATTTCATCGGCCACACCTTCGCCGTCCATGACGGCCGCAAGCACGTGCCGGTTTTCATCGAGGATTCCATGGTCGGCCACAAGCTGGGCGAGTTTGCACCAACCAAGACCTTTAAGGGTCACGTCAAGGATGACAAGAAGGGACGTCGATAAGCGATGAGTGAGACCATCACCTCCGCATCCGCCACGGCCCGCTACGTCCGCGTCACCCCGATGAAGGCACGTCGCGTGCTCGATCTGGTCCGCGGCAAGTCCGTAAGCGAAGCCCTGGCTATCCTGAAGTACGCACCGCAGGGTGCTTCCAAGCCAGTTGCAAAGGTCGTTGCTTCTGCAGCCGCTAACGCTGAGAACAACTTCGGCCTCGACCCACGCACCCTGGTCATCTCCGAGGCTTATTCCAACGAGGGTCCGACCATGCGTCGTTTCCAGCCGCGTGCACAGGGTCGTGCATTCATGATTCGTAAGCGCACCAGCCACATCACCGTGGTTGTCGAAAGCCAGCAGGAAGGGGCCAAGTAATGGGCCAGAAGATCCATCCTCACGGCCTACGTTTGGGCATCACTTCCGACTGGAAGACCCACTGGTTCGCCGATAAGGACTACGCGAACTACGTAGCCGAAGACATCAAGATTCGTAACTACCTCAACAAGGGCCTCGAGCGCGCCGGCATTGCCGACGTCGTCATCGAGCGCACCCGTGACCGCGTCCGCGTCGACATTCACACCGCCCGCCCGGGCATCGTGATTGGCCGCCGCGGTGCTGAGGCTGACCGCATCCGCCGCGAGCTGGAAAAGCTCACCGGCAAGATGGTTGCCCTCAACATCCTCGAGGTCAAGCAGGTAGACGCAAACGCAACCCTGGTTGCTCACTCCATCGCGGAGCAGCTGGTTAACCGTGTCGCATTCCGTCGTGCAATGCGCAAGGCTATCCAGTCCGCTATGCGCCAGCCACAGGTTAAGGGCATCAAGATCCTGCTGTCCGGCCGCCTGGGCGGTGCAGAAATGTCCCGCGTTGAGCGCTACCACGAGGGTCGCGTTCCGCTGCACACTCTTCGCGCCGAAATCGACTACGGCACCGCAGAGGCCCACACCACCTTTGGCCGCATCGGCATCAAGGTGTGGATCTACAAGGGTGACGTCGTCGGTGGCGTACGCGAGTCCGAACTGAACGCTCCGGCACAGGGCCGTGGCCGTGACCGCAATGGTCGCTCCCGCCGCGGTGGCCAGCGCCGCCAGCGTGCACAGCAGAAGCAGGAGGGCTAATCCATGCTGATTCCTAAGCGTGTTAAGTACCGCCGTCAGCACCGCCCGAACCGTCGCGGCGTGTCCAAGGGCGGTAACCGCATCAACTTCGGCGATTACGCAATCCAGGCTCTCGAGCCGGCGTACATCACCAACCGTCAGATTGAGGCCGCACGTATTGCCATCAACCGCCACGTCAAGCGTGGTGGCAAGGTGTGGATCAACATCTTCCCGGACCGTCCGTTGACCCAGAAGCCGCTCGGCGTTCGTATGGGTTCCGGTAAGGGCCCGGTCGAGAAGTGGGTGGCTAACGTTAAGCCAGGCCGCGTACTTTTCGAGATGAGCTACCCAACCGAGGCCGTTGCTATTGAGGCTCTGCGCCGCGCAGGCCAGAAGCTTCCTTGCAAGGTCCGCATCATCAAGAAGGAGGACCAGTTCTAATGGCAACCGGTACCCCCGCCCACGAGTTCCGTGAGCTCGACAACGCTGAGCTGCAGTCCCGCCTGAAGGATGCGAAGGAAGAGCTGTTCAACCTCCGCTTCCAGAAGGCCACCGGCCAGCTGACCAACAACCGCCGCATCGGCACGGTTAAGCGCGACATTGCCCGCATCTACACCGTTCTGCGCGAGCGCGAGCTGGGCCTGTCCGTTGCTCCGGGAGCTGAGGCTTAATCATGAGTGAGGCTAACGTGACTGATTCCAAGAAGGCACCTACTCCGAAGAAGGAGAAGGTCAAGGGCGCTCCTAAGGTTCGCACCGGCTACGTAGTATCCGACAAGATGACCAAGACCATCGTTGTCGAGCTGGAAGACCGCAAGCAGCACGCCCTGTACGGCAAGATCATGCGCTCTAACAAGAAGGTTAAGGCGCACGACGAGGAAGAAACCGCAGGCATCGGCGATCTTGTACGCATCGCTGAGACCCGCCCGCTGTCCAAGGACAAGCACTTCCGTCTCGTTGAGATCATCGAGAAGGCTAAGTAAAACCTAGCCAACACTAAGCCCCCGCTACCGAACCTAGAGTTCGGGGCGGGGCCTTCGCCGTTTTAGGACTTCTTTACGGCCGGGCCCTTCCATAAAACCAGTAGGGTACCCACGTGACGTCGGTGGTATCTAGGCCCCATTCATTCACCGCGAGACCCCGCACGCTTTTTGCTAGCCTCCCCTCGCCGGAAGCCCATACGTACCCTGGCCCCGGCGCACCAGCATAGTCCGCTCTCAGGGCGGCAACGACAGCCTCCGCCTCCTCGTGCGCTTGGGTATAAATAATTCGCAGGCTGCGTACGCTCGCCTCCCATCTAGCTGCGAGGCCTGGTTCTACCTCGTCGTTGCTGGTAACCACGGCCATAACGTCGGTGGCCCGAAGCATTTCCGGGTTATGGTCTTCTTGGTAGGCCAAAATGTGCCGCAGCGCGGGCAAGGAGGATGCGTCAGCGACTAGAAGTTGTGGCTTGTCGGTTGGCCGCCACAGGTCGTTGCAGGTGAAGAATCCCGCTGTATCTCCGGCTTGTGCGCGGCGAATCCACCGCGAGCCAGGTCCTGAATCTCCGTGTGTCACCACGTCGACATCGACTGTGGCTTCCTCCGAGTGGAGCGCGCGGATGGTGTACCAGCGCAGGTCCGGCCGCCTCTCCTCGTCGATCGCGCTCACAGCCGAGCGTAGGTTTATGCCGTCGACGGGGAAGGGTTTAAATTCCTGTTCATCTCGGGGCATGACGAGTCCAAAGAATTCATCGGGACCGGAGAGGGTGTATGTCCGGAAAGCCTCGGCGTAGAACGTGAGCCGGTGCAAGCGCGGACGTATCCGTTCATTGGCGGTCAAAGTAACGGGGATGAGTTCGTGCGCAGACATTGGGGCCGATCGTAAGGAAGGGTTCATGTGTCTAAAAAATTACTAGTTTAGTTTAGCCTTGCCTAATCGAGGCTATGCGTTATAGGGTAAGCAAGGTTATTTTCCTCCTTTATTGAAAGGCTTAACCTCATGAAGATTTTCGGCCGTCGCACCATGGGCGCAGTCGCAATGCTTTCCGCCGGAGCCGTAGCTTTAGGCGGTTGCTCGCGTGGTGATGGTGATGAAACAGCTCAGGCGACCGACGCTGCCAGCGAGCAGCGCGTGGCTAGCCTGGGTCTAGGTGATGCCGACACACTGCTTGCCCTGGGGATCACTCCCGTAACGGTGGCGCCGTGGGGTGCTGAGGGCGATGGCGACCCTTCTGGCGTCGGCCCCTGGGCAGAGGAACTTTTGGGCGAGGCAAAGCCTGAGGTGATTTATAATACCGCAACCGGATTTACCGCGGATACCTTTGAGCAGGTCACCGCGGCCGACCCCACCCAGATCATTGCGGTGAACCAGGCGGTGGATTCACGCACGAAGGGTTCCCTGGAAGAAATCGCGCCTACCACCGTAAAGCCGAACGGCTATGAAGACTGGCAGGTACCCTGGGAAAAGCAGGTAGAGACCATCGCGGATGCGGTGGGCAAAGAAGACGAAGGCGATAAGCTTATCGATGACACCGAAAAGGCCTTCGAGGAATTCCGCCACGAGCACGCGGAATTGCAGGATAAGTCTGCGGCCATCGTCATGCCTTATGACGGCAAAATTGGCCTATACACCGAGGAGGATGGGCGTGGACAATTTATTGAGGACCTTGGCATGGAGATCCCCGATGCATTGCAGGGCGATGGCGGCAGCTTCTTCGTCGACATTGCCCCAGAAAACTACGCGAAGCTTAACCAGGTTGATTACCTCTTTGTCCTGGACTACAACGGCTCCTCCGATGCCTTGAAGAAGGATAAGACCTTCCAAGGCCTCGACATTGTCAAGGATGATCGCGTGCGCTACTTGGATACCGATACCGGCAATGCCATGAGTATGCCCAACCCGGTGACCATCCCCTGGGCAGTAGATAAATTTGAAGAGAAACTGTAATTGTCAGCAACCACGATGGACGCCCAACAAATCCAGTCGGATTCCGCAGCAGATAGTCCTACGACCACCGGCACCCCCGCAACGGTAGTGGCGCGGGTACAGAGTCATAAGATGCTCCTTGTCGCCATCATCCTCGCCAGCCTGGTGTTGGCGGTGGCGTCTTTGGCGGTGGGCTCCCGCTCGATTCCGCCCGAGGAGGTTATCGCTGCCCTGCACGGGGCAGGGGAGCAGGATATCCGCGATATCGTGTGGAACCTGCGCATGCCGCGCACCTTCTTGGCTTATTTCGCCGGCGCGGCCCTTGCTGTGGCAGGTGTGCTGGCGCAATCGTGGACCAGAAACCCGCTAGCGGATCCAGGATTTATTGGTGTTACCGCGGGCGCGTCCTTCTTCGTTGCCTTAGGCACGGCCATTGGTATTGCTACCTCCACCAGTATGCGGACCGCCCTCGCGCTCGTTGGCGCGGGTATTACTACGCTTTTGGTCTTAGCCGTATCGCGGCGGTTTGAGGATCCCCTGACGCTCATTCTGGTGGGCGCCGGCGTCTCCGCAGCTTTGGGATCGGGCGCGACGATCATCGGTCTATATTCCACGGACGTCCTCGATAGCATGCGGCGGTGGACTATCGGCTCGACCTTTGGCCGCGGCCCAGAAGATGTCGCGATCGCGGGCATAGGGCTAGTTATTGGCGTAGCGTGCGCGGCGATGGTGGCTAGACCCCTCGACCTTTTGGCCATGGGGGAGGAGTCCTCCCTCGCCTTGGGTGGGTCCCCCACTACCGCGCGGGCGGGCGCGGCGCTCAGCGTCGTGGTGTTGGCTGGCAGCGCAACGGCAGCAACGGGTCCCATTGCCTTCGTCGGTTTTGCCATTCCCCACATCGTGCGGCGGGTGGTGGGCCCTAGCGTTGCCACCTTGCTTTTGCCCTCTGCGCTCTTGGGCGGTTGTGCCGTGCTTGTCGCTGATATCACCGGCCGCCTCATTGCGGGGAACTCGGAGCTGGAGATGTCGATCGTCCTCGCGATAGTGGGCGCACCTTTCCTCATTTGGGGTGCTCACCGCGGCGTGGGCAGAGCATGGGGGCAATAAAGCATGACCGCAATCAGCACTATCTTAAAAGCTCAACAACGCCGCCGGCACGTGCGCGTGCTCGCTTCCACGCTGGCATTCATCCTCATCGCCCTTAGTGCGTACCTAGTGTTACTGGGGCAAGGTCCCATGGCATTGAGTCCGCGGCAGGTTATCGATGTCCTCACCGGAGGCGGCAGCAAGAACCACATCAGGGTGGTGTGGGACTTGCGCCTGCCGGTTGCCATCGCCACCGTTATCGTGGGTGCCGCCCTCGGCTTGGCCGGTTCTTGGACGCAAACCATGGCTCGTAACCCGCTGGCCTCCCCGGATATTTTAGGCGTTACCGGCGGGGCGTCGGTGCTGGTGGTCTTGGGCACCGTGCATTCGCGCCCCAGTTTCGCCGAGGGTATCCCGGAGTTTTGGTGGCGGGCATGCTTGGCGATGATCGGCGCCCTCCTCGTTGTCATCCTCCTCGCTGTTCTGGGTGGCATCGGTACGAGCAACCGCATCGTCATCATCGGTATTGCGTTATCGCTGATGTTTAACGCCCTCGTCGCGTATTTAATGCGCAGCGCCCAGATCCTGCGTGCTGCGGAGGCGCAGACTTGGCTCGCGGGATCGACTGGATTTGTGCACATGGAGGTCATCTTCCCCCTCTTGGCGGCATTAGCGCCGTTTCTCGCCATAGGTATCTGGTGCGCGCGGGAGCTGCCGCTGCTTGCCCATGATGATTCCTCCGCAACCACCCTGGGCGTAAACATCTCCCGCCAGCGAGCCCTCCTGCTTATTGCGGCAACCGGTATCAGTGCCGTGGTGGTCTCGGTGGTCGGGCCCATTGGGTTTATCGCGCTGTTGGCGCCGCACCTGGCGCGGATGGTGGCGCGCACCCCCACGCCATCACCGTTGGCATCAGCGGCCGCGGGCGCAGCATTGCTGACCGTGTGTGCTGTGATCGCCGGTGCTATCCCGGTAAATGCACCGGTGGGTGCGGTTTCCTCGGTCATCGGCGGCTGCGCCTTGGTGATAGTGGTGTGGAATGCGGCCGGGCGCAGCTAAACGTTGTGCCGCGGCACAGCAGGGGAAACGGACAAGCATCGCGCCGGATGGTGCTAGACAGTCAGACGTGGATGAAGGAAAAGAAATGAAGGATAATCAGCCTAATCAGCCTAAACAGACCACGAGCCCGAAGCCTCGGTGCAGCCTCCACGCCACCGGCATTCATGCGGGATATAAGGATGGCGAGGATATCCTTGCCGGCGTTGATCTGCACGCCCGCGCCGGCGAAGTTACCACGCTCATTGGGCCGAATGGCTGCGGCAAGTCCACGCTGCTGAAAACTCTCTCGAAAATCCTGGCCCCGCGGCAGGGCAGCGTCATGGTTGGGGAAGTTGACCTACACGCCATGTCCGCGAAGGATGCCGCGCGGCAGGTGGCGCTACTGCCACAGCACCCCGTGGCCCCCGATGGGCTGCGGGTGGGGGAGTTGGTCGCGCGCGGGCGTCATCCCCATCAAGGAAGGATGCGCGGCCTTTCCGCTACGGACCGGGAGATCATTGCGCAGGCTTGCGAGGCTACCGACATTGTGGACTTCCTCGATCGTGATATCGCTTCGCTATCGGGCGGGCAGCGCCAGCGCGTTTGGCTGGCGTTGGCCCTGGCACAAGATACGCCCGTGCTGCTTCTCGATGAACCCACGACCTTCCTCGACCCTGCCCATGCCATGCGCATGCTGGAGTTGGCCCGCGCACAGGCGCAGGCGGGAAAGACAGTGGTTGTAGTCCTACACGATCTCATGCTGGCGGGCCACTATTCTGATTCCATGGTGGTGATGAAATCCGGCGATATCATCGCTCGTGGGGCACCGAAACAAGCGCTGTCGCCGAAGGTATTGGCGCAGGCCTATGGCATCGAGGCTGAGGCCTGGGAGGATCCGCTTGGCGATGCCCCCATTATCGTTCCCCGCCGCGTCGTAGCGGCGCATTAGTGGAGAGCTGCCAATAGTGGCTGTGTGCTAGACGCTTTACTTGACCTTTCGTTGTACATCTAGAAAAGAAATTGCCACTACAAAAAGATTGAGCACGCTTCCCGCGCCGAGCAAAAAGGTGCCGATTCGATAGGAGCCTGTGCCTACGGCGGCCATATTGCCGTAGATATAGACCCAGATTCCCCAGCCAATAAGGAGTACGAGCCCGGCGAGACCGGAGAGCAGGCGCAGGCTGCGTGGGGAGGAGGGGGCGAAGAACTTATAGGCGGCGTCGACAAGCGCGCAAGCTGCAAGCCCCAGACTCAGCCCGCCGGTCAACCAGACAGGAAGTAGAGCGGAGGCGCCAAAGACTACGGGCAGGATAAACGCGAGAAATGCGAGGATAAAGAGCGCGGCGTGCAACCACAGGGTGCGCTTGGTGTAGGTCATAGCGATGACTCTACTTCCTCGCGGCGCGGGGGATTGGCGCCCTTGCGGGAGACGGTGATGCCAGCGGCAGCCACGGCAAAGGACAAAATGTCTTTCCACTGCGCCGGATCCAGGGTGGTAAGGGCGGCGGCGTCCAGCCCGCGTTCATCAATCTGGGTCAGCAGGGCGGCCATGATAGTGTCGCCGGCACCGATGGTATCGGAGACGGTTACTTGCGCGGCCGGCACCGTGAGAGTGGTATCGCCCGCGCGAACGCTCAGGCCCTCGCTGCCGCGGGTGACCACTACGATGGGCACCTGCGAAATGAGGTCGTCGCCCAGGAACTCGACCTCTTCATCAGAAAGCTTAAGCAAGGTGACGTGGGGGAGTAGATCCGCTAAGAACGCGCGGTGTTCTGGGGTGGCGTAGAACGGCCGGATATTCGGATCCAGGGCGACTAACGTGCCTTGGGCGGCAAAATCCTTCAGCAGTTGCGCATAGCGGGAGGCACCAGGTTCAAGGGCGAGGGAGACCGTGCCGAAGCACGCGATATCGGCCGGGACCAGCTGTGGCTCGACCAGGCGGTCGGCCGTGCCTTCGATATAGAAGTTATAGGAGGCCGAGCCATCCTCGTGGATGGTTGTCACGGCCAAAGTGGTGGGTTCGTCGCCGCGCTGCAGGTGAGTGGTGGTGACACCCTCGGCCGTGAGGCGGCCGACAAGTTCTTGTCCAAAACCATCGGTGGAGATGCGGGACTGGAATTCCACAGCGGCGCCCAGTCGCGCCGCCGCGATGGCCACGTTAAATGGCCCGCCGCCCAGCGCCGGCGTGTGGTCGTTCAAGCTGCCAGGGGCCACTGGAACGAGGTCCACGAGGCCTTCACCGCACACATGAATAGTCATGTTTCCATAGTATCGGGGATATGAACTACCGTCCCAATTTTCACCTCGCCCCGCCGCAAGGCCGCCTCAATGATCCCAATGGCGTCTTTGTGGATGGCGATACCCTGCACGTGTTCTACCAGCACGACCCGGCGTTTCCCCGCAAGCCCAAGCGTACGGGCTGGGGGCATGCGACGGTGAGCGTATCGGCGCCTACGCCGTGGCAGCACCACCCCGATGCCTTATACCCGGACCTGCCCTATGACAAGGATGGCTGCTACTCGGGTGGGGCGGTGGTTGATGGCACCGACGTCTGGCTGTTTTATACGGGCAATTTGAAAGATGATGGCCGTCGCATTCCGTCCCAGAACCGCGTGCGTGCCATAGACCCTTCGGGCCCGGAGGGCGGCATCTACCTTCGCGACGAGAATAATCCCCTGATTCCGGACTCCCCGGAGGGCTATACCGGGCACTTCCGGGATCCACAGATCACCCGCGATGGCGATGGCTGGCGGATGGTCATCGGTGCCCAGACCGAAGACGAGCGCGGCACCATTGTGCTGTACCGATCGCAGGACCTGGCCCAATGGGAATTCCAGGGCGAGATTTCCTTCGACGATCCTTCGCAACTGCCTGGGGGCTACATGTGGGAGTGCCCCAACCTCCTCACCTTGGGCGATAAGCAGGTCCTCATCTTCTGCCCCCAGGCAGAAACGGATCGGTGCGGATATATCGTGGGCACGCTCGATGGCCTGAATTTCCATATTGAGCGCGGTTTTACCCTCCTTGACCATGGCACCCAGTTCTATGCGCCCCAGGCCACCGAGGACGGCATCCTACTGGGGTGGATGGGCATGCCCGCCCAGGATGACACCCCAACGGAAGGCTGGGTCCATACCTTGACGCTGCCGCGCCGCATCTGGCTGGAGGATAACTACCTGCATCAAGAGCCGCTGTGGTCCGCCCTGCCGGAGACCCACGGGCGAGAAGGCTTTGGCTCCACCATCGACATCAAGGGCGAAGGCTCCTTTGCTCTTATCGACGCCGCCGGGGACGAAGCCTTCCGCGTCACCCAACGCGACGGGACCATCGCCTTTAACGGCGGCGATCCCATCGACTGCCCGGATGGGGAGATGCGCTTGATTGCTGATGGCTGCGCCGTTGAGGTCTATGCCGGTGGCGGTCGCATCGCCGCGTCCTTCGCCGTGTTTGGCGAGTCCCCCTGGCAGGGGTGGGAGCCGCGCGGGTAGGTGTACCCGGAACCGGTGAAGTTGCCAACACTCCGCCCGAATGTGTGGACTTAGGCCCGAATCCCGGCTGTAATGGAAATAAGCAGTCACGTTCGGCAATCGGATGTGAGCCATTACACTGAAGGGCTCTTCTATGGATCACAAGGAAGTAGCCGCCCGCACGCTAAAAGCACTGGGCGGCGAAGACAACATCATCGCACTCGCGCACTGCGCCACGCGCCTGCGCATGGTGCTGCAAGATTCTGACAAGGTAGACACCGCCGCGTTGGATAATGACCCCGACCTCAAGGGCACCTTTGAGGCCGGCGGCATGTTCCAGGTCATCGTCGGCCCCGGCGACGTCAATATCGTCTTCCAGGAAATGACCAGCCTCATTTCTAAGGACGTGGCCGTATCCACCGACCGCCTGAAAGACATCGCTGCCGAATCCGGCAATTGGTTCAGCCGTGCGGTCAAGGTGCTTGCGGATATCTTCGTTCCGCTCATCCCGATCTTGCTTGGCGGCGGTCTGCTCATGGCGCTCAACAACGTCTTGACGGCCGAAGGGCTCTTTGGTGACCAATCCCTCATCCAGATGTTCCCCGCCTGGGAAGGCTTTGCCGGCCTAGTGAACCTGCTCGCCTCTGCGCCGTTTGCCTTCCTGCCCATCCTCGTCGGCTTTACCGCGACGAAGCGCTTCGGCGGAAACGAGTTCCTCGGCGCCGGTATGGCCATGGCGATGGTCATGCCCGATTTGGTCAACGGCTACAGCGTGGCCGAGGCGATTGAAAACGGTGAGATGTCCTACTGGAACATCTTCGGCTTCGACGTCGCCCAGGCCGGCTACCAGGGCTCCATCCTGCCCATCCTGGTGATTTCGTGGATTCTCGCCACCTTAGAGAAATTCCTGCACAAACACCTCAAGGGCACGGTGGACTTCATGCTCACCCCACTGCTCACCCTGTTGATTACTGGCTTCCTGACCTTCATGGGCTTGGGTCCCATCCTGCGCACGGCCGGTGAGTGGCTGGGCATGGGCCTGGCCAACCTCTATGACTTTGCCGGTCCCGTCGCTGGCTTCCTCTTCGGCCTCGTCTACTCGCCGATTGTGATTACCGGCCTGCACCAATCCTTCCCGCCGATTGAGACGATGCTGTGGAACGAGGGCGGCTCCTTCGTCTTCCCGATTGCCTCCATGGCCAATATTGCCCAGGGTGGCGTCGCGCTCGCCGTGTACTTCCTGGCCCGCTCCGAAAAGCTCAAGGGCCTGGCCGGTGCGTCCGGTATTTCTGCCCTCTTTGGCATTACCGAGCCTGCCATTTTCGGCGTGAACCTCCGCCTGCGCTGGCCGTTCTATATCGGCATGGCAGCATCTGCTATTGCCTCTGCTTTCATCGCCATCTTTGGCGTGCTTGCCGACGCCCTCGGTGCCGCCGGCTTCATCGGCTTCGTCTCCGTCCCACGCTTCGTCCCGACCTTCCTGTTGTGCGGCGTTATCTCCTTCGTAGTCGCCTTTGTGGGCGCTTACCTCTACGGGCGGGTGCTCATTCGTAAGAATGGCTCTATCGACCCGGATGAGGTCAACCCTCCCGCAGCCGAGGAGCAGGCCGCCGCTGCCACCCCGGCCGCGGTAGCTGCCGACGATGCATGCACCATCTTCTCCCCGCTGGAGGGCACCGCCGTACCACTGTCTCAGGTCAGCGACCCCATGTTTGCCGGCGGCAAGCTGGGCCAGGGTGTGGCAATCGAGCCGACCGTGGGCAAGCTGGTTGCGCCTGCCGACGGCAAAATCACCGTCACCTTCTCCTCTCATCACGCCTACGCCATCCGCACCAAGGACCCGGCGGTGGGAAATATCGATATCCTCATGCACATTGGTTTCGATACGGTAAACCTCAAAGGCGAACACTTCACCTCCCACGTCACCAAGGGCGATGAAGTCAAGCGAGGCGATGTCCTTGCCGAATTCGATATCGATGCCATCAAGGCCGCCGGCCTTCCGGTAACCACCCCGGTGGTGGTCTCCAACTCCAAGAAGACCGGCCCTGTTATTCCTACCGAGGCCTTCCGCCCCGGCGAGCTCATTGGCTCCGGCACCGACATCTTTACCGTGGACCCTAAGCCCGCCGCAGTACCTGCACAGACAGCCTCGCCGGCTTCCGAATCCGCGTCTTAATGCGCATCCTTTAAAAGCCAACGGTGCGCTCTCGGGCCCATCATCTTAGGGCCATCCGATTAGGTCCATAGTGATCAGGCCGATCTGAGGAAAACCACTCCTCAGATCGGCTTTTTCTACCTCAATTAAGCCTGATCAGATCGGCCTTAAATCGGATGGGCCCTTGATTCTGCGTGAACGCAGTTTTAGTCAGGCATACAAAAAGCTGTGCCGGCCGGACCGAAGTCCGACCGGCACAGCCAGTCTCAGTTCCAGACCCTACTCAGTAGGGGAGTTCTTTCTTAAGCGAAGAACTTGCGGCGCGCAGCGAAGGCGCCAGCAGCAACCATTGCAGCTACGGCCAGAGCAGCCAGAGCCTGTGCAACGGAGTTGGATCCGGTCTCAGCAGCCATGCCGCGAACGGAATCGGTGCCCTCGCCAGCAGCCGGTGCAGCCGGTGCGCCAGCCTGTGCGGCGTCGCCCTCAGCCAGCTTGCCGCCCTGAGCAATAACCTCATCCTTGTTGGCGTTCAGCATCTGCTCGGAAGCAGCCTTCTCCTCAGCGGTTGGCTCCTGGCCCTTGCGTGCCTCGTCCTTGACGTAGGTCTTGCCGTCCTGGGACAGGTACCAGGTGATGCCACCGATAACCAGGGCAGCCGGAAGAGCCAACCAAGCCAGCTTCTTCTTGTCGAACTCTGGCTTCTCCGGAGCCTGCGGCTCAGATTCTGGATAAACCATTGCGGCCTTCAACTGCTCATTGGTCAGTCGGTGGCCCTCCAGATCCGCGCCCATCCTCTTTGCCAAATCAGGGCTGTCAACGTAGTTGATGCCGTCGATGTGCTTGTACCAAGTCTTGCCTTCAAATTCGATGGTGTCAGGGCGCTCAACTGGCTTGTTGGTAGCGGTGTTCTCAGCAGTGTTGTCCTCGGCGCCATCGGTCTCGTCGGCATTGGTGGCTGCGGCATCTGCAGTTTCATCTGCAGTGTTCTCGGGAGCGGCCTCTGCGGTGCCGTTAGTTGCATCTGCGGTATCAACAGCGTCGGCAGTAGGTGCTGACTGGTCAGCCGGGGTTGCGTCCTGAGCCTGGGCAACAGCTGCGCCGCCGAAGGCGAGAGCGCCGGTCAGTGCTGCAGCGGTCAGAGTCTGTGGCAAACGCTTCATGTGGTTCTCCTTAAGGGAATGTGTTGTTACGCGCATCCGGTGGAGGTACGCGCCAAAAGATATGAGTCGTTCTCGACGCCAATCACGATAGTCACAAGATTCACAGTTGTCACGCTAGAAACATTAGGCAACTGTGATTTTCATGCGTTACAGATGTAGGGAGCCTGGCAAAATGGAACGGGTGTGCGGCTGAAATTGCACTAAGAACTACTAGGGTGTTGGGCGAATGTGCAGATAATGCGGTCAACTTCGCCAAGCGTGCGTGCCACTGCATTCGAAATTAGGGGCCAAGGGGGGTAGGCGGGGGTGTTGGCGAAAATAATTTGGGAAGAGAGGGGGCGTCGGCAAGCGCTAAGCGGTGTTTTGGTATGGGCGCTGGCGTGTGGTTGAATGTATAGGTTGCAAAAGCTGGTCGGCCCGTAGCGGTGCGTTTCCGAACCGCCGGTCCGAGACCCTTCGGCACAGTCCGTTGTCAAGGCTTGAGCATCGCAAGTTTGTAGACCGCGTGCGGCAAGGACGGAAATCTTACCGCACATCAATCCAGGTCAGGAGACCCATAGTGATTCAGCAAGAATCGCGTCTGCGCGTCGCCGACAACTCTGGTGCACGTGAACTGCTGTGCATCCGCGTTCTCGGCGGCTCTGTCCGACGCTCCGCTGGCATCGGCGACGTTATCGTCGCGACTGTCAAGGACGCCGTTCCAGGCGGCAACGTCAAGGAAGGCGACGTAGTTAAGGCCGTTATCGTCCGCGCCAAGAAGGAGACCCGTCGTCCGGACGGCTCCTACATTCGCTTCGACGAGAACGCTGCAGTTGTTCTCAAGGGCGATAGCGAGCCCCGTGGTACCCGTATCTTCGGACCGGTTGCTCGCGAACTTCGTGACAAGCGTTTCATGAAGATCGTTTCTCTCGCACCGGAGGTGATCTAGTCTTATGAAGATCCATAAGGGAGATATGGTGATTGTCATTTCGGGCCCAGATAAGGGCGCGAAGGGCAAGGTCATCGAGGCATACCCAAAGCGTGACAAGGTCCTCGTTGAGGGCGTTAACCGCATCAAGAAGCACGTCGCTAACTCCGCTACCGAGCGTGGCGCCGAGTCCGGCGGAATCGTTACCCAGGAAGCTCCGATCCACGTGTCCAACGTTGCGATCGTTGACTCCGAAGGCAACCCGACCCGCGTGGGCTACCGTTTCGACGAGAACGGCAAGAAGGTCCGTATCGCGCGTAGCAACGGGAAGGACATCTAAAAATGAGCGAGAACTACACCCCGCGTCTGAAGACTCGCTACCGCGAGGAAATCCGCAAGTCCCTGAATGACGAGTTCAAGTACGACAACGTCATGCAGATCCCTGGTGTCACCAAGGTTGTTGTCAACATGGGTGTTGGCGAAGCCGCACGTGACTCCAAGGTCATCAACGGCGCACTCGAGGACCTGACCGCTATTACCGGTCAGAAGCCGCAGCTGCGTCGCGCTAAGAAGTCCATCGCGAACTTCAAGCTTCGTGAGGGCATGCCTATCGGCGCACGCGTTACCCTGCGCGGCGACCGTATGTGGGAGTTCCTGGACCGCCTGCTGACCATCGCGCTGCCACGTATTCGTGACTTCCGCGGTCTGTCTGATCAGCAGTTCGACGGCCACGGCAACTACACCTTCGGCCTGTCCGAGCAGTCCATGTTCTACGAGATCGACATCGACAAGATCGATCGCCCTCGTGGTATGGACATCACCGTCGTTACCACCGCTACTAACGACGACGAGGGCCGCAAGCTCCTGCGCGAGCTCGGCTTCCCGTTCAAGTAAATAGAGCGCTAAGAATCCCAACTCCCCGAAAGGGGCGTTGGGATTTTCTAGTTTTACCGAGCACCTTGAATTCAAAGGTGCGCAGGCGCTGGCGTGCGCGGGCCTGGCTTAAGCGCTTTCGGCCTCTGTGTGCGTGGTGCCCTCATACTGCCATCCCACGACCGCGTTGCGCACCGCTGGCTCCAACGGATTCGCAGGTTGGATACAACTAATGGTGAGCAGGCGGCCGGGCATGGGCCCATCGCCCCAGATAGAGGTGTCATCAGAAAGCCCCTGCTTATCAGGGTCGTGCAGGTCAGTTGCGGTATAGATGAGCCAGTTCTGCCCGGAGTCTTGGGTGCGCACGTAGAGCTTGTCTCCCAGATGGACCTTGTGCTCATTGGCAGAGCCATCGTAGAGATTATTGAATACGCCCGGCACGCCCGCCCCGGTATGTCCGGCGATAACGACGATGTCTTGTGCCGTGGTGCCTGGCAGCGAGTAAGGGCGATCATCGGCAGTGTAGGTACAAGCCTTATTCATGGTGTCTGGATTGATAGCGCCATTGACCACGCGGCAGGAACCATCCTCAAACTCCGCGTGTACCTCGATGGCGGGGATGAACAGCTCTACCGCGGGGGAAGGGTCGATAGCAGGCGCCTCTTGGGCGGTGACCTCGTTGGTCTCCAATCCTTCGGGCGGATTGACCACGCGATTAATGGTGCTGGCGATCGCTACCGTGGCAACGATGCCCACGACGACGCGCAGGATGCCAGAGGATTTCCATGCTTCCTTGATGCGGTGCCACAGGGTGGGCTTGCGGCGCTGGCGAGGGAGGGAAGTGTCCTCAATGCGGCGCGGCGGGCGGCGGCGCTGTTGTTGACGGGTGCGCGACTCGGTCTGGCGCCATTGGCGATCTGCATCTGTGTGCTGGGAACGCGATGGGACGTGCCGGCGCCCGTTAGTAGGAAGCCGATTCGGTTCCCTCCGCGGCCGGTAGTGGGAATCCATGCGACCTCCGAAGAGAAATTAAGGGTTATAGGAAAGCTCTAGCTTACAACGCAGGGGTATGCATTCCCGGAATTGGCTCGGAAATAGGTGGTCAGGATAGGATTAGAAGGATTTAATTCGCTCTAATTAATGAGGTAAAAGATGTCTCTCAATGATGCTGCCAAGGCGGCAGCTGTCAAAAAGGTCACCTTGTTGGATGAATCCTTCTCTCGCTTCGCGGTGCGCTCCACCTTGGCCGGCGTGTACCTGTGCATCGGTACCGCATTTGCTGGTGTGGTTGGCCAAGCCGTCAATGGTGTAGCACCAGGCTTGGGTGCGGTGACCTTTGCTCTATTCTTTGGCCTCGGGCTCTTCGCCATTTTGATTCTGGGCGCAGATCTGGCCACGGGAAACATGATGTATATGGTCTATGCCGCAAGCAATAAGCAGGTCTCGTGGGGCAAAGCCTTCTACCTTTTGCTCATCACGACTCTCTTCAATCTGGTGGGCGCAGTCATCTTTGCGGCCATCATGGGTATGTCCGCAAAATTCGCTGACATGGATCCTTCGCATCTGTTGGTCACCCTTTCTGAGGGGAAGCTGACCAAGTCCCCGCAGGGAATGCTGGTAGAGGGAATCGCGGCGAACTTTGTGGTCAATATGGGCATCGTCGGCGCCATCTTTGCTAAGGACATTGTCTCTAAGTTCTTCGTCATCATTCCGATTATTGGCGCCTTTGTTGGCCTGGGCCTGGAGCACGTAATTGCGAACTTCTGCCTGTTTAGTCTCACCCTCTTTGGATCCGATCCGTTGCCTGCAACCCTGACTGTGGGCAATGTGGCGCTCAATTGGATCCTGGTGTGGATCGGCAATTTGATTGGCGGCGGTCTGCTGATTGGCGGCGTATACGCCTGGCTTAACCGTGGGCCGGAGGCCTACCGCGACTAGGCGAGCCCGCCGGAATACAGATTAAAGCGGTCGCCGCGAGCGAAGCCGACGAGCGCCATGCCGGTTTCGCGGGCCGTTTCCACCGCTAGGGAGGAGGCGGCGCTCACGGCAACGAGCATGCCGAAGCCGGCCATCGCGGCCTTTTGGACGAGCTCGAAGCTGGCGCGCGAGCTCATCACCAAAATAAGGTCATCGGCGGGGAGTTTGTCCTCTAATAGGAGGTGGCCGATGACCTTATCCGCAGCATTGTGGCGGCCGATATCCTCGCGAATGACTACCGGTTCACCGTCCAAGGTGAAGGCACCGGCGGCGTGAATGCCGCCGGTCTTTTTAAATTGCTTCTGCTCGGCTCGGAGCTTGTCTGGCAGCTTGGCGACGACATAGGGGTCCACTGGTATATGCGGAATCGGGTAGCGGGTCTGCTTAGTCAAAGCCTCGATAGAAGAGGTGCCGCATACGCCGCAGGCAGAATTGGTGGTGGTCAACCGAAGATCGCTCAGATCCAGTACGTTCTTCTTCGCCAGATCGATGTCGAGCAGGTTGTAGGTATTCATGCCGTTGACGGTGGCGCCGGCGCAGTAGCGGGCCTCGGTGACGTCGCTAAGCGAAGCAATATGGCCCTCTGAATGCAAGAATCCATGCGCCAGCTCAATGTCATGGCCGGGGGTGCGCATGGTGGTGGTAATGGTCTGGCCACCCGCGCGGATTTCCAGGGGCTCCTCGCCGGCGACGGTATCGGCGCGGGTATCGACCTGCAGGCCATCTCCCAGGCGGACCTTGGTGACGGCAAAGGTGGAGTTCTTGCGGCCGGCCATTACTGCAGCACCTGCTTCAGGACATCGATATTGCTGCGGGCTTCCTCTACGTTGCCGGAGGCTAGACCCACGAGGAAGGCAGTAAGTGGGGCCGCGGGGCGGGAGCGATTGTGCGCAACGTCCTTGGTGAGGTCCAGGATCTCGCGGGTGAGTGCGGTTGCCTCCTGAGGATCGAGGCCGAGGTGACGGGCGGCTTCTTCGAGCCACTCGTGTGCGGATTGGATGGGGTCCTCGTGTGTTTGGCTCATCACCATCTCCTTATATACGTTCGTGCTGGTCTCGACTCTAATGAAGGCGCTAGATTATTTGGAAAACCGCAGGTTATGGCGTAGCATAGTACCTCGTGCTTGCGCCGAGGCGTCAGCGTGCCCCAATCATTGCGTATTTTGGCGCGCTGAGCTGCAGAAAGCGCCGAGCCGATGCAAGAACTGAACATCAACTTTGTTGTAGGCCCCTCGCCGTAGATAGCGGACCGTTGTCTGAATCAAAGGGTGGCGAGCGCCTTACGGTATTGACCGTAGGGAGCGTGAGTAGCCCGAAATCACACGGAGAACGCTTTGGTGAGCACGGGAACCGCAACGAGAAAGGTACACGGTCACTCATATGACTATGACTGATCCTATTGCCGACATGCTGTCGCGCGTGCGCAACGCAAGTAATGCGCACCATGACACCGTGTCGATGCCTACCTCCAAGCTGAAGGCAAACATTGCTGACATCTTGAAGCAGGAAGGCTACATCGCTGACTACACCGTCGAGGGTCACACCCTGTCCCTCGAGCTGAAGTACAACAACCGCGAGCGCTCCCTGTCTGGCCTGCGTCGCGTGTCTAAGCCGGGTCTGCGTGTGTACGCAAAGTCCACCGAACTGCCACAGGTCTTGGGCGGCCTGGGCGTGGCTATCATTTCCACGTCCCACGGCGTGCTGACTGACCGTCAGGCTGAGGAGAAGGGCGTAGGCGGAGAAGTTCTCGCCTACGTCTGGTAAAGGGAGGTTTGACACATGTCTCGAGTCGGTCTAGCACCAATCGCCGTACCGAACGGCGTCGAAATCAAGATCAACGGCCAAGACGTTGAGGTTAAGGGCCCTAAGGGCACCCAGAGCGTTAACGTTCCAGAGCCTATCGCCATCAACCTGGAAGACGGCGTACTGTCCGTCTCCCGCCCTGATGACCACCGCAAGCACCGTGCTCTGCACGGTCTGTCCCGCTCCCTGCTGAACAACGCCGTTGTTGGCGTGACCGAGGGCTACACCATCAAGATGGAAATCTTCGGTGTCGGCTACCGTGTCCAGCAGAAGGGTAAGGACCTGGAATTCAGCCTGGGCTACTCCCACCCGATCCTCATCGAGGCTCCGGAGGGAATTACCTTCGCAGTGGACGGCGCAACCAAGCTGTCCATTACCGGTATTGACAAGCAACTAGTCGGACAGATCGCCGCTAATATCCGTCGTCTGCGTAAGGACGATCCTTACAAGGGCAAGGGTATTCGCTACGAGGGCGAGCAGATCCGTCGCAAGGTCGGAAAGACGGGTAAGTAAGCAATGGCAAACACTGAAAACACCAAGCGCACTCCAGTCGGCAAGGACATTTCCTCTCGTCGTCGCGAAGCACGCGCACGCCGTCACTTCCGTATCCGTAAGACCCTGCGTGGCACCCCTGAGGCACCGCGTCTGGTTCTTCACCGCTCCTCCCGTCACATGCACGTCCAGGTCATCGATGACCTGGCAGGCCACACCCTGGTCTCCGCATCCTCCATGGAGGCGGACGTTCGTGCACTCGAGGGCGATAAGAAGGCCAAGGCTGCCAAGGTAGGCGAGCTGGTTGCCGAGCGCGCTAAGGCCGCTGGCATCGAGCACGTCGTATTTGACCGCGCAGGCTACAAGTACCACGGCCGCGTCGCTGCGCTGGCTGACGCCGCACGTGAAGGTGGTCTGAAGTTCTAATGATCATCGTCAACGGAAACATCAACGGAAGGAACGCCTAATGTCGGACCGTGAACAGCGTGACGGCGGACGCTCCGCCGAGAACAACAAGAACAACCGCGGTGGCAACGGCCGCCGCAACGATCGTCGTAATCAGCAGGACAACGAGCGCGATAAGTACATCGAGCGCGTTGTGACCATCAACCGCGTCTCCAAGACCGTTAAGGGTGGCCGCAACATGTCCTTCACCGCCCTCGTCGTCGTCGGTGATGGCCAGGGTCAGGTTGGCGTTGGCTACGGCAAGGCTAAGGAAGTCCCGGCCGCAATCCAGAAGGGCGCTGAAGAGGCTCGCAAGAACTTCTTCCGCGTTCCGATGATTGCCGGCACCATCACCCACCCGGTTGAGGGTCGCGACGCAGCTGGCATCGTCATGATGAAGCCTGCCGCACCTGGTACCGGTGTTATCGCTGGTGGTGCTGCTCGTCCAGTGCTCGAATGCGCTGGCGTGCAGGACATTCTGTCGAAGTCCCTGGGCTCCGACAACGCACTCAACGTCGTCCGCGCTACCGTGGACGGCCTCAAGCAGCTGGTCCGCCCTGAAGAGGTTGCCGCACGTCGTGGCAAGTCCATCGAAGAGGTCACCCCGGCCCGTATGCTGCGCAAGCGCGCAGGTCAGGAGGCATAAGCAATGGCTCTGAAGATTACACAGGTAAAGGGCCTGGTGGGCACCAAGCCGAACCACCGCAAGAACATTGAGGCTCTCGGCCTCAAGCGCATCGGTCAGTCCGTAGTCAAGCAGGACACCCCGGTCGTTCGCGGTATGGTTCACAAGGTTCGCCACCTGGTCACCGTCGAAGAAGTGGCAGGGGAGTAAACCATGGCTGATATCATCAAGCTGCACGACCTGCGCCCAACCGCAGGAGCAAACAAGCCTAAGACCCGCGTCGGCCGCGGTGAGGCATCCAAGGGTAAGACCGCTGGTCGCGGTACCAAGGGCACCGGTGCTCGTAAGCAGGTTTCCGCTGCTTTCGAGGGTGGCCAGATGCCGATCCACATGCGTCTGCCTAAGTTGAAGGGCTTCAAGAACCCGAACCATGTTGAGTACCAGGTAGTTAACGTTGCTGACTTGGCTGAGAAGTTCGCAGATGGCGGCGACATCACCGTTGCTGACATCGCAGCTGCTGGCCTGGTCCGCGCTAACAAGCCGGTCAAGGTTCTGGGCAACGGCGATATCAACGTTAAGTTGAACGTCACCGCTGACAAGTTCTCCAAGTCTGCTGTAGAGAAGATCGAGGCTGCTGGCGGTTCCGCCAACACCAAGTAATCTCCTCTAGGTAGATTTCATCCCCCTCTCCGCACATGCGGGGCAGGGGGATGTTTCCGTTTTGTAGACATCCTAGTGCTGCTATATAACGTGCCGCCCGGGCTATGCGCGCCATTGGTACTGAAAATAGTTGACAGGAAACCTTTATTAATAAATAAGGCTCCGGGTATAGCGATTTATATTAATGGGTGCTAGAGTCTCCCTTAGTTGAAAATCATCAAACGTTCAGGAGAATCTTATGTCGTCTGTTTCTTCCCTGCTCGCCACCGCAATTGCTGCCGTCATGCCGTTTGCCGGCTCTACCGGCCCGGTCGATGCTCAAGACCAGCTGTCGCAGCCTGATCCTGCTGAGACCACCCAAACCGCGCCGGCCGAGACTGGCGAGCAGGGCACCAAGGACCAGCAGCCGGGCGCGCACGCTGAAAAGGGCCGCATCACCGGTGACAAGGAAGATGTCATCAACGGTGAGGGGGAAGGTGCCACCGAGGTAGATCCTGGCTTCAACGGCGGCAACCTGCAGAGCGGCAAGTTAGCGGTGCAGCGCGAGCTGGCACTTGCTACCCAGGAGGCTGGCCACGAGTTCATGAACATTGAGTTCAAGGATGATCACTCTGCCCACCTGACCTTCCCGGAGACCTATAACCCGGACAAGGACGAGGCTGCTGTGCAGCGCGTCATGGATGCGCTGAAGGTCAACGGCTATGAGAACATCACCGCTGCCTACTAAAGCGCGAAGACCCTAGATTTGGGCAAAGGAAGAGGGTGGAACGCCTGTAAAAGGCGTTCCACCCTCTGTGCGTATCAGGCCGTGCGGGGTGGGGGGCTAGGCCTCGTCCACGGTCTTTTCGTATAGGCCAGGGAAGCGGTCATCTGGGTCGGTAACCGCCTTAATAGTCGAAGGAAGGCTGCCGCCGTAGAGCTCTTCGAACTTCTCCCGGGAATAGAAGGCCTCGGAGTAGAGGGACTTGTGCCCGCCTAGCTCGTTGACCTTGGATTCGATAACTTTGTTGAAGGCGCCATTATTCGGCGCGGATGGATCGACGTGGTCGCCGTCCACGCCGGACCAGAAGCCGACGTTGACCCAGGTTTGTCCGGGGCGCAGCGGGTAGAGGGGCCATGGGTCGCCGGAGTCAGAGGCAATGTCGCCGGTGCCTACGAGCTCGTCCACGCCATCGCGCAGACGGATGGGGCACAGCCACACCGGTTGAATATCGGAGGCGTTAAAGAACCAGTGGAGGAATTCCGGCAGGTTCTCCGGTGTGACCTCAATATCCTGCACCACGCGCTCGGCGCGCGGCTTGCCGTGCGGCTTTTTGATGAAGTTATATTCCAGCTCGTACTTGCGGTCGAGGCGGACCAGCTTCCAGTAGAAAGAGCTGCGGCGAAGCTCGCGCGGCCACACCTTACGCACCTTCGGGTTCTGCGCACCAAAAGCGCGCGAGCACCAGAACCAGTCGGTATCCCAGCGCCAGATGTAATCGCGGATGGTGAGGCGATCGCGGCGGATGCCCGAGGCGTGCTGGAGGCTGCGGTAGTAAATCTTGTCCCGCGTGTAATCGGAGGTTGGACCCTCCTCATCAGTAAAGCGGGCGAAGACGAGGTAGGCCTCGTCTTCGGAAAAGACCACGCCGTCGAGGCCATGGACGGGCTCGCCGCGGTGGGTATGGGAAGAGGCGACGTCGGCAAGCACGCGGCTCGCTTCCTCCACGGTGTGGAAACGCTCTTCGCGCAGCTCTACATAGGCGGGCACGGGTTCCAGCTCAATCTTGAGGCGCACCGCATAGCCCAGCGAGCCATAGGAGTTGGGGAACAGGCGGAAGAGATCAACGTTGTCTTCGCGGGAGCAGGTGAGAATCTCGCCGGTGCCGGTGAGGACATCCATTTCCAGCACGGACTCGTGCGGGAGACCGTTGCGGAAGCTGGTGGATTCCACGCCCATGCCAGTAACCGCACCGCCCAAGGTAATGGTCTTAAGCTGCGGGACGACGAAGGGCATGAGGCCATGGGGCAGGGTGGCATCCACGAGGTCCTCATAGGTACACATGCCCTGCACATCGGCCGTGCGGGCAACTGGGTCGACCTCAATGACGCCGCTAAGGCCGGACACATCGAGGCCCTCCTGCTCCTCGCTGCGGCTGCGGAAGAGGTTGGAGGTCTTCTTGGCTAGGCGCACGCGCTTTCCGGCCGGGACGGCACGGAAGCTTGCCAGCAGCTTATCGACGCCCTCCTGATGCGCCTCCCATCCCACCGGCTCAATGGGCATGGCATCCACCGGCCGCGGCTGGGCGGCGGCGAGGCGATCGCGCAGGTTATCAATGAGAGTCATGGCACCCCTCCTTAAAAGCGGCTATCTTTCCACCAGCGGCGCTCAGGCACGCCGGCGCGGGAGCCGGCCTCGCCCAGCTTGACGCCGAGGAAGTGATACAGGTTGATGATATTGCGCTCAAAGCCCCACTCGGATCCGGCCATATAAATGCCATAGAGACGGGCGGTGGGCAGGCCCACGGTTGCGCAGGCCTCGTCCCAATTCACCTTCAGGTTCTCGCACCAGTCATGCAGCGTCCGCATGTAGTCAAAGCGGAGGGACTCGGTGTGGATGACTTCGAAGCCATTGTCTTGCATCGCCTTGGTGACATTGCCGGAGCCGGTGAGCTCGCCGTCCGGGAAGATATAGCGGTCAATGAAGCCGCCCTTGGGGGTCTTGTGATTATCCGGGTAGGTGATGTTGTGGTTGAGCATCAGGCCGCCGACCTTCAACTTGCCGTGGAGGAACTTGAAGAAGTCGTTGTAGTTCTTTACGCCAATGTGCTCGATAATGCCGATAGCGGAGATGGCATCGAAGCCCTCTTCGGTGATATCGCGGTAGTCCATGAAGCGGACCTCCGCCAAGTCTTGGAGGCCTTCCTCCTCAATCTTGCGCTGGCCCCACTCGGCCTGTTCCTTGGATAGGGTGACGCCGATGGACTTCACGCCGCGGCGCGCCGCGTAGCGCACCATGCCGCCCCAGCCGCAGCCCACATCCAAGTGGCGGTCGCCTTCCTTGAGGCGCAGCTTGTCAAAGATGAGGCGGTACTTATTCTCCTGCGCTTCCTCCAGGGTGGCATCCGGGGAAGGGTAGTAGGCGCAGGTGTAGGTCATCGAATCGCCCAAGAAGAGCTCGTAGAAATCATTGCCAACGTCATAGTGATCAGAAATGACATCGGCATCGCGCTGCTTCGAGTGCTTGGAAAGGCCGTCGTGTAGCTTGCGGCGCAACCAGGAAGCGCGCTCCACCTCAGGGACCGGCTGGATCTGGAAGGCGCCCATGGAAGCTAGGGAACGAACAACGCGGGCCAGGGTCTTGGCGTCCGGCTTTTGGAATTTGTCATACATGGCATGCAGCGCGTCAAAAATGCCATAGGGGTGGGCCGGGTGATCGCCATGCACCGTAATGCCGTCCGTGACATAAGCTCGCGCAAATCCCACGTCGCCGGGGTGGGTAGCGATAAAGGAGAGGCCCTCGAGGCTATTAATAGTCACCTTGTACTGGGCGTCTTCCGGTCCGGTCGCGGACCCATCGAAGGCCTCCCAGCGGAAGGGGTTGGGGCTAGGGACAAAAACGTCGATGATCTCAGCAACGGTCATCGGCGTGAATTTCTTGCTCATAAGTACTTCTTTCGAAACATTTGGTTCACACCAATAACGGCCTCGGAGCGCATAGCGCTGTGAGGTCGGAGATATTTCAGGAGAATTGCGTGTGCGCAATACCCCCTCATGGTAAACCCCGGATGCAAAACGCGCGAAAGGACAAGCAATCATGGTCACACTATTGGGGCTTAATGTGGCTATGCGGAGCAAGGCTGGTAGGGTAATGGGGTCATAAGTGTTCAACCGTCCCTGAAGGAAACCTGAATTTCCCCTAAGCTTTCTGGCGCAGGGGGGTGCGGTTTCCTAGGGGTAGATGAGTTTCCACCTCCGTGAATGAATGCGAAACCCTCCCTAGATTTCGCGTTCGGCAGCGGTAGGCCAGGAGGATTTTGTAGTGTCCGCCATTGTCCAGGCTTTTAAGGATGCCGACCTACGTAAGAAGATCATCTTCACCATCGTGATGATCATCGCGTACCGCGTCGGTGCACAGATCCCGTCCCCGGGTGTTGACTATGCGTCTATTGCTGGCCGCTTGCGCCAGTTGACCGAGCAGTCCGGTGACCTTTACTCCGTCATCAACCTCTTCTCGGGTGGTGCGCTGCTGCAGCTGTCGATCTTCGCCATCGGCATCATGCCGTACATTACGGCGTCGATTATTGTGCAGCTGCTGACCGTGGTCATTCCCCGCTTTGAGGAATTGAAGAAGGAGGGCCAATCCGGTCAGGCCAAGATGACCCAGTACACCCGCTACTTGACCCTCGCGTTGGCGTTGCTGCAATCCTCCGGCATTGTCGCGCTGGCAGACCGCGAGCAGCTGCTGGGTCAGGGCGTACAGGTCCTGGCAGCTGATCGTAACTTCTTTACCCTCATCGTCTTGGTCATCACCATGACCTCCGGCGCTGTGCTGGTGATGTGGATGGGTGAGCTCATCACCGAAAAGGGCATCGGTAACGGTATGTCCCTGCTCATCTTCGCTGGTATCGCAACTCGCCTGCCAACCGATGGTGTAAGCATCCTGCAGAACAATGGTGGACTCGTCTTCGCCATGGTCGTAGCCGGCTTGGTCATCCTGGTTGTTGGCATTACCTTCATCGAGCAGGGCCAGCGCCGCATTCCGGTTCAGTACGCAAAGCGCATGGTCGGCCGCCGCCAGTACGGTGGTTCCTCTACCTACCTGCCGCTGAAGGTCAACCAGGCCGGCGTTATCCCGGTCATCTTCGCTTCCTCCCTTATCTACATGCCGGTCCTCATTACCCAGATTGTGAACTCTGGCTCTCCCGGCACCCCAGATAACTGGTGGCAGCGCAATGTCATCGCGCACCTGCAGGCACCTTCCTCCTGGCAGTACATCGTGCTGTACTTCGTCCTGACCATCTTCTTCGCTTACTTCTATGTCTCGGTTCAGTACGATCCGGCAGAGCAGGCGGATAATATGAAGAAGTACGGCGGCTTTATTCCGGGTATTCGCCCGGGCCGTCCGACCGCGGAGTACCTTGGTTATGTGATGAACCGTCTGCTGTGCGTGGGCGCCCTGTACCTGGCAGTTATTGCCATCCTGCCGAATATCCTCTTGGATCTCGGCGTGGGCCGCTCCTCCGCCAGCGGCACGTCCGCCTTTGGTGGTACGGCCATCCTGATTATGGTCTCCGTCGCTTTGACTACGGTCAAGCAGATCGAGTCCCAGCTACTGCAATCCAACTACGAAGGACTACTTAAGTAATGCGTCTTGTACTTCTAGGACCTCCCGGTGCCGGCAAGGGCACCCAGGCAGCTATCCTCAGCGAGAAGCTAAACGTTCCGCACATCTCCACCGGCGACCTGTTCCGCGCCAATATCGGCGAGGGCACCCCGTTGGGTGTAGAGGCAAAGTCCTACATCGATGCAGGCAAGCTGGTACCTACCGACGTCACTGCCCGCATGGTCGAGGACCGCCTTAACCAGGATGACGCCAAGAATGGCTTCCTGCTGGACGGCTTCCCACGTACCACCGAGCAAGCAGACATCTTGGAGGAGCTGCTGGCTAAGAAGGGCGAGAAGCTCGACGGAGTTCTCAACTTCGAGGTCTCTGAGGATGTTGTGGTTGAGCGCATGATGGCCCGTGGCCGCGCCGACGACAACGAGGAGACCATCCGCACCCGCCTCGGTGTCTACCGCGAGGAAACCTTCCCGCTTATCGAGCACTACGGCGATGCCATCATCTCCATCAAGGCCGAAGGCACCGTGGAGGAAATCAACGCCCGTGCGATGGAAGCACTGGGTAAGTAAGCATGGCTTTTCGACGCCGCAGTAAGCGCATCCCCGCCCGCACCCCGGGCGAGCTAGACGCCATGCAGGCCGCCGGCGAGATTGTTGGCAAGGCACTGCAGGAAGTCCGCGCTGCTGCGGCGTCTGGCGTATCTACCCTCGAACTGGATGCGGTGGCTGAGCAGACCATTCGCGATGCCGGCGCCTATCCCACCTTCAAGGGGTACGAGGGCTTCCCGGGCTCCATTTGTGCTTCCGTTAATGACGTCATCGTGCACGGCATTCCGGATAAGGAAACCATCCTGGCAGAAGGCGACTTGGTGTCCATCGATTGCGGTGCCACGCTGGACGGTTGGGTAGGCGATAGTGCCTGGTCCTTTGCAGTAGGCGAGTTGGATGCTGATGTCGCGGCCCTCAACAAGGCCACCGAGTATGTCCTTATGGAGGGCATGCAGGCTATGGTTCCGGGCAATCTGCTTACCGACGTCTCCCATGCCCTAGAGCAAGCCACCCGCCGGGCCGAGCAGAAGTTCGGCGTGGATCTGTTCATCGTGGATGGCTACGGCGGTCACGGCATCGGGCGAACCATGCACGAGGATCCTTACCTGGCCAATGAGGGACGCCCGGGCCGTGGCCCGCTGATCCAAGAAGGCTCTGTGCTGGCCATTGAACCCATGCTAACTTTGGGCACAGAGGATTCCGCCGTGCTAGAGGATGACTGGACGGTCGTTACCCTCGATGGCTCCTTTGCCGCTCACTGGGAGCATACGGTGGCCGCGACCGCCGATGGTCCCCGTATTCTTACCCGCCGCTACTGACATTTATTCCCCAATATTGCCTGTTGCACTAGGCATACGCCCCTGAAAGGTTTATACTCACAGCCATGTCTAAATTTAGCTTCCGCAAGATCCGTGCCACGGTTGCAGCGCCCGCAGTCGCTGGCGTGATGGCCTTGAGCACCACCGTTGCGGCTCCTGCCGCTTCCGCCCAGGAGATTCCGAACCTGGATCAGCTCAGCTCCAAGGCAAATTCCGACCTCGCTCAGTTCTCTTCCCAGTCCGGACTGGACCAGCTCACCGCTGAGGCAAAGAAGCAGCTGGATAACTTCTACGGCCAGAGCCGCGAGCAGGCCTGGAATACCCGTAACCAGATCCTGGACCAAGCAGAGAAGTTCTCCCCGGAGCTGGCACCTAGCGTTCAGACCGCTGTGGACGGCGCCGTAGAATTCCTCTTCCCAGGCTTGATCGCCCAGAAGAATGAGGAAGCACGCAAGGCCCGCGAGGCCGCTGCTCGCGCCAACGCTGAGCGCGTCGCTGCTGAGAAGGCTCGTTCTGAGGCTGCGGCACGCAAGGCGGAAGCACAGCGTCGTGCTAACCAGTTCGACCGTGGCCCGTGCCCGGCCGATGCGAAGGTTTGTGTCGACCTCAATGGCCGACGCACCTGGCTGCAGGATGGCGGCAAGGTGTCCTACGTGTCCCCGGCAATGTCCGCCGGCATGCGCGGTCAGGAAACCCCACGCGGTACTTTCCATGTGACCCGCAAGGTAGAGCATGAGATTTCCCGCGAGTTCAATAACGCACCGATGCCGTACTCCATCTACTTCACCAATAACGGTCACGCCTTCCACTTGGATGACCCGGCCGTTGATTCCAATGGCTGCGTTCACCTTCCGCCAGACGCTGCAAAGCGCTACTGGGATAATGTACAGGTTGGCGATAAGGTCTTTATCTACTAAGACCCGCGCTTAAGCGAAAGCCTCATCCCCCGAACCGGCTCCCGAGAAGGAGAATCGGTTCGGGGGATTCTGCTGGCTTAGGGTGAGGGACGGGCGAGTGAGCGGGGCGTCGGAAAGCGCAGCGGTTTGGAAAACGTGTCGCTGCAGCGTATGCTGTTAAGTCGGTGTATAGCGTCAGCGAGGCTGACGCGGATACGCCACCGCAGTAGACAACAAACATGCAGGTGACGGCGCACTTGTCCGTCGCCAGAAAAGTAGAGGTTATGGCTAAGGAAGGCGCAATCGAGGTAGAAGGCCGCATTATCGAGCCTTTGCCCAACGCAATGTTCCGTGTCGAGCTCGACAATGGACACAAGGTTCTTGCACACATTTCTGGCAAGATGCGTCAGCACTACATTCGCATCCTCCCAGAGGACCGCGTGGTTGTAGAGCTGTCTCCTTATGACCTGACCCGCGGACGCATCGTCTACCGCTACAAGTAAAGACAGTAAGCCTCCTCACCCAAGGGTGAACCTGTAGGTTCACCCTGTCCACCTCAGGCTACGGTGGCCTGAGCCCGCACTGGTAAGCAACCCAAGGATTCCCGGCACGGTCCGGGCGAAGCGTTGCATGGAGCGGGACGGATGGGGAGAAAACCGCCGTAACAACCCGAAAGGACACGCCATATGGCACGTCTAGCTGGTGTTGACCTCCCCCGCAATAAGCGCATGGAGGTCGCTCTCACCTACATCTACGGCATCGGTCCAACCCGTGCCAAGGAACTGCTAGAAAAGACTGGCATTTCTCCTGACCTGCGCACTGACAACCTGGATGATGACCAGCTGTCGGCGCTCCGTGACGCAATTGAGGCTACCTGGAAGGTTGAGGGTGACCTCCGCCGTCAGGTTCAGGCTGATATCCGCCGCAAGATTGAAATCGGAAGCTACAAGGGTCTGCGCCACCGCCGTGGCCTGCCTGTACGTGGCCAGCGCACCAAGACCAATGCGCGCACTCGTAAGGGTCCGAAGAAGACGATCGCAGGAAAGAAGAAGTAATTCATGCCTCCAAAGACTCGTTCCGGCGCGCGCCGTTCCGGCCGTCGCGTCGTAAAGAAGAATGTGGCCCTCGGCCACGCATACATCAAGTCCACCTTCAATAACACCATCGTCTCGATCACCGATCAGACCGGTGCTGTTATCTCTTGGGCATCCTCCGGCCACGTTGGCTTCAAGGGTTCCCGTAAGTCCACTCCGTTCGCCGCTCAGATGGCAGCCGAGAACGCTGCACGCAAGGCAATGGATCACGGCATGAAGAAGGTTGACGTATTCGTCAAGGGTCCGGGCTCCGGCCGCGAGACCGCCATCCGTTCCCTGCAGGCTGCAGGCCTCGAGGTTTCCTCGATCACGGATGCAACCCCACAGCCGCACAACGGCTGCCGTCCGACCAAGCGCCGCAAGGTTTAAGGGAAAGGAAGAGGTAAGAAAATGGCTCGTTACACTGGCCCCGCTACCCGCGTATCCCGCCGTCTTCGCGTCGACTTGGTCGGCGGCGATATGGCATTCGAGCGCCGCCCGTACCCACCGGGACAGGCTGGCCGCAACCGCATCAAGGAATCTGAGTACCTGCTGCAGCTCCAGGAGAAGCAGAAGGCAAAGTACACCTACGGTGTGCTGGAGCGTCAGTTCCGTCGCTACTACGCAGAGGCTAACCGCCTCCCGGGCAAGACCGGCGATAACCTGGTTATCCTGCTCGAGTCCCGCCTGGACAACGTAGTTTACCGTGCAGGTCTGGCACGCACCCGCCGCCAGGCTCGCCAGCTTGTCTCCCACGGTCACTTCACCGTGAACGGCAAGAACATCAACGTTCCTTCCTACAAGGTCACCCAGTACGACATCATCGATGTCCGTGACCGCTCCAAGAAGATGGAATGGTTCGAAGATGCTCAGGACGCCCTCATCGATGCCAACGTACCGGCATGGCTGCAGGTTGTTCCTGATACCCTGCGCATCCTCGTGCACCAGCTGCCCGAGCGCGCTCAGATCGACATTCCGCTGCAGGAGCAGCTCATCGTCGAGCTTTACTCGAAGTAAACTGTTATACCGCACGGCCTGTATTGGCCTGGCGGATAACCAGGAATCTTCAATCCCGAAGATTTTTACCCCTCTACCGGCGTCAAATAGCGGTCGCCGAAAAGGAGAATTTCAATGCTCATTTCCCAGCGTCCTCAGCTCACCGAGGAATTCATCGACTCGTCTCGTTCCAAGTTCGTCATCGAACCGCTCGAGCCGGGCTTTGGCTACACCCTCGGTAACTCGCTGCGTCGTACCCTGCTGTCCTCCATTCCGGGTGCAGCGGTAACCTCCATCAAGATTGATGGTGTTCTCCACGAGTTCACCACCATCAACGGTGTGAAGGAAGACGTTTCCGAGATCATCTTGAACATCAAGAGCATGGTGCTTTCTTCCGACTCCGATGAGCCGGTTGTTATGTACCTGAGCAAGGAAGGCCCGGGCGATGTCACCGCGGGCGATATCCAGCCTCCGGCTGGTGTGGAGATCCACAACCCGGATCTGCACATCGCTTCCCTGAATGACACCGCCAAGCTGGACATTGAGCTCGTCGTCGAGCGCGGCCGTGGCTATGTCCCAGCCGCTCCTACCTCCGGTGAGATCGGCCGTATCCCGGTCGACCAGATTTACTCCCCGGTTCTCAAGGTCTCCTACAAGGTCGAGGCAACTCGTGTTGAGCAGCGCACCGACTTTGACAAGCTGACCATCGACGTCGAAACCAAGAACTCGATTTCTGCACGCGACGCCCTGGCTTCCGCCGGCGGCACCCTGGTCGAGCTTTTCGGCTTGGCTCGCGAGCTGAACAACGCTGCCGAAGGCATCGAGATCGGACCCTCCCCGCAGGAGACCGAGTACATCGCTGCTTATGGCATGCCGATCGAGGACCTGAACTTCTCCGTCCGCTCTTATAACTGCCTGAAGCGTCAGGAGATCCACACCGTGGGCGAGCTCGCTGAATGCACCGAGTCCGACCTGCTGGATATCCGCAACTTCGGCCAGAAGTCGATCAATGAGGTAAAGATCAAGCTGGCTAACCTGGGCCTGGCTCTCAAGGACACCCCTGAGGACTTCGACCCGACCCAGCTCGAGGGCTACGACGCAGAAACCGGTGACTTCAAGGATCCGGCTGCCGAGGATTCCGAGTAAAGAACCCCGCTGACTTGCGGCAATAACCTAATTGCCGCGCGCTCAACTTTTACCGCATACGAGGAGTACACAATGCCAACCCCTAAGAAGGGTGCCCGTCTCGGCGGCTCCGCCAAGCAGCAGGCTCACATGCTGAGCAACTTGGCAGCCAGCCTGATCGAGCACGGCGCTATCAAGACCACCGATGCCAAGGCGAAGGTTCTTCGCCCGTACATCGAAAAGATCATCACCAAGGCTAAGTCCGGCACGATTGCTGACCGCCGCGCAGTCCTGAAGCTCATCCCGCGCAAGGATGTTGTTTCTTACCTGTTCGACGAGGTTGCCCCGAAGTTTGAGAACCGTGAGGGTGGCTACACCCGCACCATCAAGCTGGACAACCGCGCCGGTGACAACGCCCCGATGTCCCAGATCTCCCTCGTTCTCGAGGAGACCGTGACCTCCGAGGCTAACCGCGCTACCCGCGCTGCTGCATCCAAGGCCGCTGAGGCCGAGGAAGCTAAGGCAGACGAGGCTGCTGAGACCGAGGCACCTGCCGAGGAGACCGCAGCTGAGGAGTCCGAGGAGAAGTAATTTCCCTTCGGCCCTAGCGCTTCGCCGCCGCCTTTCCCCATCTGTGGGAGGGCGGCGGCTTTTTCATGTCCGCATCCCAGCAAGGGGGCGTTGCACGGCCGACCCAGCGCCGGTGGGGAGAAGATGCTCCGGTAGCATGAAGCCCACTATGACAGATGCAGCATCGACTTCCCCCGAAGGGCCGGCGGACGGGTTCGTTCGCCTGCGCTTGGACTTGGCTTATGACGGCACGGACTTTCATGGCTGGGCCAAGCAGAAGGGCGGTCTGCGCACGGTGCAAGGCGTATTGGAAGAGAAGCTGGCGATGATTGCGCGCACGGAGGTGCCGCTCACGGTCGCTGGCCGCACAGATGCCGGCGTCCATGCCCGTGGCCAGGTGGCGCACGTGGACGTTCCCACTGAGATGCTGGCGCAGCGCTCGGTGGCGGGGGAGCCGGGGAAGCTGGTGCGTCGGCTAGCAAAGCTTCTGCCAGAAGACGTTCGGGTACACGGGTGCGAGTTTGCCCCCGCGGGCTTTGACGCGCGATTTTCGGCGCTGCGGCGACACTACGTCTACCGGATTACCACCAACCCGCGCGGCGCTCTGCCGACGCGTGCGCGGGATACGGCCGAGTGGATTAAACCGGTGGATATCGATGCCATGCAAGAAGCCGCGACCGCCCTGGTGGGCCTGCATGATTTTGCGGCCTTTTGTAAGGCCAAGCCGAACGCCACGACCATCCGTGAATTGCAGGAATTTTCTTGGCTCGACGTTTCTACGCCCGAAGAACCAGAGCTTTTTGAGGCCCGCGTGAGTGCCGATGCTTTTTGCTGGTCGATGGTGCGCTCGTTGGTGGGTTGTTGCCTGCGCGTGGGCGAGGGGCGGCGCGATACCGACTTCGCCGCGGCACTGCTGCAGGAGACGAAGCGCTCTTCCAGCATCCCCGTGGCCCCGGCAAAGGGACTCTCGCTCGTCGCCGTTGATTACCCAGCGGCGGACAAGCTAGCCGCGCGCGCCGAGGTCACCCGCGAAAGGCGCAGCGCTGACTAACGCCCAAGTGGCAGCGGTCGCCTACCTGGGATAGCCTGTGTGCTGGGTGTACACAGACTTTTCGGGGGAAAATCATGGCACGTCCGCTGCCTACTACCAAGGCCCAGGTATCGGGTCATAAATTCTTGCGCCGCCGCGTCGAGCATGGGCTCGTCTTAGGCGATATCCGCATGATTCACGATCCTTTGGCTAGGCGCCGCAAAGCGCTCCTTTTCGGCGGGGTCGGCGTCGCCTTCCTTGCGGTGGGCTCTGGCATGTTGGCCTGGCTGCAGCCGAGCCCGCAGCCGGGTGATGCGCCGATTGTGCGCTCGGAGCAGGGCCAGCTCTTTGTGGATGTCAATGACACCTACCACCCGGTTTTCAACCTGGCTTCGGCGCGCATTATCGCCGGGCAGGCGGCCGAGGCGCAGACCATTGGGGATGAGCACCTGCAAGAAGCGCTACTGGGCTCACCGGTGGGTATCTCGGATGCCCCTGGGTACCTCGCGGCGGCAGGCGAGAATCCCCAAGAGCGATGGGCAGCGTGTTTGGCCGGCAAGGATGAGGCGCCGTCTACAGATAACCCGACCAGCATTGGCGGTCACCAGGTAGCGTCGCAGGAGGTTATTGTCCTTGCCGAGCCCGAGCAGAAAAGCCTCGGTGAGGAGCGCGCCGCACTGGTGGAATCCGAGGGCACGCAGTGGCTTGTCACCCAGGAAGGCCGCGTGGCGCTGCCAGATCCCTCCAGCACCGAAGGGCGTGTCGTGCGTCGGGCGGTGGGCGTGGACGATAGTACCCACACTTGGCCCGTGCCACCCGAGCTGCTCAATGCCTTTGCGGAGCTGCCACCGCTGAACTTTCCGGCCGAACCACCCGAGGTCGTCGATACCGGCCAAGGTTTGTGGGCGCGTACGTCCGAGGGCGTAGCTGAGCTCACGCCTACGCAGGCGGAGATACTCACAGGCGTGGGTGCCAAGGAGACAACAGCCACGCCGCAGGAGATTGCTGCGCTTGCCGACGCCCCCTTAAACCTCAACCTTCCCTCCACGTCCTTCCGCTTCCTAAGCCCGGACGATGGCTGGATGTGTGCTGCTAACGAGGGCGGCGGGGTAGTGGTACCTGCCCAAGCGGGCACTGTCGCCTTGGCAGGTGAGTCGGTGGCCCATCGCTTTGGTGGGCTCAACGCTGGTGGCGTAGGCGTAGACAGCGGCCATGGCTATCACGTGGTCTCACCCACGGGGCAGCGGCACGAGGTCAAGGACAAAGAGACTTTGGAAGCCCTTGGCACCGGAGTGGGCGCGCAGGTGCCGTGGGAGATCCTGCGGTTGCTGCCGGAAGGCTCCGCGCTCAACCGTGAGCAGGCGCTGCAGGTTAGTTCTTAGGCCGCAGCCCGCGCCACGCCGCCCACGCAGCAAGCGCCAGCGCTAACCCACCCAGCACCCAGGCACTGCGTGTGGGGGCGCGCGAGTCGACTTCGTCGGCGGGGTGGATGGTCATAGCTCGGGTATCGACGCCCGGGCCCGCTTCCACGTGGGTGAGCACGGTGAGCGGGTCGATGAAGCCGTGTCCTGGCTCCGCGGCGTCCTCCAAGCGTTTGCGGAGGGCGGCCGGGCTATCGTCTGGAAAGCGCTGTGCCAAGAGGGCAGCGGTGCCGCTGACCACCGGCGCGGCAAAGGAGGTGCCATGGAACTGCGCCGTTCCGTCCGTGCCTTCCTTACCATCGGCCCATCCACCCGCGGGGTTGAGCGCTAGCGGAATGAATCCTTGCGCAGCAAGCTGGGGGCCATCGGCCGAATTCAGAGAGTAGTCAGCGAGTTCGTGCGAATCCGCTTGGGCGCTCACCGAGAGCACCGTGGGCGAATCCGCCGGAAAGACGCGGTCACCCATCTCACAGCTGCCAGAGGACGCATTGCCGGATGCTGCAATCACCACGGCGCCGGAGTCTTCCGCATGCGCCAAAGCACGGTCCAATCGGGAAGTATCGACCTGCGCGGCCACATCCGGCGGGACACAGGAGACGACGGAGATGTTGATGACGCGGGCACCGGCAGCGGCGGCGTCATCGATGGCGCGGGCCAGGGTGTCCAGCGATCCGGTGGTACTGTCCTCCGCTTCCTGGCGATAGTGCGCGCTGGTCTGACGCACAGCGTAAATCTCTGCTCGCGGGGCGATACCGATATCGTGTCCGGCGATGACACCGGCCACGACGGTGCCGTGCAGGTCGCAATCGCGATGCGGCTCTGGTTCCTCCGGCGCGACAAGATCCGCGCCATTGCTGAGATGCCGCAGTTGGTCGTGACGGGCAACGCCAGTATCGATAACGGCTACTTTGACGCCTTCCCCGGTAGCAAAGGAATGTAAACGGGCCCGGTAGTCTAGCTGCTCCTCGCTTGGTTGGGGCGAAAGCGGTGAGGAATGTGCGGCGGCGCATTCGCGGTCCGGTTCGCGCGCGGCCGCGTAGGGAGCAGCAGTCAGTCCTGCAGCGAATGCAACTACTAAAGCGGTCGGTAGCACGCGCATTATCCAAGCCCTCTAATGAGCACGAAGACACCGGCTAGGTGCGCGGCCAGCGGCAAACTAGCGGCAATGGCGAGGGATTCTATGCGTTCAAACCACGCGATGGTGGTGGGCTCGAGCCCGGTCACCTTGGGTGCCCACAGCGGGGCGCTCAGCATGGCGAGGAGAACCAGGCAGGCAACAAGGAGCGGCGCCCAGGCATCGGCAATCCCGGAATTCGCCACCGCGTGGGTAGCGCACAAGCATGTAGCGAGACAGGCGGTCATCGCCAGCAGCATCAGGGCCCAACTAGCCAGCGCACGACCGTGCCGGGCGGCATGCAGGACGACGGCACCCGCGGTGGTCACGCAGAGTGCTTGGACGAAGCCCGCGCCGGTGTGCTCAGCACCAAAGAGCACCGCAACGTACTCGGCGAGAGAATCGGGCGCGCCGCTAGTCGGCGCCAAGGCCGGGCCACTGCCCGTCAGCGAGAGGGCGATCAGGGCCGGAATGAGACAGAGTGCCAGCCCACAGCACATTCCCTCATAGGCGCTGCCGGCGCGCCGGGCACGGATATCGACATCCGGCTGGACGGCATCCGAAACCGCGAGGTCTTGGCCGGCCGTGGGCAGCTGCGGGACTTTGAGCCCAGCGGTGGCAACGGTCAGCGCAGGAGCTGCGGCCAACAGGATAATGCCGGCGATCACCACGCAGGCGGCAGCCGCCGTACCGTGGCTGCCCTGGAGACCCGTCTCTGGTCCGGGCAGCAGGTAGCCCAAAGCCGCGACCAACAACAGCACCGAGACGGTGAGTGCCACGGCGGTAGTGCGAACCGTGCTCAACCCGGTGACGTGGCAGGCAAGCAGCACGATGAGGAGGGCGACGCAGGCGGTGAGTGCGGCAAAGGGGGCTTCGCCAAGCGAGGGCGAAATCACCACCCAGCCACACGCCATGCCGGCCACCAGGCTAAGGTGCACCAGCGATAGGGCCCGGGTCCACAAGGCGAGCAACAGGGCACCAGTGGTCAACGCCGCCCACGCCGCGAGGGGAAGGGAGCTAACCCACACGAGGGCGAAGGCGGCAAGCAGCCCCGCCCACGCCCAGATGGTGGGAAGGGCGGCGGTAGTATCCTCCTCAGCCGCGGCGGCGAGCGATTCCGCCGCATCCCGAATCACCGGTGCAGGCCGGCGCTCGCGCGGACTAATAACCAGGATGGAGCCTTCCGTGAGCGCAGTGGCAGCCAATGGGGCGGTGAGATCGATGGCGCGGCCGGAGGCTGTACTGGCGCGCCAGGGTTCAGAAATGGTGGGCGCATCCACCAAGTCAGTGATTTCCGCCAAAAGCTCTCCCACGCTGGAGCTTAGCGGTAGCGCCACGTCCGCCTCCTTGTGGAAGGCGCCGGCATGAATGCGAACGGTAAGGCGCAAATGATGCGCCGTTGCAGTAGTCATGATGTCCCCCGAAAAATGTATGGATTGTGGGCGTCCCCCTTGCCCAATGCCACATATTGTGGCTTACTAGTGGCGACGTGTCCACCGCAGCGCGGGGAATCTTGGCAGGGGGCCAAGGGCGCTTGGCGCGTGGCTCGGGGGAGGTTATTTAGGCATGCTTGGGATCGGGGATACCCGCGTCATTGAGCCGTTGACCATGCCACTACGGGATGCTGCGCCGCCGCTGCCCACCGGCAGCATCGAGGCCGAGGAAGTCCCGGAGGCGGTGCGTCCACAACCGGTGCCGCTGGTGCGGCTGCTGCTGCCGGTGGTGATGATTGCGGCGATGCTCGGCATGGTCGCCCTCATGGTGTTAGGCGCTGGGGAATCCCGGCAGATTAGCCCGATGGCCTTGATGTTTCCATTGATGATGCTGGCGAGCATGGCCATGATGTTTGGGCCCAATAATAGCGGGCAGGACCCAGATGAAACCCGGCGCACCTACCTGCGCCACATCAAAGCCTTGCGGGAAAAGGCGCTGCGCAATGCTTCGGCGCAGCGTGCGCATGAGAACTATCGCCACCCTGCACCGGTGGAGCTGAGCGCTCTAGTCGGCTCGCGCCGCATGTGGGAGCGTGGCCCGGATGACTCGGACGCCCTCGAAGTACGCGTGGGAACTGGACCAACGACGTTGTGCACCCCCATCAACGTGCCGGACTCCGGCGCCACCGAAGACCTGGACCCGGTGTGTGCGGTAAGCATGCGCCAGACCATAAAGGCGGTGGGCACTGTGCCCGATATGCCGGTGGTTATCCAACTGCAGGCCTTTCGCTTCTTGTCCGTGTCCGGGACGGCGTCTTCCCGAGGCGGAGAGCGCGCAGATCCCGCCCGCGATATGGTGCGTGCAATGGTGCTGCAGATGGCGTTGGCGCATGGCCCGGAAACCTGCGGGATCGAGGCTATCGGTGGCCAGTGGGAGTGGCTGAAATGGCTGCCCCATGCGCGCACACCGGAAAAGGCGCGCTTTCGCATCCTCATTGTCGATGGCGTGCTGACCACGGGAACCGAAGACTTCTTCCACGATGATTCCTATACCACCATCATTGAGGTTGGTGGGGCGCCGTCTTCGGCGCTGGGGGTACGCGCCGAGCACGAAGGGCTAAGCCTCGTGGCAGGGGAGCAGCTGCAGGTGGTCACCGCGGCAGGGGTGGAAGACCTTGGTTTTCCCGATGGAATGAGTGCGGCCGGCGCGACATTGCTCGCGCGCAGTATGGCCTCCTTTCGCCGCCCCGATAGCACTTCTGGCCGGCGTGGCAGTGACCTTATGGGCCTTCTGGGCTATCGCGATGTGGAAGAGCTAGCGGCCAGCGGCATGTGGCATGGCCGGGAGGGCTCGGCACGTCTTATGGTGCCTATCGGCATCGATACGGTGGGCCAGCCCGTCACGGTAGATCTCAAGGAATCTGCCCACGGCGGTATGGGCCCGCATGGCTTGTGCATCGGTGCGACTGGCAGCGGAAAGTCGGAGCTGCTGCGCACCCTTGTCACCGCGTTGGCGGCTACCCATAGTCCGGACGAGCTTAACCTCGTGCTCGTGGATTTCAAGGGCGGCGCGACATTCTTAGGATGCGACCGCCTGCCGCATACCTCCGCGGTGATTACCAACCTGGAAGAGGAATCTACGCTGGTAGAGCGCATGTACGATGCCATCTCCGGCGAGATGAATCGCCGCCAGGAGCTGCTGCGCACCGCCGGAAACTTTGCCAATGTCAGTGAATACAACGCTTCTGCCACCGCCGTGCGTGAGCACGGGCCCTTGCCGGCTTTGGTCATTGTGGTCGATGAGTTCTCGGAGCTTTTGGGCCAGCACCCCGATTTCGCGGAACTCTTTGTCGCCGTCGGCCGCTTGGGGCGCAGTCTCCACGTGCACCTGCTTTTGGCCTCCCAAAGGCTCGAAGAAGGCCGCTTGCGGGGGCTAGATTCCCACTTGTCCTACCGAATCGGCCTGAAAACCTTCTCCTCAGCGGAATCCCGCCAGGTATTGGGCGTGACCGATGCCTACCACCTGCCCGGCCAGCCCGGCGCGGGTTACCTCAAATCCGATGCCGAGGCCTTGACCCGCTTCCAAGCTTCTTATGTGTCTGGGCCCCTGCCGCGCCGGGCGCTTGCCGACGCCTCCGTGGACCACCCCGCAGCTTCCCGCGGCCGCGTGCAGCTCTTTCATGGCTGGTCCCAGGAAGAGGACAATACTAGCGCTGCGGTGGTTCTTGATGACTCCACCACTGTGCTTACCGAGGTCGTGCGCGCCGCGGCGGAAGAGGCCCACCTGCGCGATCAATCGGCGCACCGCATCTGGCTGCCGCCGCTACCGCCGGTCATTGAGCTATCCGCGTTGCCGGGGCTTTCCGGTGCAGATGACGCGGGTGCAGTCTCGCCCGCAGTGGACCAAAGGGAGCTGCGCGCGCCCATCGGCATTATCGATAGGCCATATTACCAACGCCAGGACGAGCTGATTATTGATTTCACCCAACACGGCGGACACATGGCCCTGTGTGGTGGCCCGCAGTCCGGTAAATCGAGTGCGCTGCGCACGATCGTCTCTGCGCTAGCTCTACGGCATGACCCGCAGGCGGCACGCTTCTACGTCATCGATCTTGGCGGCGGTCAGCTAGCATCCCTGGAGCGTTTGCCCCACGTCGCCGGAGTCGCAGGACGCGAGGAGGCCGAAAAAGTACGGCGCATCGTCGACGAAGTAGCTGGGTTTATCCGCCGCCCAGAACAGTCCGCAACCTTCCTTGTCATTGATGGCTGGCACCACATTGGTACCTCCAACGCCGAGTTTGAAGACATAGCGGAGAAGGTCACCGAGATCGTCGCCGATGGCGCCTCCGCCCACGTGCATGTCGTCATTGCCACCTCGCGGTGGACGACGATGCGCCCCGCTATCCGCGACCTTATTGCCAACCGCCTCGAGCTACGCCTGGGTGAGGCCTTGGATTCGCTCATCGACCGCAAACTACAGCAAAAGCTTCCTAGCCAGCCGGGCCGCGGGCTCACCTTGGCGGGTGAGAATATGCTCTTAGCTCGCACCTCCAACCAGGACATCGCCCACGTCTGCCGCGTGCATGCTGCGGCTGACCCAGTTCCACAGCTCAAGATGCTGCCCGCCGTGCTTACCCCGGCCGCACTCGCAGCTCAAGGGGATGTCCCCGCCGGCGAGATCGCCTGGGGCATCGGCGGACGCGACCTCGATACGCTGACCTGGAATCCGTCTCGTGAGCCGCACCTGGTGGCAATCGGGGCGCAGGGTTGTGGCAAGTCCACCTTCCTGGCGCAGATCATGCGCGGCATTAGCGCCTTTGCGCGGGAAGACGCCCGGCTCGTGGTCATCGACCAGCGCCGAGCCCACCTGGGAACCTTGGACCAGGACATGGTTGCTGCCTACGCCGCGACGCAGTCGAGTGCGCAAGAGGCCATTGTCGATACAGTCCGGACCCTGGAATCTCGCCTGCCTGGCCCGGACATTACCCCGGCGCAGCTCGCCGCACGAGATTGGTGGCAGGGCCCAGATATTTACCTAGTCATCGATGATGCGGACCTGCTGAGCGATATTGCCCTCTCGCCACTGCTGGAATTGCTCCCACATGACCGCGACATTGGATTGCACCTTGTTATCGCTCGCAAATCCGGCGGCATCGGCCGTGCCCTCTTTGGCCAATTCTTTTCCGCGGTGCGCGATCTGCAGCCGGCGCTGCTGCTTTTCGACGCCGACCGCGACGAAGGAACCATCTTCGGACTCAAGCCCAGCCACCAACCACCCGGCCGCGGTCAGTGGAGCATCCGCGGTGAAAACCTCGGCGTCGCCCAAGCGGTGTACCTAGAAGGAGAAAAGTAAATGACCACCAATCTCAGCGCGCATACGCCAACCGACACCCCTATCCCTACTGGTGGGGAGACCACCGCCGGCCCCATTACCGTCACCATCCTGGATGCGGCCACAATCTTTGAAGGGCCCGAAACGGTCTATCGCTATGACCTGCCGGGAACCGGCATTGTGGAAGGCTGGGCCTTAGGCCAAGTCATGGATCAGATATCCAAGATGGCGGGACCGTCCTGGCCCGACGTGGAAGCCTGCGTGGTGGCAGACTCTTCCGGCACGGGAATTGCGCAGGAAGCCACCTCTATTATCTGCCGGCAATTGGAAGTCACCGGGGTGCACCTCATCGACCCAGAACCAACCATCTCCCCGCTAGCCGCCCCGGACCCACTCGATCCGCCTCCTCACCCGGTTCCTGAAGCCACTGATTCGGCACCTCCCACTACGGTGATGGAGGCACCTGCTTATGACGAACCGGTAACGCCACGCTGGACCGACCGCCTGCGCGGTTGGCTCGGAGCCATCGATATCTTTCATGTGGCAATTGCCGTGGTCATCATCGCCGTGGCTGGGGCTTCTTGGTGGGCCATCGGTGCCCAAGCTTCAGGTGAAGGCGACGCCGCTCCGGATGCATCGCACCCGCAACCCCGCGCTGCCGAGCCAAGCGGCGATGGTGCGGCGGAGTTCGCGCCGGCCTCGCCGCAACCGGGAATGCCAGGCGCGTCAGATTCCGGCAGCGAGGAATTGAACCCAGGCGAAAAGCGCTTAGACGTGGAAGGAATGTCAGTAGTAGTCCCCAGTGGGTTCCACACCAAGGTAGAAGATGGTCTGGTCACCGCCACCGGGAAAGACCCGAACCTACGCATCCTGCTGGCGGCGGATGAGATGTTTAACGTGCCGGCGGATGCCCTGTTCAAAGAAATTCACGCGCAGGTCGACGAAGATCCGACGCTTCGCGATGCCACCGATGAGGCAGGGCGCCTGACCTATACCGAAGACCCCGGGGACGGCTCCTTGGTGGAATGGACCACCTGGGAAGACCGTGGGCACCAGATGTCCGTGGGATGCCATACCCGGCATAACTCCAACGCCGTTCAAAAGGCAGCCTGCCGTATGGCCACGGAAAGCCTGGTCAAAAAATAGTCTCAAAAACTTTCCCTCAGCCGGGAACCGTTTGGCGGAAAGTTCAGTCCAATAAAAGTGAGAAAGCACAGATGCGAAGCACAGCTGCTTTTTCGGGGGAAATACACACAATCTCATCCGCCCTAAGGAGGGGCGCACTCTTATGTCTCAGACTTTCAAGACACAAGCCGATGTCATGATCGCCACCGCCGGCAAAGTCGATAACACCAATGATGAAGTCCAAGGCGAGCTCACCCGCCTGCAGGGCGTCGTCGACTCCGTCCGTGGCAGCTGGGTTGGCCAGGCCCAGGTCTCTTTTGATGACCTGATGCAGCGCTACAACACCTCTGCGCAGCAGCTGCGTGAGGCCTTGGCCTCTATCTCTGACAATATCCGCAGCAACGCCCACAACTTCGACAGCGTGGAAGCAGAAAACACCCAGGCCTTCTCCAACGTGGGCGGCGGCCTCGCCCTCTAAACCGCACCGCACAGTTCACTACTCCGCAGCCCAAAAGCTATAGATTCACAGAAGGGAATCAACCACCACATGTCCGAGATCAAGTACGAATTCGGTGCCATTTCTTCCGCCGCAGCCGACATCAACGCCACCTCTGGTCGCATCAACAGCACCTTGGCAGACCTGAAGGCGCGCCTACAGCCGATGGTGAGCACCTGGGAGGGCGAGTCCGCCGTGGCTTATAACCAAGCGCAGGCCAAGTGGGATAAGGCGTCCCAAGAACTCAACACCGTGCTCGCCACCATCTCCAAGACCGTTTCGCAAGGCAACGATGCAATGAGCGACGTCAACCGTCGCGCCGCCGCAAGCTGGGGTTAAATCCACACCCTGTTTGCACGGTCCCACGCTGTCCCCGTCGGGGCTGCGGTGCCACTGACCACACCCGCGTGGCAGGAGGCGGACGCAGCCGCAGCCTTGGCCAAGAAACCAGCGTGAGTACTCCTTTTCTAGTTCTTTTCTCTTGCTATCTCTTCCACTCTTTGAAGTCGTACCTTTCTAGTCCGTACCCACGAGCCGGCACCTCCCGTTTGAGCCGCGGAAGGTGCCGGTTTCGGTGTTTTGGTCTTTGGGCAGGTGAGCAAGTAGGGTAGGAGACCTATGTGTTCGCTCGTCGGCAAGCAGCTGGCGAAGCGCTCCCTGCAGGTCTCCACCGGCCGCTGTACGGGAGTGAATGGATGCTTAGCGCTGGCCGGCAGTTCCGAGACAGACTTTCAAGGAGTCAAATTGTCTACTTTCCACCCAAAGAGCGGTGACATCACCCGCAAGTGGTACGTCATCGACGCTACTGATGTGGTGCTGGGCAAGCTCGCTTCCACCGTTGCAGACCTGCTGCGCGGCAAGCACAAGCCACAGTTCGCACCGAACGTTGACGCTGGTGACCACGTCATCATCATCAACGCTGACAAGATCCACGTTTCTTCCACCAAGCGCGGCCGCGAGATGCGCTACCGCCACTCCGGTTACCCGGGTGGCCTGAAGTCCATGACCCTGGGTCAGTCTTTGGACGCCAACCCGGTTCGCGTTATCGAAGAATCCGTTGCCGGCATGATGCCGCACAACAAGCTCTCCCGCGCTTCCATCAAGAAGCTGCACGTCTTCGCAGGCGAAGAGCACCCGTACGCCGGCCAGAAGCCGGAAACCTTCGAGTTTAAGCAGGTGGCACAGTAATGGCTGAGCAGAACATCGACAACAACGTAGCCGACGCTGCTGACATCGCTGCAGCAAGCGCCGCTACCGAAGAGTTCACCAACACCATCGGTGATTCCATCGCACCGGCCGAGACCGAAGAGGTCGAGGCTGCCGCTCCGGTACACGAGGGCCCGATCCAGACCGTCGGTCGCCGTAAGCGCGCCGTCGCACGTGTTCGCCTCGTTGCTGGCTCCGGCCAGATTGAGGTTAACGGCCGCGAGTTCGGCGAGTACTTCCCGAACAAGCTGCACCAGCAGGACATCCTGCTGCCGCTGACCCTCCTGGAGCGCGAGAACCAGTTCGACCTCAAGGTCACCGTTAACGGCGGTGGCCCAACCGGTCAGGCTGGCGCCCTGCGTCTGGCTATCGCTCGTGCACTGAACATCTACAACCCGGCTGACCGCACCGCCCTCAAGAAGGCTGGTCTGCTCACCCGAGATGCTCGTGCAGTTGAGCGTAAGAAGGCTGGTCTGCACAAGGCACGTCGCGCACCGCAGTACTCCAAGCGTTAATCTCGCTTCTACTGCGCGCGCAAGCGCCACGCAAAGCCGCTGCTTCCTTTGGGAGGCGGCGGCTTTCGTCGTTTTTGAGCTTTGGCAGAGAATATTGAGTTCGTGGCGACGGTTGCCGAGTTTCCTTCACTATCGTGGATGGATTCTGACCGTAGCTGTGCAGAGCAGGAACTGCTGAAGTTGGTTGCGGAAGTAGTAGAAGATATGCAGGTGTCAGGAGAAACCATCCCTCAGCCGTTGGGGGCTCGTTCATATTCGGGAAAATTCAACGTTCGAACCTCTCCGTCGCTGCATCGCAAGCTAGTGATGGAAGCAAGGACGGAAGGAATTTCACTCAATGCCTTGATAAACCAGAAGCTTGCCTCCGCCTAGACCGCCCCAACATGCAATCGATGGGCACAGGAGTGCATAATTGATTGCATGACTCGACTTTTTGGAACCGATGGCGTTCGCGGCCTCGCGAACAAGAAGCTGACCCCAATTCTGGCCTTGCAACTAGGCCAGGCCGCTGCGGAGGTATTTACCGCCAAGCGTGAATCCTACGAGCGCCAGCCGCTGGCCATTATTGGCCGCGACCCGCGTGTTTCTGGCGAGATGCTGGATGCAGCGATTGCGTCCGGTCTGGCTTCCCGCGGCGTGGACGTGGTGCGCGTGGGCGTGCTGCCAACCCCAGCAATTGCCTTCCTGACGGATGATTATGGCGCGGATTTGGGCGTGATGATTTCCGCTTCCCACAACCCGATGCCAGACAACGGCATCAAGTTCTTCTCCGCAGGTGGCAAGAAGCTGCCGGACGAGGTAGAAGATCAGATTCAGGCCACCATGGAAAACCTCACCGAGGATGGCCCGACCGGCACCAAGCTCGGCCGCATCATCTCGGAGGCCCCGGACGGACGCGAGCGCTACCTCAACCACCTGAAGGAAGTGGTCTCCACCGACCTCAGCGGCATCAAGGTGGTCGTAGACACCGCCAATGGTGCAGCTTCCAAGGTCGCTCCGATCGCCTACGAGGCGGCTGGCGCAGAGGTTATTGCTATCCACAACAAGCCGAATGCCTTCAATATCAATGAGGACTGCGGTTCGACGCACATTGAAAAGGCACAGGCGGCCGTCGTCGAGCATGGCGCCGATCTGGGCCTGGCCCATGATGGCGACGCCGACCGTTGCCTGGCTGTGGATGCCGAGGGCAATGTTGTCGACGGTGACCAAATTATGGCGCTGCTGGCCGTAGGCATGAAGGAGGATAATGACCTGCGCTACAACACTCTTGTAGCAACCGTCATGTCTAACCTGGGCCTGAAGCTAGCCATGCAGGAGCAAGGCATCGAGGTGCGCCACACCGCAGTAGGCGACCGCTACGTGCTGGAAGAGCTTAACCGCGGCGATTTCTCCTTGGGTGGCGAGCAGTCTGGCCACGTCGTGTTGCCAGATGATTGCACGACTGGCGACGGCACGCTTACTGGCCTGTCCATCATGGCGCGCATGGCCAAGTCCGGGAAGTCCCTAAAGGAATTGGCATCGGTGATGACCGTGCTGCCGCAGGTACTCATTAACGTGCCGGTTTCTGATAAGGGTGTCATCATGGACGCCCCCGAGGTACAAGAAGCCATTGCCCAGGCCGAGGAAGAACTCGGCGAAACCGGCCGCGTCCTGTTGCGCCCCTCCGGCACTGAGGAGGTTTTCCGCGTCATGGTGGAGGCCGCCGATAAGGAGCAGGCCCGCAAGGTTGCCGGCAGGCTTTCCGCCATCGTTTCCTCGGTCTAGCGCAACCGCCGGGTGCGGAAGAATTTTGGCATCCTAGGGAACCATTTGGCGCAATCCCCAGTCCAATGAAGGTGAGAACTTTTACCGCATATGGATTTGGGGGAATACACCAGTGTCTAAGGTTTTTCTTCGCCCCTTGGAGGCGATGTCCGCACTACGGCAGGTCGTAGCCGATAACGACGAACAACGCGATGCCCACCGGGCCGAGGTGCCGGATTTTCCGGTGGCCGCGGCTGGACGCAACTTTGGCGGCCACGGTGAGCGCATTCGTGATGTCTTGGCGCGCATCCATGAGCGCGGCGGGCAGAGGTTGGATAATTTATCCGCCACCGCCCACGCCGCCCATGAACAGGTGCGCGCCTTTGCCGATTTTGATGAGTCCTTCGGCAGCTCCTTTGCACGCGGCGGGGAGGCGGACAGCAAGTGAGCACGCTGACAAAATCCCTGCTGGGAGACTATTCCAACGCGATTTCCCAATTCCAATTCGCATGCTTGGGAAACTACCCGGGCCCTAGCATGCCGATGAACCTACTGGGAGAGCTAGTCGGTGCGGTGGATGGCATCGCGCCCGAAAACCTGGTGAAAAACACCGTTGCGGCCGTAGGCGGTAACCGCCCGAAGGGAGGCGGTGCTGGACTAGCGGGCTATTTGCAGCAAGATGATTCCGAGGTTGCTCAAGGCGCCATGCGCGAGCACCTGTGCGGCGTGCAGGAAGACTTCGGCATTGACCGCCAGGATGCCGCCCATCTCACCAGTTCGGCGGAGCAGTGCTCGGGCGCTATTGCCGACGTCGTCGATGTTTCCGACACCGCCCTTACCGAGCTCATCTCTGCGGTCATCCCACTGCTGAATATCTTGTCCATGGTGGCTACCAAGCACCCGCTGGCCAGGTTTATCATCCCGATTCTTTCCACCATCGGCGGGCGCGTTATCGAAGAGACGAATCACAATATCGCTAGCACCTGCCGTGACCGCGATGATGCGATTGAGTCCTGCTATAACGAGTTTGAATCGCGCTGCGAATGCGTCTGTGAGCGCCCAATGCCGGAAGAATGCCCGACGCCAGCTAAACCTACAGATGACGCCTGCCCCGCACCGGTAGAACAATGCCCGGAGACTCCTACTCCCACTAAGCCGATGCCGAAGGAAGAGTGCCCGCCCCCGCCCTCGCAGCCCACCGAGCCGGCCCAGGTGGAGTGCCCACCAGAGCCCAAGCCCATGCCGGAGCCTGACTCAAAGCGAGAATCGAGCCAGACGACTTCCGCGCCGCCACAGCCGACGCCTCCTTCGCCACCACCTGTTCCGCCAAAGGAATGCCCCGAGCCCGAGCCGGAGCAATCATCCAAGACGGAAGTGCACACGGAGACCACTGCAGAACACGGCGCGGGCTGCCACTGCAATCAGTGCACCGAGCAACCATTTACCGAGCGTCCATCACAGTCCCAGCGCGACGTAGAGATCACCAGGCCGGCGCAGGCGGAGATCATTCCGCCGCAGGAGCCGCCAGAACAGCCACAGCAAGTAGAAGAACTGTGCCCGGAACCTGAATCTCAGCCAGAGCCGAAACCTAAACCAGACATGGATACGGAACCCGCTTCTGGATCGGGCGCAGGCGAGGAAACGCTCTGCCCGGAAAATACCGCGGAAAGTACCGAAGAATGTGTGGAAACGACCCAAACCAGCTCAGAAGGCTGTGAAATTGAATCCTCCTGCAGCGGCAGCCTCGGCCTGGTAGGGGCCGGAATCGCTTTAGTAGGCGTGGGCCTCATTGTGGAAGGCGCCGCGCAGTGCCTGGAGCACATGTCCGAGGCGGATTGCCCGGTGCAAGAGCCCGAACCGGACCCCGTCCCTGAGCCTGAGCCAGAGCCAGAACCTGATCCCTGCCCGGACCCTAAGCCCGAGCCCGAACCGGAGCCGGAGCCAGCTGGTGATGATGGCGTTATGGCGCCGCCTCCTGAGCTGTCTCAGGTAGAGGAGCCAACGCCGCCACCAGAAAAGGTGGCACACCTCCAGGCGGCCGGTCCAGCAGAGGCACCGTCACCAGCCCCAGCTCCGGCTCCTGAACCAGCACCGGCACCGGAACCGGCCCCGGCACCGCAGCCGGCTCCAGAAGAAGCACCGGCACCGGCACCAGCGCCGCAGCAGGAGGCGGCACCCGCGCCAGAAGAACCAACCATTAAGGCACGAAAGGCAGGTCAGTGGTAATGAATAACGACTTCGCAGAATTTGCGCAGGGCTTTCGGGAAAGGACGGCTAAACGCCTGCTGGAATTTGAAAAAACGCTGGCGAAAGCGCAAGACGAGCTAGAAAAGTCCGCGGATAAAGCCATGCAGGAGGCGCGAAGGGAGAAGGGGCAGGTGGGGCGTCGGCAAGCGGCGACGGCGCCAAGGCCCCGATATGGCGCTGCCCCGGCGCGCTCAAGGAACGCGTCGGGGCAGGTGCAATCTGTGCTGCGGCGGGGCTAATACCTTAGGCGTCGCGGGTGACGCCGGCGCGCTCGGCCAAGTCCTCGCCTACGAGGCTTTCGACCTTCTTGGCGCTCGCCTCTGGATCCGCAAAGGCGGCATAGGTGGAGTCGCCATTGAGGGTGGCCAACAGGAAGCCGGTGACCAAGCCGCGGGCGATTTCGGTAGGGCCGGACTGGAAGGCGGCGGTGCCGATAGCGAGCTTGCGCAGGCGATCTTCGGTAAAGCCGGCGTGGCTGCCCTTGTCGATGGCGCGGAAGCAGACTGGGCCATTCCAGTTATGGGCCAGCTTGGCGGGATTGCCGGCATTGAAAATGTCTTCTTGGCCGGCGCCAATGACCAGGCCCGGGGTAGTAATGCGGCGGGCCGCCTGCACCGCAGATGGCGCGGTGATGGAAGGGTAAATCGCGGCGACGGCGGCGACCTTCTGGTTATCCAAGGCGCCCAGCACGGCCGTGCCACCGCCCATGCCGTGGCCAATCATGCCGAGCTTGCCCGGGGAGACCGTAATATTGCCAGCGCCAAGCTTTACCCCAGCGGCAATCTGCAGCGCGGATTCCATATCCGCGGCCAGGTTGCGGTGGTTGGGGAAGGGGCCGGTCTCGGAATCGGGGGCTACCACGACGATGCCCCAGCTAGCCAGGTGGCGCAGGGTGGCGTGGTAATCCTTAATCTTGTGCATCCAGTCATGGCCAAAGGCCACGGCGGGCAGGCTTTGGCCCTCCGCGGGGGTATAAACCTTGCCGGTGACTCCGGCATAGTCAAGGTCGCCAACCAAAACTCGGTTGCGACCGCGCTTCGACAACGTTGCTAGATGTTTATTCAAATTCGCAGACACGCATTCCAGGATAGATGAAGATCACCCGCCAGGCGGGAAAGGGTGCGGGTTTATCTGAGAAATGTCTGCGCAGTATGCAGCCGAGCCACGGGTGTGGTGGAAAGGCTTTCCTAAGCCCCTCCTAACTTGCGCCCCTGTGGGTAGGGGAGTGCAATGTGTGGGCAACTACATACTCTATTTTTCTGGGAAGGCGGGCTGCGGTACATGACTACCGGCGTCGTTGATGTGGAAGAACTTTCTACTCGTTATGGGATGGAGGTAAAGACCGAGGTTATTGACCGCGTGGCACATGCCTCCGATGCCTCGCACTACCTGTACACCCCTAAGGCAGTCATTGAGGCCCGCTCGGCCGAGCACGTGGCCGCCATCTTCCGCGCGGGCCGGCAGCAGAATGTTCCGGTCACCCTGCGCTCCGGTGGTACCTCCCTTGCCGGCCAGGCCTCTGGCGATGGCTACCTGGTGGACGTGCGCAAGCACTTCCGCGGCATTGAGGTGCTGGATGAGGGCAAGCGCGTGCGCGTCCAGCCCGGCGCGACGGTGCGCCAGGTCAACGCCCGCCTAGGCCTGCGCAATCGCAAGCTTGGCCCGGATCCGGCCAGTGAATCTGCCTGCACCATCGGTGGCGTGGTGGCCAATAACTCCTCCGGTATGGCCTGCGGTACCGAGCTCAATACGTATAACACTCTGGAATCGCTAACCTTCGTGCTGCCTACCGGCACCGTGATCAATACCGCCGATGCGGATGCAGACCGGCAGTTCCAAGAGCAGGAACCGGAGCTGGTGGAAACACTTACCCGCCTGCAGCGCCGCGTGCGCGATAACCAGGAGTCCGTGGATATTATCCGCCGCCACTTCCAGCTGAAAAACACGATGGGCTATGGACTCAATTCCTTCCTAGATTTTGATAGCCCGGTCAAGTTCTTTGAGCACCTGCTCATCGGCTCGGAGGGAACCCTGGCCTTCATTGCAGAAGCGGTATTCCGCACGGTGCCCATTTCCAAGCTGACCACCACCACGGTGGCTGTCTTTGATGACCTCACCGCCGCCACCAAGTCCCTGCCGGCCCTGCTAGATACCGGGGCGGCCACCCTGGAGCTGATGGACTCTGCCTCCATTCGCGTGGGCCAAGGCTTTGACAAGGTTCCGCAGGCCATCACCGGTTTCGACGTGGACAAGCAGGCCGCACTGCTCATTGAGTACCACGCTGACGCGGAAGAAGAACTGCGGGAGAAGGAGGGCAAGGGCTCGCAGCTTCTGCGCGAGCTGCCGCTGCAATCGCCAGCCGCCTTCTCGGCCGATGCCGCTTCGCGCAATACCGCATGGAGCTTCCGCAAGGGCCTGTACGCCCAGGTTGCTGAGGCGCGCCCGTCCGGTACAACCGCGCTTTTGGAAGATATCGTCGTGCCCGTGGGGGATTTGGCTGATACCTGCTCTTCCCTGCAGGAACTCTTTGCCCGCTATGGCTATGACGACGCCGTTATCTTCGGCCACGCAAAGGACGGCAATATCCACTTCCTGCTCACGGACCGCTTTGAAGGCGATGACGCTATCGGTCGGTATAACGACTTCAACGAGGGCATGGTGGACTTGGTTCTCTCGGCCGAGGGCAACCTCAAGGCCGAGCACGGCACCGGCCGCGCCATGGCGCCGTATGTACGCCGCCAGTATGGCGACGAGCTCTACGCGGTTATGCAAGAACTCAAGCGGGCCTGCGATCCCAGCAACACGATGAACCCGGGCGTCATCTTGGACGATGACCCCGATGCGCACATCAAAAACATCAAGCTCAACCCCACCGTGGAAGAGGAAGTGGACCGCTGCGTGGAGTGCGGCTACTGCGAGCCGGTTTGCCCGTCGCGCGATCTCACGCTGACCCCACGCCAACGCATTGTGGTGCGCCGCGCCCGCAAGCGCGCGGAAGAAGTCGGCGATAGCCAGCTCGTAGCCGAGCTGGATGAGGCCTATGAATACATGGGCATCGAGACCTGCGCCGTGGATTCCATGTGCCGCACCGCCTGCCCGGTAGGTATCGATACCGGCAAGTTCATCAAGCGCCTGCGCCGCGAGGAGGCCCAGCCGGCGCAGCAGAAGCTGTGGGGCGCTGCCGCCAAGAATTGGCAGGTGGTTAGCCAAGGCGCCGGGCTGGCGCTCACCGGCGCGCACCTGCTGCCCACAGAGCTGGTCAAGAAGGTCACCGATGTGGGCCGCAGCCTCATCGGCACCGATAACCTGCCGCAGTACCAGCCGGAGCTGGGCAAGGGCGGCAAGTCCCGCGGCCGCTTGGCCGGGCGCGTGGGTGACCGCTACGCGCAGACCACCGGCATTTACCTGCCAGCCTGCGTGAACACCATGTTTGGCCCGCAGGGCGGTGGCAAAGGCACTACCGATTCCTTCGTGACTCTCTTGGAGCGCGCCGGGGTAGCGCTGGAGGTTCCGGAGGGCATCGACAAGCTCTGCTGTGGCACCCCATGGGCGTCCAAGGGCATGCAGGCCGGCCACGATGCGATGGAGCAGCGCGTGCGCGATATCGTCATGGAGGCCACCGATGGTGCGCGCCTGCCGGTCATCGTGGACGCCAGCAGCTGTACCGCCGGATTTAAGGACATGCTGGAGTCGGTAGGCATTACCGTCATCGACGCCATTAGCTTTACGGCCGATACCCTCCTGCCGCAGCTTGCGGTCAAGAACCCCGCGGCCTCCGTGACCGTGCACCCCACCTGCTCTGCCTTCCAGCTGGGCATGATGGAAGACGTGGAGAAGGTAGCCCGCGCCGCAGCGGCCGAGGTACACATTCCCACTGACTGGAATTGCTGTGGCTATGCCGGCGATCGCGGCATGCTCCACCCGGAGCTAACCGACGCCGCAACGCGCGCCGAAGCAGCGCAAGTCAAGGAAATCGGGGCGCAGTATCACGCCTCGACCAACCGCACCTGCGAGCTCGGCTTGACCCGTGCTACCGGCGAGGATTATCACCACATTCTGGAACTTTTGGAGCAGGCGACGCGCTAGTTTTCCCAGCGCACTAGCGGGCGGGGCGCTATGCCCCCGCTTGCCGACGCCCCGCCCGCCTAGAGGTTTCTTCCCCGTGCTGTAAAATCAGCAACCATGTGTGGAATTGTTGGATATATTGGTCACGCTGGTGGTGACCGTGATTACTTCGCCCTCGACGTAGTCTTGGAAGGGCTGCGCCGTTTGGAATACCGCGGCTATGACTCCGCTGGCGTAGCAATGTACGCCGATGGGGACATTAGCTGGCGCAAGAAGGCCGGTAAGGTCGCTGCGCTGGATGCTGAGATTGAGGCCCGCCCGTTGCCAGACTCCGTGCTGGGCATTGGCCATACCCGCTGGGCTACCCATGGTGGCCCTACCGACCTGAATGCGCACCCGCACGTGGTCGATGGCGGCAAGCTGGCCGTGGTGCACAACGGCATCATTGAGAACTTTGCCGAGCTCAAGTCCGAGCTTTTGAACAAGGGCTACAACTTCGTTTCCGAGACCGACACTGAGGTTGCCGCTACGTTGCTGGGCGATGTCTTCCACAACGAGGCCGCTGGTGACCTCACCAAGGCAATGCAGCTGACCTGCTCCCGCCTCGAGGGCGCATTCACCCTGCTGGCCATCCACGCCGAGCAGGCCGATCGCATCGTTGCCGCTCGCCGCGACTCGCCGCTGGTTATCGGCCTGGGCGAGGGCGAGAACTTCCTCGGCTCCGACGTATCTGGCTTCATCGATTACACCAAGTCCGCCGTGGAGATGGACAACGACCAGGTCGTGACCATCACCGCCGACGAGGTAGAAATCACCGATTATGCGGGCAACCCTGCACAGGGCAAGCCTTTTGAAATCAAGTGGGATGCCGCCGCTGCCGAAAAGGGTGGCTTCGATTCCTTCATGGAAAAGGAAATCCACGACCAGCCCGCCGCTGTGCGCGATACCCTGCTCGGCCGCTTCGATGAACAGGGCCAGCTGGCTCTCGATGATCTGCGCATCGATGAGACCGTGTTGAAGTCCATCGACAAGATCATCGTCATCGCTTGCGGTACCGCCGCCTACGCCGGCCACGTGGCACGCTATGCCATCGAGCACTGGTGCCGCATTCCTACCGAGGTCGAGCTCGCCCACGAGTTCCGCTACCGCGATCCGATCGTGAACGAAAAGACCTTGGTTGTCGCCCTGTCTCAGTCCGGTGAGACCATGGATACCCTGATGGCCGTGCGTCACGCCCGCCAGCAGGGCGCCAAGGTTATTGCCATCTGTAATACCCAGGGCTCGTCCATCCCGCGCGAATCCGATGCCGCGCTCTACACCCACGCCGGTCCGGAAATCGCCGTAGCCTCCACCAAGGCCTTCCTGGCGCAGATTACCGCCACCTACCTGCTTGGCCTCTACCTGGCCCAGCTGCGCGGCAACATGTTCGCCGATGAAATCCAGAGCGTTCTCGCTGAGCTGCGCCACATGCCGGACAAGGTCCAAAACGTCATCGATGAAGAGGACCAGGTGGCCAACCTGGCCAACTCCATGAAGGATGCGGAATCCGTGCTCTTCCTGGGCCGCCACGTCGGCTTCCCTGTAGCTCTTGAAGGCGCGCTCAAGCTCAAGGAGATCGCCTACCTGCACGCCGAGGGCTTTGCCGCCGGCGAGCTCAAGCACGGCCCGATTGCACTGATTGAGGAAGGCCAGCCGGTCTTCGTTATCGTGCCGTCCCCGCGCGGCCGCGACTCCCTGCACTCCAAGGTCGTTTCCAATATTCAGGAGATCCGCGCCCGCGGTGCCATCACCATCGTGATTGCGGAAGAAGGCGATACCGCCGTGGAGGATTACGCTAACCACGTCATCCGCATCCCGAAGGCGCCGACCCTCATGCAGCCGCTGCTGGCCACCGTGCCGCTGCAGATCTTTGCCGCCCATGTAGCAAAGTCCAAGGGCTACGACGTGGATCAGCCGCGTAACCTGGCCAAGTCCGTGACCGTGGAGTAATCCACGCCGAACGGTACTAGCTAAGCCTCCTTGCCTGCTGCGTTTCTTGCGTGGAAGGGAAGGGGGCTTTGGCATTTCTTTGAAGCTTGAATCTGTTATGCTATTGGGAGCAATTGTTGTCGGTGAAAGGAGTAGGCAGTGCTCATCCGTCGTGTTTTTGCGTAAAACACTAAAGGAAGAACGGATTTAAGCATGCCTATTTTATTGAATGACCTTTCCCTAGTATGGCCCGATGGCACAACCTGCTTCAGTGGCCTAAACGGTGCCTTTTCTGGCCCTTTAACTGCGCTGATTGGGGATAATGGTGCAGGAAAGACAACTCTGTTAAACGTCATCCTTGGCAAAATCTCGCCTACTGCTGGAACGGTGGAAAAGCCGGAATCGATAGCGTACCTGCCACAAGACCTTGCTTGGAATGAAAATGATGTAGTAGCAGACATCTTCGGTGTCACCCAAGTGCTCACGGCGATTTCCGCAGTCGAAGCCGGTGAGTATGAACCAGAACTCTATGAGTTAATTGGGGAGCAATGGGACGTCGGTGAGCGCATTGCCGCTGCCCTTTCCGCCGCCGGATTGGATATCCCGTTGGACCGCCCTATCAAAAGCCTCTCTGGAGGTGAAGCGGTCCGCGTCGCTTTGGTGGCGGTGTTCTTGTCCGAGCCGGATTTCATTATCCTCGATGAACCGACCAATAACCTCGACCGATCTGCAAAGAAGCATCTGAAAGATATGTTGGTAAATGCCGCGGCGCCGGTGCTAGTGGTAAGCCATGACAAAGACCTGTTGGATGTAGTTTCCGAGGTAGCGGAATTAAGGGATGGGAACCTACGCTTCTTCCACGGCAACTATTCCGACTACCTAGCCACGATTAATGCAGAACAGGAAGTAGCTCAGAAAGCAGTATCTACCGCCAAGGCGACTTATAAGCAGCAACTCCGCGAACAACAAGCAATGCAAACACGAATTGCGCGTGATGCGCGCCGTGGAAAGAAGTTCGCGGAGTCGAAGCGCAAACCAGGCATGACGATGAAGCTTGATAAGCAGCGATCCGAAAAGACGGCATCACGCAGAGCGCAAATCCATTCAGGCGCAGTTGAAGCGGCCCAACGCTCTTTAGCTCGAGCTGAGCGAAACATACGAGATGATGATTCGGTCTATATCGAGCTGCCACAAACTGAGCTGCCGGAAGGAAAGCGGGTTATTTCGATTCCTGGGCTGACGATTGTCGGCCCAGAACGGGTGCGCTTGTCAGGACCAAATGGAAGTGGCAAGACCACGCTCTTAAACCGAATTAACTCCGGTGAGGCGGGCTACGTGATCGGCAACTCGGGGTATTTGCGTCAACGAATTGGATTAGATCCTTCTCTAAGCGTATGGGACGTGGTTACCAACGCGAATCCACGAGAGGATCCGCAGTTCATCCGTGATCAGCTAGCTCAGTTGTTGTTTCAATCTGACTCGGTTCATGCGTTGACAGGGACCCTCTCGGGAGGCGAAAGATTTAGGGCGGAATTCGCCAGAGTGCTCTTAGCGGATCCGGCGCCGCAATTGCTAATGCTCGATGAGCCGACTAACAACATTGATATTTCAACTGTTGATTGGTTGGTCTCAGTTTTGAAAAACTATCGGGGCGCATTGCTAGTGGTTAGCCATGATGAAGATTTCTGCTCGCGGATCAAACTTACGAGGCAAGTTTCTATAGAGGACATTGGATGAGCCGACTCCAAGGTGGAGGTATCGCGAGTCAGTGCGGCACACCTTGCCCGAATTCAGCCCAAGGGTGAGCAGTGGCACAATGGTGGGCATGCTGAAAACCACGATTGATCTCTCCGCCATTGCGCACAACGTCCGCCTCATCAAGGAAAAGGTGGGTCCGGAGGTCAAGCTGATGTGCGTGGTCAAGGCCGATGCTTATGGGCACGGCGCGGCCAAGGTTGTGCCGGTGATGGCGCGCGCCGGCGCGGATTGCTTTGGCGTGGCCACCCTGCGGGAAGCCGTGAACCTGCGCCGCGCGGGCGTGGATGCGCCCATCGTGGCGTGGATTTGGCAAACAGATGAAATCCTCGAAGAAGCCTTGGCCAATGGAATCGAGGTAGCGGTCAACTCCCTTGAGCAGGCGCATAAGCTGGTCAAGGCCGATTTTCCTGCCGAGGTATACGTCAAGGTGGAAACCGGCATGCACCGCTCCGGTGTGGACGAAGGGGATTGGGCAGAGACCTTTAAGGTGCTGCGCGATGCCCCACACATCAAGGTGCTTGGGCTCATGTCCCACTTTGCGTGCGCCGATGAGCCGGATAATCCGCACAATGACGCCCAAGAGGAAGCGTTCCGCACGGCCCTGCAGCTCGCGCGTGAGATTGGCTTGGAGTGTCCAGTCAATCACCTGGCCAATTCGCCCGCAGTGCTGACACGTCCGTCCTCTTATTTCGAGCAGGTGCGCGTCGGCGCCGCTTGCTATGGCTTGGAGCCCATCGAGGGGCGCGAGCATGGCCTGCGCCCGGCCATGACCTGGTCCGGTCAGATTTTTAACGTCAAGCCCATTCAAGCGGGTGAGGGCACGTGCTATGGACTCACATGGAAGGCGGATAAGCCGGGATTTTTGGCCACGGTGGACTGTGGCTATGCCGATGGCCTGCCGCGCGGCTATCAGGGCGACTTGCACGTGGGCATTGGTGGGCACCTCTACCCGCAAGTAGGAAGAATCTGCATGGATCAGATCGTGGTGGACTTAGGTGAGAACCCGCATGGCGTGGACACGGGGCAAGATGCCGTGATCTTTGGCAACGGGGGAGTATCGGCCACGGATCTCGCCGCAGCAGCAGGCACCATCAACTATGAGGTGGTGTGCCTGCCCGATGGCCGCACCGAACGCGAATATATAGGAGAAGAAGATGCGCAGTAGCTTTCCCGAATCCGGCAGCCGCGACCTATCCACGGTGGAAGAAACCCATGCCTTTGGTGAAGAGCTGGGTGCGGCGCTTGAAGCCGGCGATGTAGTGATCTTGGATGGGCCGTTGGGGGCTGGAAAGACGACGCTGACGCAGGGCGTCGCCAAGGGCATGCAAGTTAAAGGTCGCGTTACCTCGCCAACCTTCGTTATCGCCCGCGTGCACCGCTCTACTGTGGGCGGGCCGGACCTTGTGCACGTGGATGCCTACCGCCTGCTCGATGAAGGCGGTGCTAATTCCGGGGACCCGCTAGGGGAGCTCGACGCGCTGGATCTGGACACGGAGCTAGAGGACGCCGTGGTTATTGCCGAATGGGGCGGGGGACTCGTGGAACAGATTGCGGAGCGCTACCTATTTATCAGCATTGACCGCGAGCCGGTGGACTATGCCGGCGCAGAAGAGGATGTTCGCCGCTTCACATGGTCTTGGCAAGGTGTTGTATAGCACATATCTTGACCTTAAGGGGGATTAAGTGATGAATATCCCAGAAAGCAAACTTGATCCGGGTATAACCACTACGTAATTCTATTAAGGTGTTGAATTTTCTCGCCTCAAGTCCTTTGCTATCTCTCTTCGTCATCATGGCGGTGGGTCTAGCGATTGGCAAGATCAAGATCTTCGGCATCTCTCTCGGTGCCGCGGCCGCGATGTTTGTGGCACTTGGTCTGTCTACTGCCAATCCGGAAATCCAAATTCCGCCGCTGGTCTATCAATTTGGCCTGGCGATCTTCGTTTATGCCATTGGCCTCAACTTCGGGCCTTCCTTTGTCCGTGAGTTTAAAACCCGCGGCTGGAAGCTCACCGTCTTCATGCTGGGCATGTTGGTTGTTTTGGTCGCCGTTGGCTATGGCCTCATCCGTGGCTTTGGCCTGAGCGTGCCAGAAGCCGTCGGCATGTTCGCCGGTTCGCTCTCCTCCACGCCGGGCATGGCCGCCGTGGTGGAAATGGTGGGCGATTCCACCCCGGTCGTCGGTTACTCCTTGGCCTACCCAGGTGCGGTAATCGGCGCGATTCTCGTCGCCGCCATCGGCGCCAAGGTTGTCAAGGTGAACCATGAGGAAGATGCCCGCGCAGAGGGCATGATTCCCGCCGAGCTCGTGGCCAAAGGCGTGCGCCTGACCAAGAACTTCAATGACACCGCTGGGCATATCTACCGCGTTACCGGCCAGACCGTAGTGGCTACTCGTATCATCTCCGACGAGGAGCGCCACCGCCTCGCCGTCCCGGAAATGCCACTGTGCGAGGGGGAGGCCTACCTGCTCAACGGCTCCGAAGAGGCCGTCGATAAGGCCATTGAGGTCTTGGGTGAGGAACACCCGGTGGAGCTGACCGAGGACGCTGGGCTTAAATACACCCGCGTTACCGTGTCCAACCCGGAAATTGCCGGTAAGTCCATCCGCGAGATCAAGGCCCTCGACCACGGCTTTATCATCGCTCGTATCCGCAAGGGTGATAAGGACCTCGTGCCGCACCCGGACACTGTGCTCAACTACTCGGATCGCGTTCGCGTGGTCACCAGCCCGAGCCGCCTGCCGTATGTGCGCAAGTACCTCGGTGACTCTGAGGCCGCATTGGGCAACGCTGACCTGCTGTCCCTGGCCATCGGACTGACCTTGGGTATGCTGCTTGGCCTCATTCCGATTCCGATGCCGGGCGGTTCTACTCTGCAGCTGGGCTTCGGTGGCGGCCCCGTCGTTGTCGGCCTGCTCTTGGGCTACCTCAACCGTACCGGCCCGTTGAACTGGCAGATGCCATTCCACACCCGTGAGACCTTGTCCAATATGGGCCTTACCTTGTTCCTGGCCGGCGTGGGTACCTCGGCCGGCGCCTCCTTCCGCGATGCCCTGACGGATCCATCCTCCCTGACCATCATGGGCGTGGGCCTTATCATCACGCTGGTCTCCGCCATCTTGATCGGCGTCATCGGCATGCTGGTGCTCAAGCTGAAGTGGGACGAGGCCATGGGTTGTGCGGCCGGCATGACCACCAACCCCGCAGTCTTTGCCTACATTCGTGATCAAACCGGCACCGAGTTGGCCGGCCGCGGATGGGCCACGGTCTATCCCACCACAATTATCGGCAAGATTATTGCCTCGCAGGTATTGCTCTTGCTGTTGCTATAGCGGCAATATCTCGCGTTAATTACTCACCCACAGGGTCGCCCGCCTACACTGGCAGGCACTACCCTGTGGGTTTTGTGTTGCGGTGAACCAGGTAGCATCGGTTGCCAGAATTACCGCCGCCCGCCTGAAACTTAAACATTTTTCAAGGAGCCATACTCACCCCATGACTAAATTCGCTCGCAACCTCACTGCCGTCATCATCGCCATCTTTATCGTTGTCATGATGGTTCTTCTTGCCTCCTCCACGCTGCGCGAGGAAAACCACCTGGAGGGCAACCTCTCCTCCACGCTGGCCAAGGCGCCAAATAACTTGGAGGTCATGACCGTCATGCCTACCGATGTCTATGGCGAGGAGTACCCCGCCATTGGTTTCATCTGCCCGGGCATGCGCGAAGACAAGGTCAAAGAGGCACAGATCGATACCGAGAACATCACCTTTGAAGATGGTGCGGTGCCGGAAGGCAAGAGCTACGCGGTAGCCATTTCCCAGAGCGCTAAGCCCTTCATCGAAGAGCTGGATCCGAAAAAGGTGGAGGTGTGCGAGATGATTGACATGCAGGTCAAGGCCATGGAGCAGCAGGGCCAGAGCCTTGATGGCGGCGTTCCCATGATCCAGGGCACCCAGCCGCTGGGCTTCCAGCGCGAGGATGGCACCTGGAAGATGGTTGCCTAATGCGCGTCCTCGCGATCGACACGGCCACCACCGCCCTGGTTACCGGGGTGGTGGATACCGTCACCGGGCAGACCACCGGGCGCGTGTTGGAGGATACCCGCGCGCATAATGAGCTGCTCATTCCTACCATCACCGAGGTCCTCGCAGAGGCGGGCATGGAATATTCCGACCTCAATGCGGTGGTCACCGGCGTGGGCCCGGGACCATTTACCGGGTTGCGCGTGGGTATGGCGACGGCCTCCGCGCTTGCCGACGCCCTTTCTATCCCCCTCCACGGCATCTGTACCCACGATGCCATCGCGGCCGCCGCCGACCTCCACGTAGAACCTGCCGCCGCGGCCGACGAGGCGACCGCCTTGGTGGCTACCGACGCCCGCCGCAAAGAGATCTACTGGGCCACTTACCGCGCTACCGACTCCGGCGTGCAGCGCATTTCTGGTCCTGCGGTGACGAAACCGGCCGAACTCGAGGTGGAACTTGCCTCCACCGCCGAGGTCATCATTCCTGACCGCCTTGCTGGGCAACTTCCCGAGCGATTCGCCGCCCTCCCGCACCGCGCGGCCCATCCGACCGCGTCGGCCCTCGTTGCCGCGGCCGACCTCGAGGCAGAACCGGCTCCCGTCGTGCCGCTGTACCTGCGCCGCCCAGATGCGGTCCCGCCAAAGCAGCAACAGCTTTCTGCCGCCATCCCGAAGGTCGAGCTGTGAGGCTGCGCGAGCTAACCCCGGCCGATGCACCCCGGTGCGCCGAGCTGGAAGAGGTCCTTTTTCCAGGCGAAACTCCGTGGTCCAGCCGGATCTTCCGGGAAGAAATGGCCCAGCCCTTCAACTTCTATCTCGGGGTGGAAGGCGCGATCGAGGAACCAACGCCCGTAAAGCTGTTGGGCTATGCGGGCATCGGCATGATGGGCCCGGCCGCGGACCCGGAGTTTGAAATCCACACCATTGGCGTCGACCCCGCCGCGCAGCGCCGCGGCATCGCGCGGATGATGATGGACAATATCTGCCATATCGCGGATCTCAAGGACGCCCCGGTCTTCCTCGAGGTTCGCGTGGGCAATGATCCCGCTATTGGCCTGTATGAGCGCTACGGCTTTGCCAAGCAGGGGATCCGCAAGAACTATTACCAACCTTCCGGGGCGGATGCGCACGTGATGGTGCGCCCGCGTCAGTCCGATCGCCCAGAAGATTAAGGAGCAGTCATGAAGATCATGGGTATCGAGTCCTCCTGCGATGAAACCGGCGTGGGCATCGTCGAGCTGCGCGAGGACGGCCACATGGAGATCATCGCTAACGCCGTTGCTTCCTCCATGGAGCAGCATGCGCGTTTCGGCGGCGTCGTCCCGGAAATCGCCTCCCGTGCCCACCTTGAGGCCATGCCGCAGGTCATGCAAGCGGCGCTGAATGAGGCGGGCATCGAAAAGCCGGATGCCATCGCCGCCACCGTGGGACCTGGCCTGGCCGGTGCCTTGCTGGTGGGAGCCTCAGCCGCCAAGGCCTATGCCGCGGCTTGGGGCGTGCCTTTCTACGGCGTTAACCACCTGGGCGGCCACGTTGCGGTGGCCAACCTGGAAGGCGAAGAGCTGCCGCACTCGGTGGCCCTCTTGGTCTCGGGCGGGCATACGCAGCTGTTGGAGGTAGAGGCCGTCGGCAAGCCCATGCGCGAGTTGGGCTCTACGCTTGACGACGCCGCCGGTGAAGCCTACGACAAGGTCTCCCGCCTCCTCGGTTTGGGCTACCCGGGCGGCCCGGTGATCGATAAGCTCGCCGCCCGCGGCGAAGCCACCATCGATTTCCCGCGCGGCATGTCCCGCGCCGAGGATCTGCGCGGCCCGCACCGCCACGACTTCTCCTTCTCTGGGCTCAAGACCTCCGTGGCCCGCTACGTGGAGCGCGCCGAAAAGGCAGGGGAGACCATCAGCGTGGAAGATGTCTGCGCCAGTTTTCAAGAAGCCGTGGCCGATGTCCTGACCGCCAAGGCCGTGCGTGCCTGCGAGGACACCGGCGCCCGGGTGCTGCTATTGGGAGGCGGCGTGGCCGCGAATTCTCGACTGCGCGAGTTGGCCGCTGAGCGCTGCGCCGCCGCCGGGGTGGAGCTGCGCGTGCCGCGCTTTTCGCTGTGCACCGATAACGGCGTGATGATCGCGGCTATCGGCGCGCAACTCATCCACGAAGGCGCCCAGCCCTCTGGCCTCGGCGTAGGCACCGATACCCAGCTGGATGTGGAAGAGCCGCAGTTAACCTAAAGTTCTTCTCGCTCGCGCTGCAGGCAGGGCAGGGGGCCGGTACTCTAAAGAGCGTTCATGCCCTCTTGGCTTTATGAAGGAGCTTTCTCTCATGACCGTCGGTTTCCTTGTCAACCCTGATCTCACCCGCCGCAAGCTCGAGTTCGAGCTGGAGCACGCCAACCAGTTCCTAGGCGGCACCACCGAGGACCGCGTCTCCGTTGTCTTCCAGGAAGACGGCACCACCTATGCCGCGCTCTACAACCCCGAAGCCAAGGCCGAAGGCGCCGAGCCGAACCCGGTAGCCTCCCTGGCGCGCAACGCGGCTGCCACTGGCAACGCCGCTTTCCTGCAGGATCCCATCCGCTCCATCTGCGGCCCGGTCATTTTCGTTGACGCCGAGGGCGAAGACACCACCATCGATGCCGTTATCGAGTCTGTGGAGCAGGGTATTCGCGCAGTGAAGAACTACCGCGAAGACAACCCGGAGGAATACACCCTCTGGCGCGCGGCCGTTATCAACTCCGATAAGAGCCTCTAACCCCCAGCCCCTCACAGGTAGGGTTCAAGCGCTTTTCGCGCGCCCGTAATACGGTGTTCACATTCTTATGGTGTTCTAGGGAGCCGTACCGCTTCTTCTAAGACTCCAAAGGTGAAAACTGTATGCTCCGTTCATCGCGCTTCGTCGCCTCCTTCGCCACCGCCCTCGCAGTAGGTGGCGCCACCGCCATCGTGCCCGCCACCCCGGCGCTGGCCGCTGACTCGCCCATCTACCGCACCATTCTGCAGCCGGGCGAGGATGAATCCCAGGTCATGGTCACCTGGCGCACCAAGTCCAAGGCAGACGAGGTCCTCGAGGTCACCGGCCCAGAAGGCACCACGACCTTCCGCGCCGACGAGCGCGACTTTGGCGCCTTGCTGTACAAGTCCCAGTTCGCCACCGCTACCAACCTGCAGCCGGATACCGAATATTCCTACCGCGTTGGTTCCGACGAAGGCGGCTGGTCCGAGCCAGAGACTTTTAACACCGGCTCCAACGGCGATGACTGGTCCTTCCTTACCGTCGCTGACCCGCAGATCGGCGTGGACCTCAAGGTGGATGACCAAGCCGAACAGTGGCGCAAGACCATCGGTCACGCGGCTTCCCACGTGCCGAATGCCAGCATGATCTGGTCGCTGGGTGACCAGGTGGAGGGGTGGGGCGCGCAGGTACCGCAGTACGATGCGTACTTCTCCGCCCCGGAGATTCGTCACATCCCTACCAACACGGTCCCGGGCAACCACGAGACTTATAACCTCACCATGAAGCATCATGATGAGCACTTCTCCAACCCGCATCAGGCGGACGATATCCGCGACCACTACTTCGAGCGCAATAACGTGCTCTTCATCGGCCTGGACTCCAATGCTTCTTCCGACGCCGATATCGCCCGCCACGAGCAGTTCCTGCGCGAGGCCATCGAATCCCGTGGCGCGGATAATGACTGGATCGTCGTAGGCATGCACCACGGTCCGTACTCCCAGGGCTCGCATCACTTTGATAAGGACGTCACCAACCTGCGCGAGAAGCTCACCCCGGTGCTGTCTCAACTCAATGTCGATGCCGTGCTCTCCGGCCACGACCACATCTACACCCGCAGCCACCTGATGAAGAACAATAAGCCGGTCCTGCCTGAAAAGAAGCCGCAGCGCGGCGACGTTCTCGAGCCCAAGGATGGCGAGGCGCTGTACTTGACCACCACCACCGCGGGCGGTGGCAAGTACTACGACTTCACCGACGTGAATAACAAAAAGCACAAGGGCGCGCGCATGGAGACCATCGATCCAAAGCTTGCCCACGAGTCCACCGCCATGTGGCGCCAGGACTACACCGAGGACTACATGCGCGTGGACGTCTCCGATGACAAGCTCACCTTCACCACCTTCAACGAAGGCGATAACACGCTGGTGGACAAGGTTTCCCTCAAGAAGAAGGATCGCGGCGCTGCGCCTGCCGACGACGCCACCGACCCCGCCGACTCCACCGAGTCCACCGACCCAGACACCCCAGAGGTGCCCAAGGATCCGGAGGGCGGCAGCTCCCTGAGCTCCAGCGATATTTTCGGCGGGCTCAGCTCGAAAAAGTAACTAGCATCGCGCCTGGGTGTGGCGGGTGTGGCTAGCGCTCTGTATGGCGCAGCCACGCCAATACGGCCTTGACCCGTCGGTTGGCGTCTTCGGGCCGAAACCCGAGCTTCATAAACACATTGGAGACATGCTTGCTTACCGCTCCTGCGGTAAGAACGAGCGTGTCTTCAATTTCTTTATTGCTCAATCCTTGGGCCATAAGCCCCAGTACCTCCCGCTCGCGGGCGGTGAGCTGGGCTAAACCAGTACGCCGCGCCGACAGCAGCGCAGTTACGACCTCTGGGTCCACCACGGTGCCGCCGCGGGCGACCTCGTCTAGCGTGCGCACGAATTCTTCTACATCAGAAACGCGCTCCTTGAGCAGGTAGCCAAAGCCGCCGTGCTCCAAGAGCCGGTCGAGGTAGCTTGCCGCTACGTATTGGCTCAGCACCACCACCGGCTGGGTGGGATTTGCGGCACGCAGGTCATGCACGGCGCGCAAGCCATCGTCGGTCATGGTCGGTGGCATGCGCACATCGCTGATAATCAGGTCAAAATCTTCCTGCCCGGCAATAGCGCGCAGTTCTTCGGCATCCGTGGCCGCCGTAACGCTGTGGCCCAAGGCGCTAAGTAGCTGCTTGAGCCCCGCGCGCAGCAGCGCGGAGTCTTCCGCCAGTAGTAGTTTCATTCCGCCTCCTTCAGCGGTAATTCGACCTGCAGCCGACCACCGCGTTCGCGCGCAGCCGCGTCATCTGCTGCCGAAAAGTTCACCGTTCCGCCCAGTGCGGCGGCGCGTTCGCGCAGCCCGGCGAGACCGGTGCCCGGCTCACCTGGCTTCTTGGCTGCGGGGCCGAAGTCAGCTCCGGGGCCGGGGCGGGGTCCGGAGCCATTATCAACGATGTCTAGGCGCAACGTCTGCCCGAAAGCAACTGTTACCGTCGCCTGGGTGGCCGCACCATGCTTGGAAGCATTGGTAAGCGCCTCGGCCACCGCGTGGTAAGCCAGCAGGGCAGTGGTTTCATCCACGGAGCGTTCGGCGCCTTCGACGTGTAGTTCGGTCTCCAGTCCGGAGTGGGCGAGTAGTTCGTCGAGGGCGGGGATAAGTCCGGCGTCGAAAAGCACCTGCGGGGCAATGCCACGCACCGTCGCCCGCAGGGAGGCCAAGGCCAATGAGGCATTATGTTCCGCATCGGCCAAGGCCGGTTGCGCCTCAGGAGGGGCCTGCAATTTCGCCGCGGCCAAGTTGAGCTTGAGCGCAGTGAGGTACTGCTGCGGGCCATCGTGCAGCTCGCGCTCGATGCGGCGGCGCTCGCCGGAGAAGGCATCGATAAGCGTGGCGCGCGAGGCCGCCAATTCCTCGGCCGAAGGGCTCAACGCCAGCCGGGTCAGCGAGGTAGAGGCCAAGACCAAGAGGCGGTTAAGTCCTACCAATAAAGCCACTAGCAGCGCCGCGGTGAGCCAGCAGGTAAAGAAAATGAGCGGCCGGTTGGAGGTAGACCACCCGCCAAAGGAGAATTCGGTATTTGGCACGAACGGCGCAATTGCCAGCACGCCCGCCGTAAAACCCACGGCAGTCCACGCGGCAAAGCAGGCAGCCGAAATCAATAGCTGCACAATAAGGTGATAAAACTGCTGCCAATCAAACCACCGTCCCGCGCGCCGGGGTGGGATCTCCACGCCCATCCAGTTCGCACCCAACCGGCCGACAAATTCCGCGGCGCGTCCCACCAGCGGAATCCACGGCAGCATCAGCACCGAAACCACCAACGCCGGGATAAATAGCGCGCCGAGGACGAGGCTCCACGCGCAGGCTTTGAGGGTTCGCATAACCCATGAGCCTAGCCGCCCTGCCGCGGTGGGGGCAGTAGAGCTAGCTCTACCATTTTCTGGGCGGCCCACTCCATGTCTTTCTTCTGCGCGGCCGAGTGGAATCAAAGGCATGTTAAAAGCAGATAACCTCAGCAAGCGCTACGGCCGCCGCACTGTGCTCAATCGCGTCACTGTGTCCATCGCCCCGAGCGAATTCGTCGCCATCATGGGACCTTCCGGCAGCGGAAAAACCACGCTGTTGAACCTGCTATCCGGGCTCGATAAGCCCACCTCCGGCCGAGTCAATGCGCCGGGGCGCAAGCAGCGAGCCTTTGTTTTCCAGGACTATAACCTGCTGGAATCCCTCAACGCCCAGCGCAATGCCACCTTGACCGCGCGCTTTTCCGGCCGGCGCCCTACACGCGGCAAGGTGGCGGAGGTCTTTGACTCGCTCGGCCTTAGCGGGTTGGAGCGCCGCCTGCCCGCGCAGCTTTCCGGCGGGCAGCAGCAACGTGTGGCCGTCGCCCGGGCACTGCTGGCCCAGGCGCCCTATATCTTCGCCGACGAGCCTACGGGCGCGCTTGACGACGCCACCGCATCCACCGTCCTTTCCCACCTGCGCGCCGCCGCCCGCGATGGCGCCAGCGTGGTCATGGTGACCCACTCGCACCTCGCCGCTGAGGCGGCCGACAGGATCATCTCCTTAGAGGAGGTGGCCCATGCTGGTGTGGCTTAAGGACTTACAGTCCAATTGGCTATCGTGGCTGGCCGTGGCGCTGACCCTGGTGGTGTCTTCCACCTCGTGCACCCTGGCGCTGGCCATGCTGGTTGCCTCCTCCGGGGCCGAAGAAAATCCCGCCGGCCCGCTGGGTGGCACGGTGCTGGGCATGGCCCTGTGCGTGGTGGTGTTGGTGACACTATCGCAGATGCGCCTTATCATCGCCGAGCGCGAGCCGGTCTACCGTTCTTGGCGCATGGTGGGCATGCCCGGGTGGATGATTGTTGCCTTCATTCTGGGCCAAGTCGCAGCGGTCAGCGCGGCTGCCGGATTTCTCGGCGTGCTGCCGGCCCGACCTCTGCTTGACCCGTGCGTGCGCGCCCTGCGCAGCGACGGCATCCCCATGCCGGATATCGCCGTTACCGGCCAGGTCACCGCCATTGCGGTATCCGTCTGCACGTCCGCGGCCCTGGTTGGTGCGCTGCCTCCGCTGCGCCGCGTGTTCCGGCCGCGTACTCCCGCACACCCGATGTGGCTTCTGGTGAAATTCCTGCTTGCGGCCGCGGCTATCGGCGGCACGGTCTACGGGTGCCTGCACATCGATGACCCGGGTGACCTCTTGTCGGCCGAGATGGGGCTTGTCATCCTCGTCGCCTTCTTCTTACCTTGGCTCATGCCCGGCATCGACCAATGGACCCGCATGGCCGGCATTGCTGGGGCCAACGTGCGGGTGCGCCGGCACTTTTCCACCCCACACATCGTGCCGTGGGTGCTCCTCGGCGGCTTTATCGTCGCCGTCGGCTCGGGCCTGCGCTTTGGAAACGATGCAGGCGTCGGCGGCACCTTGTCCTCGTGGCAGGTCTTTGTCGCCCTTTTAGGGCCGGTCTTTGCCCCCAGCATCGTGGGCGCCGTGCTTACCTCACTGCTCATGCGCGGGCGCATCGCCTCCGATATCCGCGGCCTCACGCTGGCTGGCGCCACTCCCTCGGCCTGGGCGCGCGTGCAAGTAGGGGAGGCGGCGTGCCTCACCCTGACTGCGGCCGGCGTGGTCTGGGCGCTGTGCTTGGCGACGCTCCTCCCACTCCACCACCTGCTCACCCCACAGGTTTCCTTCGGCCGAACGCTGGTAGACGAGCTGTGGTGGCCGGCCTTCGCCGTGATTTTTGGTGCCATGTTTATCGCCGTGGGCGTCGTCAAGCTGGCGCTGGCCGGCTTTGTCCGCGCCGGGCAACGAGAGCGCTGAAGGGATCGCTGAGGGCGTCGGAATGTGGGCCGGGTCATTGTTGAGGGTTAGCAGTCACGAGGGTAGAGTGCTAATCAGGTTGTTTGACCCACAGTTGTTCACCCGCGACGACGGCTGTGCTGGACATCCACAACCGGCACGCGCGCGCCATACCGGCGCGCATACGAACACTACGGAGGAAACATCATGGCAAACATTAAGCCTCTCGAGGACCGCGTCCTCGTACAGATCGTAGAAGCTGAAACCACCACCGCTTCCGGCCTGGTTATCCCGGATTCCGCCAAGGAAAAGCCGCAGGAAGCTACCGTCGTTGCCGTAGGCCCAGGCCGCACCAACGACAAGGGTGAGGTCACCCCGGTAGGCGTCAACGAGGGCGATACTGTGGTCTTTTCCAAGTACGGCGGCACCGAGCTGAAGTACAACGGTGAGGAGTACCTGCTGCTGTCCTCCCGTGACCTGCTCGCCGTCATCGAGAAGTAGGCCCACTTATGGCAAAGCTCATTGCATTCGACCAAGAAGCCCGCGAGGGAATCCAGCGCGGCGTCGATACGCTGGCTGATGCCGTCAAGGTCACCCTCGGCCCGCGCGGCCGCAACGTCGTGCTTTCCAAGGCTTTCGGTGGCCCCACCGTCACCAATGACGGCGTGACCATCGCCCGCGATATCGACATCGAGGAGCCCTTCGAGAACCTTGGCGCGCAGCTGGTCAAGTCCGTTGCGGTCAAGACCAATGACACCGCAGGCGACGGCACCACCACCGCTACCTTGCTGGCCCAGGCGCTCATCTTCGAGGGCCTGCGCAACGTGGCGGCCGGCGCCAACCCGATCGAGCTCAACCGCGGCATCGCGGCGGCGGCCGAAAAGGCCGTCGAGGAGCTCAAGGCCCGCGCCACCGCGGTCAACTCCTCCTCTGAAATCGCCCAGGTAGCCACCGTCTCCTCCCGCGACCCGGAGGTCGGCGAGATGGTTGCCGGCGCCATGGACAAGGTGGGCAAGGACGGTGTGGTCACCGTCGAGGAATCCCAGACCATCGACTCCGCCGTCGATGTCACCGAGGGTATTTCCTTTGACAAGGGCTACCTTTCCCCGTACTTCGCTACGGAGGAAGAGACCTACCACGCCGTGCTGGATGACGCCGCAGTATTGCTCGTCCGCAACAAGATCTCCTCCCTGCCGGACTTCCTGCCGCTGCTGGAGAAGATCGCCGAGACCAACCGCCCGACCCTCATCATCGCGGAGGACATCGAGGGTGAGCCGCTGCAGGCGCTCGTCGTCAACTCCATCCGCAAGGTGCTCAAGGTCGCGGCCGTGAAGGCTCCGTACTTTGGCGAGCGTCGCAAGGGATTCATGGATGACCTGGCCGTCGTTACCGGCGCTACCGTCATCGACCCAGAGGTGGGCGTCAACCTCAACGAGGCTGGCCTCGACGTGCTCGGTTCCGCTCGCCGCGTGACCATCACCAAGGATGACACCGTCATCGTCGATGGCGGCGGCACCGCTGAAGCAGTAGAGGAGCGCCGCGAGCACATTCGCCGCGACATCGAGCGCACCGATTCCACCTGGGATAAGGAAAAGCTCGAGGAGCGCCTGGCTAAGCTCTCCGGCGGCGTGGCCGTCATCCGCGTCGGTGCGGCTACCGAGACCGAGGTCAACGAGCGCAAGCTGCGCGTCGAAGACGCCATCAACGCGGCCCGCGCGGCCGTGGAAGAGGGCGTCATCGCCGGCGGCGGCTCCGTGCTGGTCCAGATTTCCAAGGAACTCGAGTCCTTCGCCGAGGGCTTCGAGGGCGAGGCCAAGGTCGGCGTTCTCGCCGTCGCCCGCGCCCTGACCCGCCCGGCCTACTGGATCGCCGAAAACGCTGGCCTCGACGGCGCCGTCGTCGTCTCCCGCGTTGCCGAGATGTCCAACGGTGAGGGCTTCAACGCCAATACTCTCGAGTACGGCAACCTCATCGATAACGGCATTATCGACCCGGTGAAGGTCACCCACTCCGCCGTGGTCAACGCCACCTCCGTGGCCCGCATGGTTCTTACCACCGAGGCCTCCGTGGTGGAAAAGCCACAGGAAGAGCAGCCTGCTGACGCTGGTCACGGCCACCAGCACTAAACGGCTACCAACAAAACCCGCCCCGCTTCCCGCGTGGCGGGTTTTGTTGTACCTAGCTAGGGCGGCGGATTCTAGTGGTCGTGGAAACACGTCTTATGTTTCGGTTGAGTTTATCAGTGCGGCCATTTTCTCGGCTGGTGTTTGAAAGCCCAGGGTTTTGCGGGGGCGGCGGTTGAGTTGCATG
>NZ_JAKRDX010000011.1:0-89950 GCF_022347235.1 Corynebacterium tuberculostearicum
ACACACTCACCGAAGAAAAAATCTATTACAACAAGAAAGACAACGAACTTGACCCCCAACAGGGCAACTGAAAACGAAAAATCTCGAGGCATCGACCGGAACGATGTCTCGAGACTTCACATTGTGCCCGAGGGGGGACTTGAACCCCCACGTCCGTTAATAGGACACTAGCACCTCAAGCTAGCGCGTCTGCCATTCCGCCACCCGGGCAGGGTGTTTATCAGCCTCTCGGCTGGGCACTCCGATACTGTATCCTGCTCGAGGCTTGCTTTACAAATCGCCAGCGTGTGGCGTGAAAAAGCTACCGTTAACGGCGTGTGGAAATACATGGTTGTAAGTCTGGGTGGGGGCTTTCCATGTGTGCGGCAAAATATATGCAGGGTGCGGCGGTTACACCACATCGACAGCGGCTTGTGAGGTGGGGTACAAAGGGGTCTATGACTTCTTATGCAGATGATTCCCGCTTTCCTGGACCAGATCCTTACGCACCGCTACGCGATGTTCCTTCCTTCGTTCTCTCGTCTACCGATGTGGTGGAAGGAGACGAGCTGCAGGAAAAGCTCCGCGCCCCGGAGAGTGTATCGCCTCAGCTAGCGTGGTCCGGACTGCCGGAAGGCACTAAGTCCCTGGCCGTGACCTGTTTCGACCCAGATGCACCAACGGCTTCTGGTTTCTGGCACTGGGCGGCGTTCAATATCCCCGTCGAGGTAAGCGAGCTGCCTACCAATGCCGGCGCCGCGGAGGACTTGGGCATTGACGGCGTCATCAGCTTGCGCAACGATTCCGGCGAGCGCACCTACTTCGGCGCTAACCCGCCTGCCGGACACGCCCCGCACCGCTACCTCTATGCCGTCCACGCAGTTGACGTAGAAAAGCTCGACATCGACCCAGATGCTTCGCCGACCGTGCTTGGGTTCAACCTGCATTTCCACGCCCTTGGCCGCGCCATTTTGTGGGGCTGGTACGAGGCGAAGTAATGGCGAGTAGCTCTACTTCATCGCAGCCTAGCCCGCCGACGGCGCTGCGGGTGGGCGGCGCCTTCATGGTGGGCGCATTCGTGCTAGTGCTCTTTGCGTTGATCTCCGTTTTCACGGATGGCTGGGGCGCCGATTTCGAATGGACCTATTCCAAAGTGGCGATTATTGTCGCCGCGGTCATCGTCGGGGCCTTTAGTACCATGAGCAAAAGTCAGGCGGGTAGCCGCGCGCAGGTTGCCGCATTGGTCATCGCCATTGTGATCATTGCAGCCAGCCGTTTTGTGCCCGGCGATGTCTTATTTGCTCAACCGCAGTATTGGGTCGTGTTCTACGCCGGCTTCGCGGTGTTGTGCGCACTGGTTCTCAGGCGCAGCGCCATGTCGCAGACCTAGTTAACACCGCAAAGACAAAGGGGCCGCCTACTTCCTCTGCGTGCAGCAGGAGAAGTAGGCGGACCTTGTGTTGAAAAGCCTTGGGCTGGACTAATCCAAGGGCTTCCAGGGGAGGCCGGAGCCTACGGCCTGGGAAATATTGCTCAAACCGTGGGCACGGATTTGAGCGGCAATGCCGCGGTGGATATCGCGGATCCAGTCCGGTCCGCCGTAGATGAGACCGGTGTAGCCCTGCAGTAGGGAAGCACCGGAAGTGATGCGCTCCCATGCCTGTTCTGGCGTGGAGATGCCGCCCACGGAGATGAGAGTGAGCTGGTCGCCGACTCGCTCATTAAGGCGGCGCAGTACCTCTAGGGAGCGCTCGGCTACCGGAGGGCCGGATACGCCACCGGCACCCATGTCCTTTACCTCGGCAGCTGGGGTCTTAAGGCCCTCGCGGGAAATGGTGGTATTTGTCGCTACGATTCCGTCGAGCCCGAGTTCAAGGGCTAGGTCTGCCACGGCGTCAACGTCGGCATCGGAAAGGTCTGGGGCAATTTTCACCAGCACCGGAACCGCGGTGCATTCTTGCACGGCGGAGAGAATGGGGCGCAGCGATTCTACTGCTTGCAGGTCGCGCAGGCCCGGGGTGTTCGGCGAGGAAACGTTGACCACCAAGAAATCTGCCAAGTCGCCCAACACCGACGCGGAGCGGCGGTAGTCTTCTACAGCATGCTCGGCAGGGGTGACTTTGGTTTTGCCAATATTGATGCCAATGACATCGCTGTAGCGACGCTTGCGCAGGTTTTCCGCGGCGGCCGCTGCACCTTTATTGTTAAAGCCCATCCGGTTCAAGATGGCCTTATCGGCCTTCAGGCGGAAGAGTCGCGGAGCAGGATTGCCGGGCTGTGCTTGGGCGGTGACGGTGCCCAACTCTGCATAACCAAAGCCAATGGGAGTCCACGTATCAGCAGCCGCGGCGTTTTTATCAAACCCGGCGGCAAGTCCCAGCGGGCGGGGGAATTCTACTCCGAAGACCTCTTGGCGCAGCACTGGATCGTTGACCGGCAGGATCTTTGCCAGGGCTCGGTTGGCTGGCCCGGCGGCTTGGAGTCCGCTGAGCGCAGTGTTGATAATCTCGTGGATGCGCTCCGGGCTCAGTTTAAACATGCCCCGCAAGGCAAGCTGGTAAGCCTGCGCGCGCAATTGGTCAATAGTGCTGGTCATAGTGTTAAGACTCCTTCTTCAGGTGCGGGGCGTCCACGAACTGCAGCCCGTGGCCGGTGGCGGAGGCGGCGACAAAGGTGCCGTCGCCAAGCAGGGCAATATTCTGCGCATCCGGCACGGTGGAGAGATCTCCGCGCAGCTCTGGTACGCCTTTGCCAATTTCATAGGCATAAGCCTTATTGGTATCGGTGGCGCTCACCCACGCCAGATTGCGCTTATTATCCCAGGCTACGCCCCATGGGGTGCCCTCAACGTTGCCGTATTGATGCAGGCGGACGACGTCATCTGAGGTGTAGACGGCCAAGCGGCCGCCCTCGGTATCGGAGGCGAGGACCACGCCGTTATCGCCCACCGCGATGCTGCCGACTCCCTGGCCAACGCGCAGTCGGCCGCCCGCGCGATCATTCGTCCAGTCCACGTTCTGGATGGTGGAATCCTCTCGGTGGATGCGCACCACTCCGTCATCGCCCGAGGAATTGGGTACGGCCAATAGCTGGTCCGAGCCGGCTTCCACCTCGATATCTCCGTCGCGCTTTCCGTCCTTATAGATGCCTACCGTGGTGGAATCGGCCGAGGTGGCAAAGATCTCGCCGCTAGATAGCTGGGTGGCGGCGGTAACTGGGGAGTCCTCCTCCATGTGGACCTCCTGGGGAGAATCCGGTGATGCAGGATCGATGAGGAGAACCTTATCTGGGCAGGCGAGGACGAAACCCGACTCCGAAGAACTGAGGTCACCACACTCCGCAGAAATGTCTAGCGAGGTAGCCTTCTTCTCTTCAAAATCCTTCTGGCTACCGATGAGAAGCTCGTCTTTGGTGCGCACTGCTAGCGAGTCATCAAAGGCGGCAAGGTCAGTGATGTCTCCCTTAAGGTCGACCACAGTGCCTTCCGGATCCGCCTTAGCCGGGGAGGCCGCTGGGGTGGCATTGCCCTTGACCGCGGTCTCTGGATCGGCGCCCACGCCCACTTCGGGCTGGCAGGCGGCCAACGCGGTGGCGCTAAGCGCCAGCAAACTGGAAAGGATAAGTGCGGAGCCAGATTGAGATTTCACGGCTACTAATCCTAACAGCGCGCGTTGTAAAAACTCGAAGCCCAGTGCGGCTGTAGTGTGAAGCGGGTGATTTCTAATACTGCAACTGACGCTGTTTCTTGGGCGCAGGTCATTGTTTTGTCCATCGTGCAGGGGCTTACCGAGTTTCTTCCGGTAAGCTCCTCCGGTCACCTGCGCATTGTTTCCGAACTTTTTTGGGGCAACGACGCCGGCGCGTCCTTCACCGCAGTTATCCAGCTGGGTACGGAGCTGGCTGTGCTGGTCTATTTCGCCCCAATGATTTGGCAGATTCTCTCCGGTTGGTTCCGCGGCTGGGCCGATAAGTCCTCTCGTGGCCAGGACTGGCGCATGGGGTGGATGGTCATCGTGGGTTCCATTCCCATCGGAATTATCGGCCTCGCATTCGAGGATGCAATCCGTGGCGCCCTGCGCAACCTGTGGATTACCGCCGCAATGCTCATCCTCTTCTCCTTCGTCTTCATCGCTGCAGAAAAGATGGGTAAAAAGGAGCGCGGTTTTGACCAGTTGACCATGAAAGACGCCATTATTATGGGCCTGTGCCAATGCTTGGCGCTCATTCCGGGCGTTTCCCGCTCCGGCGGCACCATTTCCGGTGGTCTATTCCTTGGTCTGGACCGCGAGGTGGCCACTCGCTTTAGCTTCTTGCTCGCCATTCCAGCCGTGCTGGCTTCGGGCCTTTTCTCGCTTCCCGACGCCTTTTCTCCCGAATCCGGCCAGTCCGCCTCCGGCTTGCAGCTTCTCGTCGGCACCGGCATCGCCTTTGTATTGGGCTACGCCTCTATTGCGTGGCTACTAAAGTTCGTGGGCAACCACTCCTTCTCGTGGTTTGCCGCATACCGCATCCCGGTCGGCGTACTTGTCATGATCCTCCTGGCATTGGGAGTCCTGCAGCCGCTCTAAGGCACACCGCGTTAGGATGGTGGCTATGCATTCTTGGCCAATACCTTCCTTCCGCCCTGTGCCGGGTGATGCGGCACAGCTGCGCTTGTACGATTCTGCGAACCAAACCATCGCTCCCGTAGAGGTCGCAGGAGATACCGCCACCATGTACGTGTGTGGCATCACGCCCTATGACTCCACCCACTTGGGCCATGCCGCCACGTACCTGACCTTTGACCTCATCTACCGTGCGTTCCTGGATGCCGGGAAGAAGGTTCACTACGTCCAAAACATCACCGACGTCGATGATCCGCTTTTCGAACGTGCCGAACGTGACGGTGTAGATTGGCGTGAGCTCGGCACTTCTCAAATTGACCTCTTCCGTTCCGATATGGAGCTGCTCTCCGTTTTCCCGCCGCAGGACTATATCGGCGCCATGGAAGCCGTCGATGAGGTTGTGGAGATGGTGCAAAAGCTGCTTGATGTCGGAGCGGCCTACGTCGTAGACGATCCCGAGCACCCAGATATCTACGCCTCCATCGAGGCCACCGAGCGCTTTGGTTATGAGTCCAATTACTCTGCCGAAGAGATGCGCACCTTCTTTGCCGAGCGCGGCGGCGATCCCGACCGCCCAGGGAAGAAGAATCCGCTCGACGCACTCATCTGGCGTGCCCACCGCGAGGGCGAGCCGGCATGGGATTCGCCCTTTGGGCCTGGTCGCCCGGGTTGGCATATTGAATGTTCCGCCATCGCTACCAACCGCTTGGGATCAACCTTTGATATCCAGGGTGGCGGCAGCGACCTGAAGTTCCCACATCATGAGTTTTCCGCTGCCCACGCCGAGGCCGCCCTCAACGTTGAGCGCATGGCACAGTTCTACGTGCATACCGGCATGATCGGCCTCGACGGGGTCAAGATGTCTAAGTCCTTGGGCAACCTCGTCTTCGTTCACAAGCTCGTCGGAGCGGGTGAGGATCCCTCCGCTATCCGCCTGGGCGTCTTTGCTGGCCATTACCGCGACGAGCGCGACTGGTCCGACGAGGTGCTCGACGCCGCTAAGCGCCGCCTCTCCGCATGGCGGGAGGCCCTTGAGCAGCCGGGAAGCATGGCAGGGGCCGAAGAGGTCGTCGGTAAGCTGCGTGCCGCAATCGCCAACGACCTTGATACCCCGGCCGCGCTCGCTGCCGTGGATGAGTGGGCAGAGGCCGACCGTGGCGCAGACGAGGACGGCGCGGCCGATTTGGTTCGCACCGCACTAAATTCGCTCCTCGGCGTGCAGGCTTAGGCAAGATAGGGCAGTATCTACAGCATGAGCATTCGCGCCGATTTCCAGCCCACCGTAGATGAGTTCATTAGTGACCTGAAGTCCTTCGCCACCGGCGATTACCTCAAGGAAGAGGAAAAGGAGTTTTGGGAGGCACCGTTTGACGCCAACGTCCTCCCAGAGCTGCGCGGCCACCTTGAGCAGATGCTCGATGGGCTGGATGCTCTTCCGGACGATCCAGACGGACCACAGTTGGTCACCGTCTTGTCCAAGACCGTTCGTAAGTTGGCAGATTTTAATCGCGCTCAGCACGATGCCGTTCTCGAGCCAGAGGAAAAGGAAGAGCTCTCTGAGCTTATCTATAACGCCAGCGCGGCCACCGGAGCAGACGACGAAGCCCTGTCGCAGATTCCGGAACTGGACTTCTAGGTCCTTTCCTTCCGCATTAGTGAGTGCTAGTTTGCGCCATCCGCGCAGCCTAGCGCTCACCGCCGTGTGCCTCCAACGTGGACGGTGCCACTTTTTCCTGATAGAGAAAGCTAGCTTTATTCCCGTGTCGAACTCCACCGCCGCTTCCAGCCGGACTAAGCCCGCCGCCATCTTCTGGGATATGGATGGCACCCTCACCAATTCGGAGCCCCTCTGGGCGGAGGCAACGTTTTATCTTTCAGAACTGCTGGGCAAACGGCTCACTCCCACCCAACGCCTGGCTACTGTGGGCGCGACCTTTGATACCACCTTGGCAATCTGTGCGGATAATGCGGGGGTGACGCTGCAACCTGGTGACAGCGAGCGTTACCGCGCCCGAATGTTTGACTATGTCAAAGGCCTTTTTGCTCGCAAGTTGGAGATCTTTCCGGGAATTCCCGCCTTGCTCCAGGAGCTGAAAGCGGATGGGGTGCCCATGATGGTCACTACCAATACCGAGCGCAATGTCGCTGACGCTGCCATCACTGCGTTGGGGCGGCAGTATTTCGTCGATACTATCTGCGGGGGTGAGGTTCCTGCCGGCAAACCAGCACCGGATATGTACCGCGAAGCCGCCCGCCGCATCGGAGCAGATCCCGCAGAGTGCTTAGTTTTCGAAGATTCCGCAACCGGCATGCGCGCTGCAGTTGATGCCGGCTGTGCGGTGATCGGGCTGCCAGAAGATAACCAGGTTGAGATACCGCCAGAGATCACCGAAATTTCTCGCCTCCGCGATTCGCGGCATCTCGCTGGGGCTAAGGCCACCGACGTATATGAGTGGTTCGCTAAGATTTCGGCGGGGCAGTAGAAATTCAGAGTTCCCCTACATTCTCTAACTACCTGTGGAACAATAGGTAGGCGTGAAGAACTTTGAGACTCTTTTTACCGAGTTAGCCGAGAAGGCCGACCAGCGTCCAGCTGGTTCTGACACCGTTGCCGCGCTGGATAAAGGCGAGCATTTCATCGGTAAAAAGATCATCGAAGAAGCCGGGGAAGTATGGATCGCCGCCGAATATCAGTCCGACGATGAGCTGGCGGAAGAGATGTCCCAGCTGCTTTATTGGACTCAGGTCATGATGCTTAAGCGCGGACTTACCCCTGAAGACCTTTATAAGTACCTCTAGGTAACTCCCCACAGGATGGAAGGATCCGCATGATCAAGATTGCTGTACCGAATAAGGGCACGTTGTCAGAAGCTGCCGTGGAGATCCTTTCAGAGGCCGGTTACAAGGGCCGCGGGCATTCCAAGGCGCTCAACGTAGTGGATTCCGATAACGGGGTCGAGTTCTTTTTCCTGCGGCCGAAAGATATCGCCATCTATGTTGCCCGCGGGGTCTTAGACCTAGGCATCACTGGCCGAGACTTGGCGCTTGACTCTAAAGCGAGCTTTGATGAAGTGCTGCCTTTAGGCTTCGGCGGCTCCACGTTCCGGTACGCAGCCCCGCAGGGGGAGGAGTGGGATATCTCTCAACTGGTTGGGCGGCGGATCGCGACGTCGTACCCCAATCTCGTCCGCGCCAACCTTGCCGCACATGGGATTGAGGCCGATGTTATTCGATTGGACGGCGCCGTAGAGATCTCCATCCGGCTAGGCGTTGCCGATGTTATTGCTGATGTCGTGTCAACTGGTACTACTTTGCGTCAGCAAGGCTTAGCGCCGTTCGGGGAGCCGATCATTGAGTCCGAAGCTGTAGTCATTAAGCGCACAGGGGTAGAAGTTACCGAGGAAGAACAGGTAGTGCTCGACCGCATTCAGGGAATTCTGCACGCTCGCACCTATCTGATGATCGACTACAACATTGCTCAATCCAACCTCGACGCAGCCACTGGTATTACTCCAGGATTAACCGGTCCTACGGTGTCGCCGTTGGCGCGTGAGAACTGGGTGGCAGTGCGAGCGATGGTTCCGAAGAAGCAAGCCAACCAAGTCATGGACCGACTTTCCCAACTTGGAGCGGAGGCAATTTTGGCTTCCGATTTGCGCATCGCCCGCTTTTAGGGGGATCAATTTCTCTGGGTCGGCCCAAATAGATTCAGTCGTGGCTAACATTAGCGCTTGAGGTTACTCATTCGAATATAAGTCTCGACAGGCAAAGGAGCCGAGCCATCATGGCAAAGTCCTCTAAGAAAGAAGAAAAGGACACCAAGTCTGCAGCAAAGGACGTGAAGAAGAAGGAAGCTGACACTTCCACTCACGCCGCACAGCAGAAGGTGGCCGAACAAAAGGCACCTAAGAACTCCAGCAAGAAGACTCGCACCGAGACCGACCTTCTTGGCTCTTTGGAAGTTCCCGCTGACGCTTACTACGGTGTGCACACCGTACGCGCCATGGAGAATTTCCAGATTTCTTACGTGACCATCAACACCATCCCGCACTTCATTCGCGGAATGGTCCAGGTCAAGAAGGCGGCCGCCATGGCAAACCGCCGCCTGCACGTACTGCCGAAGAAGAAGGCTGAAGCCATCATCTGGGCCTGCGACCAGATCCTGGAAGAGGGCCGCTGCATGGATCAGTTCCCGCTGGACGTTTTCCAGGGTGGCGCTGGTACCTCGCTGAACATGAACACCAACGAGGTTGTTGCTAACCTCGCGCTGGAGTACCTCGGTGAGGAGAAGGGCTCCTACGACATCATCAACCCGAATGATGATGTGAACATGTCCCAGTCCACCAACGATGCTTACCCGACCGGCTTCCGCTTGGGTCTGCACGCAGCAGTTGATCACCTCATTGAGCGCATGGATGGCCTGCGTGCCGCATTCCAGGTCAAGGGCAATGAGTTCCAGGACATCCTGAAGATGGGCCGTACTCAGCTCCAGGATGCGGTTCCGATGACCTTGGGCGATGAGTTCAAGGGCTTTGCCAATAACCTGAACGAGGAGCAGGCATTGCTGCGCGATGCACAGCGCCGCCTGCTCGAGATCAACTTGGGCGCAACCGCGATCGGCACCGGCGTGAACACCCCGGCCGGCTACCGCCACCAGGTCACCGCAGCTCTGTCTGAGGTCACCGGCCTGGAGATGAAGACCGCCCGCGATCTCATTGAGGCAACCTCTGACTGTGGCGCTTACGTGCTGCTGCACGCCACCATCAAGCGCGCGGCGATGAAGCTCGCCAAGATCTGTAATGACCTGCGCCTGCTGTCTTCCGGCCCACGCGCTGGCCTGGCTGAGATTAACCTGCCTGCACGTCAGGCCGGCTCCTCTATCATGCCGGGTAAGGTTAACCCGGTTATCCCGGAGGTTGTGAACCAGACCTGCTTCAAGATCTTCGGCAATGACCACGTCGTCACCATGGCCGCTGAGGCTGGCCAGCTGCAGCTCAACGTCATGGAGCCGGTCATCGGCGAGGCACTGTTCCAGTCCATTCGCATCATGGGCAACGCCGTCGATGCCCTGCAGGAAAAGTGCGTCACCGGAATCACCGCCAACCCGGATGTCTGCCGTGCCTACGTGGAAAACTCCATCGGTATCGTCACCTACCTCAACCCGTTCATCGGCCACCACAACGGTGACCTGATTGCCAAGGAGTCCCTGGAGACCGGCAAGGGCGTCAAGGAACTCGTCCTGGAGAAGGGCCTGCTGGATGAAGCAACCTTGAACAAGGTCCTGTCCGTTGAAAACCTCATGCACCCAGAGTTCCGCGGTCAGCTCTTCATCGACGAGGACTAAAGTCGCGGCTTTTGAGAAGCAGTAGGGCATAGCGCCCCGCATCTTAGGCCCCCGCGGTCTTTGCCACTTTCACTTCATGAGAAGGAAAACTGGCGAAGGCTGTGGGGGTCTTTTGACTGCATGGAATTGGCGGTAGCTAGTTTCCTTTTACGTCCCTGTGCTGGGCGAATGCGGAGAAGGATACCGACCATCTTATAGCGAGACGCATAATACATGTGGGAATCAACACAAACGGACAATTCGAGTGAATAAATCGACGTGACAGGTGCAAAATAGAAGATGTTGAGGACGGCATGCACTCTGTGTGGAGATGCGTGCCCTTAGTTTGCATACAGAGCGTATGGAGTATGTCCATGGTTATTGTTCATATAGTCATCGTTCTCGCCGCCATTTTCTTGGGCGCGAGGATTGGTTCAATTGGTATCGGCATGGCCGGCGGCCTCGGTGTGTTGGCCCTTGGTCTCACCGGTGTCCCCATTACTAGGGAAGACATCCCGTTCGACGTCATCGGTATCATCATGACCGTTATTGCCGCCATTGCCGCAATGCAGCGGGCTGGTGGCATGGACTACCTGGTGCACATCGCAGAAAAGTTTCTGCGCAAGAACCCGAAGCGGATTACGTTCTACGCGCCCATCGTTACGTGGTTGATGACGGTGCTGGCCGGTACCGGCCACACTGCGTTTTCCACGCTGCCGGTCATTGTTGAGGTAGCTAAAGAAGGCAAGGTTCGCCCCTCACGCCCGCTTTCCATTGCGGTAGTTGCCTCCCAGATGGCAATTTGTGCCTCGCCTATTTCTGCCGCAGTGGTTCTCCTAGCCAGCCTGTTGGAGCCGGCCGGAGCGGGCTATTTGCAGGTACTGGCGGTCGTCATTCCGGCAACGTTCCTTTCTATTTTCCCAGCTGCGTGGATTGCTAATAAGTTTGGCAAGGAGCTGGAAGATGACCCGGTGTACCAGGAGCGCAAGGCGCAAGGCCTGGTTAAGGAGCCACTTGGCGCTGAAAACTTCCAGCCGCAGAAGGGCGCCAAGGCCTCTGTTCTGGTTTTCCTGGTAGCCATCGTCATCGTGATGGCATGGGCCACGCTGACCTCGGAGCAGGTCGGGCTCATCGCCGAACCAACCCTGCCACGTAATGAGGCCATTATGACGGTTATGCTCACCGCGGCCACCATCATCGTCATGATGACGAAGATCCCGGCGGGGGATGTTCTCAATACCCCGGTATTTAAGTCCGGTATGTCCGCATGTATTTGTGTGCTCGGCGTTGCTTGGTTGGGTACTAGCCTTATTAACCACTACATGGACGATATTCAGTCCATGGCTGGCAGCGTTATTGAGTCCTCGCCGTGGCTGCTCGCGGTGGTCTTGTTCTTCGCCGCAGCGCTGCTGTACTCGCAGGCCGCTACGACCAAGGCCCTGATGCCAGCAGCCCTGGCTCTGGGCGTAAGCCCCCTTACCGCAGTCGCTGCTTTCCCAGCCGTCTCGGCACTATTTATCCTGCCGACCTACCCAACGCTGCTGGCAGCGGTGGAGATGGACGATACCGGCTCGACTCGAATCGGCAAGGCTGTATTCAACCACCCATTCCTTATCCCAGGCACGGTCAGCATCGTGGTTTCTGTCCTCTTGGGCTACGCATTCGGCCTGGTCATCCTTTAAAAGAAAGCCACCGAGTCCACCCACAAGGCGCCCTGTAGGGCGCCTTCTTGGATCGCAGCAAGGACGGGCAAATTGATTCACTTCACTTTCTTGGAAAAATGCGGGTTATTTAACTTGCGAGCTCGGTAGGCTAAGAACATGACTACTCAGCCATCCGATGTTGAAATTGCCCAAGCCCACCACCTCCAGCCAATCGCGGAGATTGCGGCCAAGGCGGGCATTCCTGCCGACGCCGTGATTCCCTACGGCACCACCAAAGCCAAGGTAGATATCACCAAGGTGGACTATTCAAAGGAAAACCAGGGCAAGCTGGTGCTTGTCACCGGCGTATCGCCCACACCTGCCGGCGAGGGCAAGTCCACCGTGCTCATCGGCCTTACCGACGCCCTGGATCAGCTGGGCAAGAAGGCCATCGTTGCCTTGCGTGAGCCCTCCCAAGGACCAGTCATGGGTATTAAGGGCGGCGCGGCTGGCGGCGGCTATGCACAGATTGTCCCCATGGAAGACATCAATCTTCACTTCACCGGCGATTTTCATGCCATTACCTCTGCAACCAACACCCTGGCCGCCATCATTGATAACCACATCCACCAAGGCAACGCCCTAGGCATCGACCCGCGGCGCGTGACGTGGCAGCGGTGCATGGACGTCAACGACCGTGCCCTGCGCAACGTGGTGACCGGCCTGGGCGGGCCAGCTCACGGTGTGCCTGCAGAAACCGGTTTCACCATTACCGCGGCCTCCGAAATCATGGCCATCTTGTGCTTGGCCACGAACCTCGAGGACCTAAAGAAGCGCCTCGGCGATATCACCATCGGCTTCACCTATGATCAGCGCCCTGTTACTGCGCGTGACTTGAATGCGGAAGGTGCGCTCACGGCGCTTATGCGTGATGCCCTCAACCCCAACCTGGTACAGACCCTTGGCGGCGTGCCGGCCTTGGTGCACGGTGGGCCATTCGCCAATATTGCGCACGGCTGCAACTCCCTGCTGGCAACCCAAACCGCGCTCCAATTTGGCGATATCGTCTTAAGTGAGGCCGGCTTCGGTTCGGACCTAGGTGGCGAGAAATTCGTCGACATCAAGGCGCGCTTTGGGGACCTAGATGTTGCCGGTGCCGTGGTCGTTGCCACCATCCGCTCGCAGAAATACAACGGCGGTGTGGCCAAGGATAAGCTCACCGAGGAAGACCTGGATGCCCTCAAGGCGGGCATAGTCAACCTAGAGCGCCACGTAGAAAACCTGCGCAAGTTCGGGATCAAACCGGTAGTAGCGCTCAACCTCTTTTGGTCCGATACCGAGGCAGAACGCGAGTTCATGCGGCAGTGGGCCGAAGACTTCGGCGTGGCCTTGGAGGAAGCCAACGTGTGGTCCGAGGGTGGCGCGGGCGCTACCACGCTGGCAGAGACCTTGCTGGAGAACCTGCAGGGAGGCGCCAAGCAGCTCTATGATCCGCAAGAGGGAATCGAGGCCTCCATCGAGACCATCGCGCGCGAGATCTATCGCGCAGACCGTGTGGAATACGGGGCAAAGGCGCTCAAGGATCTTAAGTACATCCAGGACAATGGCTGGGACAAGCTGCCCGTGGTGATCTCTAAGACGCAGTACTCCTTCAGCGACGATGCCTCCGCCCTAGGGGCGCCGGAAGGCCATACGCTGCACGTGCGCGAATTGCTGCCGCGCACCGGTTCGGGATTTATCGTCGTGCTCACGGGCAACGTCATGACGATGCCGGGGCTGCCGAAGAAGCCGGCGGCCAATAATATCGACGTCGATAAGCAGGGCACCATTTCGGGCCTTTTCTAGGCAGGTGGGGCGCTAGTCCTTTGCGTCCGCCGCGGAACCCGGCCAGCCCGGGTACTGCGGTGGAGTGCCGCCAAACTCCGGACAGAGATCCTGGTGGGCGCACCAGCCGCAAAGCTTAGAGGGCTTCGGGCGGAAGTCCCCGGCGCGCCCATCGGCCTCAATTTTGGCCCACAGCTCGCCGAGATCGCGCTCGAAGTATTCGAGCTCCTCTCGGTTAGGCATAAGAAACATCGAGTCCAACACCTTGAGATACATCAGGCGCAACTGGTGGGGAATGGTGCCTAGAATGCGCCAGTAGACCAGCGCATAAAAGCGCATCTGGAACTGTGCATCGTGGGAATAGCGGGGCAGGGGCTTCTTGCCTGTTTTATAGTCCACGACCCGGACCTCGCCGGTTGGTGCGCGGTCCACGCGGTCGATGAAGCCGCGGACGGGGACGCCATTGGGCAGGACCGTGTTGACGTACATCTCGGTTTCTTGGCAATCAAAGCCTTGTGGATTTTCCATCTGGAAATAGCCTTTGAGCAGTTGCCTGGCAGCGACGAAGAAGTCGTAGGTGTCTTCTTCTGGCACGAGCTCAAGCAGCTCATCATCCTTGGAGGTCATCTCTGCCCAGGAGGGCTTAATCATCTTCACCGCAGCGGGATAGGTCCGCTCTTCGCGCGGCAGTTTGTGCATCTCTTCCAGGACGGCATGCACGAGGGTTCCTTTGACCTGCGCGATGGTCTTGGGCTCGGGCAACTTGTCAATGGCGCGGAAGCGATAGAGCAGCGGGCACTGCTTATAGTCGGAGGCGCGCGAGGGCGACAGGGCGAGTGGGCGGGGTGTAGATGAAGTAGCCATGGTGTATCTAGCCTATCGCCGCGCGATTCGTGGCAAGCTAGAAGGTATGAGTTATACCGCAGATTTCCTAGATTTCATTGCTGCTTCTCCTTCTTCGTACCACGCTGCCGATGAGGTATCCCGCCAGCTGAGCGCGGCGGGTTTTGAGGTACAGGATGAGGGAACGCAGTGGTCCGCTGCGCCTGGCGGCCACGTCATGGTGCGCGGCGGCGCGGTAGCAGCATGGTACGTGCCAGAGGGTGCAGATAAGAATTCTGGTTTCCGCATCGTGGGGTCCCATACAGATTCGCCGGGCCTGGTGCTGAAACCCACGCCGGACTTTTCCGCGGCCGGCTGGCAGCAGGTGGCAGTAGAGGTCTATGGTGGCGCGCTACTGCATACCTGGTTTGACCGGGAGCTGACCGTGGCCGGGCAGATTGTCACCAAGGATGGCACACGACACCTGGTCAATACTGGCCCGGTACTGCGCCTTCCGTCCCTTGCCATCCACCTCTACCGCAAGGATGAGTTTAAGCCGGATCGCCAGCACAACATGCAGCCGGTTCTGAGCGTCGGTGACCCAGAGGCATCGATCTTGCAGGTAGTGGGGGAGAAGGTGGGCGTCGCCAAGCAGGATATTGCTTCCTTTAACCTGATTACGGCCGATGCTGCTCGCGGCGAAGTCTTTGGCGCGGGCGAGCAGTTCATCGCGGCCGGACGCATGGATAACCTTTCTTCCGTACATGCCTCGTTGGCAGCGATGAAGAAGGCCGCCGAGGAATATCAGGGCAAGGATATCTTGGTCATGATGGCCTTTGACCATGAAGAGGTGGGCTCCAGCTCGCGCTATGGTGCGGGCGGTCCCATCCTGGCGGATGTACTTACCCGCACGGCGCGGGCGCTGGGGGTCAACGAGGAGGAACGCTTTCAGATGTTCTCCCGCTCGAGCTGTGTCTCGGCCGATGCGGCGCATTCGGTGCACCCAAACTACGTGGGCAAGCACGATCCCACGCACCATCCGATCGTTGGCAAGGGCCCGGTGACCAAGATCAACGGCAATCAGCGCTATGCCTCCGATGCCACCACGGTGGCGCTGTGGGAAGCAGCGTGCGAGAAGGCAGGCGTGCCAGTACAGCGCTTTGTGGGCAATAACGATGTGCCCTGTGGCTCGACCATTGGTCCCATTACGGCGACGCGTCTGGGCATCGACACCGTGGATGTGGGCGTGCCCATGCTGTCCATGCACTCGGCGCGGGAAATGGTGGGCGAGCGGGACCAAGTATGGCTCGCGCAGGCACTTGAGGCATACTTGGTGGGATAGTAACCGCAACCTCGAGGAGTCTTGAGACATGGCTTATTCCGGCCCCTTTGCTTATGGCGACCGCGTGCAGCTTACCGACGCCAAGCGGCGCCACTACACGGTCATTTTGGAAGAAGGAGGCCAGTTCCACTCCCACAAGGGCATCATTAACCATGACGACATCGTGGGTATGGACGAGGGCTCGGTTATTGAGTCCACGCTTGGCTCCTCCTTCCTGCTTTTCCGCCACCTGATGGTGGACCACGTGCTGTCGATGCCGCGCGGTGCCGCGGTGATCTACCCCAAGGATGCGGCGCAGATTTTGGTAGAGGGCGATATCTTCATGGGTGCGCGCGTGCTCGAGGCCGGTGCCGGTTCGGGTGCGCTGTCCATGTCGCTGCTGCGCGCCGTGGGCCCAGAGGGGCATGTGTATTCCTATGAGGTGCGCGATGATCACCTGGAGTATGCGGTAGATAACGTCAAGGAATACTTTGGCGAGCAGCCCGAGTGGTGGTCGCCGCGCCTCGGCGATCTAGGCGATGTCACCGCTGAGGACTTGGGCGGTCCGGTCGACCGCGTGATCCTCGATATGCTCGAGCCCTGGGAACACTTGGAGACCGTGCGCGATCTTCTCATCCCGGGTGGTGTCTTCATGACCTACGTGGCAACGGTGCCGCAGTTGATGAAGGTCATGGAAGGCATCCGTGAGCTCAAGTGCTTTACCGAGCCCAAGGCCTGGGAATCTCTGGTGCGCGAATGGAAGGTGGAAGGCCTGGCTACCCGCCCGGAGCACCGCATGAATGCGCATACCGCCTTCCTTATCTGGACCCGCCGCCTGGCCGATGGCGTCACTCCGCCGCGCCCGCAGCGCCGCGCCCGCAAGTAGAGCTGGAAATAGGTTCACCTCAGCGCCCAAAATTTAAAGCGCAACTGCCCTCTTTCGCCGACTGGGCCGCGTTAGAGTAGTGGGCATGGATGAAGCCACGGACTATAAGCGGCAGGTCAGCCAGCTTGCCGCCCGCAATCAGAAGTTGGCGGCCTTATTAAAAGAATCTCGCGTGAAGCTGGAACAGCTCTTTGCGGAGGTCAATGCGCTGGCCGAGCCGGCATCGACCTATGGCGTTTTCTTAGGCTATTCTTCTTCCCACAGCGAGGTGGGAACCACCGCGGAGGTCTACACCAACGGCCGTGTGATGCAGCTAAAAGTCTCGCCCAACGTGGAACCAGGCAGCCTAGCAGCCGGCCAGCAAGTTCGCTTGGGCGATGGCTTCGTAGTGGTGGAAGGGTGCGCGCCCGAGCGCACGGGCGAGCTCGCCACCGTGGTAGAGCGCTTAGGAGATCACCGCCTCATCGTGGCAAATTCCTCCGGCGAAGAAAAAGTGGTGCTGCTATCGCAGGCACTGCGCGAGGAAGCCCGCGTGGCAGCAGGCGAAATTGTGCTCGTTGATCCCAAGGCTGCCATCGCGCTGGAAAAGGTGGAAAAGACGGAGGTCTCCCAGCTCTCCCTTGAGGAGGTCCCCGATGTGCGCTACGAGGACATCGGTGGCCTGGACGAACAGATTTCCCAGATCCGCGATTCCGTGGAACTGCCGTTTATCCATCCGGACCTCTATCACCAATACGAGCTACAGCCGCCTAAGGGCGTCCTCCTCTATGGCCCGCCAGGTTGCGGTAAGACGCTCATCGCCAAGGCCGTGGCCCATTCCTTGGCGCAACAGTTGGGCAGTGATGGGCCGAGCTATTTCCTCAATATCAAGGGCCCAGAGTTGCTCAATAAGTATGTAGGAGAGACGGAACGCCGCATTCGCCTCATCTTTGAGCGCGCCCGCGAACTAGCCCAGCTCAGCGCTGATCGGCCGGTGGTCATCTTCTTTGATGAGATGGAATCCATCTTCCGCACCCGTGGCTCAGGCGTGTCCTCGGATATGGAAACCACGGTGGTGCCGCAGCTGCTTACGGAACTCGACGGAGTAGAAAGCCTTTCCAATGTGATAGTCATCGGCGCGACCAACCGCGAGGAGCTCATCGATCCCGCCATCATGCGCCCCGGCCGGCTGGATATCAAGATCCGGGTCAACCGCCCGAATAAAGAGGGCGCCCGCGAGATCTTTGCCCGCCACTTTGCAGAATCCGTGCCGCACCAGGGCACGCTAGAGGAACTCATCGGCGCCGCGGTGGACGAGCTTTATGCTGATCGCCCCTTTGTGCAGCTGCACTTTTCCAGCGGCGAGCGCGAGGTATTGCACTACCGGGACTTTGTCTCCGGCGCGATGATTGCCAATATCCTCTCCCGCGCCAAGACGCTGGCTATTAAGGACGAACTGCAACAGCGTGCGGGCAGTGAGCAGGGGATAGGCGGGCGCCACGGGGGCATCGCCAAGCAGCATTTGCTCCAGGCCATCGCGGCCGAGCGCGCCGAATCCGAGTACGTGCCCACCTCTACCAACCCGGAGGAGTGGACCAAGATCATCTCCCAAGACCATGCAGGTGCCCGCGTTGAGCGGGCGGAGCTACTGACCGCTAGGAGGAGCGCATGAGCCGCGTTGTAGGTACCGAGACCGAGTACGGCATTGCCACCCCGGAGCTGCCGGAGTATTCGCCCATCATTTCGTCCACGCACGCCGTGGTAGCGTATGCCGCGCTGCACACTGGGGCGCGCTCGCGCTGGGACTTTGCCGAGGAGCACCCGCTGCGCGATTCCCGCGGTTTCGATCTCAAGCGCTACCAGACAGTTCCCGTGGTGGATCCCAACGCCATCGGGGTGGCCAATGTGGTCACGGCCAATGGCGCGCGCTTCTATGTGGACCACGCGCACCCAGAATATTCCGCCCCAGAGTGCACCAATGCCTGGGATGCCACGCTTTACGACGCCGCAGGGGACGCCACGCTCCTGCAATCAGCAGCGGCCGTAGCGGGGCTTACTGAGCAAGGAAAGTCCGTGCTCGCCAATCACGACCCGTGCCCTGCCTTGCGTTTCTACAAGAACAACGTGGATGGCAAGGGCGCGTCTTATGGCTCACACGAGAACTATCAGTACTCCCGTGCCACGGATTTTGACACCATGGCGCAGGCCCTTATCCCGTTTTTCGTGGCCCGCCAGGTAGTCATCGGCGCCGGGCGCATGGGGATCGGCGAGTTTGGCGAGGAGCCGGGATTCCAGATTTCCCAGCGCGCTGACTATATTGAGCAGGAAATTTCGCTGGAGACCACCCTTAATCGCGGCATCATCAATACCCGCGATGAGCCGCATGCGGTGCACGCGGACTATGGGCGCCTCCACGTCATCATTGGGGACGCGAATATGTCGCAGACCTCCACGCTGCTCAAACTAGGCATGACCTCGCTGGTGCTCGATGCGATTGAGGAGGGTGTGGACTTTAGCGATCTCCGCTTGCAGGATGCCGTGGCGGAGGTCCCCCGCGTCAGCCGCGATCTCTCCCTTCAACATCGCCTCGAGCTTGCCGACGCCCGCCAGCTCACCGCCCTAGAAATCCTCGCCGAATACCGCGCTCGCGTCACCCCACGCACCGACGCAGACCACAAGGTTCTCGCGGCTTGGGACGAGGCAGTTGCACTATTGGCGGAAGAGCCCATGCAGGCCGCGCACCTGTTGGATTGGGTGGCGAAGTATCGCTTGATTAAGGGCTACCTCGACCGCGGTATCGATCCGGCAGACCCTAAGCTGCGGCTCATTGACCTGCAATACGCGGAGATCGATCCGGCAAAGTCGCTACACCACGCGCTGGTGCGTAAAGGCCAGATGCGGCAGCTCTTTAGCGCTGCAGAGATTGAAGACGCCGCCAGCACCCCTCCGGAGGATACCCGCGCGTATTTCCGCGGCCGAGTGACGCAGAAATTCGGCGAGGACATCATCGCCGCGAGCTGGCAAAGCCTCACCGTTCGGGCAGGCGAGACAACCGCGGCACCCTGGGCCACGGTTCCGATGGATGAGACCACCGGCCTGACCCGCGCCCAGTGTGAGGAGATCATCGACACCGCACGTACGGTGGAGGATCTCCTCCAGGGACTCACTGACAGCGGGATTCAGCCCGAGTACCGTAATTGATAACCAAGCAATTAGGCAGAAGCCAAAGAAAGGACTTCCTCCCTATGTCTACTCACCAGTCCCAGGTCACTGGCGGCAATGGCGGCGATGACTCCACCGGAGATGAGGAATTTACCTCTACGCAGCTGAGCATCAACACCACCGGCACCGATGAATTGCTCGATGAGATCGATGGGCTGCTAGAAAACAACGCCGAGGAATTCGTGCGCTCTTATGTCCAAAAGGGCGGGCAGTAAGGGTGAGTGACCAGCACCCTGTCTTCGCCCGTCGCATCATGGGCATCGAGACGGAATATGGCTTAACCACCAGCGCGGGCCCAGGAGAACGCGCCCTGAGCCCCGATGAAGTGGCGCGCGTGCTTTTCCGGCCCATCGTCCAGGAACATTCTTCCTCTAATATCTTTTCCACCAACGCGAGCCGCCTGTACCTCGACGTCGGATCCCACCCCGAGGTAGCCACCGCCGAGTGCGATAGCTTGAGCCAGCTTCTAGCCTATGAATGCGCTGGCGATGCCATAGTCAACCGGCTGGGCGAACAAGCAGAGCAGGCCTTTGCCGCCGAGGGGCACCCGCGCGCGGTGTACCTGTTTAAAAACAACGTGGATTCAGCCGGAAATTCCTTTGGCTGCCACGAAAACTACCTCATCAGCCGCCACATGGTGCTCAAGGATTTGGGGCTGGCGCTTCTTCCGTTCCTTATTACCCGCCAGCTCATTTGCGGCGCCGGCATGATCCAGCCCGCTAAGGGCGATAAGCCGGCCCAATTCCTGCTCTCGCAGCGGGCAGACCAGGTCTGGGAAGGCGTGTCTTCTGCCACCACCCGCTCGCGCCCCATCATCAATACCCGGGATGAACCACACGGCGATTCCAAACGCTTCCGCCGCATGCACGTCATCGTGGGTGACTCCAATATGTCCGAGCCCACCATGGCGCTCAAAGTTGGCTCGACGCTGCTCATCTTGGAAATGCTGGAGGCAGGATTTGAGTTGCCGGAGTTCGACATCGACAAGCCCATTCACCATATTCGCGCCATCGCGCGCGATATGACGGGGTTGACCGAACTACCACTCGCAGGAGGGGGATCCGTCACCGCGTTCGAGGTCCAACAGCAACTGTGCCAGCGCGCAACCCAATGGTTGGAAGAACGCGAAGACGCCGGAACCCCCACGGCAGAAATGCGGCGCGTGGTTGACCTCTGGCAGCGCACGCTGCACGCCATTGAGACTCAAGACTTCTCCGGCGTGGACCGAGAAATCGACTGGGTCATTAAATTGGGACTGCTCGAGCGCTACCGCGCACGGCTGGGCGGTCACTGGGACCACCCCAAGCTCGCCCAGATTGATATGACCTACCACGATATCCGGCCGAGCCGCGGGCTCTACCATGTCTTGCTGCACAAGGGCCTTATCGAACGCTGGATCACAGACTCCGAAATCGAACGAGCCATGGACACAGCGCCTGCCACCACCCGTGCTGCGCTGCGCGGCCAGTTCCTTGCCGCTGCGCGCAGCCTCGGGGCCAACGTCACCGTTGACTGGACGCGCCTCAAGGTCAACCGGCCTGAGCCACGCACCGAAGAGCTCCTAGACCCCTTCGTGGCCAACGATGATCGGGTCGAGGCGTTGCTAGACTATATGCGTCTACACCACAGCTAGAAGCATACGAGCAGCACCAGGGAGACAACACAACACGTGGCAGCACACAACCCCGCGCCGAAACGGCATGATGAGGCGGTAGAAAGACTTACCAACCTCTCTTTCGCGCTACAGGGCGCCGCAAACTCCGGCGGTAGCCCGGACCGCACCGCCTCCTGGATTCGCCGTCATGTAGCAGGATACGGCGATAAGTCAGATGAAGCCTTCGCCAAATCTCTGGCACGAGATATCGCAACCCTCCAGCGCGCCGGGGTGCCCATTGTGCACTCAGGCGGCGAAGACGGGGCGCGCTATCGCCTCGACGCGAGTAATTATCAGCTACCGCCGGTAGAATTTTCCCCAGAAGAGGCCATGGTTTTGGGCATCGCTGGGGGAGTAGGCACAACTGGAGGCCTGAGCGATTTCTCCTTGTCCGGTTGGACCAAGATTGCCGCCAGCGGCGCCTCCCGCAACCTCGCAGGCGCACCGGTTTACACGGCGGTCAATGACATCACGCGACTCGCCCCAGAAATCATCACCGCGGTGCTCGCTGCGGTGCGCAATCAGCTGCGCATTACGTTTTCCTACCGTGCTAATCCGGCTACTGAGCCGGTACGCCGTGTCATGGACCCGTGGGGAGTGGTCAACCGGGACAGTCGCATCTACATCGTGGGATTCGATGTGGACCGCAACGAACCGCGCGTCTTTCGCGCCCTCCGCGTCTCTGACATCAAACGCTCGCACGATCCCGCGGAGCACCCCAATCCAACTGAAGACCTGCAGGTGCTAGTAGAGCGCGCACTGCAACGAGGGGAAAAGATCGACGCCCGCCTGGTCATCCCAGAGGGGCAGGCGCGAGAGCTTTTAGATGCCGGAAAGCCACAACCCGATGGCACGGTGCTGCTGCAGAAGGTAGAAAAGGACTGGCTCGTGCGGACCGCGGCCGGCTATGCCCCAGAGGTACAGGTGCTCGAACCAGCCGGGGTCCGCCAAGAGGTCATCTCCCTTTTGCGCATGGCGTCACAATCGCAGGAGGAAGGCTAGTCATGGCTGACGGATCACTAAAGCTTCAGGCGCTCGTGCGCTCTTTAAACCTGATTCCATACTTCAAAAATCACCCCGACAAGACGCCCATGGAAGCGGCCAAAGATTTGGGTATGGATCCTGGCGAATTGAAAGAAGCCCTCGATCGGCTCTTTTGTTCCGGCACTGGGCGCAATACCGAGGATCTCATTGATCTCACCTTCAGTTATCGCGATGGGGTAACCATTCACAACGATCAGGGCTTGAGCCAAGCGCTGCGACTTACCCCGACGGAAGCCGGTGCTTTGCTCCTTACCTTGGAGTCCTTGCAGGCGATGCCCGGGCTAATCGACGCCCACGCTGTCGAATCCGCAGCCGCTAAGCTGCGCGGCATCATGGATGAAAAGACAGTCGCCATCTATGAGTCGCTGTCTACTCCAGCCCCTGAAGAGACGGATATCCAGGCGCTTTTGACCCAAGCCGTCAATGAAAGAAAGCGGGTACGGCTGCGTTACTGGAGTGCTTCCTCAAATGCTGAATCCGAGAGGGTGGTGGACCCAGCCCGCATTTTCATCGTCGATTCCGAGCCTTACTTGGCCGCTTGGGAGGAAGCAAAGCAAGCGCATCGCACCTTCCGCATCGACCGCATTAGTAAGGCTCGTATCGTGGAGGAAAAATCCCAGCCGCACCTGAAAGATCTCGACTTTGATGCCGCATCACCCTTTAATTTGGGCGATGCGGACACCGTGCAACTAGCAATTAACCAAGAATTCACGTGGCTGGCTGAGTATTACGATATGCGGCTGGGTGAAGACTTAGGAAATGGGGAAGTAGCTGCAACGATGCCTATGGGATCAGTGGATTGGCTTATTCGCTTTGCCCTTGGTCAAGCTGATAGGTTGCGGGTAGTGGCTCCTCAATCCGTAGTAAACCTCATTGCGGAGCGAGGAAACACCGCGTTGAGCGGCTATACTCAGTAGCCAGTTACTTGCCCGTTCACTGCGCCCGCCCGCCGGCACATAAGTTGGCGGTGATGCTTTCCGGCATGCTGGTGCACTAGTTGAAAGAGGTTTCTCCATGAGCCTAGGACCTATGGAAATCGGCCTGATCGTTCTTGCCATCGTCTTGCTTTTCGGTGCAAAGAAGTTGCCGGAATTGGCACGCTCTATTGGCCGTTCCGCGCGCATCTTCAAGTCTGAGGTCAATGAGATGCATTCCGAGGATGCCCAGCGTTCTCAGTCTCAGGCGCAGCTGAACCAGAAGCAGCAGTCCGATGAGGAATTCTGGAACCGACCAGACATGCAGCCGGGCCAGCAGAACAACACCAATACTCAGCAGTAAACGCCCCTAACCTGTCGTCGCGCGAACACCCCTGCAGCGCGCGGATATGCACCCGCAATCCGTGCGATAGGGAAGTGTTCGCTTCTTTGCGTTGAAAGAGCCACACTGATGTCGTCACAGTCACAGCCTCTATCTCCCCAGAAGGCAAGCAAGAGCGTGAAGGGTAAGCTGCGCTTTTCGCGCAAGCAGAAAAACCCTACTGGGGAGATGACCTTGGTGGAGCACCTGCAGGAGCTGCGCCGCCGCATCATTATTTCCGTGCTAGCGGTTGTCGTCGGGGCCATCATTGGGTTCATTTGGTACCAGCGAGCACCATTCGGGCTGTCTCCGTTGGGTGAAATTCTACGAGAGCCGTATTGTGCGCTGCCCCCCGATAAGCGAGCATCCTTCAGTGCGGACGGCGAGTGCCGACTATTGGCCACCAGCCCGTTTGAAATGCTCCTGTTGCGCCTAAAAGTAGGTGCCTTGGCCGGCACCGTATTGTCTTCTCCGGTGTGGCTGTATCAGGTCTGGGCCTTCGTTGTGCCAGGTCTCCATAAGAACGAGCGCCGCTACACGTTGAGCTTTGTCAGCGCCGCGGTGGGCCTATTCGTTGCCGGTGCCGTGCTGGCCTATTTCATCTTGTCCGTGGGTTTGGAATTCCTCATGGGTATCGGCGCCGAGTACCAAACAGCGGCCCTGACCGGTGAGCGATATTTCTACTTTCTCCTGGCCCTGCTGCTCATCTTTGGCATCAGCTTTGAAATCCCACTGCTTATCGTGTCCCTGAACCTTATTGGCGTGCTCGAGTATGAACACGTCAAAGACAAGCGTCGCATCATCATTGTCGTCGTGATGATTTTCGCCGCCTTCGTCACCCCAGGCCAGGATCCTTTCTCGATGGTGGTACTGGCTGGTTCACTCATCTTGCTCATCGAGATCGCATTCCAGTTCTGCCGCCTCCACGATAAGCGCATGCAGCGCGAACGCCCCGAGTGGATGGATCTCGATGATGAGACTGCTTCGCCGCTTGGCGCTGCACCACAAGCCGTTGGAGGGCCAACTCCTGTCGAGGCGCCGAGCAGAGTAAGCCCTTCACCGGGACCCTCTCAGCCCGTTTCACATCCAGTACAACAGGCACAGCAGCAGCCGCAGCAGACGTGGACCACCGGTGGCAAGAACGCTCCGTCGACAAGCGGCGGCTTTTTCGACGATGTCCTTTAGGCACGGGTAGCCTGGGGAGTCATGACTGAAACTCATCTGGATTCTTTTACCGCAGCCCTGCCATACCCGTTGGATGAGTTCCAGGTAAAGGGCTGCCAGGCCGTGGAAAACGGTCACGGCGTACTGGTCTGCGCGCCGACTGGCGCCGGCAAAACCATCGTGGGTGAATTTGCGGTTTCCTTGGCACTGAGCCGGGGAACCAAGTGCTTTTATACGACGCCGATTAAAGCCTTGAGCAACCAGAAGTACCACGACTTGGTGGAAGAGCATGGCGAAGAAGCCGTAGGCCTGCTCACCGGTGATGTATCGATCAACTCTGACGCTGAGATCGTCGTCATGACCACAGAGGTGCTGCGCAATATGATTTACGCAGAATCCGCGGCCCTCGATCGCTTGACCCACGTGGTCATGGATGAGATCCACTTTTTGGCTGATGCCTCCCGCGGCGCAGTGTGGGAAGAGGTCATCCTCAACCTCGCGGATCATGTCTCCATCATTGGCCTATCTGCTACCGTGTCCAATTCGGAAGAATTCGGCGATTGGCTTTCTACCGTGCGCGGCGATACCACCGTCATCGTCTCCGAACACCGCCCAGTTCCGCTCGACCAATGGATGATGCTGGGGCGCAAGATTTATCCGCTCTTCGAGCCAGAATCTGGCGGCCAGGTCAACGCCGAGCTAGAGCGTAGGATCCAGCGCCTCGAAGCCGGCGATACGGACGATGGTCGCGCGGACTATAAGTCCAGCAAAGGTTTTCGCGCCCGCGCCCGTCACAAGGGCGGCGGACGCAGCGAATTCCACGGTAAGGGAAGGGGACGCTCCGGCGCCGCCCGGCAGCAGGATCGCTATCGCCCCTTGGGCCGCCCAGAGGTATTGAAGGTATTGCAATCGCAGGACATGCTTCCGGCGATCACCTTCATCTTCTCCCGTGCAGGCTGCGATGGCGCTCTCTATCAGTGCCTGCGCAGCCGGATGGTGCTTACCTCCCAAGAGGAAGCACAGCAGATTAAAGACATTGTCGATGCGGGTGTGGAAGGTATCCCTGAAGAAGATCTGCAGGTTCTAGACTTCAAACGCTGGCGCGAAGCCCTGTCCCGTGGCTTTGCCGCGCACCATGCAGGTATGCTGCCCGCCTTCCGGCATATCGTGGAAGACCTATTCGTACGCGGGCTCGTCCGCGCCGTGTTCGCAACCGAAACCCTTGCTCTCGGCATCAATATGCCGGCGCGCACCGTGGTGCTAGAAAAGCTCATTAAGTTCAATGGTGAGGCGCACGTCGATCTCACCCCAGGCCAGTACACGCAGCTGACTGGCCGGGCAGGACGCCGTGGCATCGATACATTGGGCAATGCAGTTGTGCAATGGGCACCCGCCATGGATCCGCGTCAAGTAGCTGGCCTTGCTTCTACCCGTACGTATCCTCTCATTTCCACTTTTGCACCGGGTTACAATATGGCGATCAATTTGCTGGGAATGCTTGGTTTCGAGGAATCTCTCCGCCTTTTGGAAAAGTCCTTCGCACAGTTCCAGGCCGATGGCTCCGTCGTGGAGGAAACTCGCGAGATTGAACGCGCCGAGCATCGCGTGCGAGAACTGCGCAACCAGCTCGATGATGCCGTGGCGTCGCTTGCACCACCTGCTAAAGACGGGGAAGATCCCGCCGAGGTTCTCATGGACTATGTCCGCCTGCGCCGCGAGCTCACAGCGGAAGAAAAGCAATCAAAAATCGATAGTGCCAACCAGCGCAACCAAGAGGTGATTGCGGTACTGGGACGCCTGCAGCTGGGCGATGTTATTGCCATGCCCGGCAAGAAGCGTCCAATTCTCGCCGCGGTTGTTACTCCCGCTAACCAAACCGCGGATCCCCGCCCGTGGATTACCACTGAGTCCGGGTGGTCGGGACGTATCGATGCAGCCGGAATCAATAACCCACCGATCCAAGTCGGTAGCATCAAGATCCCCAAGCCGGTGCGCAAGAATCCGCGCCGCAATACCCGATATGTGCAGGATGTCTTGCACCGCGAACACTTTGACCGTCCTAAGCGCATGAAGTCGCACACCCGCGCCCGGCCTAATAAGCGAGTGGGGCAGTTGCGCGACGCACTGCGTGGTCATCCAGCTCACGATTGGCCGGCTACTGACCGCGAACAGCTGGCGGGCCTGGCACAAAAGCTTGCACGGCGCGAGCGCGATCGGGACAAGCTGCAATCCAAGGTCAATAAGGCTACGGATACATTGGGCCGCACCTTCGAACGCATCGTGGATCTCCTCGCTGAGATGGACTACGTCGAGTTCACCGGGGCTGGCGCGGACCGCACGCCGGTCATCACCGAAGAAGGCGAACGCCTTGCCAAAATTCACAGCGAATCCGATTTGCTCGTTGCCCAATGCCTCAAGCGCGGAATTTGGGATGAACTCGATCCCGCAGAGCTTGCCGGCGTTGCCTCCCTGTGCTGTTTCGAAAACCGCAAGGCCACCAGTGGGCAACCGGAAGCTGCCACCGAGCGCATGGCTGACGCTATGAATGCCACGTGGCGCGTGTACACCGAACTTACCGCTGATGAGCAGCGCCACCGGCTGCCGCCCACCCGTGAACCAGAGGCCGGATTCGCTTTGGCTGTACACCAATGGGCGGCCGGGGCGCCCTTGGGCTACTGCATGGCTGCGGCCAATGAAGCCGGGGCCGAACTCACCCCGGGTGATTTTGTCCGTTGGTGCCGCCAAGTCATCGACCTGCTGCAACAAGTGGCTAAAACGGGGTACGACGGCGAGATTCAACGCAACGCCCGCCGAGCCATCGACGCGATTCAGCGCGGTGTCGTAGCCATTGGCGCCTAATATCCGCGGCGCGGACGAGTAGACTCTGGGGCATGACTGATACTCAGACTTTTTCCGCTGATGTCTACGCCCAGCGTCTGCACGCCGCCCAAAAGGCGGCTGCAGACAAGGGCATCGATCTGCTCCTCATTGGCACGGGGCCAGACTTTGCCTACCTCACCGGCTCCTGGGTCTCTTCCCACGAACGTTTGACGGTCTTGGTTGTGCCGCAGCAGGGCAATGCATGGATCGCCGCGCCCAATACCGATATCACCGATATCAAGGCTGCTCCAGTAGGTGAGCTGGATGTAGAGTTGCGTGGCTGGAATGACGGAGAAAATCCTTATGAGTTTGCACTGCGTGGCGCAGGCGACGGACTAGGCAAGGTAGCGCTGGGACAGTCGCTGACTGCAGACCACGTGCTGCGTTTCCAAGCGCTGCTTCCACACGCCAGCTATGAACTGGCCACTTACGCGCTGGCCGAACTCTTTACCCGCAAGGATGAGGCTGAGATTGCTGAGCTGCGCAAGGCTGGCCATGCCATCGACGCAGTCCACGCGCAAGTTCCACAGCTTTTGCAGGCCGGCCGCACCGAAGCCGAGGTGGCCCACGAACTGGAAAAGCTCATCCTGCAGGAGCACTCTGTTATCGATTTCGTCATCGTCGGATCGGGCCCGAATGGCGCCAACCCGCACCATAGCTTTTCGGATCGCGTGTTGGCTGAAGGTGAGCCGGTGGTCGTCGATATCGGAGGCACTCTGCCTTCCGGCTACCACTCCGATTGCACCCGCACCTACGTAGTGGGCGGGGATATTTCCACGGCCCCGCAGGATTTCCAGGATGCCTATGCCGTGCTTGCCGACGCCCAAGCTGCCGCCCGCGCCGCAGCCCACCCCGGCAGCACCGCCGCAGACATCGATGCCATCACCCGCCAGGCGATCTCGGCAGCCGGTTGGGGCGACTACTTTGTCCACCGCACCGGACATGGCATCGGCCTGTCCACGCACGAGGAGCCTTTCATCATGGAAGGCAACGATCTCGCCTTGGAAGAGGGCATGGCCTTTTCCATTGAGCCGGGTATTTACTTGGAAGGCAAGTGGGGCATGCGCTTGGAAGACATCGTGGTGCTGACCAACGATGGCTACGAGTCCCTCAACCAAGCTCCGCGTGACGTCCGTTAATGGCTGGCGTACTAATTCTGGGTGGCCGTAGCGATATCGGCGGAGAAATCGCTAGGAGAGTAGCCCCAGGCCAAGACATTGTGCTCGCCGCTCGTGGCACCCACGGTATGGAAGGCGTGGAAGGCCGGCTCCGGGCGGCGGGTGCGCGCAGCGTCCATCTGCTTGATTTCGACGCCGCAGATTTTCCGTCCCACACCGGTGTGGTTGAGCGTGCCATAGAGCTGGCAGGCCCCCTTGAGCTTGCTGTCGTCGCCTTTGGCATCTTGGGCGATCAGCAGCGGGCGGAACGCGATGCTTCCCACGCGGTCGACATCGCCACAATCGATTATGCCGCGCAGATTTCACTGCTTACACTCGTTTCCCAGCGTATGCACCGCGGCCATATCGTCGCCTTTTCCTCGATAGCAGGCTGGCGGGCCCGCCGGGCAAACTACGTGTACGGGTCTACCAAGGCCGGTCTTGATGCCTTCTGTCAGGGGCTGGCGGACAAGCTGCACGGCAGCCAGGTAGGCCTTATTACCGCACGCCCTGGCTTTGTCATCGGCAGCATGACCGAAGGAATGAAGCCGGCGCCGCTTTCCGTGCGTCCGGCAGATGTGGCTGAGGCAGTTGTCGGCTGCATTGCCCGAGATGCACGGCGCGGTAAGCCGCGTTCGCGCACCGTGTGGATTCCTCGCGCCCTCCAGTGCCTCGCGTGGGTCATGCGGCTTGTACCGCGCCCAATCTGGCGGCACATGCCGCGCTAAACCTTGCGCTCTTTCTACTCTGCGCGCAGCAGGGGAGAGTTGATATCGAAGATAAAACCGCGCGGGGCGAGTACGCGCAGTACCACTTCGGCGTCGCCCTCGGCAATATTGTGAAAGACTAATCCGCCCCACGGGGTGACGGTGATGTCAACCTCTAACTGGCCGATGAGCTGCGCAAACTCAGCAGGGATGGCGCCGCGGTGCACGCCCGCCCCCAGATCTACAACGCCCGCAGGCAAATGATCATCTAACCAGCCAATAGGGCCTGGTTCTGCCAGGGCGGAGGCATCATGCTCTAGGGATTCGGTGCCTTGGAGGGCCTCCTCATAGTGGTGGGCAGCAGCCTGTGGAGTCAGTGGGGCCGAGGGGGCGTCGCCAAGCGGGGAACGCTCAAGGCGCAGGGCACCGTCCCCGTCGATGCTAAGGCTGACTGCTGCTGCGCCGGTCGGTACGTCGTCGTGGGCAATGACGGCAATCCCGGGACCGCCTTCCGCCGCTTCCAGCTCAGCCGCGATGTCCTGGGCCGTGTGCTTGGCCTCCGCCGACAAAGGCGAAGCCAGCACCGGCATCGCCGTGGCGCGCAATCGCAACTCCTGGAGCTGCTGATTGAGCGCCTCCGCATCCTTAATACCGCGCAACTCGATTGCGGAGAACCGGTCGATGTAGACATACCCATCCGCAACAGCACTGGCGCACTGCGCCAAAGTGACCCAATCCTGGGCATGGGTGCTGCCGCCGGCAACGTGGATGCGGATGCACGTGCCGTACTGGGGGTCTTCAAAAAGCGCAGGAGTAAACATGCGCACTAGTTTAACCTGCCGCGGCTGCAGCCTCGCGCATGAGTGTTGCCAGCACTTTATCAGTCTGCCTCGTTAGACTGAGGCCATGCCGTTTATGTATTTTGCTCTCTACATGGTCGCAGAGACCCTGACTTTTTGGGCCGTCTCAAAATGGATCGGCGTTGGCTGGGCGCTTATCGCACTCTTTGTCACCATGTTCTTCGGAATGTCCATCGCTGGCCTTGAAGTGCGCCGCTTGATGGGAAAGCAGGTCGAACGCACAGGGGACGGTACATACGTCGTTCACGCCGGCAATGTGGGCAAGACCGCCAGCAATGTGGGCCTTACCTTGGTAGGCGGCATGTTGCTTTCTTTGCCGGGCTTCTTGACGACGATCCTCGGAGCCCTCTTTATCTTCTCGCCGACCCGCGCCGTCTTGCGCACGGTGCTAGCGGCCTCCTTGTACCGCAAGATCGAAAACATGGGCGTTAAGATCTACGAGGCCACCCCAATGGCACAGCAGCACGACTCTTATGGCGACTTTGGCTCCTTTGGTCGTGGCCAAGCAACACAAAGTGGGCACCCCAGCATGCAGGATGCTGGCCCGCATGAAGTGTTGGATGAGGAAGAGATCCGCCGTTGGAGCGAGAACCTGGATCCAGATGACTTCGGACCCTCCGGTGGCGAGTCCAAGGGCGGAAAGAGCTAGTGGTGCTAACTCTTGCCCGCCTCGTAGTGGCGGGCCTTTCCGGTCTGCTCACATATGCCGCCATAGAGCCCCGTGGCTGGTGGTGGGCTGCCATTGTGGGCGTGGGCTTGCTGTACGCGAGCTTGCTGCCGTGGGGAACTAGGCACGTTACCGCCCGTGTGGGCGCGCTTCTTGCAGTCGCGCATTCGCTCGTGCTGTACCTGCTGACGCTGCCATGGATCGGCGAATTAGTGGGCAGTGGGCCATACATCGCTTTGGCTATATGGCTTTCGGTATACGCGATTCTACTGGGCATTGGCGGCGCGGCAGTAGCGCGGTGGAAATACGGTTTTATTGCCTTCCCGTTCTTCTACCTCGCGGTGGAGGTGTTGCGTTCTTCGGTACCTTTCGGCGGTTTTTCTTGGGTGAAATTGGCTTGGGGACAAATCGACGGACCGCTAGCCAACCTGGCTCCGTGGGGTGGAACCTCGCTCATTACCGCAGCCACGGTTCTGTGCGGTTGCGGTCTCGCTGCACTGCTGATTCAACGCGGATGGAAAGCCAAAAGCGCCGCATTCTTAGCAGCTATCCTTCCCCTTGCAAGCGCAACGGTGGCAGGTCTGGGAATCAACCGAGACGATTCCACTGTCGGGGAAGCAAAGGTTGCCGCTATCCAAGGAAACGTACCACGCATGGGCCTAGACTTTGCCGGGCAACGCCAAGCGGTCCTTAACAACCACGTGGCTGAGACAAAGAAGCTGGCCGCACGCGACAAGGACATTGACCTAGTCATCTGGCCCGAAAACTCCTCTGATATCAACCCATTCCGTGACGGCAAGGCAGCCTCGGCGATCAGTGGCGCCGTCGATGCGATAGACGCACCTGTTTTGGTTGGCACCGCTACGCGGGATGAGGTGGGAGCCCGCAACACAATGCAGGTCTTTGCTCCCGGGCATACGGTAGGAGACCACCACTATAAGAAGTACCTGCAGCCCTTCGGTGAAACCATGCCCATGCGGGACTTCTTTGCCAAATTTTCTGACTATGTGAATCTAGCCGGTGACTTCAAACCCGGCGACGGCCCAGGCGTTGTCTCCATGGCGGGAGTGCCGGTAGGCGTGGCAACGTGCTACGAGGTCTCCTTCGATAACGCCTTTAGGGAGTCGGTGAAAAATGGTGCACAACTACTGACTACTCCCACCAATAACGCCACCTTTGGCTATTCCGATATGACCTACCAACAATTGGCCATGAGCCGATTGCGCGCCATGGAGACGGACCGAGCCGTGGTGGTGGCGGCGACCTCTGGAGTATCCGCCATTGTTCACCCAGATGGCCACGTTAGCCAGTCCACGGAGATTTTCACGCCGGACGCGTTAGTAGAGCAGTTGCCCTTGCGTAGCGGAGAGACCTTTTCCGTGAGGTTTGGTTCGCCCCTGCAATGGCTCATGGTTATTATTGGAACAGTCTGCGCACTGGTAGCTTTGCGCACAAACCGCCTGCGACGCACCCCGCGCCGCTCCGGCACAGATACATACGTAGGAGCATAAACACTGTGAGCACGCTTGAATCCTCGACCTTGGTCATCATCCCGACCTATAACGAGATCGAAAATCTTCCTCTCATTACTGGACGCGTCCGTGAGGCCGTCCCAGAGGTCCATATCCTCATCGTGGACGATAACTCTCCCGATGGAACTGGTGACAAGGCCGATGAGTTCGCAGCACAGGATGACCACATCCACGTTCTTCACCGCGAGGGCAAGGGCGGTCTGCTAGGCGCTTATATCGCCGGCTTTGAGTGGGGATTGGAGCGCGACTACCAGGTGCTGTGTGAGATGGATGCAGACGGCTCCCATGCGCCGGAACAGCTTCACCTGTTGTTGGAAGAGGTGGACAAGGGCGCGGACCTAGTTATCGGCTCCCGCTACATTCCGGGTGGCGAGACCGTCAACTGGCCGGCTTCTCGTGAGTACCTCTCCCGCTTGGGCAATATTTACATCTCCGTAGCGCTGGGCGCTGGGCTGTCCGATATGACCGCCGGCTACCGTGCGTTCCGCCGCGAGCTGCTCGAGTCCATCGACTTTGATGAGCTGTCCAAGGCCGGCTACATCTTCCAGGTCGATTTGGCCTTCCGTGCCGTCAAGGCTGGCTTTGACGTTCGCGAAGTTCCCATTACCTTCACCGAGCGCGAATATGGCGAGTCCAAGCTGGATGGTTCCTTCGTGAAGGATTCTTTGCTCGAGGTCACCAAGTGGGGCGTTGCTCATCGCGCTGAGCAGCTGCAGGACTTTGGCGGCGCGGTGTCCAAGTTGGTCAACCGTGAAGTCAAGGACGGCTCCATTCATGACCTAGGCGTTCAGGCCCGTAAGGGCGCCGGCTGGGTTTCTGACTTCGCCAGCGAGATTGGCCATCTGGCAAAGCACCAGATTGCGCAGCTGAAGAAGTAGGCGCCACCGCAACGCATAAGGCCCGTACCGTCCCTTAGTCAGACTAGGGAGGTACGGGCCTTTTTGCTGCCGCAGAACTTTAAGAGTTATTTTGCTGCTGCTCCTGCTGTTCCTTCAAGAGGCGAGCTGCGGAACGGCGGCGGGAGCGCAGGTGGTTAATGCGCTCTTCAAGCAGCTCATCGAGCTCCTCGATGGAGCGGCGCTCACGCAGCATATCCCAGTGGGTGCGTGGTGGCTTAGCGGGCTTAGACTCAACGCCTTCACCTTCTACTAGGTGGCCCAGCTTGCCGTTCTTGCACATCCATTCTTCAGGGATTTCAGCATCATCCGCGAAAGGCACCTCATAAATCTCGCCGTCTTCGGTGCGGTACTTCACCATCTGGCGCGGTGCGAGGTCGTGGTCGCGGTCGGTTTCGTAGCTGACTGCGCCCATACGGCTGCCACGGAGTACGCGATCTGCCATGCAACATCATCCTTTTCAAAGAGATCCCTGATTGAGTGCGAAGCAAAACTTCGCCTAAGAGCTACTAATTATAACGAACACCCACGCGTCTTTGTTCCCAGCCCGCCCAAAATGGACTAAAGTGTATCGGGTGATCCGTACAGCTAGTCGTGAACGCAACGTCGGTTCCTGCCAATGGTGTGGGAAGGACATTGACCAAGGCGGTAGGGGACGGCCACGGAAGTTTTGCAGCGCCTCCTGCAAGCAGCGCGCTTATGAGCAGCGAAATAACGTCAGTGGCACGGGGATTCCCGCCAATGCCGTGATCCTTACTCCAGAAAAGGCAGAGAGTTTGCGCGACGGACTTTTTGAACTACGTTGTTCCGCAGAAGATATCAATACCGCCGCGGAGGAAGGCGCTAGTGCGCAGGAGCTTGCCGGTTTGTGCGAAGAGCTTGTTGCCCTGGCGCGACGCCTAGAAGGACTTCGATAGCAGATGAAAAAGCTTTTTTATAACCGCAAGCTCGTCATCACCATCTTTGTGGTGCTGATTGTGTTGCTCACCGCCGTGGCCATTGGCCCGATGGTGTATTCGCTCCTCAAGGGCGCCGGAGTAAAGACCGAACCAGTTTCCGCCGACGGCGCAAAGGCCGCATCAACGGAGCTCGATGGCACCTGGGAGGTAGCCAAGGGACGCGCCAATAACCATACCTCGGTTGGTTTTACCTTTAATGAGGTTCTACCTGCGGAAAAGACCACCACATCGGGTTCAACCACGGAGGTCACCGGCCAGGCGGATATTTCTGATTCCACCCTGAAAACCGCCGCGGTCACTGTTGATATGGACGAGCTGACCACGGACAAGAAGGTCCGCGATCAGAACATGAAGTCCAAGCTCTTTGAGACCCAGCTTTTCCCAGAGGCATCCTTTGAGCTCACCGAGCCAGCCTCGCTTGCCGACGTCCCGGATGACGGCACCATTGGCACAGTCAAGCTCACCGGAGATCTGACTATCAAGGATGAAACGCACGAGATTTCCCAAGACTTCGACGTTCTTCGCGATGGCGATCAGATCGTCATCGGCGGCACCGTGCCAGTTGATCGCCTTGATTATGGCGTGGAGACCCCGGAGATGCTCGCCGCGAAAGTCGAGGAAAAGGGCGAGGTAAATCTCCGCATTTCCTTTGAGAAAAACTAGCGATGGTCAAGCCAGTGAATTCCCGTCAGATTATCCCGTTTATGTGGCTGCGCCTCGTCGTCGTCATCGGCTTTACCATTTTCGTAGCCGTTCAACAGATGTGGGTCATTGTGGCCATCTCGGTTCTTTTGGCGCTGTTGACTATGTGGCAGCTGTGGAGCGCTTACCGTAATTCCTAGTTGAGGCCTTCACGGCGTGGGTAGAGTTCCCCGAATAACGTCAGTGTGACGTTATATAGTGGTGTAGTTGGCACCGCCAGTAGGGCGTATTTTCGCCCAATATCAGGTTTTTCGGTCACCGAACGAAACACCGCCACCAACGGTTGACCCCCTGAATGAAGAAGTCCCGAAAGATAGATGGGGCCCGCTGTAGTAAAACCGAGCCCCAATGAGCTACAGCCGGAATCCATACCTGCGCCTGAGTCTGGCGGTCGGCGGAGGGCGCGACAGAGACCGCGGGGCGTCGCCAAGCAAAGCGTCGTAACATCGCGTGGAGGGTTAAGGGAGCTGAACCGGAAACCAATAGATGGGCCGGGAAGATGTGTAAGCACTCGGGCGCTTATGGTGGCGACGAACGATGACCCTCCCGATATCAGTATTTGTCCGATAATGTACATTATGTCATTTTAACCAGGGGTGGCATTCCCCCTTTTAGCTCCTGACTCCATAGATCGATACCTGCACCTCGCTTCTGTCGTTCGCTCCTGACAACACGCGCCCGAATGAAGCTTCCCAGATGTGCCATTCCTTCACGACAATTGGGCTCTCGTCATTTCTCATACGGCGGATGACTTCTTTCTCGGCTAGGCCTCTCGTAGCACATGCGGCCTTAAGCTCTGGATCGAATTCAGCGTTCGACGGATCCGATCCCTGCGCGTGTCCACCGCTAAATACGATATAAACCACTTCCGGATGGTGTTCTACATCCAGTGGACCTTTCCACCCACGCAGGTGTGCCTCTTCAGTCCAACAGGTTACCCCCGAGCGGTCTACGCATTGCCCCATGGCTTTTTCTTGGGCGCGCGTCAGTGCAACGCCTGCAAAAGACTCATCATATGAATCGTCGTTCCGCGCAAATAATACGAAGATCCGCGCGGTGCTTTTTCTTCTGCTCTTTCGTATCCTTGTCCACATCTTCTCACCCGGCTATCGGTTAGTCTTCGACCAATACGCACACTAGCTCATATAACGACCAAGATGGCCTCTATCAGGGGCGATTCCAAGCCGGCGAACGGGCCTGATTACCACAGGGTGCGTAAAATTGGCATCATGACGATTCAGCATGTAGTAGATAAGCCTTCCCGCGCAGCTCTCTTCCTCGTCCTTGAAATCAAGGACGGCGGCGAGCAAGCCACCCGCGATATGCTCACGGGGTTTGCCGGACTGTTTAAGTCCGTCAACTTTCGCTATAACGAAGGCGAACTTTATACCGTAGTCGGCATTGGTGCCTCCATGTGGCCACGTTTGACCAGCGCACCTATGCCGGAACGCCTGAAGGAATTTGAGGCAATCGATGCCGCGCATAAGGCCCCGGCCACGCCAGGCGATATTCTTCTCCACTTCCGTGCGAATACCTATGACCTGTGCCATGAGATGGCCCGCCAGGTACTGGATCAGCTGGGCGATGCCGTCAGGGTTATCGATGAGACGCACGGCTTTAAGTACTTGGACCAGCGCGATTTACTAGGCTTTGTGGATGGCACCGCCAATCCCCTCGCCGAAGAGGCTTTGGATACCGTGCTGCTTGGCGATGACGCCGACTACCCTCGTGGCTCCTACGTCACCGTCCAGAAATATATCCACGACCTGGCCAAGTGGAACGAGCTGAGCACCGAGGAGCAAGAAAAGGTCATCGGCCGCACCAAGGCCGACGATATCGAGTTGGATGACGATACCAAGCCCACTAACTCTCACGTAGCCCTCAATGACCTCGAGGAAGATATTTACCGTGAGAACATGGTCTTCGGCTCTTTCGCCGCGGGTGAGATGGGCACTTACTTCATCGGCTATGCCAAGGACCCCGAAAACGTCATGGAACGCCTGCGCAATATGTTCATTGGCAAGCCGGAGGGAAACTACGACCGTATCTTGGACTTCTCCACCGCGCTTACTGGCACCAACTTCTTTGTGCCCAGTGCGGATCTGATGAAGAACTTCGACGAGCTGCCGCCGGCCTAAGGGCCGCCCGCCTTACGGCCGGCCGCCTAACGCCGGCCCCCGCGGTTGCGGTGAGCCAACCCAAATTGCACCGAGTCAATCATCCCGAGCGTCATAAGGGCCTCACGGAGGGCAAATTGGAAGGTCCATAAGCGACGGAAGACTGGGTCGAACCCAGCGGCCGCTGCTTCTCGCAGGTGCCCGTCAAAAAAGGATCGCTGCTGACGCAGGGATTCCAAGTAATGGGTGCCTACGTGTGTTTCGGACACGATGCGCAGGTTAGAGTTCTTATCCACTAGCTGGTGCATCTCCGTGGTGCGCGGATAGTCCAACCCCGGCCACACATAGGCTCGCAAGGCCTGAAGCGAGGCCTTACCGGCCTCCGTCATCGACTCGGTCGCCACGATGGACTGGATTCCCGCCCGCCCATTAGGCGTCAAAAACCGATCGACTGCGCGGATATATTCTTTGCGCTCGCTGGCGCTGAGTTGTTCTACCTTTTCTACAGTGACGATTGCGTCATAGTGCCCGTGCCATTGCTTAGGGTTCGGGACGACACCGGGAATGCGCTCGACATGGATGGAATCGTCTGCCCCCTCTAGTACGAGGGCCTCGCGCATGTGGCTCATTTGGTCCACATCACTGGTCAAAACGTCCACCGTAGCGCGTCGCTTAGTCGCCCGCATCGCTGGCTGCATTCCGGCAGCCGGGTACACCAACAGGTGGGTTCCGGCGCCGGTGCGGGTGCCGTCAAGCAGCCAATCCGCTGCGCGGCGCTGCGCATCTCCCAGGTCATCCCTGTCCACACTCGTGGGCTCACTCAGCGTCGTGACATCGACGAAGTGGCTCTTCGGCTCCTTGCGGCCGGCCTTGGGGCTATAGCTTTCCACCGTTTCCCTAATGGTGGTCGGTACGCCACTGGAAAAAATCCCACCTACATGGCTTAATCCATCGCCGGCATAGAGCCGAACCAATTCCAGTGGCAGCTCCCCTGGCTCCGACTTACCAGCACCAAGCATTTTGGACTTGGGGAGGTAGCCTGCTCCCAATAGGCGGCCGAGCACCTTTACCAGCTGCGAGGAGGAAGTGACGGTCCACTCTCCTGCCATGTAGCTTTCCGCAAATCCCAACCAACCGCTAGCGGCAATGCGCTCAAACAAGGCATCATGCCCCACCTTGAGATCTGGTCCATCTTCGGCTTCGAGGTCCAGTTCTAGACCGGCATCATCGCAGGCCTTGGCAAATTCAGCCTCTGCCCGGCGGGCTTTCATTCCAGGCCAACGAGGTGCGGGAACCGTAGCCACATTGGGCCAGGATTCTGCATCGATAGAGCTCAAATACTCAGGGCGGGTAAAAGACATAATGCCAGGTGCGCTCCTTGGTGGGCGGAGGAAGTCACTATCCGGAACAACCTTAGTCAGCTTTGTGCGCACCCCGGTTTAGGCGCTCCGCACAGCCGCGCCGGTTCTTCCCACGGAATCCGCAACGCAGGGGCGGAAGTTTATCAGTCATTAAGTATGCGCGTTCTGTTTGAAGTGTTTAGACTGTACAGGTACAAAACATTAGCTTTCTTAAGGAAGGTCGCATTAAATCCATGACTGATACCCCTTATCGCCCCAACGGTGGCCGCCACCACGTCGTCGTGGTTGGCGCCGGCTTCGGTGGTCTCAACACCGTTCAGAAGCTGAAGAACGCCGATGTGGAAATCACCCTCATCGATAAGAAGAACCACCACCTGTTCCAGCCGATGCTGTACCAGGTAGCAACCGGCATGATTTCCGCCGGTGAGGTTGCCCCTTCCACCCGCCAGCTGCTGCGCGATCAGGACAACGTCCACTTCGTCAACGCTGAGGTAACTGATATCAATCTGGCGGACCAGACGGTGACCGCCGAGCAGGACGAGTTCTCCCGCACCTATGCTTATGACTCCCTGGTTGTCGCCGCGGGTTCCGGTCAGTCCTACTTTGGCAACGACCACTTCGCCGAGTTCGCCCCCGGCATGAAGACCTTGGACGATGCCCTGGAGCTGCGTTCTCGCATCATCTCGGCCTTTGAAAAGGCTGAGCTTACTGACGACCCCGCAGAACGCGAGCGCCTGCTCACTTTCATCATCGTTGGTGCCGGCCCAACCGGCGTTGAGCTCACCGGCCAGATTGCCGAATTGGCAAACCGTACCCTCAACGATGTCTACTCCAACTACGGCACTACCTCCGCCAAGATCTACCTGCTCGATGGCGCCCCACAGGTACTGCCACCATTTGGCAAGCGCCTGGGCCGCAAGGCGCAGCGCACCTTGGAAAAGGAAGGCGTACAGGTTCACCTCAACGCCATGGTGACTGATGTAACCGCAGATACCGTCACCTACAAGGACATGAAGACCGAGGAGGAGACCACCCTGACAGGTGCTACCAAGATCTGGTCGGCTGGTGTGGCCGCTTCCCCACTGGGCAAGATGGTTGCAGAGCAGGCTGGCGTCGAGGCAGACCGCGCAGGTCGCGTCTCCGTCAACGAGGACCTGACCGTGGGCGAGCACAACAACGTCTACATGATCGGTGACATGATCTCCCTCAACCGCCTGCCGGGTCTGGCACAGGTTGCTATCCAGGGTGGCGCGCACGTCGCAAAGCTCATCCAGGCCAAGGTGGACGAGGAATCTACCGCAAATGAGAAGGAAGCCTTCGACTACTTTGACAAGGGCTCCATGGCCATCGTCAAGCGCTTCAACGCCGTCGTTAAGCTGGGCAAGACCGAGTTCGGTGGCTTTGCAGGCTGGGTTGCATGGCTCGGCCTGCACCTGACCTACGTCATTGGTCTGCGCAGCCGCTTGGCCGTGCTGGTTAACTGGGCAACCAATATCCTTTCCCGCGATCGCGGCAACCTGGAGATCACCACCCAGCAGCGCATCGCACGCAACATCATTAACAAGAACGAGAAGTAGTACCTCCTCGCTCGCATCGCCGCCCCACCTGCTGCAAAGCAGGCTCTGGGCGGCGATTTTTATTTTCCTCGGCTACCTGCTGCTAGCGCCGGCGATTCCACTACTGGGGAGCCCGGACATCGATTTTCGCACATAGTTTCCGTGACCTTTGTTAGGCTGAGACACGCAACATGGGGTGCCGCACGCGGTGCGGCTGAGAAATACCCATCGAACCTGCACTCAGTTAGAACTAGCGAAGGGATAGTTGTGGATTATGCTTTTCTGCGCGCACACGACGCTGTGCGCGAGTCCACGCCGCTTATTCAATGTTTGACCAATAAGGTCGTCAGCAACGTCACCGCCAATGCCCTGCTGGCCATCGGGGCTAGCCCGGCGATGGTCGATACGCCGGAGGAATCGCGCGAATTCGCCCAAGTAGCCAGCGGCGTACTCATCAATTGCGGCACGCCCAGCTCAGAGCAATACGGCGGCATGCGCGAGGCTATCGCTGGGGCGAACTCCGCCCACACCCCCTGGGTACTCGATCCGGTAGGCGCCGGCGGACTGAGCCACCGCACCGAATTCATGCGCGAGGTGCTGCCACTCGGCCCGGGCGCAATTCGTGGCAACGCCTCAGAAATCATCGCCCTCGCAGGTACTGGGCAGGGCGGCCGTGGCGTCGAATCTACCGATGGCGTGGAAGCCGCCCTGGATTCGGCAGTAGCACTTTCCCGGGATACCGGAGCCGTCGTGGCCATTTCCGGCCCGCGGGACCTTATCGTCCACGTCGGCGATACAACCCGTGCCGTCTACCTCGAATCGGGGCACCCGATGCTCCAAAACGTCATCGGTACTGGCTGTTCCCTCGGTGCTATCTGCGCCGCATATCTGGCCGCGTGGGAGGATCCTTTCGAAGCGATCATCGCCGCCCACGCGCACGTTGGCGCGGCAGGTAGCTTGGCCGCCGAAAAGCACCACGCCCCCGGCTCCTTTGCCGTCGCTTGGCTGGATGCCCTCTACGATGTCCCGACGGCGGATATCGAGGGCCTGGTCAAGCTCACTGACGTGGAGGAGGTTTAAGTGTCTATTGACTGGACGCTCTACCTGGTCACCGATCCTGATCTGGCTGGCGGGCGAGACAACGTGGTCCCCATCGTGCAGGAGGCTGTACGCGGCGGTGTTACCGTTGTCCAGCTCCGGGACAAGGAAGCTAGCGATGAACAGATCGAGCGCACCGCACGCGAGTTGCTTGATGTACTGGGCGATGTCCCACTATTCATCAATGACCGCGTGGAGGTGGCCGCAAAACTCGGCTGCCACCTGCACATTGGGCAGGATGATATGGCCTTTCGCGAGGCCCGAGAGAAACTGGGTGAGGGCCAGCTTATTGGCTTATCCATCGGCAGTAACGAGGAGCTTGCTGCTATAGCGGACGATGCGCGCCCAGATGTCATTGGCATCGGGCCCGTGCATTCGACTGCAACGAAGAAAAACGCCCCGGCCGGCATGGGTACGGCTGCGGCCGCAGCACTCGCTCACGCCGCACGTGAGCGTGGCATCGAATCCGTCGCCATCGGCGGAATCAAGACCCATAATGCGCACGAGCTGGCGGGCAGCGACTTTGCCGGAATTTGCGTAGTCAGCGACATCATGGCGGCCGAGGACCCCGCAGCAGCCGCCGCCCACCTTAAGGAGGCTTTCCATGGCTAAAGGCATCTATCCCCGAGTACTATCCATTGCCGGTACTGATCCCACCGGCGGAGCAGGAATTCAAGCAGATCTGAAATCCATCTCTGCCGCAGGCGGCTACGGCATGAGCGTGGTGACGGCGTTGGTGGCTCAAAACACCCAGGGTGTTCGCAGCGTCCACGTACCACCGGTGGACTTTCTGCAGGAGCAGCTAGACTCCGTCATCGATGATGTGGAGATTGATGCGGTAAAGATTGGCATGCTTGCCGACGCCGCCATTACCGCCAAGGTCGCAGACTTCCTGCGCCGCCTGCCGGACGATGTTCCCGTGGTACTTGATCCGGTCATGGTGGCTACCAGTGGAGATCGTCTGCTGGAAAACGACGCAGAACAGGCCGTGCGCGATCTCTGCTCACAGGTGGACCTCATCACTCCCAACTTGAAGGAATTGGCAGTCCTTACTCACACGAACGAAGCGAGCGACCTAGAAGAGGCCATTGCCACGGCGAAGGAATGGGCGAAGAGTGCTGGTACCGCGGTCGTCGTCAAGGGCGGGCACCTCGATGCTGACATCGCCGACAATGCGGTGGTTAATGCGGATGGGGCTGTGCACCGCGTTGCTTCCAGCCGTGTGGACACGAAGAACACGCATGGAACTGGGTGTTCCCTTTCCTCTGCCCTAGCCACCCGCCTGGGAGCCGGCGATAGTCCCGCGGCAGCTCTGGTTTGGTCCACTCAGTGGCTGCATGAGGCCATTGCCCATGCGGATGCGCTTCACGTGGGCAAGGGACACGGGCCCGTGGACCACCTGCACCGCTCGCAGCGCCTCATGCAGGCCGCCTCTACCCTGCCCCAGCCGTACTTATCCGGCAACCTGGTAGAACCGGAAAACGTTGACCAGCCGCGCGTTCCCGCAGCCGGCCCATACACGCAACGTCTGTGGAACCTCGCCGGGGATCACTGGGAGGCCATCAAGGCTCTGCCCTTTATTCGGGCCTTGGGCACGGGAGCGTTGGAAAAGGATGCCTTTGGCTTCTACCTCGACCAAGATGCCCAGTACCTGAATGCATACTCCAAGGCATTGGCTCGCCTCGCCAGCCAAGCCCCAGAAGCGGCACAGCAGCTGCACTGGGCTGAGGGAGCGCATGATTGCTTGGCGGTGGAGGCCGAGCTGCACCGCGGCTGGCTCGAAAGCGATATCACGACCGCAGCCTCCCGGGTAACTAGCGCCTATACGGATTTCCTCATCCGCTCGACGCATACGGATGACTACGTGGTGGGTGCTGCGGCGGTACTGCCCTGCTACTGGCTATACGCCGAGGTAGGCCTCCACCTCGCAGAATTTGATTCCCCCGAACACCCCTATCACTCATGGCTTTCCATGTACGGCGGCGAGGACTTCCTCAACGGGGTTCGCGCTAGCCTCGACATCGTCGAACAAGCCCTCGCCGGGGCGGATGAGCGCACCCGCCTGCGTGCCGAGCGCGCCTATATCACCGCCAGCCACCATGAGGTCGATTTCTTCGACCAAGCGGATAGGCGCTTTTAGGCCAGCAGGTCTGAGCCGGGTCGCGAAAGGACGGCGACCAAGAAGGTGGAATGCTCCGAGAAGAGCTTCATGTCCCACGAGGAGAAAGTGAAGTCGACTCGGTAGCCCACCTTCTGCGCCATGTCGAGGAAATCAGAAAATTCCCACCCACGGCCCTCGCCAAAGCCGGTCACGAGGCGGCCACCGGGCTTGAGGGAATTATAGATATTGCGCAGCGCGGGCTCGCGGCCGTCCTTTGCTAGAAAGCCCATGACATTGCCTGCGGACACGGCGATATCAAAGGGGCCTTCGGGCACCTCTTCCTCGCACAGATCTCCCACGAACCATTGCCCCTCTGGGAAATCGTGCTCTGCGTGCTCGATGAGAATGGGGTCTACGTCGACGCCCACAACGCTGTGGCCACGGCGAAGCAGCTCGCCGCCGACGCGGCCGGTGCCACAGCCGGCATCGAGGATGGTGGAGTTGCGTTCCACCATGGCGTCGATAAGCCGGGCCTCGCCGTTGATGTCTTTACCCTGTGCGGCCAGCACCTTCCATTTGCGAGCAAAGTTATGGGAGTGCTCGGGATTAGCGTCGGTTACTTCTTTCCACGTAGGCATAGATTCGATTATATTACCCGCCTTCGGTGTAAGATTTACCCGCTGCGTAAAATCGCCGCCTGCCCATTGGGAAAATATCCGCACTACCGCGCAAAGGAGGCTGAAAAGATGCCATCCGTACCTTCACCCTTTAGGGGCCGCAAGAAACCCGAGCCTCCTAGTAAGCCTACTTCCCTGCCGGTACCACCAGAGCGCGCCATCGAACATTGCCGCGTCTTTGTGGATGGCGAGGCGCTTCCTGGAGAGTATTCCACCAGCTCCGCGCTGGAAGCCATTGAGGAGTACGGCCGCGGATTTATTTGGGTGGGCCTGCACGAGCCCTATGAATCCCAGATGACCAAGGTGGCCTCCCAGTTTGGCATCCACGAACTTATCGTGGAAGACGCCGTTATGGCCCATCAACGCCCTAAGCTCGAGCGCTACGATGATCAGCTCTTCGTGGTCGCACGATCCGTGAACTACCGCGATCATGATGAGGTCACGGATAAGCGCCAGATCATTTCCACCGGTGAGATCCAGATGATCATGGGCTCCAACTTCATCATCACCGTCCGCCACGGCGCAAAGCTGCCCAACCTGGCTTATACGGTAGAAGATGAGCAGGACTTGGTAGAGCTTGGCCCAGTGGCCATGGCCTGGAAGATCCTGGATATGATGGTGGACCGCTACTCGGAGATTTCCCGCCTCATTAGCATCGAGGTCGATGAGCTAGAAGAAGAAATCTTCACCCCTAACCTCAAGTTTGATGTGGACCGCATCTACATGTTCAAGCGTGAGGTGCTGGAGATGAAGCATGCCATTGACCCGCTCTCGGTGGCACTGAAATCCATGGTCTCTGACCACAAGGATTTAATTTCCAAGCAATTGCGCTCCTACCTGCGCGACGTCAACGACCATGAGCTTGTGGTCAAGGACCAAATATCCAGCTTCGATGAGCGCCTTACCTCGCTTATCGACGCCTCCGTGGCCAAGGTAACGATGCAACAAAACTCGGATATGCGCACCATTTCCGCGGTCGTTGGCATGTGGGCCGCGCCTACTTTGGTGGCGGGTATCTACGGTATGAACTTCGATATCATGCCGGAGCTGCACTGGGCGCAGGGATACCCCATGGCTATCATCATCATGATCTTGGTCGTTGTGGGCCTGTGGGCGTGGTTCCGAAAGAACCACTGGCTCTAAACCCTCCGGTACGCTCGTGCACTATGAGCGATATCACTGTTTACGGCGCTACCGGGCTGGTCGGCCAATTGGTGGCGCGCTACCTTGCCTCGATTAACGCGCCCTCTGTGACTCTGGCCGGCCGGAACCGACCGGTGCTCGCCGCGCTGCGCGATGAACTCAATCCGCACTGGGACATCGCCATCGCCGCCGCCGATGATGCTGACGCTGTGGAGCGCATGGTGAAAGGTACCAAGGTGCTCATCACTGTGGTCGGTCCCTATAGCCTGTATGGCGGCCACGTCGTTGCCGCTTGCGCGCGCCATGGCGTGGACTATGTTGACCTATGCGGCGAGGTTCCCTTTATTCGCCGCAGCATCGATTCTCACCACGCCACCGCCCAATCCACGGGTGCGCGCATCGTCCACTCCTGCGGTTTTGATTCCGTTCCCTCGGATATTGGCATGCTCAATCTCTACCAGGCGGCAGGAAAGCCGTTTGCACGGGTGCAGATGGTCGTCGACAAGCTCAAAGGCGGAATCTCACCGGGCACCATCGAGTCTTCCCTGCAGGTCTCGCATGCCGCGCACGCGGATAAAGAGGTAGCCCGCAACCTGCACAATCCTTACTCACTGGACCCGGACCCCAAGGCCGGTCCACGCTTAGACGGCCTCCAGAATGACTTCGAAATCAAAGAAGTCGACGGCGTGGGCTGGGTAGGCCCCTTTTTCATGTCCATGTTCAATACCCGCGTGGTGCGCCGCTCTAACGCTCTGCTGGGGCGCGCGTGGGGCACACGCCTGTTTTACAAGGAAGCATGGTGGGCTGGCACCGGTCTTCCCGGGCGCGCCCGCGCCTATGGGCTGGCGCTCGCCACCAAGCTACTTTTTGATGGCACTCAGTCGCGCCTGCGCCCACTGGTGGAAAAGGTCCTGCCCACCCCCGGCCCTAAGGGCGCGCATTTCCAGGTCAGCTACCACGGCATTACCGAAGATGGCCAACGCTGGCGGGCAACTGTTTCTGCCGAGGGTGACCCAGGATATGAAGTCACCGCAATGATGCTGAGCCAGGCTGCGCTCTGCTTGCTCGAGTCGCGCTCTAATGCCGGCCGTGCAGGCGGCGTACTCACCCCGGCCACCGGGCTTGGAAAGCCCTATCTTGAGCGGCTAAACTCCCACGGCATGTCTTTTACCGCCGCTCGGGTGGACTAGCGCAGAATCATAGTGCGCAAGGTGGTGCGGGCGATAAGCTCGCGGCCTTGCCGCATCTCGACGCTCCACACGTGGGTGCGGCCGCCTAGCTGCACGGGCGTAGCCACGGCTTCTAACTCGCCCTTTCCTGTGGAGCAAATGAAGTCGCTGGAGTTATTGACGCCGACTGCGGGGGCGTCGGCAGCCGCAACGCTGGCAATGGAGGCCACGGTTTCTGCGATGGAGCAATACAACCCACCGTTGGCTACTCCCCAGGGTTGGTGATGCTCCGGCCGCACCTGCAGTTTCGCACGGGCCTCGCGCGGGCCCACGTGGGTGAACTGCAGTCCTAGCAATTCCGCAAGGCCGCCGTTTAAGGCGTTGAGAGACTCCAGTTCTTCTGCATTGAGCACTCGCGTGTGCGCGAGGTGGAGCAAGTCATTGAGTTTCTGCGTATCCGACATAGTCCACCAGCCTAGCCATTGATGCCAGCCTCGCATCCTAGTGACGTAGGATAGGCAGCATGATTGAAAAGAATGAACTTGCTCAGATTGGCGTCGTGGGATTGGCGGTCATGGGCTCTAATTTGGCCCGTAACTTTGCCCGCAACGGCAATACCGTAGCGGTGTATAACCGCAGCCCTGAAAAGACTCATGCACTCATTGAGGCCCACGGCGAGGAAGGCAACTTCGTGCCCTCGGAAACCATCGAGGACTTTGTGGCTTCCTTGGAGCGCCCGCGCAAGGCAATCATTATGGTCAAGGCTGGCAAGGCCACCGATGCCGTCATCGATCAGCTGGCCGAGGCCATGGATGAGGGCGATATCATCATCGACGGCGGCAATGCTTTGTTCACTGACACCATTCGCCGCGAGAAGGACGTAGCCGCCCGCGGCAAGCACTTCGTCGGCGCCGGAATCTCCGGCGGCGAGGAGGGCGCGCTCAACGGTCCGGCCATCATGCCTGGCGGCCCCAAGGAATCGTGGGAGACCCTCGGCCCGATTCTTGAGTCCATTGCCGCCAACGTGGACGGCACTCCGTGTGTAACCCACATTGGTGCGGACGGCGCCGGCCACTTTGTCAAGATGGTCCACAATGGTATCGAGTATGCCGATATGCAGGTCATCGGCGAGGCTTATCAGCTGCTGCGCTATGGCGCGGGCATGGAACCGGCCGAAATCGCAGAGGTGTTCCGCGAATGGAACTCCGGCGACCTTGATTCCTACCTCATTGAAATCACCGCCGAGGTTCTGGCCCAAAAGGATCCGGAGACTGGCGCCCCGCTTGTCGACGTCATCGTGGACGCTGCCGGCCAGAAGGGCACCGGCCGCTGGACCGCCATCAACGGCCTAGAGCTCGGCGTTCCGATTACCGGTATTGCCGAATCCGTCTTCGCCCGCGCGCTGTCCTCCTCCACCGCGCAGCGCAGCGCAGCGCAAGAAGGCCAGCTTCCCGCCGGCACCATCAAGGCGCTGGACGTGGACAAGGCAGATTTCATCGAGGATGTGCGCCGCGCGCTCTACGCTGCCAAGCTCATTGCCTACTCCCAGGGCTTTGACGAGATTAAGGCTGGGTCCGAAGAATTCGGTTGGGACGTTGACCCGCGCGATCTAGCAACCATCTGGCGCGGCGGCTGCATCATCCGCGCCAAGTTCTTGGATCGCATCCGCGCAGCCTACGACAATAATGCGGACCTGCCCGCCCTCATTCTCGACCCCTACTTCAAGGGCGAGCTGGAAGACCTCATCGACCCTTGGCGCCGCGTGGTCGTCGCCGCTACCCAGCTGGGACTTCCGGCGCCGGTCTTTGCGTCGTCCCTCTCCTACTACGACAGCCTGCGTGCCGAGCGCCTGCCGGCCGCTCTCATCCAGGGCCAGCGAGATTTCTTCGGCGCCCACACCTTCAAGCGCACCGACAAACCAGGTACCTTCCACATTGAGTGGTCCGGTGACCGCAGCCTGACCCAAACCGACTAGATTCGCAGTGACGTGATTAGGGGCCCTTCGGGGCCCTTTCGCCTTTTCCAAGCAGGTCTTTCTCATGGAATGCGGCGATCCGCCGCGCTGCCGATAGGATGGGAAAGCGATGACTACCTTTGCCGATCTCGGCCTTCCCCAGCGCCTAGTACACGTTCTGCACAACGAAGGCATTACCGAACCGTTTCCTATTCAAAAAGCCGCGATTCCCGACGCCCTGGCCGGCAAAGACGTACTCGGCCGCGGCCCTACCGGGTCGGGCAAGACCTATACCTTTGGCTTGCCCATACTTGCCCGCCTTGCCGGAACAGGTGCATCCAAGCCTGCTCATCCCCGTGCGCTTATCCTCGCCCCGACCCGCGAGTTGGCCACTCAGATTCACCAGCGCCTTGATGAACCAGCGGCAACGCTGGGCTTAAGAGTGCTCGCTGTCGTGGGCGGGGTAAATATCAATCACCATATCCGCTCCCTCGCCCGCCCCGTCGATGTACTTGTCGCTACCCCTGGCCGTGCCCAGGATCTAATTGACCAGGGCAAGCTGCATTTGGATGCGGTCCAGATTACTGCACTGGATGAAGCCGACCAGATGGCCGATATGGGCTTTTTGCCCCAGGTACGCAAGCTGCTGCGCCTAACTCCGGCTAAAGGCCAGCGCTTGCTGTTTTCGGCGACGCTTGACGGCGACGTCAACAAGCTGGTGGAGCAATTCCTCCACGAACCGGTGGTCCACACCACTGCGCCGGTGCAAGCTGCAGTGGATTCCATGTCCCATCACCTCTTTTTCGTCGGCGAGCGGACCGCCCGCAACGAGGTGGTGCTGCGCATTGCTGCCCGCCAAGGCAAAACCATCATGTTCATGCGTACGAAGCACGGCGTGGACAGGCAGGTCAAGAAATTGCGTCGCTCCGGCATCAACGCTTATCCATTGCATGGCGATAAAGGCCAAGGCGCGCGTACCCGCGCAATCGAAGGCTTCGCCGATGGCAGCATTCCAGTCTTGGTCGCCACCGATATTGCCGCCCGCGGTATCGATATTGCAGACGTTTCACTCGTCGTTCACGTCGATCCGCCCGCAGAGCACAAAGCCTATCTCCATCGCGCCGGTCGCACGGCACGCGGCGGTGCTGCGGGTACCGTGATCACTTTGGTCATGGATGAACAACGCAAAGAAGTAACTGCACTCATAAAGAAGGCTGGTGTCACGGCTACGGAGCACGATATTTCTCACCGTGACAATCCTGCAGGTGCGCCGGTACTTAAGGAGATTACGGGTGCTCGCAAGCCCAATGGTCCTGCGCTTCCGCCACCGGGGCAGGACGCGCCTCAGAAACCGGCGAAATCTGTCAAGAAATCTCATTCCCAACGCCGCCGCTCAGGCGGCAAAGTCGCCCGCCGCCGACGCCGCTAAGTCAAGGAGGTTAACTCTCATGCGTATCTTGAGCCCTGAGGAATGGAGTGCTCAACAGCATGAACACGAAAAGCAAGCCACCGACCGCTTGGAGCGCTTCCGACATCCTGGCAGCTACCACCCTGTTTTCGATTTTCTCTTTGAGTACTACCCCGTACGCCCTTCTCACCTAAAGCGCTGGCACCCAGGTGTAGGAACTGCGCTAACGGGCACTCCTCCGCATGCCGAATGGCGGGATTACCACGCCACCTCAGACGGCATCACCGTCGACATCGGCAGCTTTCTAGAGCGTCGTGGTGACTCGGTTCGGTATATTTCTAATCTGCTTCGGCGTTCCGCTACCAATCCGGCCCACTTTGACTGCTTCGGTCTGCATGAATGGGCAATGGTCTACCACACGGATTCCCCGCGACATTCGCTGCCCTTGCGGCTTGGTGCGGACGGGACCAATCGGGTTGTCGATGAGCACTCAATTAAGTGTTCTCATTATGATGCCTTCCGGTTCTTTACTCCTCCCGCTCGCCCTCTTAACCTCACTGTCCTGCATCGTGAGGATCAGCCCGACAATGACCAGGCAGGCTGCGTACACGTCACAATGGATTTATATAAGTGGGCCTGGAAGCTGGGACCACTGGTTCCAGGCGAACTTTTCCTTGAGTGCCTGAATCTGGCGATTGAAGCGCGCATCCTTGACATGGAGGCGTCCCCTTATGACTGCCGTGATTGGGGACTTGGCGTCGTGCCCATCGAAACACCTGAGGGCAAGGCCGAATACGTCTCGAGGCAAAGAACGCTGGCGCACAAAGCTGAACCACTGCGAGAACGGCTTGTCGCTGTGATAGATCAGGCACTTGCCCCGCTAGAATGAGCCACTAACAACGGCAGTTTGCTTGGGAGGAAAACACCACATGGCACGGCATTCAAACGGGAAAAATAGCTTCGCAGTAGCGGGATGGGTTATTGCGGTGGCTATTATCGCGCTGCTGGCCATAATCGCCCTGGTTACCTTCCTTTTACGCGGCGCGGGCAACGACGACGGCGAAGACTCCGCCGCACCCGGCGCAGTGGAAACCAGCACCGAGGCTGCACCGGAAACCAGCACGGCAGCTGCTTCCAGTGCTTCCACGTCCGCTGCGCCTACGAGCTCTTCGTCCCCGAAGAGCTCCGCTCCAGCGACGAGTTCCGCAGCAGCTCCCACGCCCGATGTGACGATGGCGGCAAATACGCTCCTGCTCTTGGATACTTCTTCGGCCATGGCGCCGATGTACGGCCCTGTATCCGAAGCCTTGGGCACCACTGCTTCTGACCTAGCCGCAGACGGCGGGGCAGTCTCGTTGTGGAACTACTCCTCTCCTATCTCAGAGACCGCCACGGTTGGCTTCCGTCAAAACCTGGGCTTTGGCGATGGCAACGCTGTATCCGGCACGCTCAGTGGCTTTGGAACTGGCGGTGTTCCGCAAACGCGCAGCGCAGTGGTAGCGGCAGTAGCCAATGCCGCCGACCAAGCTGCAGGCAGCGGCGATAAGGCGCGCGTGCTTGTCGTAACTACCGGCACCGAGCAAGACATGGATGATGCTCAATTCACGTCCGCTCTTGACGACGCCGCCTCCAAGGACGTTTCTCTCAGCGTCGTTCATGTCGGTGAAGGCAATGTCGATGCCGCACTGAAGTCCGCGGCTGATAGCTTCACTTCCGTTGATTCCACCGATGAGACCCAGCTTTCGGGAGCAATCAACAAGGCCGTCGGCATTTAACGAGGAACCGATTTTTCCCAGCACCGTACGAAGTCTCGTGCGGTGCTTTAATTTTTTGCCCTTAAAAAGACTAGAGCTCTCATACACAGCCCACCCACGGGCACTCCACCCAATTTAAGCACAAGGCCGGCACGGGTTCTAAGGCAGAGCTCGACCTCGATCCCGCGAGCCACACAGCGCGGAAAAGAACTGTCTTGCATTGTTGTCTCAAGACGATAGAGATCAAAAATCCACCCTTCTTCCCCGTGAGCTGGGAAGGAGGGTGGATTCTGTGTGGACGAGCTTAGGAGCTCTTGCGCTTGCGACGAGCAGCCAACTCGTCGAGGCCGACCACGTTGTCCTCGGCGAAGTCATCGATGCGCTCCGAAGGGAAGGAAGAAATGGTGCCGGACAGCTCCTTCAAGATGCCCGGAACCGCAATGCCAAAGACGCCCTGGCCGCCAGCGAGCAAGTCAATGACCTCATCGTTGGAACGGCACTCGTACACGGTGGTGCCATCGGAGACAAGGGTCAGCTTTGCCAGGTCATTTACGCCACGATCGCGCAGGGATTCAACTGCCAAACGGATATTCTGCAGGGAAATACCAGTATCCAGCAGGCGCTTCACGATCTTGAGTACCAGCACATCCTTGAAGGAGTACAGGCGCTGGGAGCCGGAGCCACGCGCCGTGCGGATGGAAGGGTTGACCAGGTTGGTGCGAGCCCAATAGTCCAGCTGGCGGTAGGTGATGCCGGCTACCTGGCAAGCGATGGGAACGCGGTAGCCCACTTCTTCGTCAGGTCCGACGTCAAAAAGTGATTCCTGCACGTAGGTGGATTCGGACTGGGAGTCCTCGTTAATGCTCACGTAATTACTCCAATGGGGTTTGTTGGAAGTTCTAAAGATCAATTAAAAGCCACGCACATACGCCCGTCAAGCGCTGCTTGCTCAACTGTCAAGTACAACTTTAGACTTCTCAAACCCCATTGTCACCATTAGTCACACGCGTGTCATTAATTTTTTTCGTCGTCATCCCCCGAAAGGAAATCCTTTTCGTCCATACCCAAAGACCTCATCATGGCTTCAAAATCTGCATCTGCCTGCGCATTTCCTGACGCCGAGGTCGAGGAATCATTGTTTTCGCTGGTCGATAGATTATCGGCTGCGGCGGGGGTGGAAATTTCCAGGTCGAAGTACTCTTTCACATCCGCATCGCTGGCATAAACGGACACCTGGGCAAGGAGATCTGCTTCGGCTGAAATCGGGACGTTGAAATATTCGGACACTGCAAGTGCGTCGCTTAACCGAGAGTCATAAACCTCTCCGTTCGGAGCCTTGATATCTACCATGAAGGTTCCCTGGTGGTAATTGGCAATTTCAATCGCATCTACCCCGCCAGTGCCCTCTAGTACCTCGCAGATCAGATCGTGTGAGGTGGGACGGTTTGGCTGGTGTCCGTCCAAGACTGCGGCCAGTTGCATACCCTCGATGGGAGAAATCCACACGGGAATCAAGCGATTTTCTTCCGGCCAGCGCAGCAAAGCGCACACATCGTCTTCGGGGCCGACCTGGTGGATACCGTGGAACTCTAGGGATACATCACTCATAACTACCACTCTCCCACAAAGACGGGAGCGTGTGTGTATTAGGAGTGGTATTCGTCGCGCAGATCCGATTTCACCAGAGTTGCGTGCAAGGACACCACGAGCGCGGTCATTTGCTGGGAGATTTCCTCCGCCTTCTGATGCGCGGTATCAGAGTTGGAGTGCGCCACGGGAGCTGCCGCCTGGGAGATCAGGTCTGCCTGCCGGCGGGCGTTATTGCGCAGGGACTTAAGTTCACGGGAGCCGAAACCAAATGCCTTAAGCGCCACTGCGGCAGAGACAATGGCTACGTCGTCGGTATTGAAAAAGCCGGCGGCATCCGGGCGGATGAGGCCATATTTAACCAAGGAGGCTACATCATCTTCGCTGGCACTAGCTTGGGTAGCTACCTCTACATCGGTCAGACGGGTGACCACAGGCGCCTTAAACTGCTGCGGCGAGAGCAGGGTTTCCGCATTTCCTGCGGAAACGATGGCGGTCACCTGGCCGGAATCCATGGCTTCTAGCTGCTCACGGATAACCTTCAGCGGCGTATAGTTATCGCGCTGAGTGGTGAGAATATACCGCAGCCGGTCCACGTCCTCTTGGGTGAACCGACGGTAGCCCGAGGCCGTGCGCTGTGGACTGATGAGCCCCTCAGATTCAAGGAAGCGAATCTTAGACACCGTGACGTCTGGGAATTGCTGATTCAACGTCTCCAAAACCACGCCAATGGACATGGTCTTTGGCTTCTTAGCTTTAGGGCTGGTGCGGCGTACTGCTGCTGCCGAAGAATCTGCTGCGCTCACTGTGTCTATCTCTTAGGGGTACTGAAAGTTCTTATCGTGCCATAAGCAGACTACACCGCCCCTCCTAGTAAGGAAGTGCGGCTAGTCTACGAAAATAATTAGCTCTGGTTCGCGATGAAAACCAGGCGGAACTTGCCAATCTGGATTTCGTCTCCCACCTCGAGCACCTGGGAGTTACGGGGCTCGCGGTTAACGTAGGTTCCGTTCAGGGATCCCACATCAACTACCTCAAACTTGCCGTCATCATTCTTGCGAAACTCCGCGTGGCGGCGGGACACCGTAACGTCATCGAGGAAGATGTCTGCCTCGGGGTGGCGGCCGGCGGTTGTAGTCGCCTGATCCAGCAAGAAGCGGGCACCCGCATTCGGGCCACGCTTTACCACGAGGAGGGCCTGACCTTCCGCCAGGTTGTCGGTGCCGGCAGCGGTGGCATCATTGCCATTCGCGCCGTTTTCCATCTCCTTGAGCAGGTCTGCGCGGAATACAGATGTGGTCTCTACCTGTGGTTCCGGGGTTCCGGTGTTCTCGCTCATTGTTACCTCCGGGGATTAGTTACGAGTTACTTATAACAATACTAGCGACTCATGTGAGTCCGTGACCGCTTCGCGGGGAATAATTTCACCGGAAAATGTTTCCGATGCCGCTCAGCACGGAATTTCCCTTGCCCGCAAGGGGGTTATCGGAGACCATGTAGGTCCATGTAGCACTCGGACGAGCGAGGCCGGCGTCATCGAGGTGTGCCCCGGCGGCGTCGATAAGCACTGTGCGGAAAGTCTCCACAGACTTGTCGACGGCCCGCTGGGCCAAGTCCTTAAACTCCCTCACCGCAATGCGGTGGTACTCGTCGATCGGCGTCTCACGTGCGATGGCGCGCAGGTGGATGGACTCGCGCACATCGTCCATAAGCTCCAGGTGGTCGGCCCAGGCCAAGTCCAAGTGATAGAGCATGATTTCGCGCGCGGCCTTGATGCGGGCTTCCTCAGGAACTTCTGTTAGCTCTGCTGCGCGCTCCGGGGCACGCTCGGATAGTTCCTGCCAGGCTTGATCAGTATCCAACAGCTTGGCTCGGCGCTCATCAATAATAATGCGCTGATCCGCCAGAAGCTGGTTATACTTCCAGGTCTGGGCATGAATTTCGAGTAGTTGGCCCTCGGTCACGCGCTGGCAGTGGGCCACGAAATCGCTCACTCGCTTGGATTCAATGCGCCCGTCTTCTGCTGGTTGGGCACGCACTGTCTCGCCGTCGCCGCCTTGCTGGACTACATCGTCTTCAAGGGAGACGAAGAATAGGGACAGGCCCGGATCGCCCTGCCGGCCTGCACGGCCGCGCAATTGGTTATCCAAGCGGGCGGTGCGGTGGCGGGAGGTACCGATAACCGCCAAGCCACCCAGCTCCGCTACTGCATCATGGTCAGCTTCGTTAGCGCCGCCCAACTTAATATCGGTGCCGCGTCCGGCCATCTGGGTAGAGACGGTGACGCGTCCAATATCGCCGGCCTCGGCGACGATCTGTGCCTCCTGCTCATCATTTTTGGCGTTGAGCACATTGACGTCAATGCCGCGCTCGCGCAAGGCATCCGCCAGATCTTCCGACTCGGCGACATCCTGCGTGCCCACGAGGATGGGCTGACCCGTAGCGTGAATGGTGGCTATTTCCTCCACGATGGCGGCGGATTTATCATCGACTGTCGCGAAAATGCGGTCTTGCTCGTCAAAGCGCTGCAGCGGCTTATTGCGGTCGATCACGGATACATGAAGACCATAGAACTGCCGCAGCTGATCGGTCGCCTCCACCGCGGTACCAGTCATGCCGCACACGAGTGGGTAACGCCGCATAAGTTCTTGCAGCGTGATGGTGTCGAGGATGCGCCCGCCTTCGGAAACCTCTAGGCCTTCCTTGGCTTCTACTGCCGCCTGGAGCCCGTCGGGCCAGCGTTGGAGGTCGGCAACGCGGCCCCGGGAGGCGTCGATAAGCTGCAGCTTGCCATCGACCACGATGTAGTGGATGTCCCGGATGAGCAGGGCCTTGGCATGCAGGGCGAGGTTGACCTTCACCAAGATGGTGCCGATATTCTCCTCCGAATAGAGTGAATCAATGCCCAATTCTTGCTCCACGCGGCGTGCACCAGTCTCGGTCAGCTGAACGGTGCGGCCGTCCTCAGAGATGGAGTAGTCCAGCTTCTCGCGCAGGCGGGAAACCACATTGGTGATGTGCCCGGTGGGGGCCTCACCCGGCCGATTACCGGCCAGCACTAGGGGCACAAGGGCCTCATCCACCAAGACGGAATCGGCTTCATCTACGAGGGCAACGTCGCCAGCGGCCTGCACCGTGTGGGAGCGGTCGGTAATTTGATTATCGCGCAACAAATCAAAGCCCAGTTCGTTGACCGGTGCGTAGATAATATCCTGCGCGTAGGCAGCGCGGCGCTCGTCCGGTGTCATGCCCTCTGTTACCGAGGCAACGTTTAAGCCAAAGAACTCCACGACAGGGCGCATCCATTCGGCGTCGCGGGCGGCGAGATAGTTATTGACGGTGACAACGTGGACGCGTTTGCCAGTCAACGCGAAACCTGTAGCCGCCATGGCGCCCACCAAAGTCTTGCCTTCGCCGGTTGCCATTTGGATGACGTCTCCGGTGAGCAGGCGCAGGACTGCCTGGGATTGCACGTTGAAGGGATTCAAGCCCAAGGTGCGCTCACACGCTACTGCTAAGGCCGCGAGGAACTGCGCCTTATCGGCGATCTCGCCGCCTTTTACGGCATCGCGTGCGGCTTGGGCTACAGCTGCGTCGTCCTGCTGGCCCAATGCCCGTGCCGCTTCATCGGCTGAACCCACGATGGCCTTGGATTTCTTATCGTTACGTTCGCTTTGCGAGCCCATTGCCTTCCAGAACCAATCAAACGCGCCCATACCTCATCCTCCTTATTTGGATTGCTCCTATCGACTGTAGTCAACCTGGTATGGCTTGCGGGTAAGAGGCCCGTTATTCTAGTTCTCATGCAATCTGTCAATGTAAAGCTGCCTTCGAGCCGGGGTACCGAGATGGCCGGAACCATCGACTTCCCGGATTCTCCCCCGATCGCCTATGCCATCTTTGCCCATTGCTTCGCCGGCTCCCGCCACACTCCCGGCGCCGCCCGCACTGCGAAACAGCTCACTGAGTTCGGCATCGCCACTTTGCGTTTCGATTTTCCCGGCCTTGGCCAGTCCGCCGGTGAATTTGGCGATACTACCTTTAGCCAAAACGTTGATGATATCCATGCCGCTGCCGCCTGGCTGACGGAGAACTACTCTGCCCCACAATTGCTCATGGGCCACTCGCTGGGTGGCGCCGCTGCGTTGAAGGCGGCCACTACCATGAAATCTCTTAAGGCTGTAGCCACCATTGGCGCCCCCTTTGATCCTGCCCACTCCGTGCTTCACTATGCGGACAAGATCGGCGAGGTCGACGCCAACGGCGAGGTGGAAGTCATCCTCGGCGGCCGCGGCCTTATCATTTCCCGCAAGTTCCTCGAGGACTTGGCGGATACTAACCCCGAGGAATACCTGCCCAAGCTCCGCAAGCCATTGATGGTATTGCACTCGCCCATTGACCAGACGGTGGGTATTGACAATGCGCAAAATATCTTCCTGCTCACGCGCTACCCCAAGTCCTTGGTTTCTTTGGACAAGACCGATCATCTGCTCACGAAGCAGGGCACGGCAGCCCGCGCTGCGGATCTCATCGGTGCGTGGGCCGAGCAGTTCATCGTTCCTGACTACCGGCCAGAAGAAGTAGGAACCGACGCCGCCGTTGCGCAGCCGGCCACCGGCACCAGATTCGGCGTGGTCGTCCGCCACAATGACCACAGCCTCAGTGCCGACCGCACGAAGAAGAATGGCGGCAAGGGTAAGGGCTTTACCGCCGAGGGCCTTATTATGTCCGCGCTGGCCACGGCCGCTACCCAAGCAGTCAAGGATGCCGGCAAGAGGCTTGCGCTTGACGACGTCCACGTGAGCATCACCCAAACCGGCCCCGCCAGCTTTGAGCGCCGCATAGAGCTTGCCGGAAAACTGTCAGCGGAAGAAGAGGCTGCCCTGCGCTCTGCCGCGAAGGACACCGATGTGGAGCGCATGCTCGGCAACGTCACCATCGTGGACGTGGACGCGCTCTAATGGCGGCTTTTGATTCCTCGCGCCGCTGCCCCTGCGGCACCGGCCTGACCTACGGCGAGTGCTGCGGTAAGTACCATGCCGGCACCAATGCCCCCACCGCGGAGGCGCTCATGCGCTCGCGCTTTAGTGCCTTTGTTACTGGCGACGAAGCCTATCTCCTCCGTACGTGGGATCCCGATACTCGCCCTGCAATACTCGACTTAGCTGATTCTCCCGTCCGGTTTTATCGCCTCGATATCCTGGACACCCAAGCAGGCGGATTGCTCGATGATTCCGGCGTAGTGGAGTTTGAGGCCTTTTACAAAGGCGCGGCCGTTGGCTCACAACGCGAGCGTTCTTCGTTTCGCCGTGTCGGCGGCGCTTGGGTCTACTCCAGCGGCGAGATTTAGCGCAGGTTACACCCCAAATTTCACAGTAGAATCCTACTGATGTAATCTAGACAAGTCGCACAGTTCGACGGCGGGCTATGGCGCAGTTTGGTAGCGCACTACACTGGGGGTGTAGGGGTCGCAGGTTCAAATCCTGTTAGCCCGACAAAAAGTTCAGCCGGCACCTTCACGGTGCCGGCTTTTTCTATTCTGCGTTTAGACCGCAAGCAAGATCGCGATTCCCAGCAGAATGAGCACCGCTGGAAACAGTACGCTTTCCCACTTTTCCAGTGCTTCTGCAATGCCCGGCCGCGTGGCCACAAACCGTGCTGCCCATACTAGGGGCGCCACGAGGATTAAGAAGACCACGCAATAGATCGCTACCTCAGCCGGCGTAGAGGTGGTAAACACTGGTACATAGACGCCGATATTGTCGCCACCATTGGCAAAAGTCACCCCGGCTACCGCAAGTGCGCTCAGCCTTTTGCCCGAAACGTCCTCATCGTCGTCTTCACCCCGGAATGCTTGCCACGCTGCCCAGAGGCCCAGAAGCAATGGGATGAGCCCGAAGTAGCGAATCAATTCCTCAGGTAAAACGGCATTAAATCCCAATCCGACAATGGCAGAGGCCGCTAGTATGCCGAGAAACCCCAAATACTGCCCGGCCAGAATCGCGGGCGCCGTGCCCTTGCGGCCAGCACCACGGGCGAAGAAGAGGGACAACACCACAATGTCATCGATATTGGTGGCCACGAATAGTCCAGCAGCGGCTGCGAGAGTAGTAAGGATTCCCCTACCCTATCGCGTCATGACACTTGTCATGAAAATGTGATGACAGAGCCTATTCATTATTTTTTCTGGCTACGGATACTTTTCAGGTATGAGAACTACAGATCCATCTACTGCACAACCGCTGGCTATAGACGTATCCGGGGTCAGTAAAGTCTTTGCCACGAGATCCTCTCACCCCGTCCATGCGCTCAGCGATATTTCCTTCAGCATCGCCCAAGGCGAGATCGTAGGCCTATTAGGCACCAATGGAGCAGGCAAAACCACCCTATTCGATCTCATCCTCGGGCTCACCACACCCACCTCCGGCAACATTTCCGTGCTCGGACACACACCGCACGCTGCGATCCGCGCGGCACAGATTGGCGCCGTGCTGCAAACCGGTGGCCTGCTACCTGAGCTCACAGTCTTGGACACCCTCAAGATGATTTCCTCTACCTTTCCCCATCCCCTTCCCATCGGAGAAGTTGCCAAACAAGCAGACCTAGACCGGATCCTGCACCGCCCAGTAGGAAAATGCTCTGGTGGCGAGCAACAACGTGTGCGATTCGCCCTCGCTCTTGTGGGCAATCCCCAAATCTTATTGCTCGATGAGCCAACTGTTGGAATGGATGCTCATACACGCCGTGAATTCTGGTCCACCATGCACAGACAAGCAGACCAGGGACGCACCATTGTCTTCGCTACGCACTTCCTCGAAGAGGCAGATAATTTTGCAGAAAGAATAATTCTCCTGCATGAAGGAAAGCTGCGCGCAGATGCTAAGGCCACAGAACTGCGCGAACAGTCGGGCAAGCGCATAGTCGAGGCGAAATTCGACGGCACACCTTTAAATGCGAAAGAGCTACCCACCGTCACCGAGGTTTCCTTGTCTAACGGCTACGTCCGGATGACCACCCGTGACTCCGATGTACTTGCGAATTATCTTCTCAATCACACCTCGGCCCATGACCTGACTATTCGCACACATTCCTTAGAGGACGCATTTCTTGCTTTGACGTCATCCCAGTCCTAACCCGTCTCTCCGTTGGCTACTTCGTGAAAGGAATATTCAATGACTGCACAGTCAGCAACAACCAGTGCGCGCACTTTCGGGTTTGCCATCCATAACTTGTTGCGCCTTCGCCGTAACCTTACCCCGCTGTTTTTCAGCACGTTCTTGCCGGTATTTTTCTACCTGCTCTTTGGCACCATGATGGATTTTGGTAATGCCTCCTTTAAAGGCGGAAACTTCGCCGCCTTAGAGATGATCAGCATGGCCCTTTACGGCGGCGTCGCTGGTTCCGTCTCCGCCGCTGGCTCCGCCGTGACAGATACCAAGACTGGGTGGGCGCGCCAATTAGCACTTACTCCCCTGCATCCACGGCAGATTCTGTGGGCAAACCTGATATCCATCGGCTTTCAGGCACTGCTCCCCATCACCGCGGTGTTTATCACCGGTGCCATGACACAAGCTGCAATGCAACCACACCAATGGGTTTTAGCCATTATCGCCTGCGTCCTAGTTTCCATTCCCTTTGGCTTTTATGGCTTGGTGTGGGCCATGGCTTTGCCCACCGACAATTCTGTCGCAATCGCCTCGACCTCCGTTGTCCTCTTCCTCTTTGCCGCCAATGTATTCACTCCCCTTACCGAGCCGCTGATGGAATTCGGCCGCTTCACTCCCCTCTTTGGCCCGGTTGTGCTCGCCCAGTGGCCCCTTGCAGAAGGCATGCAGTTTCTTAACGGGGAGGAAGGCACCGTGTCGCACCCCATGTGGGCCGCATGGTTAAACTTCGCGGTATGGACGACCATCTTTCTCACCGCTTGCCTGGTGCTGCGCTCCCGCGACAAGGCGCGCCGTTAATGGGCCCCTTTCACGAGCCGTGGCGCGGTTTTAGCCTCAATAGCGCGCTTTTCGCCAGCGTATGGTTGGTCTTCCTCATTCCCGGGTTGGTGATGACCTTTGCCGCGCCGGGCACGACGCTCGCTGGACGAATTGGGGCTTCTGCGTGCGTTCTAGCGTTTAGTGCTGTCTACTTCTTTTCTTTTGGCGCTGTGGGCTACTACCCACGCGGATGGTGGTTAGGACAGCGGATCGGGCTTTATTGGGTGTCACTCGCGGCCATCGCAGCGACATCAATTGGTTTCTTCGGGATTATAGCCGTCACGTTTGTGCCTTACCTGGCGGCGCTGCTCGGCTTTAACCTTCCGCTACGCCGAGCATTAGCGCTCACCCTGCTAATGGGGACCGTGCTCGCCACCACCTCGTGGTTCTTCGCTCCTGAAAGCACCGGCTGGGCCCTGATAGTCCTCTTCGCCTGGCCGATACTACTAGTGCTACTAGGTACATTTTCCCAGCGCGAAGATAGCCGCGCTGAATTGGAACACGAATTGGACTTGGCACGCCAACGCGAGGATATCGCTACCGATGTTCACGATCTCTTGGGCCACTCTTTAACCGTTATCAACCTCAAGTCAGAGCTTGCCCGCCGTCTAATAGATTCGAATCCACAACGGGCACAGCAGGAGCTCCAGGAGGTGAGCGCGCTTTCTCGGAGGGGCTTGGCGGAAGTCCGCTCCACAGTAACCCGGATGCGCATGCCCACTTTCGAAGGAGAAATCCACGCGACTCAACGGGCACTCGACACTGCCGGCATTGTGTCGTACTTGCCCTCTGCGGCAAAAGGCGCTGGGCTTTACGACGCCGAATTTTCCTGGGCCCTACGCGAGCTAACCACAAACGTGGTGCGCCACTCAGGCGCAGCGCACTGTTGGGTCCAGGTGACAGACCACCAACTCCAAGTGGTGGACGATGGCTGCGGGTTTGACGCTGACGAAAGCCTTTCTAGTGCCCACGGTGGGATTGACGGTTTGCGTAAACGCATAACAGATGCTGGCGGGCACCTGCTCTTTGCGCGCCGCAATGGCTGTACTCTGGCCTTGGTTACTATGAATGGCGACACGGACTTTCTTCCTCTTACTACCGCCGGAGGCTCAGGCAATGACTGATCCCATCCGAGTTCTCATTGCTGAGGACCAATCATTAGTGCGTGGGGCGCTAGTTGCCCTCTTGGAGACAGAGCCAGATATCAGCGTTGTAGCTGAGTGCGCAACGGGCGGGCAGGTTGCGGGGCTCGTCGCCAAGCATGGCGTCGACGTTGCGCTACTCGATATTGAAATGCCCGGTAAGAACGGTCTTGATGCGGCCGCTGAACTAGAGGGCACGGGTTGCCGCGGCCTGATTGTCACGACCTTTGGTCGCAGTGGCTACGTCAAACGTGCGCTGGAAACGGGCGTAGCTGGCTTCGTAGTCAAAGACACCCCACCCGAACAACTTGCCGAAGCCATTAGGCGAGTGCACGCCGGTCTAAAGGTCATCGACCCTGCACTGGCCCAAGAGACTATTTTCACGCCCGACAATCCACTAACCGCACGCGAAAAGGAGGTCACACGTCATGTCTTGGAGGGTAGCGACACCCGCCAGATTGCCGGGCACCTTCATCTGAGCACTGGGACAGTGCGCAATATTGTCTCTTCGCTCATCGCCAAGACAGGAACTGGGAACCGCTTTGAGGCAGCAACTATGGCACGTGCCCGGGGATGGATATAGAAAAAAGGGGAGCCCGCTGCGGGTCCCCTTTATTACTTGATTTCCTATTCTGGCTTCTTTAGCTCAAGGACATTGACCATGCCCTGAAGGACTACGTCCATCACCTTGGAAGCTAGGTTGAAGTAGAAATCAGCTGAGTGATAGCGCAAGGCTCCTACGGTACTCAACTGCGAGAGGCCGTGGATGGAGGCCCACAGCGCCGCAATCTGGGTGAAGAGAATCCATGGCGATCGAGGTCCATTCGACTCAGAAATGGCATCGCGCACCAGATTCATGATGAAGGTAAAGGCCTTACCCATATCAAATGGCTGCTCACTATCGCCGGACTCATCGAAAGAGACGGGCACGATCGAGCGGCTCGAAACCTCAATGAGGGCGACAAAGCCGACGGGGTCTTCTAGCGCATACTCCAAATACCCGAAGCCGGTTGCCTTAATATAAGCCAGTCCGTGGGACCCTTCCGGCACGGCCTGGTTCTGGCGCATGATTGCTAACGTATTGGCTTCATCCAAAGATTCTTCCAAAGATTGCAGCAGGTGAGAATTACCATCGAAAAGATGCTCCGCATCTGCCAAATCCACGCCTGCTCGTGCAGCAGCAGAACCGAGATGCAAGCTAGGCAATCCATTTTGGACTATCTCTTCGGCCGCACCGCGGAAAATGGCTGCACGCTTTTCCTCAGCCGTAGACTTTGGCATGTCCTTTGCTGCTGTAGTAAAGGGTTTCGCTGGCTCTCCAACGAGTGCTAGCGGTTCAAAGGGCGCAATCTCCCCGTCGCGCAAGCTAACTTCCAGCCCAGAGAATAAAGTCTCAATGCAAGCATTGAAAGTCTGCTTCTTCGCCGTGGGCGAAAGATGACGCATAATGCCGAACGTGGCCAAGTGCGTAATACCCTGCAGCTCAGATAGGAAAGTAAGTGCTTGGATCACTACCAAGCGGTGATCAAAATCGCCGCGTGCTGAAATGGCGGCTTCCCGCATGCGTTCAAGCATCCAGCGGAAGGTGGACGGGAAAGCATCAAAGCTTTTCGCCTCTTCGATGCCGTCCTCAAAGTTGGGAAAGCTCGTTGCCGTCTCACAGTTGTTATAGGCGGCGAAGTAAGTGGGGTTATCAACAGCCAAGTTGAAGTAAACCTTGGCAGACTCGCGAAGTTTCTGAATCGCGGTCGCATCATCCGGCAATTTATCGAGTGCCTCATAGGCCGCTACTCGAAGACGCTCATCCAAGAACCGGCTGGTCTGAATATAAAGGTCGTGGTCATCTTCAAAGAAAGACTTGGCTTCATCGACTGGAACAGCGATCTGCTCCGCCACAGCACAAACCTTTAAAGCGTCGCGCCCGCCCTTAGCTTGGATACGGGCACTCTGCTCCAGCAAGCGCTGCTTAGTGGAGCCCGCATGGGAAACGGTGCCTTCAAGATTGTTCACAAATATAATCCTAGCGATTTCATGCAAATTTGCTTGGGATTCGTTCACTTTATAAGTCGAGCCACCCACAAAAAGGTGGGAGCGCCCATGTAGACCTTTGCCAGCTTTGTGCGGCTGGTCTTCATATAGCTTTGGCCCCCTACCCTTGCGGGCTGGGGGCCAAAATGGAAAGTAGGCATTCGCCCTTTAAGCGGGCGAGTCTATTTACTCGTTGCCAAGCTTGCCGTCAGCTGCGTCACGAGCCTTGTCGATTTGGTCAGCCTTGTCCTCGCCCAGCTTGCCCTTAGCTGCGTCCGCAGCCTTGTCCAGGCCCTTGTCGGTGAGCTCTTCGCCCTTGTCGGAGTTCAGTGCGTCCTTTGCCTTATCGAAGATACCCATGTGGTTATCCTTTCTTCTCGTTCTAGGTTTATCTAAAAGCTGCCGTGTCCGGCAACACACCCCAACGTACCGATACTTGAGTCAACATGCCACCGAAAAGCCTTTTAGGCCACTAGACCAAATAAGTTTTACTGCCGGGTAGCAAGGTTGCACTAAGGGGTATCCAGACTCCCCCGCAGCCTATCGAGCACCCAATAAGGCCTGCTGCTTTATCCCTACCCCAGCGAAGTATAAGCAAAATCGGGGTGCATATTTTAACTTCAGGCCAATTTTCCTCAGTCTTGCAAATGATAGCGTTAGACGGTAACGACGATTTACCAACGAAGGCTTCGCACCATGGCTTCAACTACCCCAGCGCCGCCGTCCACCCCGGAACCGGGCACGGAATTCTTTGGCTTAGTATGGCCAGGTAAAGAGGCTGCCCGAGCAGCTGCCAGATCGCCGCTGAGCCGACGTTTCACGCGTGATTCCGCGCTCAGCACAGCCTGCGACACGGACAACGCGATTATTGCGGCAGATAATCTTCCGGTTCTGCAAAGGCTCACCTCCCGCGGAGAACTCTTTGACGTTATCTATATCGACCCGCCTTATAACACGGGCAAAGACTTTGTCTACCGCGATAACTACCGATTGCGCCGCCAGATGCGTTCCGGAAGCTATGCAGAATGGCACTCGCAATGGCTGTCGATGATGCTTCCCCGACTCATCTTGGCCCGAGACGTACTTTCCGCACAAGGTTTCATTTTTGTCTCCATCGGAGAAGACGAAGTGGCCAATACGCGCAAGGTACTCGATGAAGTTTTTGGAGAGGAGTGCTTTGCCGGCCAATTGATTTGGAAAAAGGCCGGCACCGGCAAGAACGATTCTAAGTACGCGGTGGTAGAACACGAATATATTCTGTGTTACGCCCGTACTCCCGACAATCCGGGGTTCAATGTCGATCTCCACGGTCACACTTCTACCAAATACAACCATGAGGATGACAAAGGGAAGTACTCCTTGGTGCGTTTAGACTCTAAGACCCTTGGGTACCTTCCCTCCCTCGACTTCCCTATCTCTGGGCCCGACGGCAAGGAATATTGGCCGGACCAGCCGGTGGGAAAAGAAAAGGTCGCCCGTTGGCGCTGGGGACGGGATAAGGTTGAACAGCGCTTCGATGAGCTCGTCTTCCGGCGAGGTTTTGTCTATACCAAGAACTATCAGAAGGTGGGAGCGCGCCCACGCTCCATCTTGGACGGCGAGCGCTTTGGGGTGACCCGCACTGGCAGGCGCGATGCTGAAGACGTCATGGGGATAGAGGGCGTTTTCGAGTTTCCCAAACCGGTGCGCTTGATTAAGCACCTCATTTCCATTGCGGGTGGAAAGAATGCGCGCGTCCTTGACTTTTTTGCGGGCTCCGGCACCACTGCCCAGGCGGTAGTGGAACTCAATAACGACGATGGGGGCACTCGGTCTTTTCACCTTGTGCAAATTCCAGAGCCAACCTCCCCGCGTAGCGCTGCTCATCGCGCGGGCTTTTCTACCGTGGCAGACATTTGCATTGAAAGGGTGCGCAAGGTTCCAGGCGCTAACTTTCAGGTCTATCGCCAGGACTAAGTCTGTGCGGTACCGGACGGGCGACCGGGAATGCCGAAGAAGTCTAGGACGCGGTCGGTGGCAAAGAATTTGCCTACCTCATTGTGCGCGTCTGCTGTACCACCAGGCCATACGTGTGAGCCTCCGGCGATACGGATGTGTTCAAGCGGTGCGGTACAGCCGCTCCACTTCATATCGAGTGCATTGTTGACCAGGCGGGTCATATCGACATTGGTAGAGCAACCATTGCGTTTACGGTCTTGTTCCAGCACGGATTCCACAGAATAGTACTTGGTCTTATGGCGCGTTCCACCGTAGTAGCCCACCACGGGATCCACGGTGCCGTGCATATCCAATCGGCCCACGGGTGAATGAGCACAGTCTTTGAGAATATCTTTGTAGTAGGCGGCGGAAACTGTAGCCACGGATTTAAAGACATCGGGCATCTGACAAGCCAGGTAGGCGGCAAACCCGCCACCGTTCGACATCCCGGTAGCAAAAATCCGGGAGTCATCTACCCGATACGTTGCTCGAACGGCATCAATGATGTCGCGAACAAATTTCTTGTCCTCTGCCGTTGACGTCTTGGCATAGGGAGCAGGGCTCCAAGCCTTCTTTTTACCTTCTGCGAAAACAGTGATGGCATCAGCGGCATCGAGGCGGGAATAGCCGCGGAGATTCTCAGCAGATTGTCCCCAGCCTGGAAAGGCCAGGACCATGGGCCACTTTTTCTCCCCAGTGTAGTCTTTGGGCACGCTGAGGATAAAGGAACGGCCCGAGGGCAGATTAACTGTTGTATAGCTTCCCGGCTCTGGTCCGCTCAAAGGTGCGGAGGTTGGAATACCTAGGTTTTTCGTCTCAGTTGGGACTGCTTGAGGCGCGGAGTCCGGCGAATCGGCCGAACATGATGCGCCGGCAACCGCAAGGAAACTCACTGCTACTGCGCCTAACACGACCCGTAGCGACCTCGCGTTCATCTTTGTCGTCCCTTCTGCCATGCGGTCCATAGTTGCTTGTAGCGGCCACCATAATCTAACAGTTCGTGGTGACTGCCTTGCTCCACCACCCGCCCGTTATCCATCACGGCGATGCTATCGGCTCGTGCGGCTTGGTCTAGTCGGTGTGCCACTATCAGTGCGGTTCGCCTACGGGTGACCTCTGTCGCGGCTTCTTCCAGAGCTTCTGCCCCCACCGATCCGGCTTCTGCGGTGGCCTCATCCATGATGACGATCTTGGGATCTAAAAGCAATATTCGCGCCAGCGCAAGCTGCTGCGCTGCTACTGGGTCTAGGTGAATCCCCTGTGCGCCAATGACCGTATCTAGGCCCTCTTCTAGCTGCAGATACCACTGTGCGCCGACGCGCTGTAGTGCAGTTTCCATTTGTGCGTCTGAGGCTTGCGGGGCGGCCAAGGACAAATCTTCGCGCAGGGTTCCTGAGAATACGTGGACCTCTTGGGAAATCATCGCTAAGCGCGCCACCCGTTCGGAATCAGAAAGGGCCGATACCTCTACTCCATCGACCACGACTGTTCCGGCAGCAGGAACCCGCAGCCCGGCTAGAAGAGCAGCGACCGTGGTCTTTCCCGCACCAGAGGCTCCCACTAAAGCTACGGTGTGTCCAGCGGGAAGCTTAAGGTTTACGTCTTGCACAGCCCAGCCGCCGTCATCGTAGCTGAAGCTCACTTCTTTTAATTCGGCAACTCCACCTGGGGTCGGGGCGCCGAAGTCTGGCACCGCCCGTGGCGGATCCATGACCACCCCAACTATCCGTGACAGGGAGGCATAGCCGGATTGAACGGTATCGATGACTCGCATCAATCCCATGAGCGGACCGCGCAAGCGAATAAGAAGGAGCATGGCCGCGGTGACTGCGCCAACGGTGAGGGCCCCAGACTGCACCACCCAAAAGCTAACGACCAGACCGCAGACCAGCATGACTAGCTCAATGACCGTCATCCATAGCTGCAGGACCATCATTGTCCTTCGCGCAGCGTAGCCCTTGTCCACCACCTGTGCGGAGGCACGTTCAATACCGGCATGCATCTGGTCTTCCATGCCAAAGGCGCGCACAGTCTCTCGCCCGCGAATTGCCTCCAGAAGCCTGCGTGCCCGTTCCGCCATGGCAGCGCGTTCGTCGGTATAGCGCTGTGGAGCGCGCTGCAGGTACTGGCGCGCAGCAATGAAATATAACGGCGTAACTGCGCCTACTACCAGTAAGTATTGCCAATTGAGGCTGACTAGTGCCACCCCGGTGGTTGCGATGGCGAAGACGGATTTCGCCAGCACAGGAACGGTCTCGGTTACGGCTGCCGATAGTTCTGCTACGTCGTCGGTCGAGCGAGAGACCAAATCCCCAGTGCCGGCTTCCTCCACACGGTGGGTAGGCAGGCGGAGAGCGGTAGAGACCATATCTTCCCGCAAAGCGGAGATCACGCGCTCGCTCAGGCGCGAAAGGACATAGAACCCCGCAGCGGAAAACAGTGCGGAGACCACAGCCACCAGCACCAGCGAGATACCGATGGGTGCGATGGCGCCGTGATCAATGACAGCGTCAACGATCTTTCCCAACAGGATGGGGATAGCTACATTGCTGCCGGCGCCTGCGGTAAGCAAGGCTAAGGCCGCTGCGGCTTGGGGGCGGGCACCGGGGACGTCGGAAAGCTGGCGGCCCACTTCCTTACGCACTTGGGGCCAGGAGGCCGTAGGAAAACGCATCATAGCTGCGCCCCCACTGCTGCCCACGCCGGCGAGGTGGTGAAGACAAGCGTGGGCTTAGGCCCGCGGTGATGCGCCACTCGCTGCGCAATTTCCTGCTCGGTCACCGAGTCTACGGCGGTTGTGGCATCGGCTAAAACTAGGATCTCCGCGTCCGCCGCAATGGCTCGTGCAAGCGCCACGCGCTGTTGCTGTCCACCCGAAAGGTTTCGGCCGCCTTCTCCCACCTCGCGGTCCAACCCGCCCGGAATATCTTCCCCTGCAGCTACGAAGAGGGCTCGTTGTGCACTCGCGCTATCCGGATGAATATTGTCCCGCACGGTCCCCTCAAAAAGCATGGTTTCGTGTGGAACAACTAGGAATCGCTCGCGCGGCAAGAAGACAAGCTCCTCTGGGACAGGCTCGGGCACCACGTTGATCCCAGGGGCGAGAGCCGGAACCTCCGGTTCACTCTTCTCCACCCCGGGTGCGGCGAGGACGGCGGTTATGCGTTCGGCGCTTGCCTGCGCAGCCGCCCACCGCGACGCGATATTTCGGCCCAACATCGTCATTGGGGTGATAATGAATTGCGTGAGGCCGATAACCGTAATGAGTTCACCTACGCTCATCATGGAGTGCATGGCCATCACGCCTGCGCCAATGCCCACCGCAATGACATACACCGAGCCCAAAATCTCCGTAGCCACATTAAGGCGCGCTTGGGCAGCATTGGCCTCTACTGTTCGTTCGAAGGCATCTCCAGACACCGTGGAATATCGGTTACTGACAGTGGCTACTGCACCCAGGCCCTTGAGGATCCGCAGGCCCTGAACCGCATCGGTCGCCATGGAGCTGGCTTTGGCCAACGCCGCTTGGCGGATTCCGGAGCGCGTGCGCAAAGGCTTTGCCGCGCGCACTGAGCCCCACACCATTAACGGACCGCCACACAAAATGGCGATGCCTAAAGGCAGGTTAATACGACTAGCCATGATCGCCACATACACAATGGCAGCGATCTCAGCGACGGGAAAGACCGTCATCATGACGGCATTCTGCACGCGCCGTGCGTCCGTGGAGGCGATGGCCAGTAGCTCGCCGGCGGTGCGAGGCCTGCCCGCAAGGCCCCGCGGATCCTGAATCCTATCCGTGATGGCCATGCGGACATCGTGCCCAATTACTAGCATGGCTCGCGCGTTGAGGCCGCGTCCGAACCATGCGGCTATGGTATTCAGACCAAAAGCTGCCCCCAATACCACCAGCCACATGCCTAGTCGGTCAACGGATCCTTTCGACACAGCTTCATCAATGGCATGTCCCACGATCACTGGAGTCGATCCGTTAAGCAGAAAAGAGACAGCCATGCAGAGCGCGGCCGGCACAGTGAGTGCCGGACGAGAAAAGACGGTCTTTAGCAGCCACCTGGGATCTGATGGTGCAGGAAGTGTCCTCATAGGCTGCCATTCTAATTCGCGGTAGGTTAGATGGGCTATGTCGACTCGCCACCCCGATCCCAGCCACTTCCCTAGCTACCGCAAGGCCTCCACTAGACAAGGCCCCGGCTTCCGCGATGCCGCGCAACGCACCGCTTCCGCCCAGGCCTTCCGCCGCGGCGCGAGCATCTATCACGATGTGCGACCCGGCTATCCGGACGAGGTTTCTGCCCTTATTGCCGGCGCCCATACCGTGGCCGATATTGGCGCCGGTACTGGAAAACTCACCGAGTCCCTACCCAATGCTCGGGTTTTTGCGCTCGAGCCTTCCGCCGATATGGCTGGGATTCTCGCAGCCCACCTCCGCCTGCCGGTCCTTCGTGCTACGGCCGAAAACACCGCGCTTGGCGACGCCTCCTTAGACGCCGCCTGCCTCGCCCAAACCTGGCACTGGGTCGACGTGCCAACCGCCTGTGCAGAGCTTGACCGCGTCCTCGCGCCGGGAGGGAAGATTCTCTTGGTGTGGAATACGCTCGACGTCAACGCGGGCCCCTGGATCCTGCGGCTTTCTCGCATCATGCACTCCGGCGATGTACATAAGCCAGGCTTTTACCCGGACTATACGGCGCCGTGGTCTTTGGACCGAGAGCTGCGCTTGACCTGGGAGAACGAACTTACCCCGGAGCAGCTTCACCAATTGATGCATACCCGCTCCTATTGGCTGCGCAATGGCGAAGCCATCCATGAGCGTATGACCCACAACCTGGATTGGTACCTCTACGAGCACATGGGGTTTAAGCCGGGGCAAAAACTACGCATCCCGTACCGCACGGATGCCTTCGTGCTGGTACGGGATTCGGATTAGAGCAGGACCTGCGCCAGTAGCGAGCCCACCACGCAGGAGGTGAACACCGAGATGGCGCCAGGGACAAGGAACGAGTGGTTGATGACGAACTTGCCAATGTGAGTGGTGCCCGTGCGGTCGAAGCCGATGCAGGCCAGGTCCGAAGGGTAGGTTGGCAAGATGAAGTAGCCATACGCTGCGCCGTAGAAACCAACGATAATGGCGGGGTCAATTCCCAGCTGCAGGCCAATCGGAGCGATGGCAACCAGGGCGGCGGCCTGGGAGTTAACCAGCTTGGACACGATGACCAGCACCACGGCGTAGGCCCACGGGGCGGCCTCGACCACGGACCCGAGGTTGGACTCTAGGGCATCGATATGGGCTTCGAAGAAGGTATCTGCCATCCATGCCACACCAAAGACCGAGAATACTGCGGTCATACCGGCCTTAAAGACTGGCGTGGACGCGATCTTCTTCGGGTCAGCCTTGCAGCTGAGCAGGATGATTGCGCCGGCAACAAGCATGACCATCTGGATAACCAGGTTCATCGACAGCGGGCTCAACTCGCCATCATCGCCTGGGACGAGCGGGCGCAGGAATTCGAACGCACCGAGCGCCACCACGCTGGCGATAGCCACAAGGAAGATAACCACCGCACGCTTTGCTTCTGGCGAAAATTCTTCATCCATCAGCGATCCGGTGGACTGGTGAATGCTTTCTGCAAACTCCGGATCCTTCATGCGCTCCTGGAATGCCGGATCCTCGTCCAAGTCCTTACCGCGGCGCAGCGACCACAGCGAGGCAAGAATGACACCGGCAAGCGAGGCGGGCATAGCCACCATGAGGATCTGCGGAATGGAATAGGCGTGATCGATAGCACCGGCGTTTTCCGCGATGATGGACGCTAGGGATACGGTGGCCACGGACACTGGCGAGGCCGTAATACCCATCTGAGCCGACGTCGATGCCACGGCCATGGGGCGCTCTGGGCGGATGCCCTTCTTCAGGGCAATATCCTCGATGATAGGAAACATCGTGTACACGACGTGACCCGTACCGCACAGCACCGTCAGGAACCAAGTGGTCAGCGGCGCGAGGATGGTAATGCGCTCTGGGTGGGCACGGAGAAACTTCTCAGCAAATTGCATCATCACTTCCAGGCCGCGCGCCTGTTGCAAGGTGGCGGCGCAGCCGATGACCGCAATGATGGTCAGCATCACGGATACCGGCGGCTCACCCGGGGCGAGGCCGAAGACAAAGACCATGAGCATCAAACCGATGCCGGAAATAAGTCCTAATCCGATGCCACCATAACGAGTGCCCAGAAGCAGGGCACTGAGGATGATGATGACCTGAAGCACGATGGCCAGAATTGAATCTGGCGCAATTACGCTGGCTAGCATGCTGAGCCTTCCATCACGAGAGAATTTTTGACTGGTTATATCCTATCCAGACCCACATGAACGGACATAAACGGAAAGGCGAGCGAATTCTCACACCGTGTCCGGTGCAACAATCGCTCGCCTGAGTGCTATAATCCCAGCGTAACGGGCATACTGCTAGCGCTTCTTGCCGCGCTTTTCCCTCACTCGCACTGCGATGCGGATAGGCGTTCCATGGAAACCAAACCGCTCGCGGAACTTGCGCTCAAGGTAGCGGCGGTACGCCGCGTCCAAGAAGCCCGTCGTAAACAAGACGATGGTCGGCGGCTGAGTCGAGGCCTGCGTGGCGAACAATACGCGCGGCAGGCGGTTATTTTTCATCGGCGGCGGATTAGCCGCGATAGCCTCACGCAACCAGTTATTCAGCTGGCCCGTGGACACACGCTGATCCCAACTTTCCAGTGCCTCAATCATGGCCGGCTCCAGCTTCTGCAGCGCGCGGCCCGTTTCCGCAGAGATATTCACGCGCGTGACCCACGGCAAGTGGCTCAGCTGCTGATCGATCTCGCGGTCCAGGTAGTAGCGGCGATCCTCATCCATGAGGTCCCACTTATTAAACGCGATCACCAGGGCCTTACCCGCCTCGAGCACCATATTGAGCACGCGCTGGTCTTGCTCGGAGATCTCCTCAGAGGCGTCGATAAGCATGATGCAGACCTCGGCCGCATCGATAACGCCGCGGGTACGCAAGGACGCATAGTATTCATGCCCCTGCGCATTCTTCACCTTCTTGCGCAGGCCAGCGGTATCAATGAACTTCCACAGCTGATCATCCAGTTGCACCAGAGAGTCCACCGGATCCACGGTCGTTCCCGCGACGTTGTCGACCACGGAGCGCTCCTCGCTGGTGAGCTTATTCAGCAGCGAGGACTTGCCTACATTAGGCTTGCCCACCAATGCGACGCGGCGAGGACCAGAGGTAATCGCGGTCTGCCGAGGTTCTTCAGGGAAGACCCGCAAAATCTCATCGAGCACGTCCGCACCGCCGCGGCCATGCTGGGCGGATACGGGCCACGGATCGCCCAAGCCCAAGGCATAAAACTCCGCCATATCCGCGTACTGATTATCGGAATCGAACTTATTCGATACCAAAATCACTGGCACAGGCGATTTCTGCAGACGGCGAGCCATGACCTCATCCGTCTCCGTGATGCCCACCTTGGTGTCCACTACCATAACGATGACATCGGCGGTTTCCATGGCTACTTCTGCCTGGCGGGCAATCGCCGCATGGATACCCTTCACGTTGGGATCCCAGCCGCCGGTGTCCTGCACCAAAAAGCGCTGGCCATTCCAGTCCGCAACGTAGGAAATTCGGTCACGAGTAACGCCTGGGTGGTCCTCTACCACCGCTTCGCGGCGGCCAAGGAAACGGTTGACCAAGGAGGACTTGCCCACATTTGGGCGACCGACTACGGCCACCGTGCACAAAGCTTCTTCGGTGTGATCATCGGACTCCACACCGAAAGCACGGGAGAGTTCTTCCCACTCCTCTTCACTCAGAGGCTCTTCTGCATTCGAATCGTCGCCATACTCAGCCTCACCAAATTCCGAGTCATCGAAGTCATAGTCGAATTCCTCGGTATTGAAATCATCGGCGGCCCAACCAGGAGAGGCTTCTACCACCTCATCATCGAACTTACCGGCCGGGTAATGGAACTGAGTCTCCGACTCTTCCTGGGGATCGTGATTAGTCATTGACAGACTCCTTTACCACGTTGATCAGAGCTTCCAGCACATCTTCTGGGCTCATATTGGAGGTATCGACTAGGGTTGCGTCTTCCGCTGGGCGCAGTGGTGAGGCCTTGCGGGAAGAATCCGCAGCGTCCCGGCGCTGGACATCTGCGAGTACCGTCTCGTAATCCGAAGCGATGCCCGCCTTTTCATTCTGGGCTTGGCGGCGCTGAGCGCGGACCTCGGCAGAGGCAGTCATGAATGCCTTAGCGGGGGCGTCGGCAAGCACAACCGTGCCAATATCGCGCCCTTCTACAATCGCGCGGTGAGCCTCGCGGGCGAGCTTGCGCTGCAGCGCAACCAGATTTTCGCGCACCTCCGGAATGGCAGATACGGCAGACACGTTGCGGGTTACTTCGTCTTCGCGAATAACGCGCGAGACGTCCTCGCCGCCGAGGAGAACTTCGGTGGAGTCCGGGTCATCGGATACCCCCAAGGGCAGATTGGCCGTAGCCGCAATAACCGCGGCGGTGTCAGCAGGGTCGACGCCTTCACGCAGCACCGCAAGCGTTGCCACTCGGTACATAGCACCAGTGTCGACGTACTTTGCATCTAGCTGCTTGGCCAGCGCACGGCACGTGGTCGACTTTCCAGTTCCAGATGGGCCATCCACTGCTAGGATGAGACCCTCATTCGGCATATTAGAAATCATTACATCTCCACCGCCTTGTACAGGCTAGTCAGCTCGCTGGAATTGAGGGCACGCAGGCCGCCAGGCTTCATATCGCCCAGCTGGACTGTATGCAGCTTGGTGCGCACCAGGCGCTGCACTGGGAAGCCGGCCTCCTTCAACATGCGGCGCACGATATGCTTGCGGCCTTCATGCAGCTCGAGACGCACCAAGGAATAACCCTGGTTGGTATCAACTACCTGTGCAAAGTCGGCCTTTGCCAGTCCGTCTTCCAGCTCGATGCCTTCCTTGAGCTGTCGCACGAGCTTCCTATCGGCCTCGCCCAATACGGTGGCGAGGTAGGTCTTGGTCACCTCGTACTTAGGGTGCATCAAGCGGTTGGCCAACTCGCCATCATTGGTGAGGATGAGCAGGCCTTCCGTATCGGCGTCGAGACGGCCGACGTGGAAGAGTCGCTGGCCAGCTGCGACCTTTTCTGACACCACGTCACCCACGCACGGGCGCCCCAGGTCATCGGACATGGTGGACTGCATGCCACGCGGCTTATTGAGCACGAAATATTCGTGCTCCTCATTAACGTTGACGCGCACACCGTCTACTCGGATGACATCGACGGAGGGGTTTACCTTGACGCCTTGCTTGGCGATGATCTTGCCGTTGACCTCAACTCGGCCGGCATCGATGAGGATTTCTGCGTGGCGACGGGAAGCGACGCCCGCCTTGGCGAGCACCTTTTGGAGGCGTTCTCCCTTGGGCTTGTCTTCATCGACCAGCCAATCGGCGCCCAATTCGCGGGCTACGGATTCTGCGGTAGCCTTCTGCTTTTTCTTTGACACATGCTGGTGACGGGCCGGCTTGGCATTGGAGACAATGATGTCACTGTCTCGCTGCTTCTTATCCGGTGTGCCGTCACGGCGAGCGGGAGGAGTCACGTACGTGTCCTTTTCTCTCGAAGATATGAAATTACCTGGGCAATCCTACCCCACGCTAGTACTCTTCGTCGATCGCCTCGACGTCAGGCAACAGCGGCGCCAAGTCTGGCAGGCGCTCCAAAGAATCGATCCCCAATAACTCGAGGAATAATTCCGTCGTCTCATACCGGTGCGCGGCGCCCTCAAACTCATCCTGCGGCAGCTCCCGGACCAACCCGCGCAGGTTAAGGGTCCGCATTACGCCATCGACATTGACGCCGCGAACCGCCGCCACCTGCTGGCGAGTAACGGGCTGACGGTAAGCCACTACCGCCAAAGTCTCTAGGGCAGCACGGGAGAGTTTCGTTTGGGCGCCATCCAAGAGAAATTCTTCCACTGCCCCGGCATTTTCGGTGCGCGTATAAAAGCGCCACCCCTCTTGAGTCTCGCGCAGGTCAATACCAGAACCGCGACTATCCAACTCCCGCTGAATAGAACGCAAGCAATCACTGACGACGTCCCTTTCCGCCCCCAGCGCACGCGCCAAAGACTCCACAGAGGCTGGGGAGTCAAGCACGAGCAATATGGACTCAAGACGGGAACGCAGCTGCGAGATGAGGGGAAGATCCATAAGGCCCAAGTTTACTGGAGAGGAAAAAGTTGCAGAAAATTCCCCAAATCACTTTCGTTCCCCACTGTGACTCGTCTAACATATTGTCATGGAAACCATCACTCGCACCGACAGACTCATCCTCATCCCGCTGTCCGCCGCTAATACCGAAGAGACCCACAAGGTCTACAGCGACGGACGTATCTGGAGCCACCGTCCCAATGGGCGCTTTGCCGATATCCGCACCACGCGTGCACTCGCACAAGCATCCTCCCAGTCGTGGGACGCTCACCACTTCGGCCCTTGGGCCGCGTATATGCGCCACAACCCTTCGGAATTCGTCGGCGTCGGCGGTGCAATCTTCGTCGAAGAGGCAAACTTCTGGGACATCAAATACCGCCTGCGCCCCGCCCATTGGGGTGCCGGTTTTGCCACCGAGATCACCTCCGAGGCGGTGAAGAGCATCCGCCAGGTGGACCCCAACTCCCCGATTACCGCCCGCGTGACCACAAATCACCCGGCGGCCATCCGGGTCATCGAAAAGCAAGGGCTCCAACAAGTATGGGAAGGGCGCCGCATAGGCACCGAGGACAACCCCGAGGAACCAGACGTACGCGTCTACTCCGACCGCGATCTCTCCCCCGAGACGCTGGAATTCATCCAGCAGCGGCCTTAGTCCCAGTTCGCTGCTGCAACTACCGCTGGGTCAACATCCAGGCCTGTCCACGATAGGTCCAGCTGACCCAGCGCTTCTTCTTGTTGTGCATCAACTGCCTTGGCTTTGTACAACTCCAACAGGGCCAAGAAACGCCCCACTACCTGCATAGAAACCGTACAGTCGCGGGTTAGCGCACCAAAGCTGGTCCATTGCCCCGCACCGAGTAGCTTGAGTGTTTCCAAAATCTTGCCGGCCTGCTCCGGTACGGATACTGCTACGGCGTGCACGTGACCGGTTGCCACTTCCTCCGGTGGCTTGGGGCGGAACACGCCCGCGGCAAGCTCGGCAAAGCTGGCCGGCGTATGACCGAGCGAAACTGGAGGCAAGAGTTCAGCAAACCTCTCCTCGATGGAAACCGCTCGCGGATAGCTGCGCTGTGCCTCGCGCTGCCACACGGCGAATTGGTCGGCTGCTTGCTTATAAGCCTTGTACTGCAACAGGCGGGCAAAAAGGAGGTCGCGCGACTCCAGCAGTTCCAAGTCTTCAATATCGTCGACATCACCGCGCGGCAGAAGCCGCGCCGCCTTCAAATCCAAAAGCGTAGCTGCCACCAACAAAAACTCAGTGGTCTCATCCAGATCAGCGGACTCTCCCAGCTGGCGTGTATACGCCACGAATTCGTCCGTCACTTCTGACAGCGCAACGTCAGTCACGTCCATCTTCTTGGACTGAATAAGCTGCAAAAGCAGGTCAAAAGGGCCTTCAAAATTCCGCAGTGCAATGCGAAAGCCCGTAATTTCCGGCTGGGTCACGATACCTTAAACGGTCGAGCGCTCAATGACCTCTTTGGCCAAGTTCCGGTACTGCTGCGTGGCCGGGGAGCTTGGCGCCCAGGTAGTAATCGGCTCGCCGGCTACCGAAGTCTCTGGGAACCGAACGGTCCGGGTAATGACGGTGTCAAAGACCTTATCGCCAAAGTAGTCCACCACTCGGGACATAACTTCCCGGGCGTGCTTGGTCCGGCGATCGAACATGGTCACTAGGATTCCCATGACCTCAAGGTCAAAGTTAATGCGATCAGAAACCTTTTCCACGGTATCGGTCAACAGCGCCAAACCGCGCAGGGAGAAGAACTCGCACTCCATAGGGATGATCACACCCTGTGAGCAAGCAAGGGCATTGACGGTAAGCAGGCCCAAGGAAGGCTGGCAGTCAATAATGATGAAATCATAATCGCGGCGCACCGGACGCAGGGCGCGGGCAAGGGTGTGCTCGCGACCGACCTCATTGACCATTTGAATCTCCGCGGCGGAAAGGTCGATATTCGCCGGCACCAGATCTAAGCCCGATACCCCGGTGTGCTGGATAGCGGAATGAATAGAGGTGTGGCTATCGAGCATCACGTCATAGATAGTGTCCTCGATATCGTCATGCGTGAGCCCGAGTCCCGCCGAAAGCGCACCCTGGGGGTCAAGGTCAACCAAGAGGACTTTACGGCCGTACTCGGCCAAGCACGCGCCCATATTGATGGTTGAAGTGGTTTTACCTACGCCACCTTTTTGGTTACACATCGAAATGATGGTGGCCGGCCCATGCTTTTCCAAGGGTGCGGGTTCCGGTAGCTCACGGATAGGACGACCGGTCAGCCCCACCTCTACGTCAGAGGCAGAAAATAGACCCTCTTCGCTCACAGTCACACCTGCTTCCTTGACGCCAAGTTCCGGACCATGACACTTGGCTTAGGGTTGATTACAACGTTGTCATTAAAGCGTACCCGTTACAGGTTAAAAGTACCGAGACTTAGCCTATATCAAGCGTTTAGCGTTGACTAGAACGGCGTTTGAGAATTGCCACCAGGGCTATGAGTGCGATGAGTACCGCCGCGGCTGCCCCTCCAATAATCCAGCCCAAATGTGAGCCGCCGTCTTCTTCTTTGGGGTCCTTTTGCTGGCGCTCATCGAGGTTTTCCGCGGCGGATTGATAGTTAGGGTCCTGCAACGTGACGATGAGTGCGGCCCCGGAACCGTCATTGCGCAGCAACTGCATGATGAAGGGATTATCAGGCGCCTCGCCCTCCGGATAGGTCAAGGTGAGGGTTCGAGAAGAGGCATCCACGTCACGCTCTACGCCTTGGATAATATTGCCCTCGCCATCGAGGTAGCGCAGCGTGACGTCATTTTCTTGCGTGTCCTTGAACTGCTGGTAGAGGTCATAGGCCTGCTTGAGGCCCATCTTTGCGGTAATTGTATTGCCTTCGATTTTCGATTCAAGGTTGACGTATTCCGCGCCTTCAAGGTTGGCTTCCCCAGCAGGCTTGCGCTCCGGCTTTTTACCTGGAACAACCGGCAAGTTGCTATCTTCTTTCGCCGGCGCGGGCTTGTCATCTCCGCCCTCGGCATCTTTTCCGGCTGGCGCCTTGTCACCTTGAGCCGGCTTATCAGAGCCCGGATCCGGCGCTGGCGCTGGGTTCGGGCCGCCTTCCGCGCCGTCAATTTCTTCCTGAATGTCCTCCTGCGCAACCGAACCATCGGCTACCAGCGTCAGGGTTGCATTCATGCCTTGGGCGGAGACAGGAACCGAGATTTGGCCGCCATCTGCCGGGGCGGTGATGGTAGCGGAGGTACCTGAGGCAGACACGTTCCACCCATCGCCGGAGTAGTTGGCTTCGGCCGGCACGGGCAAGCTTACAGTCGTGGTCTGGCCGGCAGGAACCGAAATGGGAGCGGCAATAGCTGCCTCTACCTCTGGCGGCAGCTGCGCGTGTGCCACCGCTGGGAAAAACAAGGCGGTAGAAAGCACCGCGCCAGCTACACGAGTTGAAAACATATAGGTCCTTTCTTAGGCACGAGGGTGCGCAGTGCGCCAAACCTCACGCAAGGAATCGGCAGTGACGTGAGTATATATTTGCGTTGTTGTCACCGAGGAATGTCCCAGTAATTCTTGCACGGTGCGCACATCTGCGCCGCCTTCAAGCAGGTGCGTCGCAAAAGAATGCCGCAAGGTGTGCGGAGAAATGGATTTTCCCAATTGCGCCCGCTGCGCTGCAGTCTTCAACACAGTCCACGCACTTTGACGGGATAAAGCCCCACCGCGGGTATTGAGAAACAGCGCCGGCGTTTTACCTTTGCTCAGCGCCGGTCGCGCCCGCACCAAGTAGGCATCGAGAGCCTGGCGGGCATGCGAGCCCACTGGCACAATCCGTTCTTTGTCTCCCTTGCCCCGCAGGCGTATTACCTCTTGCGCGGAAGACACGTCATCAACGTTGAGGGAGACAATTTCCGAGATTCGCGCGCCGGTGCCATAGAGCATCTCCAGCAGGGCGCGGTCGCGCACATCTACCGGGGTCTCAGTAGGAGTCGCTTCAATGAGGGCGGTGACCTCATCTACCGATAATGTCTCCGGCAAATGCTGCCCGGTTGACGGAGGGGTTACCTCAACCGCAACATCGACGTCCACTACGCCTTCTGACACGGCAAATTTATGCAGTCCGCGAGCAACGATGAGCGCTCGGTTGGATGAGGACACAGCCATGTGTGAGCGCAGGTCTTTAAGATAAGCCTCCACCATCGGTCGCGTCACCGACCGCAGATCCTCTACCCCGTTATCCCCCAGCCATGCAAGGTAGCGGCGGACATCGCGGCGATAGTTGCTCAAGGTATTGGCGGAAACGCCGCGCTCGACTGCTAGATGATTAAGCCAGGTCTGCGCTATGTTTTCTAGCGCACTCACAGCTGCTTTAGGTCCGCGCCCGTGCGGCGGGAGCTCATCGAGGTCGGTCGAAGGTCGAACGGCTCCTCCACGCTGCGGGTCTGCTTGCCGCCGCGCAGCACAGCGTAGGCGGCCAAGATACCGCTGCAGGCAATGGAATTGACGATGTCACCGCGCAGCGCTTTGTCGACGGCCTCGTCGAGGCCCACCCAGGCGACTTCCATATCAGCCTCTTCATCCCCGGTAGCCTCCATCCGGGGGACGTCGGAAAGCTCCGAGGCGAGGAATACGCGAACCGCCTCTTCGCAGAAACCCGGCGAGGTGACAAGGTCCGTCAGCACGGACCAAGTCTGTGCGCTCAAACCGGCCTCTTCCTGCAACTCACGCTGCGCGCCGGTTAGCTCATCCTCACCGCGTACGTCGAGCAATCCCGCCGGCAGTTCCCACAGGCGCTTTCCCACGCTGTGGCGGTACTGGTACACCATCGCAATACGCTCGTCTGAGTCCACTGCCACAACGGCCACAGCACCTAGGTGCTCGACTACTTCCCGGGAGGCAGAAACGCCACCGGGCATGACTACCTCGTCGCGGCGGAGGGCGAGAATGGGGGCTTCGACAAGCAGCTGCGAATCAAGCACCTTGAAATCATGCGCCATGGGCTATTCCTTTCCCGGCAAGGCGGAGTCAGCAGTTTCGGTGGCGCCATAGTCACCCTGGCCACCATCAAGTTGTTCCTGGGTGGCCAGAATGACCGCAATGCGCTCCACTGCCCGTTCGGTGCTATCGACCGTAGACAGCTCCGCGTCCTGATCACGCACCTGGGCTAGCGCCTTATCATCCTGGGTCTGCTTGGTGCGCCCGCTCAACACCACGGACCCATTGACATCATCCAACCCGGTGGCAAATTCTGCCAGTGCGCTGGACGGGTAACCACGCAGGCCATTGCCAGAGACCACGATAATGGCCTGGGCAGGCACGATGGTGCCATCCTCGTAATCAATAAAGCCCTCGTCGCGCAGCTTATGGAGCACGTCTGCACGCTCGTCTACCGAGGCCAAAGGCTTCGTGCTCTCAGGATCCATAGACAGCGCAGTGCCTAGCACCTCACCACCAAGGGCTCCGGCCGAATCCAAGTCCTTGATATCTGCCTTCTTGGGCGCAGTATCTTTCAAGATGGGAAGCAGCTTGTCCTTAGTTTCGGGGCGCAAGAAGTCCTTGGTCAGCTTAATCTCGCCGGCCTCGGTGGCATCGGAAGACTTCAAGAGCTTCCGGATAGCGTCTACGTCGCCGCCATTGGCGTCATCGGTGGTCACGATGAGTACTGGGCGCTGAGACAAGGCTCCATCAACCATTTCCGCCCCAGAATCCCCAACGATCTTATCGCTGGCGTCATTTTGGGTCTGCAGAATCTTATTGTCTTGGACCACCTTGCGGTGCTCCTCGCGGATCGGATCGTCGTCTGCCATGCTGGTGGTCAGGTTTGGCGCAATCACCAGGGCGCCTAAGGCTACGCCAACCGCGGCGCCGAAGCCCAAGCCTGCTACAAGCTCAGTCTTTGCCATACCTTATGCGCCCCCAAAGAGGCTAGACCAGGTTTCGCTAAGGTTGCTAGCAAAGTCTTGGCTGCCGCCAAAACCGACGATGAGGATGACCGCCGCAATGGCAACCAAGATGCCCAGCACTGCCCACAGCCAGCCGAGGTTGGAGGAAGGCGCACTGTAGAGATTGATTACCGCATCGGCGTCAACCACCTTGGTACCGGCCTTAAGGCGGGACAGCACGGCCGAGGGGTTGGTGCGGTCTGCAAAGATATCATCGAGGTCTACCCCGCCGCCGGCCTGCACGATGAGGTCCGCGCCGTGGTAGTCCGCAAAGAGCAGGCCCAGGTCGGTACCTGAATGCGTTGCTGCGGGGAAGGTCATCGCACCGATGCCGAGGTCCTGGATGCGGTCGAGGCCTTCTACCTCCCCTTCCGGGTCCGCAGGCACGATTACGCGGGCGCCGCAGCGCAGGGCTTCATCGCTCACGCTATTGGGATCCCCAATAATGAAATCTGGCTTATACCCTTGGGCCAACAACGAATCTGCCGCTGCTCCCACTGCAATCAGCAGCGGCTCATACTCACGGATAAAGTTGCGCAGCTGCTTGAGCTGTTCGCGGTGCCGATCGGTAGGCGAAAAGAGCACAACCTTGCGGCCGGCAATTTCGGAGCCGGAGGCGGGGACGCCGAGGCCGTCGATAAGCAGCGGGCCTTCCGAGTTAATGAAATCAATGGAATTGCCAAAGAAGGATTCCATGTGGTCAATCAGCGCGCCCTGCGCCGCGGTGAAGTTCTTTTCTGCTCGCTCACGGGTTACCACGCGGCCGGTGCCGAGCGCCTTATCGCCGCTAAAGACGGTGCCGTCCTCCCCGATGCGCGCCTTTTTGCCCTCTTTGAACTCGGAAACAAAGGACTGCCCAACGCCTTCAAGGAGGGTAATGTCGGCGTCAAGCAACATGTGCGGGCCATAATTAGGGACCGTGCCGGTAGAAAATTCCGCCACATTAATGACTGCGGAGGGCTTAAGGTCTACGAGAGTTTGAGCCTCGTGGCGAGAGATATTGGCCGCATCAATTACGGCGACATCGCCTTCACTAAACTTTTTCATCCCCTTAGCGCCTGGAGTGCAATCGCGCAGTACACCAGGCTGCTCGGGGTTACGGGAAAACAGAGCCATGGGCCCTATTGTGGCGTGATTATGGTTTCGAGTGGGTGAGGCGCGCGGAAGCTTCTTCCTGTGCGCGGTCAAAAAGCTCCTGCGCGTGCGCGCGACCGGTCTCGGTATCGTCCAAGCCCGCCAGCATGCGAGCCAATTCCTCTACGCGCTCCTCCTGTGACAGCTCGGCCACGCCAGAGGTAAATTTCTCCCTCGATACATGCAGGTGAGCATCAGCATACGCGGCCACCTGCGGCAAGTGGGTCACCACAATCACTTGGTTGTGTACCGCCAAGCGCGCCAAGCGCCGGCCGATCTCTACCGCTGCGCGGCCACCCACGCCTGCATCAACCTCATCGAAGACCAAGGTGGCGCCGTCTTCCTCCGCCAGCACGACCTCCAAGGCCAGCATGACACGGGAGAGTTCGCCGCCCGAGGCAGCAGAGGCAATCGGCTTGCCGTTCAATTGCAACTCGGCCGCGTCTGCGCCGGACTTTGAGTACTTCGCCTGCGTAAGCTCGACCGTCAAGGTCGAATTCGGCATGGCCAATCCGTGGAGCTCCTGCGTTACCTGCTCGCCCAAGGCCTTCGCTGCTTTCCGACGCCCCCTTGTCAGCTCCCCTGCCCGCTCAATCATCACCGCTTCGGCTTCTTTGACCTGCTTTTTTAGCTCCTCCAGGGCTTCTGTAGAGGTATCCATGGACTCGAGCTTTGCCGCTGCTTCATTGCGCCAAGCTACAACTCCATCAATATCCCCCGCATACTTCCTGGTCAACGTGCGCAATTCCTGTTGCCGCTGGAGGGACTTTTCCAACAGGTGTGGATCCGCCGGCAGCCCGGCTAGATACCCACCGAGCTCGCCGGAGATATCGCCCAACTGCGTCGAGATCTCGCTGAGCCGTTCGCCTAAGGCCGCCAGTTCCTTATCGGTGGACCCCGCCAAGGCAGAAACCGCCCGGCCTAGCAGTGCCGAGGCGGCCTCTTCCAGTCCCTCGGTGCCGTCGATCGCAGCCAACGCAACTTCCGCGGACTCGCGCAGCCCATCGACGTCCTGTAGCTTGCGAACCAGCTGCACTAGTTCCTCATCCTCGCCGGGTTCTGGGGCAATGCCATCGATCTCATCGACGGCGAATTGCAGACGGTCAACTTCCTGCGCCAACTCGCGGCGCTGCTCCGTGCGCCTCTTATAGTCCTTCGCGAGGCTGCGCCACTGTTTGAAGGCCTTGGTATAGCGCTCTCGCACACGCGCCAATTTCGGATCCGCACGATCAACCGCACCCAGTTGTTCCTCGGGCGCGAGCAAACGCAGCTGGTCATTCTGCCCGTGGACCGTAATAAGCTCGCGCGCGAACTCGCCCAGGGTTGCAGCCGGTACTCCACGGCCGCCTAAATAGGCCCGCGATCTTCCCGCGGCAGAGACCGTGCGTGAAACGATATACTCGCCATTTTCGTCGGGCTCACCGCCAACAGACTCCACCAGTTCGCGGATAGAATCTTTCGCGGAAGAAAAATGTCCTTCCACGGCGGCCTTTTTCGCGCCATCGCGCACCCGGGAGGCATCCGCGCGACCACCGGCTAAGAGCCTCAAACCAGTAACCACCATGGTCTTACCCGCACCGGTCTCGCCGGTAAGCACGGTAAGACCCGCGGATAGTTCCGCAGAGCTCTGGCTAATGACGCCCAGATCATTGATGGAAATATCGACGAGCACTACTTCTCCTTCGGCCCGCGCCACCCTTCTACGGGCAGGCGCAGCTTCGAGACTAAACGGTCAGTAAAAGGTTGGTCATCCAAGCGTACCCACCGCACCGGACGCTCGCCTCGCACTACTTCCACACGTGCCCCTGGTGGCATCGCGAACTCGCGGAAGCCATCTAATATCACGGTGGCTGGAGTCGTGCGCATCGTCGATTCGACGGCCACTAAGGAATTGGGCGATACAACCAATGGCTTGGTAAACAGTGCATGCGCATTATTCGGCACTACCAAGATTGCATCTAGGGAGGGCCACAACACCGGACCGCCTGCGGAAAACGCATAGGCGGTGGATCCAGTGGGCGTGGAAATCAGCACGCCATCGCAGCCGAAGGAAGACACTGGCCGGCGGTCAACTTCCAAGATTGCATCGAGCACGCCGGATCGGTTTTGATTTTCTACCGAAGCCTCATTTAGCGCCCAGCTGCGGTTGAGAAGGGTTCCCTCCTCATCAAAGATGGACACATCAATGGTGAGGCGGTCTTCAATGCGGTAGCGCTTTTCAATGACCCGCACCAAGGCCTGATCGAGGGATTCGACCTCCCACTCTGCCAGAAATCCCACGTGGCCTAGGTTGATGCCCAGCACCGGAATATCTACGGCACGCGCCATGTCGGCGGCACGGAGGAAGGTACCATCGCCGCCCAAAACCAACACCAATTCGCACCCTGCGGCCGCATCTTCAGTGTGAGGTACATGCTTTAATCCCGGCAGTACCTTTTCGTCCGCGCACACTCGAACAGTAATTCCCGCATTTTGTAGGAGTTCTGCCGCGCGCGACGTCGCCTCCAAGTTCTGTTGCCGGTTGGCATGAGGCACCAACAGGATCTCACGTGTCATTGTGGGCCTTCCTCGACTGCGCGGTCAATCATTTCTTCCACTCTAGCCAGATCTGTTGGCTGACCGTCCTTTTTCAGCCACAGGAAGTACTCCACATTGCCGCTTGGCCCAGGCAGCGGGGATGCCACAGCCCCATGCATGCTAAGCCCCAGGGACAACGCAAATTCAGCGACTTCCCTGGTTACTTCTTTACGCAACTCCGGCGAACGAACCACTCCACCGCTTCCGAGGCGCTCCTTGCCCACTTCGAATTGCGGCTTCACCATAGGCAACAACCAAGCGCCGTCCTTCAGACACTCCACAACGGCGGGCAATACCAAGCGGAGGGAAATGAAGGACAAGTCGCCTACCATGCCGTCGCAGGGGCCGTCGGTAAGCTCCAGCGTTAAATTCCGGATATTCGTACGGTCTAAAACGGTGACGCGATCATCGTTTTGCAGGCGCCAGAGCAGCTGCCCATAGCCCACGTCGACAGACAGCACTTCCTGCGCACCGTGTTCCAGGCACACGTCCGTAAAGCCACCGGTAGAAGCGCCGGCATCGAGGATGCGGCCGTTCATGTCGACGTCGAACGCCGCCAAGGCGCCCAAAAGCTTGTGGGCGCCACGTGAAGCCCACTTGTCTTCTTCGGCTTCCTCTACCTTGATGGAAACCTCGGGCTCTACAATCGACGCCGGCTTCTGCGCCTTGAAGCCACCCACCGTGACACGGCCGGACTTAATCATCTCCCGTGCCTGCTCACGTGACCGCGCAATCTTTCGGCGCACCAGCTCCGCATCTAATCTACGACGTTGTGGGGGCATTAATTCTCCTGCAATGCATCGCGCAACACATTGTGAGCGCGATCAAGCTGATCTACTTCAGCGGCCAAATCCGCTGCGTCTTCTCCAAGGATCTCTGCTACTTCCGCATCGATCTCTGCCGGCTCCTTGACGGCTCGGAAGTCGTGCGGCTTTACCGCCATTGTGCAACAACCTTCTCCGCCCGCTCGCTACGCGGCTGAATATAGCGCGGCGGCGACGGCATGGCCCATGCAACTTCCAACACGGTGCGCAATGCCTGAACGGAGGTAGACTTTTCGTCGCCGCCCTCGAGCAGAAGGTCATGGCCATCGCACCGCGCCGTAAATCCACCCTGTGCTCCGGGACGAGCGACGGAGACAGGAAGGGCCAACTCGTGCATTCCTGCACCAATAAAGTTAGGGCGTGCCTCCACAGGTGCCTCGATCAGCTCCAACTCACCAGAAACGCCGGTGAGCACATGGAAGGTATCCATTGCAGCAGAGTTACCACCTGCAATATCAGTATCCAGACGGTCGCCCACAGCAAGTGGCTTCTTCGCGCCGATTTGCTTTGCCGCAAAAGTAAACATGGCCGGCTCGGGCTTGCCAGCAGATACCGGCTCTACCCCGGTGGCTGACTGGATGGCGGCAACCAGAGAACCATTTCCCACAGCAAGACCTCTCTCAATTGGCAAAGAGGTATCGAGATTCGAAGCAAAGAACTTGGCCCCCTGACGAATGGCCAAGGCACCTTCAGTCAAGTGTTCCCAGCCAACAGAGCGGTCAAAGCCTTGCACTACGGCAGCAGGCTTGTCATCGGCGCTGGAAACTACCTTGAAGCCCATCTCTCGGGCCAAGTCACGGAGGGAATCGGCGCCGATAATAAGGAGCTTGGCCCCAGCTGGGACCTCCTCCGCCGCGAGTTGGAGCACCGCTTGCGCAGAGGTAACGATCTGTTCCGTACCCGCCGTGAGACCGATGTCTGCCAGCATCTTCGCCACTGCCTGTGGGCTGCGGGAAGCATTGTTGGTCACATAAACTGCCGGCACTCCGCAGGTGTTGATGACGTCCACCACGTTAGAAAGCGGGCGACCGCCTTCCCACACGGTGCCATCGAGATCGAGAAGCAGAGCGTCGTGCTTGCTGAGAACCGTCACTACTTGCACTCCTCAAGGCGCTCGGCAGCATCGGTCCAGTCGCCTTCATCAATAGAAACTGCGTGCTCAAACCAGTCCCGAGCCTCGTCCTTTCGGCCTGCTTCAAGCAGAGCATTACCGTAGGCATAAGCGAGACGGCACGCGCTTACCCCGCGGGCATCGCGGTCAGGATGTGCGCGTTGAATGGTGACAACCGCGGACTCAGCTTGCCCCATGTCTAGGCGGGCGCCGGCCAAAACAATTGCCAGCTCAATCTTGGACTCTTCATCAAGTTCCGATGCTTCCTCCGCACGACCTAGCTCCAGCGCCTTCTCCGGGCGGCCCAAGCCGCGCTCGCAATCAGCCATTACTACAAGCATTCCGGGGCCACCGGAAATGCGTCGCGCGGCACGCAGCTCAGCAAGGGCTTCCTTCCACTCGCCCGCACGATACGCAGCAATGCCATTGACCTCACGAGCAATGGCGACGCGGCCAGCGCGGTCCTTGGCGGCACGCGCATGCCGCAATGCGAGCTTAGGATCATCTTCCATCCACGTCGCGGCCATGATCATATGCTTAGCGACGGCCTCGGAGTTCTCCTTCGATAGCGACTTCAGGTCCTGCAGCACCATCGGGTCCAGGTCGTTGACATCTACCTCTGCCGGGATGTCTGGGTCACTCATGCGACGGTTAATGCGTTCCTCACGGTAACCGGAGCGCTGCGGCGAAAAAGACTTCTTCTTCCGGGAATCGCCCTTAAAATCACGGCCCTTGTTATTGCGTGGCTTACGGTCACGTCCGCCTCGCCCATTGTGATTGCGCTCCGACATTCAGCCCTACCCTTTCTTGGTTGGAACTAGCACAGAAATACCGGCCCTATTCTACAACCCGCAAACCAAAAGCCGGAATTTAGATCCTGACGGGCTGCCGCAGCGCTACCCAAACATTACTCATCAAACCAACCCAGAGGCACACCGTGACGAACCGGATGCTACCACCAGGAACAAGTAGCGCGCCTAGAGCCCCGTAGACAACAAATAGCAGGCCCCACAGCGCTTGACGACGCACCGCCTTCCTCAATGCAGCCCAACCGATAAGAATCACTGCACACACAATCAAAACCGCACCAGTCGCAGCGTCCCACCAGCCCTCACTGCCACCTTCACACGAAAAAGACAAGAGCAAAGATCCCGGCAGCGCAGTGCCGATACCGAATAAGACCCTAGTCCCAGAAACATCTAGCGGTCTTTCAGAAGAGAAGTCAGCCACCGTTAAATCTCCTTAAGCCGCTGCGAAAAATAATCACGGGCATCTTCTTGATTCTCAGCGAATTCCCTGAGCACACCTGCCCAAGTCGGAGACGCATCAATTAGGTTCCCTGCGACATTCAATAGTGGTGAGAACGCAATCTCTCCCCATCTAACGCCTATTCCTACCCGTTCGGAGTATGCTGTACTGCTCAATGGGCCTAGTGCCGGACCTGACCCCTGTTTGGTGGACACCTGATATCCAGCCCAGTCGGGCTGGAAGAAAGGTAATCTACCACCATGTCCAGGTACTCCGAACAGTTCAAACGCGATGCCGTGGCCCTCTACGAAAACAATGAGGACCTCTCACTGAACTCAGCATCAGCAGAGCTCGGTATCAACCGTGCCTCGCTGCATTCTTGGATCAAGAAGTACGGCACCGGCAAACGTGCCCGCACAAAAAGCATGCGCGACAAGGTCCAAGCAGCGAATGATTCCGAACGGATCCGCCAGTTAGAAAAAGAGAACGCAAAGCTGCGCGAAGAACGTGACATCCTGCGCAAGGCCGCGAAATATTTTGCCGAAGAGACTCACTGGTGATCCGCTTCCAGTTTGTCTATGACCACCGAACCGAATTCTCGGTTAAGCGGATGTGCCAGGTGTTAAAGCTCAATCGCTCCTCGTTCTACAAATGGG
>NZ_JAKRDX010000012.1:0-77827 GCF_022347235.1 Corynebacterium tuberculostearicum
TCCTCTGAGGCATCCTCGCCTGCCGAGCCGTCCGACCTGCCGACCTCAAGCACGTCTACCTCGGAAAAGACAACTTCCAAGAAAACGACGGCTGAAACTACCACCGCAGCCTCGACGGAAAAGCAGACCGCAAAGCCTTCCCAGACCACCGAGTCCACGAAGAACACGACATCTGCGGAGCCCTCCTCTGAGGCATCCTCGCCTGCCGAGCCGTCCGACCTGCCGACCTCAAGCACGTCTACCTCGGAAAAGACAACTTCCAAGAAAACGACGGCTGAAACTACCACCGCAGCCTCGACGGAAAAGCAGACCGCAGAGCCTTCCAGCTCCGCCACCAGTTCTGCCACGAGCGAGCCAACGTCTGAGCCGACCCAGGCTGCAGACTCGTCTACGTCTACCTCTACCTCTGCGTCCTCTACGTCCACTTCGGCACAGCCCGAGCCCGAATCTTCAGAGCCTGCGTCCTCGGATTCAAAGCCCTCGGAGTCGACCGCACCTACCACGACGTCTCCGTTGCTGACCTCGGAGTCCGAGCCTGAGCCTAAGCCGGCGCCGGTTACCACCGCGCCAAGCACCACTATCGCAGGTTCCGAGCTCGAGCCGACGCCAGAGCCGGAGACTACTGCTCCTACGACGACGATCCCTGGCTCAGAAATCGACCCCACCCCCGAACCAGAGATCCCTGTAGAGCTCGAACCGGAGGTGCCGCTGGTACCGTCCGAGCCGGAAGAGCCGGAAGAACCGGAGAAACCGGCAGAGCCAGCAGAGCCCGCAGAGCCGGAAGCACCGGGGCGCCCTGAGGAGTCCGAGGAGCCAACGACCCCGCCGAAGGTCATTGTCATCGACTTGGAAAAATAAGCAGCGCGCCCTGTCCCCCTGCGCGAAATGCGGGATACTACACTGAGTTTAATGAACAACACACCTGGCCCCTCCCCGCAGCACACGTCGGCGCCGGCCCCAGCGCCGTCGCCCGCGACCGTGGCTTCGCGCCACGCGGCCAGGTCCACAGCGCCCAAACCGGGCGCAGAACAGCGACGCGCTAGGCCGCGCCGCGCAGTGCGGCCGTCCGGCGAACCGGACGCTGCAAAACCCAAGCCAAAACCGAAGCCGCACCCACCTGCCCGTCACGAGCGACCTGCCGCGCCGGAGGCGGCTCACCAAAAGCCACAGCAGCAGCAAGCCGACTCATCCACCGATGCGGCCGACTACCCCTACGTGGCGCTGACCCTACAGACCACCGGCATCCACCCCAGCACCGGGCGCATCGTGACTATCGACGCCGTTGCTTTCAACGACGCCGGCGAACAAGGCCAGCTCTTCCACGCCGTCCTCAAGCCCGATATCGACGCCGGGCCGCGCCACCTCCACGGGCTGAGCACCACCGATATTGAGCAGGCACCGGCTTTTGGCAAGATCCTTAAATCGCTGGACAAGCTTATCGACGGCCGCACGCTCATCGTCCACGATCTCCCCTATACCTGGGGCTTTCTCGTCGCCGAGGCCCGCCGCGCCATGATGGCCGCCGCGCGCCAAAACCGAGCGCGCAATCGCGGCCGCAATAAGGGACGCCGGCGCCGCCAAAAGGTCGGGCACGTCCCCACGCCGGTTCGCATTATCGATACCTTGGCCACCTCCTACGCGCAGCAGGTGCGGGCGAATGATGTGCGGCTGGGGGGCGTCGCCAAGCAGAGCGGCCTAGACGCCACGCCGCAGGCCTCGGTGGAGCGCGCCGGCCGGCCCGAGCCGGAGACTTCGCGCGAGGACACCGAGCTGCTCATCGCGCTCTACCGCAAGCAAGAAGGCGGCACGGTGCGCAGCTATACGCCGGAGGACGTGCGCGCCGATCGCTTCGGCCTGCAACGCTCCCACGTGCGCGTCGACGCCGCCGAGGCCCCCATGCAGCACCACAACCCCGGCAAATATGAGCCGGGCAAGGAGCTGCGCCGCGGCATGGAAATCGTGGTCGCACCGGAAATCCTCGAGGACCCAGACACCATCATCGCCGCGCTCATGCGCGAAGAGCTCAACTATTCCGAGAAACTTACCCGCGAGTCCTCGCTGGTCGTCTGCAATGTCACCACGGATCTGGTGGGAAAACCCATGCATGCCCACCGCAAGGGCATCCCGCTGATGTCGGACGCCGCGTTTCTTGACGCCCTCACGCGCATCGAAGACGCCGAGCCCGAACCCGAACCTACTAAGCCAGCGCCGCGGGCCCAACGCTCGCCGCAGCACAACAAAAAGGGCGGCGGCAAGAACCAGAAGCGCCGTCGGCGCCGCGGCGGCCGCGGTGGTCGTGGCAGGGGCCGCCGAAATTCTGGCGGCTCGGCGGCGAAAAAGAACGACTAAGCCGCCCGCGCGACTACCCTAGGGGACATGAGTTTTAGAGTCCCGGGTGCGCTGAAGAAGTTGCGCACCACCACCGCCACTACCGCCGCGAAGCTGGCCACCACCGCTTCCCGCGCCACCGGCCGTGGCGCCGGCGGAATGATCGGTGGTCTAATCGCCAATGCCATTGACCCTTCCATCATGACCAACCTGGGCGGTGGGCGTCCGGCCGTGCTGGTTACCGGCACCAACGGCAAGTCCACCACCACCCGCATGTTGGCCGCCGCTGTCCGCGCCGAGCACACCGTAGCCACCAACGACGGCGGCGACAACATGGACGCCGGCATCATCTCCGCGCTCATGGCCGGCAAAGATGCCTCCCACCTGGTCCTCGAGGTAGACGAGCTCCACGTGCCCCACGTAGCCGATAACCTCAACCCGCAGGCCCTAGTCCTGCTCAACCTCACCCGCGATCAGCTGGACCGCGTGGGCGAAATCAACAAGATTGAGCGCGCCCTGCGCGGCGCCGTGGAGGCTCACCCAGACATGCTCGTCATCGCCAATTGCGACGACGTGCTCATGACCTCCGTGGCCTATGACGCCAAGAATGTCATTTGGGTCTCGGCCGGTGCCGGCTGGCTCGGCGATTCCGTCACCTGCCCGCGCACCGGCGGGCACGTCGTGCGCACCGAGGATGACTGGTACGCCGTTAAGCCGCTTGCCGACGGCCGCGAATTCCGCCGGCCGCAGCCTACCTGGGGCGTCGATAAGCATGGCATCATCACCCCGACCGCCAAGCGCCCGCTGAACCTGGCGCTGCCCGGCCGCGCAAACCGGGGCAACGCCGCCCAAGCCATCGCCGCGGCCGTGCAGGGCTTCGGTGTGGACCTCGATAAGGCCATTGCGGCCGCCGAAGGCATCGACGACGTCGCCGGCCGCTACTCCACCATCCACTGGAAGGGCCGCGAAATTCGCCTGCTGCTGGCCAAGAACCCGGCCGGCTGGCAAGAAGCCCTGTCCATGGTGGACCGCAGCGCCGATGGCCTGGTCATCGCCACCAACGGCCAGGTGGCCGATGGCATCGACATGTCCTGGCTGTGGGACGTGAAATTCGAAGGCTTCAACGGCTTAAGCGTCAAGGCCGCCGGCGAGCGCGGCACCGACCTGGCCGTGCGCTTGGTCTACGCCGATATTTCCCACGAGCTCATCCCGGACCCGATGGACGCGCTCGCCGCCTGCCCGGAGGGCCGCATCGAGGTCCTCGCCAACTACACCGCCTTCCGCGATTTGAAGAAGGCGCTTTCCAAGGAGGCCACCAATGCTTAATATCGGCCTAGTGCTTCCCGACGTCCTCGGTACCTACGGCGACGACGGCAACGCCCTCGTCCTGCGCCAGCGCGCCCGCATGCGCGGCTTCGAGGCGGAGATTCACCCCATCCGCTTGGGCGAACCCGTGCCCGAGACACTGGATATCTACACCCTCGGCGGCGGCGAAGATACCGCGCAGATCCTGGCCGCGGACCACCTGATTTCCGATGGCGGCCTTACCCGCGCCGCTAACGCCGGCCGCCCGATTTTTGCCATTTGCGCCGGCCTGCAGGTCCTGGGCGAATCCTTCCGCGCCTCCGGCCGCATCGTCGACGGCGTCGGGCTGCTCGACGCCACCACGGCCGGCATGCAGGACCGCGCCATCGGCGAGGTAGCCTCCGAGCCCACCCGCGCCGGTGTGACCGCTGACCTCACCGAGCCGCTGACCGGTTTTGAAAACCACCTAGGCGCCACCATCCTCGGCCCCTCCGCGCAGCCGCTCGGCACGCTCACCCGCGGCAATGGCAATGCCGACCAGGCCGCCACCGCCGATCTGAGCGACGGCTCCGCCCAGCGCACCTACGAAGGCGCCGTCCAAGACAGCGTCATCGCCACCTATATGCACGGCCCGGCACTGGCTCGAAACCCGCAGCTGGCGGATCTCCTCCTCGCCCAGGCCATGGGCGTGGCCCTCGCGGACCTCGAACCGATTGAGATCCCGGCCGTCGACCGCCTGCGCGTCGAACGTTTCAACGCCTCCGAGCCCCCACGCTCCCAAAGATAGGCCCGCGCCTGTGGATAACTTCGCCCGGCGGTCCCACAACCCCCGAGTTATCCACAGGCTCGGCCGCTTCCCCTTGTAGCCGCTTGCTCCCGCTCATAGGCTGCGGGGCATGACGTTATTGGAGCAGCTGGGCGACATCGCTAAGCGCGGCGTGGAACTTCTCGAAGAGGCCCACGCCGCCTCCAGCCTGCCCCTGCCCGCGGACCAAGCGCGCACCGTGCGCCGCACCGCCGCGGCCTTCCTCTCGCCCACCAGCCACTCGCGCTATCAATCCCGCGCCCTGGCCGCCGCGCGCCGCAACCAACACAGCCTGGAAACCCTCGCGCTCATCGCCCGCCGCTCGCGCGGTATTTCTGACCCCACCAAGCGCTGGCAATTCCGCGAGAAGCTATGCGCCACCGCCGGCACCACCGCGCAGGTCTCGCGCGCGGCCACTCGGCTGCTGCGCGAAATCAACCCGCCGCCCGAGCGCGAAGACGGCGGCCGCCGCATCATGCACGGCGAGAAAACCACCCTGAGTTTCACCGGCCCCGCCGCGCAGATGGCCGATATCTGGGCCGCCGCCAAATCCGACCCGCTGGCCTGGCTCACCGGTTCCCGCGCCGCCGCGCCCGCGACCGTGACCACCAATGTCATCATCGAGCTGCCGGATTATCTGAAAATCCTGGCCGGCGACGGCGACGACATCCGCCTCGCCATGACCAATGGCGCGACCATCACCGGCGCCGAACTCGTCCGCCGCACCCTAGCCGGCGCCGGCCTCTTCACGCTCATCCACCCCGAGCGCGGCCCCGTCAATCTCTACCGCACCCGGCAGGCCTCCGCGAAGCAGCGCCGCATGCTCGAGGCCGAAGGCGCCCACTGCGCCTGGCCCGCTTGCCGACGCCCCGCCTCCGAATGCCAAGCCCACCACCTCTTCGAATACTCCCGCGGCGGCCTCACCCACCCCGAAAACATGACGCTGCTGTGCCCATATCACAACTCCATCAACGGCCTGCCGGGCCGCGGCCGCATGGCCCGCGTCAACGGCCGAGTCGCCTGGCTTCCGCCCGCCAGCCGGCACAACGCTACGCCTAGCAGCATGCATAGCGGCCACAGCGGTGTACACAGCAGCGCAGATAACGGGACGGCAAGCAAAGCACACGGGCCGCCAGTGTTCACCGGCCGCGGGCGAACCGGGCCCTCGGCCGCCGTCCCCTAGTCCGCGCTCGCGCGCTCACCCGCGCTAAATGGTCAGGCGGCCAGAGAGCGCGCGGGACAAGGTGAGTTCGTCCACGAACTCCAGATCGCCTCCGAGCGGCATGCCGGAGGCCAATCTGGTGATCTTCAAATCAGGGAAGTCGCGCAGCAACCGCACCAGGTATGCGGCGGTGGCCTCGCCCTCCGTATTGGGGTCGGTGGCGAGGATGACTTCGTGGATGGTGGGGGTGGCGTCGTAAAGCGGGGCTTCAGGGGTGGAATCCGCCAGCTCGCGGTCTGGCAGCACGCCACCGAGGCGCTGCAGCAGCGTGGAAATATTCAAATCGCGCGGGCCCACATTCGCCAGCGGGTCTAGCGCTCCACCCAAGACGTGGTAGCGGCCCTCATACTCTCCGGTGCGCTCGATGACCTGGATATCCTTCGGCTCTTCCACCACGCAAATGGTCGAGGCGTCGCGCTGCGAATTAATGCAGATGCGGCAGACATCCTCGCGGGAAATATTGCAGCAGATGCGGCAGAAGGTCACGCCGTCGCGCACCGCGCCCAATGCGTTCTGCAGCCGCTCGATGTCCTCAGGCTCCATGTGCAAAACGTGAAACGCGATGCGCTGCGCCGACTTCGGGCCGATGCCCGGCAGGCGCGAAAACTCGTCGATGAGGTCTTGCAGAGGTCCTTCAAACATCAATTACTCCCAAAATCAGCAAAAGGCCGCGGCCCCAACGCGGGGCAACGGCCTTTTATCGTATCGTGCGGGCTACTGGTTGCCGCCGAAGACATCCTCAAAAGACGGGCCACCCTGGCCGCCCATGCCCTGGGACAGCGGGCCAATCTTCTCCTGTGCCAGGCGGCCGGCCGCAGCGTGGGCCTCCTTGAACGCGCCCATGACCAGGTCCTGCAGGGTGTCGACGTCCTCTGGGTCCACGACGGACTTATCGATCTGCAGGTCCACGAGCTCGGCGCCGCCGGTCATGGTCACCTTAACCAGGCCGTTGCCTGCCTGGCCCTCGACGTTGGTGGCGAGGATTTCTTCCTGCGCCTTCTGCAGGTCCGCCTGCACCTGCGCGGCCTGCGCGATGAGGTCGTTCATGTCATTTGCCTGCTGCATTGGGTCTTGGTCAGCCATGTCGTTTCCTTTCTAATTCAACTGTAAATTTCGCTACCGCCCGAGTGTACCGTGCTTGCCGGTTAGGCACGCCGTGCGCCCAGCTCGCGCTCCAGCAGCTCCATAGCTACCTCGGTAGCGCTGCGATGATCCATCTCGCCGGTAGACTGCGCAGCCTCCATCATGTCCCGCTCTTCGTCGTCGCGGGTATAGGCCGGGGGCTCCTCGGGCGGAGCGCCAAAGTCCGGCTCAGGCTCGGGCGGAAGCGGCACGCCATTGCTGAACTGCGATTCATCGCGTTGCTTGGCCGCCTGCGTCGCCCGTGCGATGCGCGAGCGCCACCCGGGCGCACTTTCCGGCTTACTCTCCGCCTCCTGGTCGTCGGCCGGCTCGCGCGCCGGCTGATTCGGCGTCCACGCTTCCTTGCGCTGTGGCGGCCGCGGGGCATCGAAACCGGCGGTCTTCGGGTCGGTGCCCACCACGCAGTTCACGGCCACATCGCGCTGGAACTCCTCCTTGAGCACCTCCACTATGACGGCGTTGTTCGCGGGCGCATTGATGCGCTCGGCCAGCGCACCGGTGGTGTGTCCCAGCGTCAGGGTGCCATCGCGGAAGCCAAGCACGCGGGCTTCGGCCAGCATGATTTCGGCCACCTTATTCCGCTTTCCGACGCTCCCCCTCAACGCCACCCATTTCTCCCTCACGGCCTCTGCGAAGTCACCCGCCGGCTCCTCCGCCGCCTGCGATTGCGCGGCAGGTTCCGGCGCAGTTTCCGTGGCGGATTCCTCCGCGCGGGCCGGCACAGGCTTCTCCAGTGGCTCGCGACGCTCCTGCTGGTCCGGTGCCGGCTGCGGCGTTTGCTGCGCGGGCGCTTCTGCTTGCGGGATTTGCCGCTCACGCTGCCACGGGTCCCCAGCCTCTTGCTGCTGTTCCTGCTTTGCCGGCTGTTTTGCCACAGCCACTTCGTCCCGTTGCGGTTGCGGCTCTTGGTCCTGAGGCTTCTGCGTGCGTTGCGGCTCAGCGGCCGCCGGCTGCTCGGGTTGCGCCTTCGGCTGCGCGTCCGGCAGCGATTCCGGTTGGGACGGGGCCTGCGGCTGAGCGGCCGGTGCAGAGGTTGGAGCAGAAGACGGGGCAGAAGCCTGCTGCTCCTGGGACTTGGCGCGGCGGCGAGCGATGATGGCAGCAGCGGCGGACTGGGGGTCTTGGGCACCGGCGACGGCAGAGTTGGCCGCGGGAGCACCGCCCGGGGTCGCAGGGCCAGCCGGCGCGGGCGAGACCGCGGCAGCATTGGCAGCGGGGGCGGAAGCGGAAGCCGCTGCGGGTGCAGGCGCGGCAGCAGCGGGGCCGGTGGACCCGATAAGCAGGTGCGCGCACATGATTTCTAGCAGCAGGCGCGGTGAAGTAGCACCGGTGAGGTCGCTGATGCGGTCATTGACCGTGGAGGCCAGGTAAGTCAGCTGCGGGCCGGAAAAGCGCTGCGCCTGGGCGGTGAGCACGGAAGCGCGGTCGGTGGGCGCGGAGACGAGGCCGGCTTCGATGGCGCCGGGCACGGCCTGCAGAATCATCAGATCGCGCAGGCGGTCGAGCAAATCGATAGCGAAGCGACGCGGGTCGTGGCCGGCCTCGATGACATGGTCCACCATCGCAAAGAGGCCGGGTTTGTCTTGGTTGGCGAGGGTGTCGATGGCGTCGTCAAGCAGCGAGACATCGGTGACACCCAAAAGCGGCCGGGCAAGGTCGTAGGTCAGACCATCGGGCCCGGCGCCGGCCAGTAGCTGGTCCAGCAGAGACAAAGTATCGCGCGGGGAACCGCCGCCCGCCTCAATAACCATGGGGTACACGGCGTCCTCGACCTGCACGCCCTCAGCCGCAACGGTGCGCTGCAGCAGGCCCTTCATGGCCGGCGGGGTCAGCAGGCGGAAGGGATAGTGGTGGGTACGCGAGCGAATGGTGCCAATGATTTTCTCCGGCTCCGTGGTCGCGAAGATGAAAATGACGTGCTCGGGCGGCTCCTCCACCACCTTGAGCAGCGCGTTCGCACCGGAGGGCGAAATCATATGCGCCTCGTCAATGATGAAGATGCGGTAGCGCGATTCGGCCGGTGCATAGTAGGCGCGATCGCGCAGCTCGCGCATGTCTTCCACGCCATTATGCGAGGCGGCGTCGAGCTCCGTCACGTCCAAGTTTCCGGGGCCGCCGGGGGCGAGGGAGACGCAGGAATCACACTTGCCACACGGCGTCGAGGTCGGCCCGTGCTCGCAATTGAGCGAACGGGCCATAATTCGCGCCGAGGAGGTCTTGCCGCAGCCGCGCGGGCCGGAAAAGAGATAGGCGTGGTTGATGCGCCCCGCATCGAGGGCGGCGGATAGCGGCGTGGTGACCTGCTCTTGGCCCACGACCTCCGCGAACGTTGCTGGACGATATTTCCGGTATAAAGCCACGGTTAGCCAGTTTACCGGCTAACCCTCGCGCGACCAGTCCAGCAGGTCAATGTCCTGCTCGGCCACCGCCGCCTGCAGCTTGCCGACGCCCTCTTCTACCCCAAACGCATATTCCGAATCCGTCAGCATGACCAGCTGCAGGATGAGGGTCAGGCGGCCCTCCTCGCGAAACTGCGGGGTCTGCCCGCCCCACAGGTACGGCGCGATGAAGAGCCCATGGTGCACGGTGACGTCAGGGACATCGAGGATGGACGGCAGCATCACGCCCGGCTGCGCCGGCAGCAGGCCGCCGGCCTTTTCGAAGGTGTCAGCCGCGGCGTTGATGGCGGCGGCCACCTCGGGCTGCCCGGTGCGCGCCACCGTGAGCAGCTCGCAGCGCACATCGGTGCCGTCGTCCTGGCTTTGCAGGCCGGTGTCGGTGGTGTTGAAGGTGGTGGTGAGGGCGAGCGATTGGGCGTCGGCAAGCGAGGCAAGGCCCAGCCGGCGCTTATCGACGTAGCGGAACTCCAGCGGCGCCGGGATAATCTCGCTCAGCCACAGGGCAGACTCGTCGGCGTTGATTTTAGGCCCCCAACTTCTCCACGGCGGCGAGCAGCACGCAGGTGGCAACGCCGTCCATCGCGGCCTCGACCTCTTCCTGCGGCGGCAGGGTTGGGGCGAGGCGGATATTGCGGTCATTGTCGTCCTGTCCATAAGGGAAGGCGGATCCGGCCTGGGTGAGCAGGATGCCAGCATCGCGCGCCAGCTCCCAGACGCGGTTGGCGGTGCCGTCGACGACGTCGAGGGAGATGAAGTAGCCGCCCTTCGGGTTGGTCCACTGCGCCACCTCGTACTCGCCGAGGCGCTTTTCTAGGATGCGCAACACGGCATCGAACTTGGGCTTGATCAGCGCGGCATGGCGGCGCATCACCGCGCGCACGCCCTCGGCAGAGCCGAAGAACTCGTGGTGCGCCAGCTGGTTAATCTTATTGGGGCCGATGCCGCGGATGCCCGCGTGCTCCAGGTACCACTCGAGGTTGTCTTCCGAGGTGCCGAAGAAACCCACGCCCGCGCCCGCGAAGGTGATCTTCGAAGTCGAAGACATGGCCCAGAAGCGGTTCGGGTTGCCTTCTTCTGCGGCGATATCCAGGATCGGCAGGATTTCCGGAAAGTCCTCGGTCAGAGTATGCACGGCGTAGGCGTTATCCCACACGATGCGGAAATCCGGTGCGCCGGCCTGCATGCGGGCGAGGCGGCGGGCCTTGTCCTCAGAAATCACAGCGCCGGTGGGGTTGGCGAACATCGGCACTACCCACATGCCCTTGACTGCCGGGTCCGCCACCAGCTTTTCGACGGCCTCTACATCCGGCCCGTCCTCCTCCATCGGCACCGTGACCAGCTCGAAGCCGAATTGCTCCGTGATGGCAAAGTGACGGTCATAGCCCGGCACTGGGCAGATCCACTTGAGTTTTTCTTCCTTGCTCCACGGCTGCGCGGAGTCATTGGTGCCGAAGAGAAAGGCCCAAGAAATCAGGTCGAACATGATATTCAGCGAGGAAGAGTCTGCGGCAACCAGCAGCTCTGGGTCCATGTTGGTCAGCTTGCCCCAGATATCGCGCAGTTCTTTGATGCCCTTTTGGTTGCCGTAGTTACGCAGGTCGTTTCCGGCCGCGTCGGTGTAATGTCCTAGGCCGGGCAGCGCCAGCAAATCATTGGAGAGGTCCAGCTGTGCCTTGGCCGGCTTTCCGCGGGTCAGATCCAATTTCAGGCCCTTAGCCTTAAGGTCCTCGTAGTCCTTACGGACCTGGGCGGCGAGCTCCGCGAGTTCGGACGATTCCAAAGTAAGAAGCGACATGCGTATGTCTACCTTCCATGTATAGGGCGACTTTTAGCCCCCAATAGTAACGCACGCCATACAAAAAGGGGACCCCGCGCACCCGCCAGAGCCTCCTGACCCTTGCTGCATTCCTGCCCTGGGGGAGTTCAGAGGATGGACGCCACGCGGAATCCTGTCCCATACTTTAACGCCCGCGCGCCGGTTTAGCCAAATGGGCCTCCGGCCGCACAGCCACCTGTCGCTCACGGGCAAGATACTCGAGGCCTAGCCACCACCCAACGGCTTAAATTCCACGAAAATACGTCCTGACCTGGCGATTGGTAAAATAATTGCCACGGCTGCTAATGTTTCTTCTCGGAGGATTCGACTAGCGGCCTATGTCACACGCCTGGAACGCGTGCGGGGTTCACGCCCCTCGTGGGTTCAAATCCCACATCCTCCGCCATTGTGAAGTCTCGAGACATCGTTTCTATTTCGATGTCTCGAGACTTTCTTCGTTTTGGGGGTTCGTTTTCGGGTCAAGGGTCAAAAGAACCCCTGCCTAGGGTGTAGAAGTTGTAACGCCTTTCGCTTCACGGTTTAGAGTATGTGAGTCCCCTAAGGCGCGAGCGCCATTCCCTACGTATACCTTCATTCGAGGAGCTGCCCGAGCATGCCAAGACCGGTTGATTCACACACCTCTTATGTCCCCGCCATCGACGGCCTTCGGACCGTCGCCGTGCTCGGCGTTTTGATTTACCACCTCAACCCTGCATGGTTGCCAGGTGGCTACTTGGGTGTCGGCATGTTTTTTACGTTGTCGGGCTACCTCATCACCGCAAACTTGATGCGAAGCTACCGCCGTGGCAAAGGCTTGGGCTTGCCCACGTTCTGGTTGCGCCGCTTCCGCCGACTCGTTCCGGCGGTTGCGCTCATGCTGGTGACGGTTTTGCTACTCACCATCTTCTTCGACCTGCCCAAACTGGGCGAAAATGCCAGGTTCTCCTTAAGTTCACTGTTTTATGTCAATAACTGGCATGTCATCGCAGAAGGCCAATCCTATTTCGACCGCTTTGCTGGACACGCGCCGCTGGACCACATGTGGTCGCTGTCCGTGGAGGAACAGTTCTACCTGTTCTGGCCGCTCGTGTTGTTCGTGCTTCTTAAGCTCACCGGCGGCAAGCGCGCCCCACTGGTCGTCAGCACGCTGGTACTGGCTGCCGTGTCCTTTGGTTGGATGGCTTTCCTCTTCAACACCGGATCCGATGCCACCCGCGTCTATGAGGGCACCGATTCCCGCGCTGGCGGGATCCTCTTGGGCGCCACGTTGGCCATCGCGCTGACTAACGCGCAGGGTTACCGCATTCCGCCGCGCCTGCTCACCATCCCCGCCGCGCTGCTCGGCGTGCTGGGCATCGCCGTCCTCTTCTGGCTGCTGCCAGATTACTCACCACACCTGTACAACTGGGGCCTTCTGGCCCTCTCAGCGGCCAGCGTCGCAGTGATTACCGCTGCCCTAGACAAGCGGACACTGACGTCCAAGTTCTTTGGCCTCACGCCGCTGCGCTGGATTGGTGAGCGTTCCTACGGCATCTACCTGTGGCACCTGCCGGCAATTGTCTTCATCCCCCAGTGGGAGAACCTGCCGTGGGCTCATCCTGTGTTGGTCACCGTGGTGGCCATTGCGCTGGCACACATTTCGTGGACGCTGGTGGAGGATCCGGTCCGCCGCCACGGCGTAGTCGCACCCTTGAAGCAATGGTGGGCCAAGCGCCATACGCTGCCGCGCATGGCCCTCGCCATTCCGGCTACGCTGCTTGCCGCGGTGGTATCCATGGGCATTCCCGCTGCGTGGAATAATTCCCTCAACCAGGCCGAGCAGCCCGGCGCACAGCAGATGGGCGTCCAGATTGGCGGCGACGGCCCGGCCCCGTCCGGCTCAAAGGAGAAAGATTCCTCCGCTGAGGCTTCCGGAGAAGCTTCTCCTTCCACGGAGAATGCGACGCCAGAGAAGGGCAAGACCCGCTGCACCACCGTCATTCACGTGGGCGATTCCACATCCATCGGCATGTTTGATGATGCCTACCTGTCCGATCCCCAGCGCAACGCGCAGGTAACCTACAAGAATGTTGGCGCACAGGACGTGGTAGCCGATGTCACCGGTGCACGCTCCACTGTGGAGTCTTTGGAGGGCGATCCCTCTATCCGTGATTCTGTCCAGCGTCTTCTGGATCAGGGCTACGGTGAGGATGCCTGTTGGATCATCGGTGCCGGCGTGAACGACGCCGCCAACCGCGCCGTGGGTGGATCCGGCGAGGAGGACTGGCGCGTGGACCAGATCATGGAACTGCTGGGGGATGCCCCCGTCCTGTGGCCGACTGCCGCGACCAACCTCAATTCCGGCTCCTACGATAATGCCAACATGGCGCCCTTCAACGAGGCACTCCTTGCCGCCCGGGATCGCTACCCAAACCTTGTTGTCTATGACTGGGCTTCCGACGTTCGCCCCGAATGGTTCCTCCCAGGCGATGACGTGCATTACCAGACTGAAGGTAATGAAAAGCGCGCGGAGTACTTCGCCAAGGCGCTCACGTTGGCCTTCCCCACGGATGGCTCCGCACCGGACGATCAGATAGTCACGGTAGATAAGTAGGCGTGAACACTAGTTAAAGACGGGCGGCTCCACGCCGTCCTCTTTGAGCCGCTCCACGTGCGGCGTGGGCCACGTCAGTTGACGACGGATAGTAACAATTTCTGCCCGCAACTTATCTGGCACGGCCTGCGACCTGGATGGCGTACAGCTTTGACGATGGCCATAGTGCAGTTGGGGCTGTTCATAGTGTCAAATATGTCATCAACTCCGCCACCACATCCTCCACCACAGGAAATCCCGGCTCCTGCTGCATAGCAACGGAGCCGGGATTTTGTTATATCTGCTCGGCGCAGGCAGGCGCTCGGCCGCGCTAGCCGACGCCGCGCTAGCCACTAATCGATGACCGGTGGCTCGTAGCCATCCGCCTTCAGCCACGCGACGTGCGGCGGCGTATTCATCCCCCATTCGGTGCGCGCCCAGAGGAAAGCCTGGGAGACCTCGGCCTCGGAATATCCCCCATCGCGCAGGTATTGCCGGAAGCCATTCGGGCCTGGGTCTTTGATCCAGAGCCAGACGTAGTCGTCGAGGGAGTCGTCGGCAAGCAGGCCTTCTAGCCCAGCCGGCACAAACTCGCGCTCGGTGCGCACGCGGTCCGCTAAGTCCTGGTCAAGGAAGTCGTAGAGGTAATCCAGCGCGTCCTCAAGCTGCGCATAATCGAAGGCATCCATGCCGCCTAGCCTAGTGACGCTTGGTGCCCAAGACCATGCGGTCGATTTCCTCGAGCACCTCGTCCACAATGGCCGGGTTATAAGCCCGATCGCCGCGCATGCGTAGCAGCTCCTCCTGCGCCGCCGCCAAAGCGGTCCGGCGGGCCTCCAGAGCCACGTGGCGGGCCTGCCAGGCGCGCTGCTTGCGGGAGTCATCGGAAACATCCTCGCCATCGCCGAGCCGGTCCTCGAACCACTGAATCACGTTGGCGGAAATTTCGGGGTCGACCTTCTCGGCGTCGGCAGTAATGTGGCCGTCCGGCCGGAAGTGCGACAGGGCCTCGATGCTGGCCGCACGCGCGCGGCTCACCACGGCGGCGCGCATCTTATCGCTGGCGATCTGGGAGGCCTCCGTGAGATCGAGGCGCTCCATCAACCACGGCAGCAGCAGGCCGGGCACCACCATCGTGACCAACAAGACGGTCAGCGCAATGACCGCGAGCTCGTGGTGGAAGCTGAACACGCCGGCCGGGATGGACAAAACCAGCGCCAGGGTGACGAGGCCGCGCATGCCGGACCACGTCATCAGCAGCACCTCCTGCAGGCGCAGCGGCGCCACGCGCGGGCGGCCGCGGGAGACGTTGATGCGGTAATAGATGTACATCCACACCAAGCGGACGATAAAGGCCACGAGGGACAAGATGACGCCCACCACCACGGAATGCCACAGGTCCGATCCCACTTCGCCGATGGCGGTATTGACCGTCAGGCCAATGAGCCCGAAGGCGACGCCGGTAAAGAGCAGCTCGATGGTCTCCCAGAAGGACTGGCCGGACAGGCGGTCCTCGGCCTGGATATCGGCGCGGGAATTAAGCTCCACGGCCGCGATGACCACGGCGATAACACCGGAGGCGCCGAGTTCCTCCGAGATGAGGTAGACCGCAAACGGCGTCACCCAGGTCAGCGCGTTGCGCGCAGTGACGTCGTGGACGTGGGTGATAAACAGCGCCACCAGCCGGCCGACGACCCACCCCAGGCCACACGCAACGAATGCGGAGTAGAAGAAGTTGAGCACGCCGCCGCCGAAGGAAAGCTCATCGCCTTGGGTCACGGCCGTCAGCGCGAGATTGAAGGCGACGATGGAGGCGGCGTCGTTAAACAAGCCCTCGGTCTGCAGGGTGGTGATGATGCGGCGCGGAATGCCGGCGGGCTCGGCCACGGCATCGACGGCGACGGGATCCGGTGGGGCGATGGCCGCACCGATGAGAATGGCCGCGGCCAGGCTGATACCCGGCAGGAAGGCATAGGCCGTGAAGCCAACGGCCAGCGTGGTGGCGACCACCAGCAGCACGGACAGGCTCAAGATGGTCACCCATTGCTCGCGAATAACACCCCACGAGGTGCGCCGGGCCAGCGCCCACAGCAGCGGCGGCAGGAAGATGGGCAGGATGAGTTCGGTGGGCGGCTCGAACTGGGGCAGGCCGGGCACGAAGACCGCGCAGGCGGTAATAATCGTCAGCAGGGCCGGCCACGGCAGCCCAATCTTGTCACCGATGGCGACGACGAACACGGTCAGCAGCATGAGCCCAATGAGCACCAGTAGAACTTCCATGGGCCCAGATTTTACCCCCGCCAGATATAAGGCTCAGGGCTGAGTCGATCGGGCGCGAATTGCGCGAGCAACTCCGCGGCACTGTGAGCCTCGTACCCCAGCGAGGCCGCCAGCTGCTTGACGACGTCCCCCTCCTCTCCCATCTCCCGCATGGTCACCGCGCCATCGCGCTTGGCTAGGCGCTCGCCGGATGCATTGAGCACGAGCGGGACGTGGATAAACTCCGGCGGTTCGATGCCGAGCAGCGAGGCGAGGTAGGCCTGGCGCGGCGCGGAGGAGAGCAGATCATCACCGCGGACCACTTGGTCGATGCCTTGGTAGGCATCATCGACGACGACGGCCAAGTTATAGGCCCAGCCGGTGTCTTGGCCGCCGCGGCGCAGGATGAAGTCATCGACGTCGCCCGTATAGGTGCCGTGGAGGGCGTCGTGGATGGTGAATGTGGGGACGTCGGCAAGCAGGCGAAGGGCGGGCTGGCGATTCTGGGCCGCAAGCTCGGCGCGCTTGGCCGCACGCTGGTCCTCGGTGAGGTTGCGGCAGGTGCCCGGGTACTGGCCGGGAATGGCGTGCGGGGCGCGGGAGGCCTCACGGATATCCTTGCGGGAGCAATAGCACTCGTAGGTGGGCAGCTGGGCCAGGGCCTGCTCATAGGCGGCGTCGCGATCGTGCTGGTAGATGACCTCGCCGTCCCAGTCCAGCCCGAGCGCGCGCAGGTCCGCAAGCTGGCGCTCGGCCGACTCCTGGGAGGAGCGCTGCTTATCGATGTCCTCCACGCGCACCACAAAGCGCCTGCCCGTCGACCGGGCGAAAAGCCACGCCAGAAGCGCCGTGCGGAGGTTGCCAAAGTGCAGATCGCCCGAGGGGCTTGGCGCGTAGCGGCCGGCGCCGGTGGTCGCGGAATTCATGCCCACAGTCTACGGGCTGGCACAATGGCGGGCATGGAAAAATCAACCGGCGCTGAAGTGCGCTTCATTCCCGTCCGCTCTACTCTCTACCCTTGGCTGGTCACCGTGTTTGTGGTGACCTTCCTGATTTCTAATATCAACGCCACTAAGGGCGTGCAGCTCGGCCCGCTGGTGACCGACGGTGCCTTCTTTCTATTCCCGCTGGCCTATATCGTCGGCGACGTGCTCTCCGAGTGCTATGGCTTTAAATCCACCCGGCGCGCGGTCTACATCGGCTTCGCGATGGCCATCTTGGCGGCCGTGTGCTTCTATATCGCCATTTGGCTGCCGGCGGCCGATTTCTACGAGGGCCAGGAGGCCTTCGCAGCCACGCTCGGCCTGATGCCGCAGATTCTGGCCGCTTCGCTAGCCGGCTATCTCGTGGGCCAGCTACTCAATGCCTGGACGCTGACTGCGATGAAGAAGCGCTCGGGCGAAAAGGGGCTTTTCGCGCGCCTTATCGCCTCTACCGTGGTGGGCGAGTTCGGCGATACGTTGCTGTTTTGCGCCATCGCCGCGCCGGTAATCGGCGTGGATTCGGTGGGTGGTTTCATCAACTACGTCATCGTGGGCTTCGTGTGGAAGACCCTGATGGAGGCCATCATGCTGCCGGTGACGGCCGCGGTCATCAAATGGGTGAAGAAGCGCGAGGATTACTTGCCGGCGTAGTAGCGGCCGAGGAATTCATCGCGGTAGGCCTCGTAGTAGCCGCCGTCGATGGCGGCGCGGATATTATCCACCAGGCGAATCATGAACTCCACATTGTGGATTGTGCACAGCGTGCCGGCGAGGAATTCCTTCGCCTTGAGCAGGTGGTGCAGGTAGGCGCGGGAGTAATTCTCGGATACGTAGCCGCCGAATTCCTCGTCGACGCCAGCAAAATCCCGCTTGAAGCGCGCATTGGTAAGGTTCATGCGGCCGTCAAGGGTGTAGACGCCGCCGCGGCGCGCCAAGCGGGTGGGCGCCACGCAGTCGAAGGTATCGGCGCCGGCCTCGACGGCGGTGAAGATATCGTCCGGCTCGGAGATGCCGAGCAGGTGGCGCGGCTTGTCCTCGGGTAGCTCATCGCAGACCCAGCCGACGATGGTGCCCAGGTTTTCCTTCTCCAGCGCGCCGCCGATGCCGAAGCCGCCGAAGCCGCGCTTGCCGTCTTCGCGGGCGGCGCGGTCGAGGTCGAGCAGGCCGCGAGTGGCCTGGCGGCGCAGGTCCTCGTACTGCGCGCCTTGAACAACGCCCCACAGCGACTGCTTCGGGCGGTGGGTGCGCTCGCGGGTGAGGCGATCGTGCTCATCCAGGCAGCGCTTGGCCCAGCGATGCGTGCGCGCGACGGATTCTTCCTGGTAAGTGCGCGTATCAACGAGCGTGGTCAGCTCGTCGAAGGCAAACATGATGTCTGCGCCCAGCCCGTGCTGGATCTGCATGGACTTCTCGGGGGTAAAGCGGTGCTTGGAGCCGTCGATGACGGATTTAAAATCCACGCCGTCCTCGTCCACCTGCGCCATGCGTTCCTTTTTGGCGGCGCGGATGTCCTTATCGCTGAGATCCGCAATGTCCATCGCAAGGACCTTTTTGAAGCCTACGCCGAGGGACATGACTTGGAAGCCGCCGGAGTCGGTGTAGGTCGGTCCGTGCCAGTTTTCGAACTTGGCCACGCCGCCGGCCTCATCCACGATGTCGTGGCCCGGCTGCAGGTAGAGGTGGTACGCATTCGACAAGATGGCCTGCGCACCAGTGGAACGAATCTGCTCCGGGGTAAGCGTCTTGACCGTGGCTTTGGTGGCCACCGGGATGAAGGCCGGGGTCTGGATATCACCGTGCGGGGTGTGGATGACACCGCTGCGGCCGTGCTTGCCGGGGCCTTCGGGCAGGCGCTTGCCGACGTCGAAACTCAAGTCCATGATTATTCTTCTTCCTTGTGTGCAGGGCTAGGGGTTGGGGCCGGGGTGGCGTGTTTAGCTTCCCATTCTTCTTCCAGGGCGGTGCCTTCGATATCCAGGGTGGGCAGAATCTTCGCCAACCACTTCGGCATCCACCACGTCGCGCGGCCCATGAGGAACATGGTGGCGGGGACAAGGGTCATGCGGATAAAGAAGGCGTCGAAAAGCACGCCGGCGGCCAAGGCAAAGCCGAAAATCTGGATGAAGGGCAGGGGCTGGTTAATAAACGCCACGAAGACCGAAATCATGATAATGGCCGCGGCCGTGACCACGCGGGCGCCTTGGGTAAAGCCGGTGATAGTGGCCTCGTCGACGGCGCTATATCGCCCGCCGGTGCCCTCCGGATGTCGCGAGATATGCTCGCGCATGCGGGTGACCAGGAAGACCTGGTAGTCCATCGCCAGGCCGAAGGTCACGCCAATGAGGAAGATGGGCATGAAGGAAATCAGCGGGCCCGGCGCGGGAACCAGGTTCCACAGGCCTTCCTGCCAAACCAGCACGGTCAGGCCAAAGGCGCCGCCGACGGACAGCAGGAAGCCCAGGCCCGCAACCAGCGGCACCAGGATGGAGCGGAAGACCAACAGCAGTAGCACGATGGCCAGGCCCACGACGATGGCCAGGTACGGCGCCATGGCTTCCTCGAGGCGCTCGGTGATATCGAGCTGCACGGCGGTCAGGCCGGTCAGACCGATGTCAGTACCGGTGGCGTCTTCAATCTCGCTGGTCGCCGAGCGCAGCGCGTGCGCAACGTTAACCGTCGCGGCGTCCGTCGGCGCGGTTTCTGGGGTGACCATGATCTGCGCGGCGCGCTGGTCCTTACTCAGGCCGACGATCTGCGCGTGCTTCACACCGCCCAGCCCCTTGAGCTGGTCCGCGGTGTACAGGAAGGACGCGAGCGCGGCCTTATCCTCCGGCGAGGAATTGTCCGCAGCGTCTGCGGAGGTGTCTACTACCTCGGCGGCTGGGGCAATCTCCGGCTCGGCCTCGGCCGCGGGCTGGTCCGGCTGCGGCTGCTCAGGGTCTGCGTTCTCCGGCGCAACGTCCTCTGGTGCAGCGCCCTCGGGCGCGGCCTCCGCGTCTGGTGCGGGGGTGGGCGCGGGGGCTGGTTCGGGCTGGGATTGGGCGTCGACAAGCGGGGCGAGGGCGCCGGCATCCGCGTTGACCGTGTGGGCATCGACCACGGCGAGGAAGGGGCCGTTGACGCCGGGGCCGAAGCCCTCGGACATGATGTCGGCGGCCTTGCGCTGGGTGGTATCGGGATTGGAGGTGGTATCGGCTGGAAGGGCGAGTTCCATGTGGAGCACCGGCGCGGTCATCGCGCCTAGGGAGAGCACAACCAGCGCCATGGCCAGGCCGGGGACCTTCTGGACCAAGCGCACCCAGCGGTTGCCCATGGTGGGACCACGGCGGCGCTTGTCCTTGCGGGTCGGGTTGCCGGCCACGCCGGGGATGCGGCCGTTGAAGGCCTTATCACCCAGCAGACCAAGCATCGCGGGGATGAGCGTAAGCGAGACCAACACGGCGATGGCAACGGTGCCTGCGGCGGCCAGGCCCATGGCCGTCAGGAAGCCGATGCGCGCAATGAGGAGCGCAAAAAGTGCGGTAAAGACCGTCGCGCCGGCAAAGACCACGGAGGAACCAGCCGTGCCCACCGCCATGCCTGCGGCGTCAGGCCCGTCCATGCGGCGGCGCTCGGCGCGGTAGCGCGACAGGATAAACAGCGCGTAGTCAATGCCCACGGCAAGGCCAATCATGATGGCCAGGACCGGGGTCATATTATTGAGCTCAATCCAGTGGGTGGCGATGAGCATGCCCAGCGCGCCTAGTCCCACGCCGATGACGGCGGACACCAAAGGCATACCCGAGGCCACCAGGGAGCCAAAGGTAAAGATGAGCACGATAAAGGCAACGCCGAGGCCGATGATCTCAGAGGTGGAATTGACCGCGATTTCATCGCCAAAGCCGGCACCATTGCCTTCTACCGTGAGGCCACGGTCGCGGGCGATGTTCATTGCGTCGGTAACGGTGTCTTTGTCGGCCTGCTCCACGCTATAGGGCGACTCGGCGTCGAAATTGAAGGTGGTGTAGGCAATGGTCTCATCATCATTGACCATGGCGAGGTTGTCCGCATCCGCGCGGGCGGATGCTTCCGGCAGCCCCATATCCGTGAACTGGTGGATCACCTGGTCCTGCAGGCGAGGAGAGACCTCAAGCGGGTTGCCAAAGCGCGTGGTATCGCCCATCTCCAGGTTGTCCTCGAGATAGGAGATGGTGGCGTCGATAGCCTCGCGGTTGGCGGGATCAGAAAGCTTCTGGCCGTCTGGAGCCTTGAAGACCACGTTGACCGAGGGCGAGTTGGCAGGGTTGCCGCCCTCTGGGAAGAGGTCCATAGTCTTGTAGGTGGCGTCGATGGACGGGGTTCCCTTGATGGAGAACTCGCTCGTCATCGGTTTCATCAGCAAGGCGGCGGCACCGCCGACGGCGGCGAGCAGCAGCAGCCATGCCACGATGACCTTCCACTTATGGAGGAAAGACCAGCGCCCAAGACGATAAAGCAGTTTAGCCACGGGTAGATGTACCTTTGCATTCGCGTGGGGGACGGGTTGAACTTTGCCCTAGTGTAGTGGCCATACCCCACAATCCCCTATCACGAAGCCACCTGCGTCCCAGTTTTCACAGCTGGCGGCCAGCCAGCCGGATTCCGCGCGCCTGCTGGGAAATTGGGCAAAAGAAAATCCCGACCTGCGCAAACAGGCCGGGATTCCGGTGCGGTGGCGGCGGGATTTGAACCCGCGGTTGGGGGTTACCCAACAATCGCTTTCGAGGCGATCACCTTCGGCCGCTCGGACACGCCACCGCGTTCCAGACTACGGGAGTGGGCCCGAGCGACAAAATCGCTGCGCCGGCGGGGTGCCAGCGCAGCGATGTGAGAAAAGGGGACGAGGATTAGTCGTCCTTCAGGCCGCCGATAACCTCGTTGGCCTTGTCCTTGATGCCATCGGCAGCGTCAGACAGCTTGTCCTTAGCCTCGGAGGTGACCTGGTCGGCCTTGCCCTCGTTAGCTACGTCCTCGTTGCCGGTAGCTTCGCCGTAGGCTTCCTTTGCCTTGCCTACGAGGCCATCCTTCTTGTTTTCCAAATCGCCCATAATCACTCCTTTGAGTAGACAGTTGTTGTATGACCACCAGTGTACGCACGTTTAGCGCAGGCCGTCGAAGAAGTTTCGGAGCAACCCAGCGCATTCGTCTTCGAGGACGCCGCCGCGGACCTGCGGGGTAAAGGGGGCGGTGGGGGCACGCAGGACATCGATAAGCGAGCCGCACGCGCCCGTCTTGGGCTCAAAGGCGCCAAAGACCACGGAGGACACCCGGGCAGCCTGCAGCGCACCGGCACACATAGCGCATGGTTCCAGGGTGACAACGAGTTCGCAGCCGGAAAGCCGCCAGCCATCGCCGTGCACGCGGACAGCCTGGCGAATGGCCTCGACCTCGGCGTGGGCGGTGGGATCGGCCAGCTCTTCGCGGCGGTTGACGCCGGTGGCAAGTTCGGTTCCGGCGGCGTTGTACAGTACCGCACCCACGGGGACGTCGCCGGCCGGCGTGCGCTTGGCGACGTCGAGGGCGCGGCGCATCCTAGCCTCAGCGCGCAGCACGGGCTCAGGCGTTATCAATGACGTCTTCCAACTCATCGCCAAAGCCGAGCTCGCCGGCGATGCGCAGCAACATATCGGAAGGCCAGTCCTCATCATTGTCAATGATGTAGCCCACCTGGTCCTCGGATAGGCCAAGGTCGGCGAAGATATCGAAATCGCCCTCGCCATAAGGATCGGCCTCTTCGGGGTCCACATCCGGGATTTCATGGTCGTTGATATCCATGAAATCGGCGGCGAAGTCATCGTCCACGCCGTAGGTGGCATCCGAGATGAGCATCTTCACCCCGCCCGGCACCGGGCGCACGGCAATAAAATAGGCATCCTCCACGCACAGCAGCGCGAACGCAGCGCCCTCGGAACGCAGGCTGCGCACCGCATTGATGGAGGTCTGCGGATCCTCAAAGTCATCGTTGAAGCTGCGCACCAGCCATTGGCCCGCGTTGCGGGCGACGGTTACCGCGAAGGAGTAATTTTCGTTGCTCATACCTCGTGAGATTAGTCGTGTTGTGCCACAATTGTCATCGTGAGTTCTCAAGATGTTCAACGCCCCATCTGCATTATTGGCCTCGGCCTCATCGGCGGCTCTTTGCTGCGCGATCTCGCCGGATACAATCACCACGTTTTTGGCTACAACCACTCCACGTCTGGCGCCCGCACTGCAGTAAAGCAGGGTTTTGACGTCACCGATGATCTTCCCGCCATTTTGACCCGCGCGGAGACGGAGAACGCCCTCATTGTCATAGCCGTGCCTATGGGCGCGGTGGGCGAGGTGCTCGACGCCATTCAGGAGCACGCGCCGAGCTGCGGTATTACGGACGTCGTTTCCGTTAAGACGGCCGTGCGCCAACAGGTGCTGGAGCGCGGAATGGAGTCGCGCTATGTGGGCGGCCACCCGATGGCGGGCACGTCCCAGTCCGGCTGGGATAACTCGCAGAAGGACCTATTCCGCCGCGCGGCGTGGGGCATTACCTATGACTACGCCGCCGAGTGTGAGGCGCGCGGGGAAAAGATTCCGAAGGAGTGGATTGAGACCTTCACCGAGGTCGTGCGCATGACCCAGATGGTGCACGCAGAGGCGGTGCCTATCCGCGTGGCTAATCACGATGCCGCGGTGGCGCGCATTTCCCACCTGCCACACGTCTTTGCGGAGATCCTCGCCGTGGTCGGCGATAATGGCGGAATCCTGGCACAGTCCCTGTCTGCTGGCTCCTTCAAGGACGCCACCCGCGTGGCCGGTACGCACCCGGAGCTGGTGCAGCAGATGTGCGAGACCAATGCGCCGGCGTTGGTGGAGGCTTTGGACGAGGCCCTGGACTTGCTGCGCGATGCCCGCGAGAAGCTCGACTCCCCCGAGCCTTCCATCGCTGAGCTTACCGACGCCGGCTACCGCGCCCGCACCCGCATCGATGCCCGCTCCGGCGCGCGCAAGGAATCGGTCTCCCCGATCAAGATTTCTTCCCGCCCGGTGCTGCGCCTGCATCCAGGCGGCCCGAAGTGGGTGGCGCAGCTACGCCAGTCCGAGTCCCTGGGCGGACGCATCGAGATTTTCTAGCCCTTGCGGCTGCGGTTGCGCAGGCGGGGAATCCGCGCCAGCACCGCGGCGGCGATCAGGCCGATGGCGGCTATGCCCGCATAGAGCCCCGCACGATCTGCACTGGTCTGCGGGGTTTTCGGCGGTTCAGGGGTGGTCTTAGCGGAGAGGATGGCGTCTTTATCGCGGCCGCTCACCACGCCTTCTATCCAGTCCTTGGTACCGGCCAGCGTGGTGATTGCCGCGCTTGGCGAGGGCAAGTCCGGATCCCCATTCGCCGTTCCCGCGGTGGCCAAGCCGGCAAGCTTTCCGTCGACGAAGAAGGGACCGCCGGAGTCGCCGCCCTGCATGCCGGCGCGGCCGGTGGAGTGCACATCGAGGATCGCGCTTTCGATCAGCGGCATCGCTTCGCCGGCCGGTACGCTTTCTGCCCCCTCTGGTGCGCTGAGCCCCGGCATGGCCTCGGCCGCGGGAACACTTTCACCGCCAGCGGCATCCTCACCAGCGTCCGTGGCGGCGCCCGCGCCAGCGTCCGCGCCAGCTGGTTCGGCGGAGTTAGCGGGGCCAGCAGGGCCGGCGCCGAGGAGCTCAGCCACTTCCATCTCCGCCTGCGGCAGCTGGCCGCGGCGCGCCATGGAGGAACTGCTGCTCCAGCCGTAAAGCGTGCCGCGCTGGCCAGGTTCTGGCACGTGAGCGGAAATCTCGGCCGGGGTGGTGTCGGCGACGGGGGTGGTGAGGTGGAGAAGGGCGGCGTCGGAAAGCGGGGATAGCGCCCACGAATCGGCGTCGTAGGTGGTGTCATTGATGCGGGCCTGCGTGCCCTCGTTATTGACGGACTCGAGGCAGTGGCGGGCGGTGAGCACCCACTGGGCGGCCACGAGGGTGCCGGTGCAATCGCCGAAGCTGCCCACGCGCCCGATTTTCAACTGCGCCACGGTGCGAGACTCCGCCGAGTCTGGGGCTGGCTTGCCGTACTCGAGGGCGCTGGCAGGGGTGGCGGTCAATGCCACGATGCCGGCGGTAAGCAGGGCGGGGAAGATTTTGTGCTGCATGATTAGTCCTTCTTTCCGGCAGGAACGGCGATGGCGATGGTTTTAGCGACGGCCCATTCGGCCGGCCCCTTCCCTATCAGGCGGCGCCATAGGCTCGCGAGGACGAGGAAGAGGGCGATGAACGCGCAGGCCCAGCCGGTATTGTGGAGGGAGACGTGGCCCTGCCAGTAGTAAGCGGTGAGCACATGCAGGATGTAGATGCTCAGCGACATTGCCCCCAGCGCAGCAAAGGGATACGCCAGCTTAGGCACCACTCGACCGATAAGCAGGCATAAGTGCAGGACGATGGCGGCGACGGCGATGGATAGGACAATCTCTCCCAGCACGCCGGTGTGGCCGGTAAAGCGCAGCCAGCCAGGCATGTCCGGGGCAAAGCGGAAGTAAAAGCCGGCAGCGGCAACCACGGCGGCGATGCCGGTGGACACCCACTGGGCAGCGGCACGGGAGCTGCGGATATAGACCTCATAGAGCAGCATGCCAGCGAGGAAATAGGCGCAATAGGCCAGCAGCGGATAGACCTGCGGAAGGGTCAGCGGCGCATATTTTATGGTCGCGGCGGCGGTGGCAGCGGCGAGTAGCAGGAGCTTCCACCACCAGCGCAGCGGCGGGACCCAGGACACCAGGATCATCGTGATGCCGATGACCACGAGGACGATCTGAATCTCGCCGCCCACGGGCAGCAGGGCGAGGCCGATAAGCGTAATTATGCAGCCGCGAGCGATGATGCGCAGGAACGTCGTCGCCGTGAAATCGCGGGACATAAGCATCAACGTGACGCCGGCCAGGATGGCGAATAGTGCGGCGGGCAGGCCATTCAAAATGACCTTGGTATGCCACACCAAGGAGGCCATATGCAGAACTATCATGCCGATAATCGCAAGTGAGCGGGCTATATCGAGCCCCACAATGCGCGAGGGTGCTAACACCTAGCGTTCTCCTTCAAGACGGAGGGGAACGCGTCGCCGCGCTCCCCTTGTTAATAAAGACTTTCTTTTTCTACTAAGTCTGTCTGGAAGGTTGCTGCGAATATTTTATAGGTGTCCTGCATTTTATAAGTGGATTGCGTGAGACTTGTGCGGAGCACGGTGTACAGCGGTGCGGGACTAGTCGCGGAAGGAACTATCGCGGCGCTTGCGCGAACGAGAAGGATCGGCGGCCAGCTTTAGAAGTGGGGCTGCGGCGATACCGATGGCCAAGCCGGCCACAAAGAGCCAGAACATGCCAGAGCCCAGCCACAGCATTAAGCCAAGGATGGCGCCGGCGATGAGGCCGGGAACAAGCGAGGAAGACTTCATAGAGCGGAACCTAGGTGAGGCGGGCTAAGATACAAGAAAAGCCGCCCGAAGGCGGCTGATTTTGTGCGCCCGGAGGGATTCGAACCCCCAACCTTCTGATCCGTAGTCAGATGCTCTATCCGTTGAGCTACGGGCGCAGACCGTTGGTAAGCAGTGCGTGTGCTCTGCTGTGCAACGAGAATTTACTATACCCACGGTCCGGAAAACTAACAAATCGCCTGTTCACCCGGCGTTCACCTGACGGAAATGGCAGTGATTAGGGAGCAATGAGGGTGGCAACTTCGGCGTCGGAAAGCAGGGCACCCCGAAGCGCCCTGAGGGTGGACTGGTGATCGAAGTCGATACCGATAAGGACAATTTCGGTACCGGGCGTCACGTCATTTGCAGCCCAGAGCGAAGCGGGCACGATTTGAAGGTTAGGCCCAGCCTGCTGCCAAGCGTGGGCGAGTTGAAGATCGGTATCGAGCCAGCAATACCCCTTAGAGCGCACCAGGCCGGTACTGGCACGAAGGGCGGCGAGCAGACGATCGCGGTTAAAGGGGCGGTCGGCGCGGAAAACGACGGAGGAAATGCCATATTCCTCGGTTTCGGGCGTGTGCGGCTTAGCCAGCTCCTCGGCGTAGCCATGGTAAGTCGCGGCAGTGGCGGCGTCGTACAGGTGGGCATCAAGGACCAGCCGTGGGTCAATGGCACCATCGGTGACCATTACGACCCGGGCACGGGGGTTCATAGCGCGAACGGTCGCGATGACGCGCTCGGTTTCGGCAGCATCAACCAGATCGGTCTTGGTAACAAGGATGAGGTCAGCAAACTCGACTTGGTCCACGAGTAGGTCTGCCACGGTGCGATCATCGCTGGGTGTGGCCTCAATATTCTCGGACGCTAGGCTCTTACCGCGACGCAGGTAATCAAGAAAAGTGGAAGCATCCACGAGAGAGACCATGGTGTCGATAGGGGCGACGTCGGCAAGCGTGGTGCCGTCCGCAAACTCCCATTCAAAGGTGGCGGCCACGGGCATAGGCTCGGAAATGCCAGTGGACTCGATGACGATCTGATCGAAGCGGCCGGAGCGGGCCAGCTTACCTACGGATTCGATGAGATCCTCGCGCAGGGTGCAGCAGATACAGCCATTGGATAGCTCAACAAAGCGGTCTTCGCCGCGCTCGAGGTGCCCCTCGCCAGCAACGAGGGCGGCATCGATATTTACCTCGGAGAAGTCGTTGACGATGACGGCAAGCTTGCGCCCTTCGCGGTTGGCAAGCAGGTGGTTCAGGAGCGTGGTTTTTCCGCTGCCCAAAAATCCGGACAGCACAGTAACGGGTGTAGCCATTCCCTAATGGTAACGTTTTTCATTAGGGAATGGCTACGAAGCTCCTACCTTTAAATGGACAGGCCGAAGATTGGCACTGCCAGCACGTACACCGTCAGGGTGATGAGGAAGATACCGATGATATTGAGGCCGAGGCCGCCCTTGATCATCTCGCCAATCTTGACGTAGCCAGAGCCATAGGCAATGGCGTTCGGCGGGGTGGCGACAGGAAGCATGAATGCGCAGGTTGCCGCGAGGGCCACCGGGATGGTGAGGAGAAGGACGTTGATATCGCCATCGGCAGTAAGCCCCACACCCACGGCAACACCACCCATAATCGGGATAAACGTAGCCGCCGTCGCGGTATTGGAGGTGATCTCCGTCAGGAAGAGCACCAGCGCAGCCACGGCAGAGACGATGAGGACAACCGGCAGGACGCTAAGCCCCTTGGCCATCTCACCAATCCACAGGGACAGGCCGGAGGAATTAAAGACCGAGGACAGCGACAGGCCGCCGCCGAAGAGCAGGAGGACGTCCCACGGCATTTCATTGGCCGTCTTCCAGTCCAGCAAGCGGATACGGCGCTGGTTGTCCGCGGGCAGGATAAAGAGCAAGATGCCGGCGGCGATGCCCACGATGGCATCGTCATAGTTCTCGAATTCCTTGAGGACCAGCGGCAGGGTAACCCAGGCTGCGGCGGCGAGGACGAAAATGATGCCGGTCATGATCTGGGGGCGGGTCCAGGGGCCGAGGGCCTCAATTTCGTCATTGATGAGCTCGCGCCCGCCAGGAATATCCTTCATTTCCGGCTTGAAAATGGTGATGAGCAGGGCCCAGGCAATCAGCAAGAAGATAGTCGCAAGCGGCACACCGACCGCCATCCACCGGCCGAAGCCGAGGGTAACGCCCCAGGTATCGGCCATATATGCATTGAGGAAGGCATTCGGCGGGGTGCCGATGAGCGTACCCAGCGAACCGATGGAGGCGGAGTAGGCAATACCCAGCATTAGCGCCGTGGCAAACTTCTTTTGCTTATCCCAACCACCTACGGTTTCCGCGGTCAGCGCGAGCACCGAGGTACCGATAGGCAGCATCACCACTGCCGTGGCGGTATTAGATACCCACATGGACAAAAAGCCGGTGGCCAGCATGAATCCCAAGATCAGGCGCTTGGGCGAGGTGCCGATGATCTTCACCACGTACAGCGCTAGGCGGCGGTGCAGGTTCCAGCGCTGCAGAGCAAGCGCGATAAGGAAGCCACCCATGAACAAGAAAATGGTCGCGGACGCATATGGGGCGCCCACTTCCTTAATCGTGCCCACACCGGCGAGCGGGAAGATGACCAGCGGCAGCAGCGCGGTGGCGGCGAGCGGAATGGCCTCGGTCATCCACCACACGCCCATCAAGATGGTTACGGCAGCGACGGTGCGGATGGCACTGAGAGTGTACTCGGCTTCCGGATCTGCACCCGCGGAGCCCTGTACGGTCTCGATCGCATTCGAGGGGAAGATAAAGAAGACCAGTACGGCCAAACCCAAGCCAATGAAGAGGCCGATGAACTGGCGGCGCCACTCGCTGCGCGGCGCCCCGGGGGCCTCGTCACCTTCGGTGTGGGCGGTAGATTCGTGAGTATGCGGGGTGGTCATACCGCGCGCTCCTTCACTTAGAGAGGATTGTGCTGTGGGATATGCTCCGTATTTCCCAGTTTATTAGCTAGGCCGAGGCAGCAGACCGAAAGTTATCCAGTTCACTGCGAAGCATGCACTGACCATACAAAACATGTGACGCAGAAACCATATCCCGCCACACGCAGCCACCCCCGCACCCCCGTAGAGCACACACTGCACCTGCCCGAAACCGGAAATGACCCCACCACTTCCCTACCCCCGAACCGTAGGGAGGCGCGCTAGATACCCAGCACGGTCTTGGCAATCAGGAAGTAGATAATCAGGCCCGTGGCATCACAGAAGGTAGAGATGAAGGGGTTGGAAAAGACCGCCGGATCGGCGCCGATGGTCTTAGCCACGATGGGCATAAGCCCGCCGACGGTCGCGGAAATGGAGCAGATCAAAAACAGCGTCGAGCCGATGACGAGGCCGATGCTTAGGCCATAAACCAGGGTGGCCAGCGCCAGGCCAGCGAGTCCCAGCACGGCGCCGAGTAGCATGCCGACGCGCAGCTCGCGCCACATGACGGCGAGGAGATCGCGCGTGCGGACGTCGCCCAGCGCCAAGGCACGCGTCACCGTGGTAGCCGCCTGGTTGCCGGTATTTCCACCGGTGCCGGTCAGCAGCGGAATAAAGAGGGACAGGACCACGGCCTTGGCCAATGTGTCTTCAAAGGAATCGAGTACCTGCACCGTCAGCAGCGCAGAGACGGCCAGCACGAGCAGCCACACGATGCGCGAACGCACCAGCTTGAGCAGCGGCGTGGACAGGTACGGCTGCTGGAGGGCCTCGGTACCGCCGGCGCGAGCGGAGTCCTCGCTATCTTCTTCCTCCACGATATCGGTAGCATCATCCCACGTCAGCAGGCCGACAAGGCGGTGCGAGTCATCCACAACGGGCAGCGCCAGCATATCCAGCGGCAGGAACCAGCGCGCGGTTTCCTCCGCATCATCGCCGGCCTGGGCAAAGACGGGTTCCTGCATAATATCGGCCATGGTGAGAGCGGCATCGGCAGTAAAAATCTCGCGCAGGCTTACCACGCCCACCAAGCGCCGGTCCTCGCGCGTAATGGGCACGGTATAGATGGTCTCTAGCTCGTGTGCGGTTTCCCGCAGCTTGTACAGGGCATCCCGCACGCTCATCTCTGGGTGGATGACGGGAACCTCGGGCGACATGCGGCGGCCCACCGAGCCCTTGTCATAGCCCAGCACCACGCCCGTGACATCGCGCTTTGATTGGGTCAGCGAGCGCAGCAGGCGGTCCGCAATTTCCGCAGGCAGCTCGTCCAACAAGGCCACGCGATCTTCCGGGTCGAGCTCATCAAAGAACTCATAAACATCGGCATTGCCCAGTTCATCGATGATATCCGCCTGGTGCTTGGCATCGAGGGCATCAAAGACGGCGATCGACTTTTGGCGCGGCAACAGGCGCAGGGCCAGCGCCGCGCGGATGGCATTTTGCCGCTCGACGACGGCGATAAGATCCTGCAGCGGCACCCTACCCAAAAGTTCTTGCAGGCGCGGGGCCTTCTGTGGATCGATGGCGTCTTCTTGCTTCAGCCACGCTTCGACGATATCGCTAGCCTGCTCGGTGGTCTCCGCCATCGCGCTGCCCCTGCCTTTCTTTCCTCTGGGATTGAGCTCCCTGAGTATTAATTACAGCCCATTTAGACTACGCCATACTGCAGGGAATGCCGCTAGCTGGCAACCTGCCGGTGACCGGTTACCTCAAGGTGCGGCGTATCCCCGTCCAGCGTGAGGTTTCCGGTGAATTCTTGGGTAGCGCAGCAGGCTGGGTCATCGTCAGCATAGGCACGCCAGGTAACGGTGACCGTGTCTTTGGTCCACTGCAGCTGCTGGATATGCCCGCGCGCTGGTGGCATTCCCTCGCGCTCCCAATCATCCACCTTGGTGATGTAGTTCAGATCGTTGTCATAGATAAGCAGGTTATCCGGCCATCCCGTACCGCCCTGATTACAGACGTAGGTAATGACGGCTTCGTCCCTGCCATCGCCGTTGATATCCGCGTAGGCGCCCTTTGGCGTATCGTCCTGATTCAGCTTCAGGCCCGCCGCGGCGACGTCAAAGAGCATCCCGGTCTTAAGATGCTGTGGCAGCTGGCCGCCTTCCAAGTTGCCCGCTTGGTTATTGCACAACGCCGGAACCCACAGGGAATCGAGGGCCTCTACCGGGATGATTTTATTTTCCCCGCCGCCCTCGGCGTCCTTGTCTGCATCGTTTTCATCTTTATCCGCTGCGGCTTTGGTGGTGGTTTCTTCTGCCGGGGAGTCCGTGGCCGAGGACTGAGACTCGGCCTCTGTTTCAGACGCGGCCGCCGCAGAGGAGCTCGGGGCAGTGCCGGTGAAATTCGGCTTATCCGCGGCCTCGGTGGAGTCAGTGGAATTGGAACAGCCGCTCAAGGCGGCAACGGCGGTCACCGCGAGGACGGCAAGAGGGAGAGATAGGGGTTTAGACATAGGCATAATATACAGCGCTGCGGCTTCCCGAGCTGGGCGAAAACCTAGGAGAAAAGCCCCCAGAGCGCGAAGGCAGCCAGCAGGGACACGAGCCCCGCGGTGCTCGCAAGGATGATGGCGTGAGGGAGGGAACGGTGGGTGGACAAGGCGGCGTCGACAAGCGAGGCACGCTGCCACACCGCCAAGGCCAATGCCAATACGCCCGCAGCGATAAAGACCAACGGCAAGAAGACGTGCACGCTTACCGCCCGCATAACCCCCAGCACCACCAAAGACAACGCCAAAAGGGTGCGCTGCCACGATAGGCGGGTGCGTTCGGGCTGCAGGCCGGGATCAAAAAGTGGGCTAGCCAAGGAATTCGCCTACTACGAGCGCACCCGCGACCACCACGATCGCCACGACGAGCACCGGGATGGCAAAGCTAAAGGGCAACGGGCGTTCCTCGCGCATCGCGCGTTCGGACTGCTTCCAGTGCACCCATGCCACCAGCGGCAGAATAATAGCGACGACCAGCATGAATACCGACACCGCAGAGCGCAATTCGGCCGGCAGGGGAACGTCAAAGGCCTCGAGCGCCACGCCGCCAGCAATCAACGCCAAGGAGGTGCGGATCCAAGCCAAGAACGTGCGCTCATTAGCGAGCGTGAAACGCGGATCAGGGTCGGTGCCAACCGCAAACACCGAGCGGGGAAACCTCGAGTCACTCATGTCCACCACCTTATATTCATTTTCGGTTTGAGTCCCAATAAAGGCGCACTGCGCAGCATCCTCCCGTATTCTCAACAGTGCAGGCCAGCCCCTACGCGAAGGAGCACCTCGCTATGTACCTGCCCCAAAGCCCCCTGCAATTCGATACCTCGCCGGGCCTGCGCTTCGCGCGTGCCGCCCGCACCGCGGGCGTACACAAACCACACCCACACCCCAAGCGCTCGGCCCTGCGTGAGGCCATTGCCGCCGCCGGTCCGGCGCCCGGACGCAATGCCTCCCTATCCCTCTTTATGGTCGTAGGGATGGTCTTCGGGCTAACTGGCATCCTCACCTCCGCTTTTCCTCTGGTGCTGCTGGCTGCCCGTGCGCCCCTTATTGGATTCTCCTTGCTCGGGATAATCCTTTGTGCAGCTATCTGGGGTATCCGCCGCGCATTGTCGTACCGCAAGCGAATCCAGCAGGCCTGGGATAATAACTGGCTAGTCTTCTACCCGGCCCTAGTAGGAAGCCTGGTCAAACGCGGTTCCCAAACCAGCAACGGCAAGACCACCTATATGTACAGCACCTGCCTCATGGTGCTGCGCCCCGATGGCGGCACCGACATAGTAGAAGGCCTGAGCGCCACGGGCCTGCCGAGTCCCGCTCAATTAGAAAGCTCCGGCGCCTGCCTAGCTGGCTGCTCGGAGGAGCTACGCGTGGATTTTGAACATAATAATGGCTGGACCCTCTACGCGGTGATAGACGGCGCCCCGATCGATTCCGGCACCATCGGCCATGGCTTAACCCACGAACAGATTGCCGCCGCCCTTACCGTAGCTGAACGCGACTGGGTGCCCCGCTTCATGAATTAAGGAGCACCACCAGGCACCACATCTAAGTTCACCGCCTGCACGCCGCGAGGTTATAGTCGAGCCCATGATTGAAGTTGCCGCCGTAGTTTTCCGTAATTCCTTTGGACATGTCCTCACCGTGCGCAAGGAGTCTTCCACCAAGTTCCAGCTGCCCGGCGGCAAGCTTGAGGCCGGCGAAACCCCAGTACAGGCCGCGGCCCGCGAGGTCGCAGAGGAAATCGGTGTGGAGGTCCGTCTCCCGGAGCTTTCCCCGCTCGGAACCTTCGACGCGCCGGCCGCCAACGAACCCGGAGAAACCGTGCGCGGACGCATCTTTACCTATCCGCGCCCCGTCCTTGCCCGCGCTGCCGCAGAAATTGCCGAAATCGCGTGGGTAGACCCGACCAACCCGGATCGCGAGCTCGCCCATCTCTTGCGTGACGAGGTCTTTCCTGCCCTAGAATCCTAAGGCCCCGCTTAGTCTCTTGGGAATTTCCTATTGCGGCTCTTAAGAGGGCAACCTAGAGTTATTTTCATCAGAATTGAGTGATGAAAGGACTGACCCCCATGCCGCAGCAATCCACACCGGGACCTATCGTGACGATTACTTTCCTCGCCCTAGGAGTCATTAGCTCTGTTATCGCCATTCTCATGGTGCCTGCCCTCTTCCACGAGGTCACTTCCCTACGCGCTGCGGCTTTTACCGGAAGCTTCATCTTCGGCGTTGGCATGCTCACGCTCTTCCGCCGCTGCGCCAAGTACCAGCGCAAATAGCAGATTTCTCCGCTGCACGGAGCCGACGAGAATAGAAAACGCGAATTAAAAAATCCCGAGCGCGCTCGCTCGGGATTAAATGGCGGAGATGAGAGGATTCGAACCTCCGGACCCCAGAAGGGTCAACTCCTTAGCAGGGAGCCCCATTCGGCCGCTCTGGCACATCTCCACGGTTCTCAAGGAACCTCGTTTGAGAATACCTGCCTGCCCCGCTGCTGCCAAACTAGCCCCCTGCTTTCACGCCCGCAGCAAAGACGCAGGCCCTAAAGTGGGAGGCATGATTCGCCCAGACCTGAAAGCCATCCCCGCCTACGCCGCCGGCGCGCGCAACGATGACGCGCTCAAGCTCTCCTCCAACGAGGCCGCGCACCCGCCGCTGCCGGAGGCGGCCGCGGCCATGGCGGAGGCCGTGACGAAGGCTAACCGTTACCCGGATATTGCGGCCACCGCGCTGCGCGAGGACCTCGCCGCGCACCTAGGTGTGGATCCCGAGCAGGTAGCGGTGGGCACCGGATCGTCGGCGCTGTGCCAACAGTTGGTAGAAATTGCCGCTACCCCTGGTGAAGAAGTCCTCTTCCCGTGGCGCTCCTTCGAGGCCTACCCCATCTTCGCCCAGGTAGTCGGCGCCCACCCCATCCCGGTTCCGCTAGGTGCAGACCAGCGCGTGGATCTGCCGGCCATGGCGCAGAAGATTACGGACAAGACCCGGCTTATCTTCGTGTGCAACCCCAATAACCCGTCCGGCACCACGGTGACCAAGGACGAGTTCGCCGCTTTCATGGATGCCGTGCCTGCCGACGTCCTCGTTGCCCTCGACGAGGCCTATATCGAATACAACCGCGCCACCAACATTCCGCTGGGTACGGAGCTAGTGGGCACCTATCCCAACCTGGTGTGCCTGCGCACCTTCTCAAAGGCTTATGGCCTGGCCGGGGTGCGCATCGGTTATGCCTTTGGCCCGGAAAATATTATTGAGGCCCTCAATAAGGTGGCCATCCCCTTTTCCGCCAGCACCGTGGCGCAGGTTGGCGCCCGCGCAGCCCTGGCAGCGCAGGATTCGCTGCGGGAGCGCACTGATGAGGCCGTCGCCCAGCGCGAGCGCCTAGAAGAAGCCTTGCAGGACTGGGGAGTGCCGCATTCCGAGGCAAACCATGTCTGGCTGCCGGCCGCGAATCTGGCCCGCCTTGGTACCCCGCAGGAAGTGGCCGCTCGCCTGGCCGAACGCGGCGTGCTCGTGCGCGCGTTTAGCGAAGGCATACGCATTACCGTGACCACCGAAGAAGAAACCGACACCCTGCTGCAGGCGTGGAACGCAACCATAGGAGGCTAAATGCGCTCACTCATCAACTTTGCCCTGAATGTCTTTGCCATCGCGGTGGCGCTGTGGGCGGTGGTTACTGTCATTCCCGGCATCACCATCACCCCAGCAAAGACCGGCAACTTCATCGCCATCGCCATCGTCTTCATCATTATTAATGCCGTGGTCATGCCGGTCCTGCGCGTCCTCGGCGCGCCGCTGACCTGCCTGACGCTCGGGCTTTTCTCCCTCGTCATCAACGGCGCCGCGCTCATCATCGTGGAGTGGGCGCTCAATTCCCTGGACCTGGGAATCGGCCACCTCGTCATCGACTCCTGGGGTGCCGCGATCATCGGCGCCATCGTGCTGTCCATCGTCAGCAGCGTCATTAACTTCTTTACCAGTCCGCTGCGCCAGCGCGATTAGCCGCCCGCAAAAGGCGGCAGGACGTCCACTCGGGTCACGCCAACCAGAGGGGAATCCATGGCGGTGTTCCCGGCGCCGTCGATAAGAAAGCTACAGCGCCCCAAGACCTCTTTCAGGCTCATGCCGGCCTCGGTGGTGCCGGTATGCTCCCTGCCCAGCTGCGCCACCAGATCACCCAAGGTGGCGGGGGCTTCTACCTGCTCAGAAGCCACGCCCGCAGCGGCGCGGGCGGCGGCGAAATAGTGAACGGTCAACATGCCCTCTACTATGCCCCGCACGCCCATGCCATGTCGAGACCGCGGGTAAACTAGCCACCATGCGCACACCCGAGACTCACGCGCGCGAGGTCGCAGCGGCCCTGCCCGCACGCCAAGCCACCACCGTGCCCCTCACCCAGGCGCAGGATATGGTTCTAGCTGCAGACATACACGCCGGCTTCCCCTCCCCTCGCTTTGATAACTCCCAGATGGATGGCTACGCCCTCCCGCAGTGCGCGGCCGGGACCTACCCGGTGGGCCCCACCATCGCGGCCGGCACGGAGCCCGCCCAGGTACTCGACGGCCCGCTTGCCAGCGCCTGCCCCATCATGACCGGCGCCAAGGTGCCGGATGGAACTGCAGCAATCGTGCCCATCGAGCGCTGCGAACCACAAGAATTCCTCTCCCCGGGCGGCCGCATCACCGTGCCAAAGACGTCGCCAGGCCAATTCATCCGCCGCACCGGCTCGGACCTGGAAGAAAGCGCCCTCCTCGCCGCCCGCGGCGATAAGCTCACGCCGGTGCGCTTGGCCGCCCTCGCTTCCCAAGGAATCGACGAGGTAGAGGTCTACCGCCCCGCCCGCATCCTCATCTGCACCGGCGGCGCGGAAATCGGCCACGGCAGCGCCGCCATTCCGGATGCCAATGCGCCACTCTTAACGGCAATGGCCCACCGCGCCGGCATCGACGTCGCGGGCTATATCACTACCGACGATGACCCGCAGGCCCTAGAACTAGCCTTCACAGAAGCCATCGCGCAGCACCGCCCGGACGCCATCATTACCTCAGGCGGAATCTCCGCCGGGAAATTTGAAGTAGTCCGCCAGGTGCTCGATGGCTGGTTCGGCCATGTGGACCAGCAACCCGGTGGCCCGCAGGGCATCGCCACTTTCCACAACACCCCAGTGATCTGCTTGCCCGGAAACCCCATTTCCACGTTGGTAAGTTTCCGCCTCTTCGTCGCGCCTGCGCTCGGCTGGGCACCAGAGCCTTTCCACGTCCCCCTGGCCGCGGGCATCGAGGGCCTCCCGCACAAGGACCAATTTCGCCGCGGGCGCGTCGATTCCCACGCCCATATCCTCGGTGGTGCCAGCTCCCACCTGCTCGCCCAAGCGGCAGACGCCACCCATCTCATCCGCATCCCTGCCGGTCAACGCCTTGAAGAAGGCCAGGAAGTGGAGGTTTACCCACTATGAGCGCACAGCGCACCGCCATCGTCATCGTCGCCTCTACTCGCGCCGCCGCGGGCATCTACGACGATCGCTCCGGCCCCATCGCGGTGGATTTCTTGCGCCGCAAGGGCTTTGACTGTCCCGACGCACGCATCGTCCCCGATGCCGAAATCGCCGCCGCCGTTGCCGCCGCCTTCGCCGAAAAGCCCGCGGTCATCCTGACCTCCGGCGGCACCGGGCTGACGCACGATGACCGCACGGTAGAGGCCGTCGCCCCACATATCACCCGCGAGCTGCCCGGCATAGCGGTGGCCTTCTGGCAGAAGGGATTGGAAAGCGTACCCACCGCGGTAGCCTCCCGCGCCATCGCCGGCGTCAATGACTCCACCTTTGCCATGACGCTTCCCGGTTCCACCGGCGGGGTAAAAGACGGCTGCGCGGTTTTGGAAGAATTAATCGTTCCGATCGTCGATATGTTAGAAGGAAAACATGAGCACTGATCCCTCCTATGTGGCCGAGCAAACCGGTTGCACCATTGGCACGCTTCTGAGCGATCAACCCCTTGAATCCCTCCTTGCCGCTGCCAAGGAAGAGGCCGCCACTGCCGCCATGGGTGCCGTCGTCACTTTTGAGGGCATCGTCCGCGATCACGATGGCGGCCGGCCGAATGTCACCCTTCTTTCCTATAGCGCCCACCCATCCGCGCCGGAGAAGCTACAAGAAGTCACCGATTCCGTCGCTGCCAACCACCCAGTGCGCCTGTGGGCCGCCCACCGCACGGGGGATCTCAAGGTCGGCGACCTCGCCTTTGCCGTAGTAGCGGCCGCCGCGCACCGCGGCGATGCCTTCCGGGCCGCCGAGGAATGCGCCGATCGGGTCAAGGCGGAAGTCCCCATCTGGAAGGAACAAAGCCACGGCGATGGCTCCACCAACTGGGTGGGTCTGGAATGAGCATCCGCTATGCCCGCCAGGAAGCGCTCTGGGGCGAGGAAGGCCAGCGCAAGCTCAGCGACGCGCACGTAGCGGTCATTGGTGCCGGCGGCCTGGGATCCCCGGCCCTGCTTTACCTCGCCGGCGCGGGGGTGGGCCGCATTTCGCTTTTCGACGACGACGTGGTCTCCCCCTCCAACCTGCACCGCCAAGTCATCCACACCACCGCCGCCATCGGCACACCGAAGACCGATTCCGCCGCGGCCGCCGTCCGCGCACTCAATCCAGAGGTGGACATCACCTGCCACGGCCGCCTCGAATCGGCGACGGCGATGAAACAATTGCGCGGCTGCGATCTCATCCTCGATGGCACCGATAATTTCGACGCCCGCTACCTCAGCTCCTGGGCCGCCCACGAGCTCGGCATCCCGCACGTATGGGCCTCCATCCTCGGCTTCGATGCCCAGCTCAGCGTTTTCTGGTCCGGCCACGGCCCCGTCTACGAGGATGTCTTTCCCACCGCTCCCGCACCCGGCGAGGTTCCTTCCTGCTCGCAGGCCGGAGTCTTAGGCCCGGTGGTCGGCGTTGTCGGCTCAGCCATGGCGCTCGAAGCGCTCAAACTCATCACCGGCGTAGGCACTCCACTCATCGGCACGCTCGGCTACTTCGATGCCCTTTCCGGTACCTGGGAATATATCCCGCTCCAGCCCACCGGCGCACAACCCACCCAGCCTGCCGACGCCCCCGAGGTCCGCGAGATTCCCCCACACGCCCCGCTTATCGACGTCCGCACCTCCCCCGAGCGTGCCCAATCCGCGATCCCCAATTCCACGCACTTTGAGCTCGACCGCATCCTCGCCGGTGAAAATCCCAACATCGAAGCAGATGCTGCGGCCATTATCTATTGCGCCAGCGGCATTCGTTCCGCCCAGGCCGTAGACGTACTCCGCAAGCGCGGCTTCACCAACGTCGTCTCCCTGCGCGGCGGTATTAATGGCTGGCTCGAGCAAACTTAATCCGCGGCAGGAGGATAGTTGTTCTGAGTAACTAACGCTCAACTGAGAGTGTCTCAGAAACAACAAAAGGCGAATGATTTAGGAAGAATTGCGTAGTTTGTCTTTGCCAGCGTCGGCCCAAAAGTCGTAAGTCTGTGATTAAAGTAGTCGAGCCTGACTACTCTGCTTTCAAAATCTGGCAGCGCTTTCTCAGAAGATCGGCGTGTTGATAAATATCTTCAACTGTTTCAAGATCGAAATATTGTTCGCTTTTTTCCTCTCCAAAAATGCCAATTCGGGGTACTCGACGATCAAAATACAGGCGCGCGATAGGCTTTCGATTGTTGTCTTGGAATAAAATCGCGCAGTAACTCTTAGCATCGCGCAATGCAATGTCCGCTACCGGAACGTCAGCACAGCAGATCGCCTTAATAATGGAATATGCTTGAAGCTCTTCTTCAGTTGTTACAACTCCATCACTCACAACATTCTCTTCAACCTGTTTCTCCTCTACAGGAGACTTTTCTACGGCCGTGGAGACATCGTCAAAGTCCTGAGCAGAACGCAACCTTCGATTAGCCTCATCTTTCAAGAATTGCGATTGTGCGGTTTCCACCAACTTGGTGAAAGTCTCTAGGTTCTGTGCAGTCATTCGCCGTGTAGTAACGCGAGCTGCTATAAGTTTTACCCATTCCGCATCAGGTTCTTTAAATTGCGTGGATAAAACTTTACGGATTTCCGAAATGTATTTCAGCTGTTCCGCACTTGCTACAATTGTTTCAAAATCAAATTTTGATTTCGTGCACATTTCAAGATGGGGAAAGATACGTGCATCTACGTTACTCAAATCTAAAGTCATGAATGGCTTCTCATCCATTCGGTTGGCAGCATCGAGTTGCGCATAAAACTCATAGACCTCGCCATTAGTCAAAATCGCAAATTCAGTATCCGTGACGTTAAAGTAGCGAACGAGCTGATTTGCGTGACTTATGTTTAGAGGCTCACCGATTTTCTTGCACTCAATAAGAAACCGAAAATCATCTCCCGATTTGATCGCAAAGTCGACTTTCTCACCCTTTTTCACGCCTACGTCGGCCGTATATTCCGGTATTACTTCGCGTGGATCTGTGACGTCATAGCCTAGAACAGTGCTGATAAAAGGAATGATGAATGCAGTTTTCGTTGCCTCTTCAGTTTCAATTATGGGCTTCAGCTCTTGAACTCGCGCCGAGAGGCTCTGCACTGCTTGATTGATACTCATTCTTAGGTCCCCTTCTAGGAAAATTCGCGGACATAGACAATCACTCTAAGTAAGCAGGGAATCCATAAGTGGATTAGTTTCCACGATTCCAGCTCTGTTCTCTTTTTACCGTAGTAGAACACAATGCAAACGGTGCGCTATCCCCTATTTTGGCGCCAAATTTACAAAACGCGCAGACTAAAGTCATCAGAATGTAACCTCGAAAGCAAAAAGTCGCGCGACACCGAAAGCAACGATGCCACACGACTTCATATATTGCGGAGACGGCGGGATTTGAACCCGCGGAGGTATTACCTCGCCGGTTTTCAAGACCGGTGCATTCGGCCGCTCTGCCACGTCTCCATGATGTTCTTCGAAAACACCCATCGTGCCTACGAAGCAACTTGGTCAGTGTACTAAATAGATAGCCCGGTTTCCCAAAAAGCCACCTGCAGCACTAGATGTCGTCGCTGGATACTCCGAATTTCGTGGCACAGGACACACCAGGTTCGTTAAATTGGGCCCATGACTACAACACACATGAAGGCCATCGTTCAGACCGATCCACAGGATCGTCGGTCCTTAGAGCTCCGCGAAGTCGCTCTCCCACAGCTGCGTCCAGGCGAAGTGCTTGTGAAGGTGCAGGCGGCCGGCGTTAACCGCGGCGATATCCTGCAGACGATGGGTGCCTATCCGCCGCCACCGGGGGCGTCGGAAATCTTGGGCTTAGAAGCAGCAGGCACCATTGCCGATGCCGGAGATACGAACTGGGAGGTAGGCACCGAGGTGGGCTGCCTGCTTGCCGGTGGTGGCTACGCCGAATACGTCGCGGTTCCGCAGGGCCAGCTGCTTCCCGTGCCCAAGGGGTTGAGCGTCGAGGAAACTGCAGCGGTGGTTGAGGTCGGATGCACCGTGTGGTCCAACCTAGGCATTGAGGCAGGCCTTCACGAGGGCCAGCGCGTCCTCATCCATGGCGGAGGCGGCGGCATTGGCACTTTTGCCATCCAGGTAGCCAAGGCCCTCGGCGCAGAGGTGGCGGTGACGGCTGGCTCGAAGGAAAAGTTGGAGCGTTGCCGCGAGCTAGGCGCCGATATTCTCATCAACTATAAGGAGCACGACTTCGTAGAAGAGTTGAAGGGAAGCTGCGATGTCATTTTGGACATCATCGGCGCGAAATATCTGGAAAAGAATATGAAGTGCCTGGCCAAGGACGGCAAGCTCATCATCATTGGCATGCAGGGTGGCACCAAGGCGGAAATCAACTTGGGCGCCATGCTGCCCAAGCGCCTGACCGTCCAGGGCACGACGCTGCGCGCCCGCGACTTAGAAGACAAGGCACAGATTGTGGCGGGCACGGTAGAAAATGTGTGGCCCATGTTGGAAGACGGCCGCGTAAAGCACGCGCTGCACGCCACTTACCCGCTTGCCGACGCCGCCCAGGCCCACACCGCCCTAGACAGCGGCGAGGTCACCGGCACCTTGGTTCTTACCGTTTAAGCCAGCGAGGCTACGACGCGGATGAGATGCTCAACGTCGTGATAGGTGTTGAAGGGGCCGAGCGCAACAGTAACGGCACCGCCAATTTCTTCCACGCCCATCTCCGTGAGCAACGGGGTCTGCGGGGCAAGCGTGGTAACAAGGCCGTTATCAAAGAGGCGCTTGTGCACGGTCTCGGCCGGAACACCCTTTACTGCGAAGGTGAGGCGCGGCAGGCGATCGTCGGAGGCGCCTGCGGCAGCCTCCCCGGTCACGCCAAGAATATGCACGGCGGGCAGGGTGCTCAAGAAGGAATAGAGGTCAGCGCGCAGATCCTCCAAGTAGACGCTGAGCGCATCCATGGAGGTGCGCAGGCGCTTGCGGCGCGAGCCGCTCTCCCCACCGGCTAGGCCGGCAAGATGGTCCACAAGCGGTCCGACACCGCCGGCCAAGCCAGAGGAAATGGGTGTTTCCAGCTTGCGGGCGCCCTTGCCGGTATGCACCGGGTCGAGGGCGTCGAGGCGGCGGAACATGCGGGTATCGCGGAAGACCAAAGCTGCTAGCTGCGGTCCGCCCAGCAGTCCCAGATCGAGGCCCAAGATATCGGCGCCGAGATCATCAAAGTTGATGGGACGGTAGGGGGCGATCGCAGAGACGTCGAGAAGCGTCCAAGCGCGGGAGCGCTCATGGACGGTGTCAATGATCTCGGCGGCTGGGGAGACCGTGCCCAAAAGCTCGTGCGCGGCGGAAAAGGCGACGAGGCGCGTGGAGCCGTCGACAAGCTCGGCAAATTGGAAACCTGGCAGCTCACCCGTGCCCAAGTCTGGCTGGGCCCAGCGGGTCTCGGCCTTGACTTCAGAGAATGCCGAGTACAAAGACGGCGGATCCAGCTTGGAAAGCACCACCGAGGAATTGCTGCCCAACAGCGGACGGGCCGCGTGCGCCAAGGACTGGTACAACACGGGCAAGGACGGGCCAAGCACCACGCGGTCTGCCTTGGACCCGGTCAGATCCGCTACAGCCATGCGTGCGGCGGTGTAATTACCATCGCCTTCCAAACGGCCCGGCGCGGGCGTGGCAGAGTGGGCACCGCCTGGCCCCTCCTGGGTGGCCACCGCAGTGGACATCCGGAAGGAGCGCGCCACGCCGGAGGCGACGCGCTCAGAAATTTGGGGCACCGCGTGCGCGTTGAGGTAGGTCCAACCATCAGATAGCCCGGTGTATAAACCGCGCACACTGAATACGTCGTAGTGTGCCGAAGCTCCTGCTGGCATTACGGTCCCCTTCTTTATCGCGCTAGGCATCGCCACACAGTGGCGGTCGGTTCCCTACTGTATACGCGTTTGGCCCAAGTTTCCCAAATTTGAATTTTCGCTGGATATCGCTGTTTTCGCAGGCTGGCGGCGTGTAGTTCCCGTTTGCCCAGCCCGCGCGCTAGGGTGTTGAGCGTGCAAGATAACAATCAACTGCGCGCTGATATCGCCCGCATGACCTCCCAGCCAGACGGCGAGGCCACCCCAGCGTCCCAGTCCGAGACCCTCAAGGCCGCCTTCGCGGACCTGGTGCAGGGTGCACAGCAGCGCGAGCTGTGGTTCAAACTGGGCATTCAAGATATTAAGCAGCGCTACCGCCGCTCTGTCCTGGGCCCGTTTTGGATCACCATCGCCACCGGCGTGATGGCCCTCGCCTTGGGCCTGTTGTATTCCATGCTCTTCCAGATTCCCGTCGCGGAGTTCCTCCCCCACGTCACCGTGGGCCTTATTATGTGGACCTTCATTTCGGGCTGCATCAAAGAAGGCTCCACGGTCTTCATTGACAACGAGGGCTTGATTAAACAGCTCCCCGCCCCGCTGTCGGTGCACGTTTACCGCTTGGTGTGGCGCCAGACGTTGTTTTTGGGCCATAACCTCATCATCTGGTTGCTGCTCATCCTTATCTTCCCGCGCAACTTGGGATGGGAGTTCTTCCTCTTCCTCCCAGGTCTGGCGTTGTTGTTGGTCAACGGCGTGTGGGTCACGATGTTCTTTGGCATCATCGCTACCCGCTTCCGTGACGTCGCTCCGCTGCTTGAAGCACTGACCCAGCTGCTGTTCTACGTCACCCCGATTGTGTGGATGACCAATACCTTGAAGGACCAGGGCGGTGCGGTGGCCGGCCGCGCCCGCATTGCGGAAATCAACCCGCTCTACCACTACCTGGAAATCGTCCGTGCGCCCATGATCGGTGAGCCGGTGGCCGCCTACCACTGGTGGATCGTTATTGGCTGCACCGTTCTTGGCCTGCTCATCGCCGGCTTGGTCATGCGCAAGTGGCGCTTCCGCGTCAGCTACTGGGTTTAAGCCCACGCCCTGCACTTCCTGAGATTCCTCGAAAGGATACAGACTGATGGTCTCGATTGATACGTATAACGCGTGCGTGGACTTTCCCATCTTTGATGCCAAATCCCGCTCGCTCAAGAAGGCCATGCTTTCTTCCGCCGGCGGCGCCATTGGCAAAAATGCCCAGAACACCGTCGTGGTGGAGGCGCTGAAGGATATTAACCTGCACCTGCGCGAGGGCGACCGCGTGGGTTTGGTGGGCCATAACGGCGCCGGCAAGTCCACCTTGCTGCGCCTTTTGTCTGGCATTTATGAACCCACCCGTGGTTCTGCCGATGTGCGCGGCCGCGTGGCCCCCGTCTTTGATTTGGGCGTAGGCATGGACCCGGAGGTCTCTGGCTACGACAACATCATTATCCGTGGCCTCTTTTTGGGCCAGTCCATCAAGCAGATGAAGAAAAAGATGGATGAGATTGCGGAGTTTTCTGAACTCGGCGATTATCTCTCCATGCCGCTGCGCACCTATTCCACCGGTATGCGCGTGCGCTTGGCGCTCGGCGTAGTGACGTCCATTGAGCCGGAAATCCTGCTGTTGGATGAGGGCATCGGCGCCGTCGACGCCGCTTTCATGGCCAAGGCCCGTGTACGCCTACAAGAGCTGGTGAAGCGCTCCGGCATCCTGGTCTTTGCTTCCCACTCCAATGACTTTTTGGCGCAGCTGTGTAATACCGCGCTATGGATCGACCATGGCGAGATCCGCTCGGTGGGCGAGGTTTCCGAGGTCGTCGGCGAATACGAAGGCCCTGAGGTGGGCGAGTATGTGCGCGACCTGCGCGAGCGTTTTGAAAATGAGGACACCAGCGGCAACTAGCTGAGCATATGCAGCAGCTGCTCGCCCACTCCGGTTACCTCCAGCTGCAAGCCATCCGGCCGGTGATACTCCGCGGCGCTAAGGCGCGCGCTGACCACCGGCCGGTTAATTTTTTCTGGGCCGGCAGGCTCTTCCTTTTTCTCGGTGCTTATGCGGTAGCCCATCTTCTCACTCACCCGGGCCGAGGCAAGATTGGTCTCTATCCAACAAGTACGCAGCGAATGCGCATCGAGGTGGGTAAAGGAAAACTCGACCACCGCTTGGCGGATAAGCGTGCCATAGCCTTGGCCTTGGAAGCGGCGCAGTACCCATGATGCGGTCTGCACTTCCCGCGCGGCCGCAAAGTTTTCGGCCGATAGGTCCACCACCCCCACCAATTCTTGGGTCTTTGCGTCGCGGGCAATGAAATCCAGGGTCCAATTATTGGCGCGCAGCTGCGCTCGGTGCTCCCACCGGTGCTGCGCCATGGCAGCGGGAGTATTCCGCTTTTCATCAAAGAGCCAGGGAAAGGCGTGCTCGGGAATGTCGGTGCCATAGATATCTGCCGCACCTACCGTGGCCACGCACGCGATGTCTTCATCGCGCATGACGCGCAGGTCGACTCCACGGCCAGTATCATCGCTGGCCCGTATGGTCACCGCAAAAGGCGGCCAGATATTTTCCATGCGCTTTACAGTATCCACAAAGCTGCTGACATATCTACTTTTCGTTTCACCCACGCGGAGTGTTTCTGCGCTGGTCCCCCTACCCCGGTGGCAAGATGGAACCCATGACTGCCACCCTGACTTCCACCGGTTCCACCGCCGCCGTCATTGTTACCCATCAGCGCGCCGAACTACTGCGGGCCTCGCTTGAACAGGTAGTCCACCAAACCCACCCCGTGCAGTGGGTAGTCGTGGTGGATAATGGCGCGGAAGATGCGGTGCGCGAACTCGTCGAATCCATGGCGGGTGACCGGGGCGTCTACGTGCCTTCGGAAACCAACTTGGGCGGCGCCGGTGGCTTTGCGCTGGGCTTTCTCACCGCGCTGTCTTTGGGCGCCGATGCCGTGTGGTGCGCCGATGATGACGGCCGCCCTGCCGATCACGCGGTACTAGCGGAGCTATATCGGGTGGCAGAGGCCAACCGCCTGCATGAGGTCTCCCCGGCGGTATGCAATATTGACGATCCCGGCCGCCTCGCCTTCCCCCTGCGCCAGGGGCTGGTATGGCGCCGCCGGATGGACGAGCTGGAGGGCGATTTCCTGCCCGGCATCGCCTCGCTTTTTAACGGTGCGCTGATTTCCGCCGCGGCCATGGAGATCATTGGCGTGCCGGACTACCGCTTGTTTATCCGTGGCGATGAGGTGGAATACCACCGTCGGCTGGCCAACTCCGGACTCTCCTTCGGCACGGCGCTGACCACCAGCTATCTGCATCCGGACGGATCGGATGAGTTCAAACCCATCCTGGGCGGCAAGATGCATACCCAGTACCCAGAAGGTGAGTTCAAGCGCTTTTTCACCTACCGCAATCGCGGTTACCTGCTGTGGCAGCGCGGCATGCGCAAGCTACTGCCGCAGGAATTTGCCCGCTTTGGCTGGTTCTTCTTGGTCCAGCGCCACGACCCGGCCGGCTTTATCGAATGGCTAAGGCTCCACAACCGCGGGCGCCAAGAAGATTTCCGCCGCCCTAACCAGGGCTAGGACGGATCCTGCTTGGCGACGACCCTGACCCCCGCCTTCCTAAAAATAATCCAGCGTTGCACCGCAAAGTTCACCACGGTCGCGGTGCCCTGCGAGATAGCAAAGGCCACGACGAGGGAAAGGGTCGGGTTCCACTCCCAGTGGACGTCGAAAAGCTCAAAAAGGAACTTATAGGCCACCATATTGACCACGAAGGTCACGCCGTAGGTGGCAAGGACGCCGGCGAAGCGCACCGCGGTGGCTTCGGCCTGGAAGGTCCAGCGGCGATTGAGTAGATAGGCCGCCCAGGTACCGACGATAAAGCCCACCGCACGGGCGGGGTCGGCGCTAAGCAGGCCGAAGCCGATCTGCAGGAGCCAGGTTAAGGAGACGTCGATAAGCGCGGCAAGCGCCCCCGTCACCGCGAACTTGGCGCTTTGCGCGCGCAGGCTGGTCGAGCGCGAAGCCCGCTGGGCCGCGCCGCGCCACGTCCGTGAGGAGGCTGCTGCCATCTATTTTTCCTTAAAGATAAAGGCCCTTTGAATGGCAAAGTTGGTCACCGTGGCCACGCCTTGAGCGATGACGAAGGCGATGGTGTCTTTTACCGCGCCCTCAAAGCCGAGAGCCATAAGCGGCTCATTGAGCACCCAGTACAGGAAGTTTTGGACCGCAAAGGTAGAGGCGTACAAAATGCCCACGGTCGCGGCTGTGCGGCCAGACACCTTGGCCCCAAAGGTCCACCGCGCATTGGCCAGGTAGGCGGCGATGGTGCCAAAGACCCAACCGATGGCCTTGGCTGCGGAACGGTGCAGCCCCAGGTAGGTCAATAAAAGCGTGAGACCATAGTCAATGGCGGCGGTAAATACGCCCACGGAAATAAAACGCACTAGCTGGGTGTGCAGCGAGGTGGACGAGGGCTTTACTTCTACGGCGTCGTCAGCGGAATTAGTCACGAGTGAGTAGCCTACCCGCGCAAGAGCGCTCGGTACATGTCCAACCGATCCACCGGCGCGGCGGATTCGGCGCCATAGGCGCCTATCCCGGCCAATTGCTGCAACGACGCCGCACACAGCTCGCGCACGTCGGCGCCGGAGAGCGCCGTGCCATCATCATTGACCCAGCCAAGCGCATCCATGGTGGTTTCCACGACGGAATCGGTGAGCTCCGCGCCACCCATGCAGGATAGGGCGAGCGCCATGGACCAAAAGGCGTCTTTTCCTTCATGGGTCACCTCGCGCGGCAGGCTGGCGAGCACGCGGGAAGCATGCGGTGTGAGGTCGGTTTCCCTGCCTAGGTCCATCGCTTGCAGCAGCGGGACGAAGTCATAGAGTTTGGTGCGCTCAATCAAATCGCACACGGGGGACGATACCGCGGAAAAGACTTCATCGGTAACCTTTTGGCCGGTCAATTCACGGTTCACGCTGGTCAGCTCAAAGGGCTGGAAGAGCGAGCCCGAGCCGCCCACGCACAATGCCTCTGGGGTGCCATTATCGCGGGGATAAATCTCGGCTACTACCAGCTCGAAGTCCCACAGCCCCCAAGCGAAGTCGACTTGATCGCCTTCGCGCCACAGGAATTCGGAGGCCTGGCGCTCCGGATCGATGCGCGGGCCACGGGCCTCGGTGTGTTCATAACAGTGCCAGGGAGATTCCTCCTCCGGCAGGCCAAAGCAGATGCGCAGTACGCGGTGCAGCTCGGTGAAGGTCAGGGCATCGCTAAAACCAATCTGGCGGTGCACCTCGCCATCGGCGCGAATATTCGCGGCTTGGCAAATGATGGTGAGGGGCTCGCGCTTGAGGGATACCACGCCATCGGCGCGTTTGGCCCGCGCCTGTGCGATATCGGTGACCCCTGCATTCATGAGCCCCACCATACGCAAGTTTTAGGAAGCTAGTTTTGCAATATCGCGCGCTTCCAGCTCACTAATCAGGAACGTCAGTGCCGCGCCAATGGCGCCCAGCAGGGTCCACGGCCGCTTGGCACCGCGCTTGCGCAGGAACTTTACCATTCTGCGGGAAAGGGCAACGTTCATCCAGCCGCCCAGGATGAGCAGCAGCACCACTGCGGCAAAAATAGCCCACGGCTTGAGGCCTTGGTCGTCACTATCCTGCGGGGAGCGCGGCTCATCGCCGTCTTGCTCGGCGTGCGCGTTGGTATAGGCCACTAGGGCGCTAAAGCCAAAGAAAGACAAGGTATAGGCAGTAATCAAACCGCCTTTGGATTTAATCCAATCCGGATAGGAGGTCGCAATGCCCACGGCGGCGGCCTGGGTGATGCGGCCAGCCAGCGTGTCATCGAGGGCGTAGTTGTCTTGGCGCTGATCGTGCGTCTCACGGTTGTTGGTCATAGCGACTACTTTAAGCGGCGGTAAGCTAATGCGCATGTACTCGGAAAAGACAGAGCATATGACGCCGGCGCAGCAGGCGGCGCAGGACGGGCGCGCAGAGGATGATAAGCGCAACGGCCACTTCGAGGCCACGGAGCATACCGATGTGCCGTTGAGCCCTTTCATGACGCGGCTTATGGCAGAGGAATTGCCCATGCTGGATTCCTCTTCACGGGCTCGCGTCTATGAGCTTTTGCGGGAGTACGACGGCCCGATTATTGAATCCCAGGAGGAACTGCCGGAGGAGATCCGCGCGCTCATGGATCTGTAAACGGTCACATTCGGGCAGTACAAGCGTCCGTTTTGTTCCGAATATCACTCGCGCCACTCCAGCCACCCTCCTGTGAGCTAGGTAGGCTAGAGAAGCGACATAAATCCGTCGAGCAAAGAGTAAGAGATGGAATTACATACTACTGAAAAGTCCCTGCACGGCTGGGGCCGCACCGCCCCGACGACCGCCCACGTGCTCGCCACCGAAGACGTGGACGTCATCAAGAAGGCCGTGGCCCAGGTTGCAGAAGATAACTCGGATAAGCCCGCCCACCTGCGCCGCGGCGTCATCGCCCGCGGTATGGGCCGCTCCTACGGTGACCCCGCCCAAAATGGCGGCGGCTTGGTCATCGACATGCAAAAACTCAATAAAATCCACTCCATCGACCCAGAGTCCGCTCTGGTGGACGTCGATGGCGGCGTCACCTTGGACCAGCTGATGAAGGCCGCCCTGCCGTATGGCCTGTGGGTTCCGGTTCTGCCGGGTACCCGCCAGGTCACCATCGGCGGCGCAATCGGCCCGGATATTCACGGCAAGAACCACCACTCCGCCGGTTCCTTTGGTGACCACGTGGTCTCCATGGAGCTGCTCGTGGCCGATGGCCACGTGCTGCACCTGACCCCGGAAGGCTCCGAGGATGACCCGAGCGGCGACCTCTTCTGGGCCACCGTTGGCGGCATGGGCCTGACCGGCATCATCTTGCGCGCCACCATCCGCATGACCAAGACGGAAACCGCCTACTTCATCGCGGATACGGACCGCACCGATAACTTGGATGAGACCATCGCTTTCCACTCCGATGGCTCCGAGCACAACTACACCTATTCTTCCGCCTGGTTCGATGTCATTTCGCCCGAACCAAAGCTGGGCCGCTCCACCATTTCTCGCGGCTCGCTGGCCACCCTGGCACAGCTGGAAGAACTCGCCCCGAAGCTGGCCAAGGACCCACTGAAGTTCAATGCGCCGCAGCTGATGACGGTACCGGATATCTTCCCGTCCTGGACCATGAATAAGCTCTCCCTCTCCGCCGTGGGCTTGGCGTACTACACCATGGGCGCACCGGCGAAGAACCAGGTCAAGAACCTGACGCAGTTCTACCAGCCGCTGGATCTCATCGGCGAGTGGAACCGCGGCTACGGTTCCAAGGGCTTCCTGCAGTACCAGTTCGTGGTACCGACCGAGGCCGTGGAGCCGTTCAAGGAGATCATCCGCGATATGCAGCGCTCCGGCCACTACTCCGCCCTCAACGTGTTCAAGCTCTTCGGTGAAGGCAACCGCGCGCCGCTGTCCTACCCGATGCCGGGCTGGAACGTCTGCGTGGACTTCCCCATCCGTCCGGGCCTGGGCAAGTTCCTGGATGACCTGGACCGCCGCGTGATGGAATTCGGCGGCCGCCTCTACCTGGCCAAGGAATCCCGCACCTCCGCGGAGAACTTCCACAAGATGTACCCGGGCATGGAAGGCTGGCTGAAGACCCGCAACGAGATCGACCCGACCGGCGTCTTTGCCTCCGATATGTCCCGCCGCCTCGAGCTGCACTAATCACTGGAAATAACACCTTGAAGGAGATTTACTGACCATGCTTAATGCAGTAGGCCAAGCACAACACATCCTGCTTCTGGGCGGCACCTCCGAGATCGGCCTCGGCGTCGTCTCCGAGTTCCTGCAGCGCGGCCCGGCCAAGGTCACCCTGGCCGCCCGCCCGGAGTCCCCACGCATCGCCCAGGCCAAGGATGACCTGGAATCCCGTGGCGCTGACGTAGAGGTCCTGGACTTCGATGCCACCGACTTCGATTCCCACCCGGACGTTATTAATAAGGCCTGGGCCCGCGGCGACGTCGACGTAGCCATCGTTGCCTTCGGCACCCTGGGTGACCAGGAAGAGCTGTGGCAAAACCATGACAAGGCCGTCGCCTCCGCGCAGACCAACTACACCGCACCGGTGTCCGTAGGCGTGCTCTTGGGCGAGAAGTTCAAGCACCAGGGCCACGGCACCATCATCGCTATGTCCTCCGTGGCAGGCATGCGCGTGCGCCGTTCCAACTTTGTCTATGGCGCCTCCAAGGCCGGCGTGGACGGCTTCTACATCAACTTGGGCGAGGCCCTGCGCGGCACCGGAGCCAACGTGCTGGTTGTGCGCCCGGGCCAGGTGCGCACCAAGATGTCCGCCGAGGCTGGCGACGCCCCACTGACCGTCAACGTTTCCGACGTTGCCGAGGCCACCGTCAAGGCCGTGCTCGAGGGCAAGCAGTCCATCTTCGTACACCCACTTTTTGAGTACGTTTCTTTGGCATTCAAGTTCATCCCGCAGGCCATCTTCCGCAAGCTGCCGTTCTAAACGCCGCGGCTATCCGCGCAGCCGCCTGCTGGCTGCCCCGCCCCCGCTCTTCCACTTCGCCGCACGCCCGCGGCGAGGGAGGTGACGGGGGCAGTGGTGTATCAGGGGGATGCCGCCAAGCAAGTGCTCACCTGCCCGCGCCAAATCTGGGCTGTGGAGCTTGGGTATGCGAAACTAAAAGGCATGACAAGCACCGCTGTACCCGCCCAGTCAACGCCCGTGAGCGAGGATAACCGCACCGAGGCCTACCGCGCCGATGCGCTGACTCCTCGCGCGACCCTACTGGGTTTTGTGCTGGCCGCCCTGGCCGGTGGCGTGGTAACGCTGCTGGGCTGGTTTGCCTTCAAGACGGTCTCGCTGCCGTCCTTTAATACCTCCATGGTCACCCGCGCGCTGACCACGGTGGGGGTGGTGCTCACGCTGGCCCTGGCCGGCGGGCTGTGCGTGTGGTGGCTCTATGACCACTACAAGGATTCCTTTACCCGGCCGCGCTGGCGGGCCTGGCTGACCTACGCGGTCACCTACCTCTCCCCGGCCCTGTTGACCCTGGCCGCCGTGGGCCTGCCGCTATCCGCCTCCCGCTTGTGGCTCGATGGCGTGCAGGTGGACCAGGCCTTCCGCACCCAGTTCCTCACCCGTTCAGTGGATGAGATGGGCTATGCGGACATGAACTACCAGGACATGCCGTCCTTCTATCCGATTGGCTGGTTCTGGTTGGGCGGCCGCTTGGGTGCGCTCATGGGAATTCCGGGCTGGGAGGTCTACCAGCCCTGGGCGCTCATCTCCATTGCCGTGGCCGGCTGTATTTTGGTGCCCATCTGGCAGCGCCTGACCAGTTCCCTGCCGGTCGCCACCGCCATCGCCCTGGTGACCACCGCAATTACGCTCACCATCGCGGCCGAGGAGCCCTATTCCGCGGTCATCGCCATGGGGCTGCCCACCGTTGCGGTGCTCAGCGCCCGCGCGTTCCGCGGCTCCTGGCTGGCCACCCTTGGAGTGACGCTTTACCTTGGCATTTCCGCTACGTTCTATACCCTTTTCACCGGTGCGGCTGCGCTCACCGTGGTCAGCCTCATCGCGCTGTTTACCGCGCTCTATGAGCATACGTGGCGCCCCATCCTGCGCCTGGTGATCATAGCGGTAGGCTCCATTGCCATCGCGCTCATCGCCTGGGGACCCTACGTATGGTCGGTCATGCACTCACCGGTGCCGCTGCAAACCACCGCGCAGCACTATCTGCCGGAGGAAGGCACGCAAATTCCAGTGCCTTTCTTGTCCTTGAGCATTGTGGGCTTCCTCTGCCTCATGGGGCTTATTTACATCGTCATCCGCCTCAATGACGCAGAGGTGCGTGCGCTGGGCATCTCCCTCCTTGGCACCTACCTGTGGACCGTGGTGTCTATGGTGGCAACGCTGGCCGGCACCACGCTGCTCAGCTTCCGCCTCGAGGTCATCGTGGTGCTCCTCTTTGCCACCGCCGGCATCCTGGCCCTGGCAGAGATTCGCCTACTCGGCGTGCACCGCCTCTACCCGGCGCGTTTCTCCCACACCACCAATAAGCAGATCACCGCGGTCTTTGGCATCATCTTGGCCTTGGCCGGCGTCTTCTATGCGCAGCAGATCCCAGAGGCTAACGAGGACGCCATCGATCACGCCTATAGCGATACCGATGGCTACGGCGAACGCGCGGACCGCTTCACCAGCGATTCCGCCCACTACTACCTAGATATCCACAACTTCATTCAGGACCAGGGCTATACGCCGGATGAGACGGTGGTGCTCACGGATGAAAAGACCTTCATGTCTTATTACCCCTACTGGGGCTTTAACGCCTTTACCAGCCACTACGCCAATCCCTTGGGCGAGTTCAGCACCCGCAACGAGCAGATTGAAACTTGGGCCAATGACTCCTGGGACATGCAGCCGGAGGAGTTCCGCAAGGCCTTGGATTCTGCTCCCTGGCGCAGCCCGGATGTCATGATGTTCCGCGGCGACCTGGAAAATAAGGACGATGGCTTCAAGCTCCACCTAGCAGAAGATATCTATCCCAACCAGCCGAATATTCGCTACCGCGCGGTCTTCTTCAATGCCGACGTTTTTGATAAGGGCTGGAAGTTGCAGCAAACCGGCCCCTTTGTAACAGCAGTTCGCACCAAGTAAGTTCACCCACACTTCCCGCCCGCGGCAGGGTGTGCCCGCGGGCCGAGGGGGTTATCTGACGTAGACTAATCGCCGTGTCAGATAGCCTCACTACGAATACCACCCAAGCGCGACCTGCCGCTGCCGGCTCCCGCTTCACCGCCGCCCCCGCGGGCCTGCGGTGGACCGCAATCATTGCCGGGCTGATTGGTTTCCTGTGTTTTGTAGCGACCCCGCTACTGCCGGTGACCCAAACCCAGTCCTCTTATGATTGGCCGCAGCATGATTCCGTGCAGTCCATCAACGCGCCGCTCATTTCCGTCGCCCCAGAGGACCTGAAGGCCACCATCCCCATCTCCGCAGTCGATGAACTGCGCGAAGGCCAGTCCATGGTTTACGGCACCGTCCCACCGGAGTCCAAGAAGGCCTCCAACCGCGGCCTTTTCGTCCGCGTGAATGACGAGGGCCTGTCCGTTGTGTCCTTGGATGAGGTGCTGCTTACCCTCAACGCCAAAGAGGTAGCCAAGCTCCCCAAGGACGCCAAGATTGAAATTTCCGCTACGGGCGATGGCACCTCCGTGAGCGTGGGCGAGCATGAAAAGACCACCGAGGAGGATCTGCGCCCGCAGGTCACCGGCGTTTATACCGAAATCGACGAGAAGGCTGACGTGCAAGCCTTGCTTGACGACGGCCTCAATGTCCACGTCGATATCAACTCCCGCTTTACCTCGTCCCCGACGTTGCTCAAGACCATTGCCATGTGGCTGGGCATCGCCATGGTGGTCGTGTCCCTGTTCTGCCTATGGCGTATCGACCGCCTCGATGGCCGCCGCTTCGGCTTCATGCCCGAGACGTGGAAGAAGGTACGCCCGCTCGATGGCGTGGTCGCCGCCATTTTGGGATTCTGGTACATCCTCGGCGCCAATACCTCCGATGATGGCTTCATCTTCTCCATGAGCCGCGTCTTCGATCACGCGACCTACATGGCCAATTACTACCGCTGGTACGGCGTGCCGGAGGCGCCCTTTGGCGCTCCTTACTATGACTTGGTTGCCGTACTCTCCCAGATTTCTACCGCCTCGGTCTTCGTGCGCCTGCCGGGCCTGATTTCCGGGCTCATTATCTGGTTTATCCTCTCCCGCGAGATGCTGCCGCGCTTTGGCCAGCTTGTCGACGGCCGCCGGGTCGCCCACTGGACCGCCGCGCTGATGTTCCTGGCCTTCTGGCTGCCGTATAACAACGGCACCCGCCCGGAGCCCATCGTGGCGCTCGGAGTGATGTTTACCTGGGCCTCCTTCGAGCGCGCCATTGCCACCCGCCGCCTGCTTCCGGCGGCCGTGGGCACCATCGCCGCAACCATCACTCTAGCCGCCGGCCCCACCGGCCTTTTTGCCGTGGGCGTCTTCCTGGTCAGCCTGCCGCACCTTTTCCGCGCCATGGCCGAGCGCGTGCCATCCATGGGTGGTGGCGCCCTCGGCTGGCTTTCGCTCATTGCTCCGTTCCTGAGCGCTGGCACCGCCATCATGGTCGCCGCCTTTGGTGACCAAACGCTCTCCACCGTGCTGGAATCCACCCGCGTGCGCTCCGAGGTCGGCCCCTCCCTGCCGTGGCACGCCGAGTACGCGCGCTACTCCACCCTCTTCCAAGAATCCGTGGATGGCTCGCTGACCCGCCGGTTCGCGGTCTTCACCATGCTCTTCTGCCTGGTGCTCATCGTGGCGGCCTTTATCAAGAACCGTCGCGTCGTTGGTGCTGCCGTCGGCCCGACCCAGCGCCTGCTCATCATCGTGGCGCTGTCCATGTTCTTCCTCATGTTCACCCCCACCAAGTGGACCCACCACTTTGGCATCTACGCCGGCGTGGCCGGTGTCATCGCCGCCCTCGGCGCCGTGGTGCTCTCCCAGTTTGCGCTGCGTTCGCCGCGCGCTCGCACCTTCGCCATCGCCGCGGTGGTCTTCTTGCTCGCCATCTCCTTCGCCGGCTGGAACGCTTGGTGGTACGTATCCTCCTTTGGCATTCCATGGTGGGATCGCACGGTGCAGCTCAAGGCCATCGAGGCCAATAAGGTGCTGCTCGCCATCGCCCTCATCATCTTCGCCATTGGCGTGGTGCAGTCCCTGCGCCATAGCTACCGCAAGTCCCAGGCGGAAGAGGCTGGCGCACTCGTCGAGTTTGAAAAGAATGCCGCCGCCAAGGTCTCGCGTTCGGCCGGCATCATGTCCGCGCCCATCGCCTTGGCCTGCGCCATCGTGGTAGCGCTTTCTTGTGCTTCCTTTGCCAAGGCCACCGTCTCCCAGGCGGATTCCTACTCCGTGGGCAAGGGCAACCTGGCTTCCCTACGCGGCAATACCTGCGCGCTGGCGGATCAGACCATGGTGGAGACCAATACCAATGATTCCTTCCTGACCCCGGTGGATGGCGACTTGGGCGATTCCCTGGTGGATGAGGACGAAACCCACACTGGTTTCGATCCGAACTTCATCCCCGAATCCATCGAGCCGGAAAACCAGAACTCCGCCTCCGTGGGTGCCATCGCCGATGGCTCCAGCGATTCCTCCTCCGATAGCGCCGAGACCGCTACCTCCGGCGCGGATGCTGAATCCGGCGGCGCGAGCGGTTCCGCCGATTCCCAGGAGTCGAAGGAAAAGAAGGAAAAGAAGTCCAAGGAAACCACCAATACCTCTGAGGGCGGCGTGCGCGGCACCCAGGGCGTCAATGGTTCCACCATGCACCTGCCGTTCAACCTGGATTACACCAAGGTGCCGGTGCTCGGTTCCTATAACGAAGACCAAGACTCCACCTCTGAGGTGACCACCAAGTGGTACAACCTGCCAGAAGCCAAAGACAATACCCCGGTTCTCGCCGTGTCCGCAGCCGGCAATATCTACCACCACGATGTCAACGGGGTGGAGCAAGAAGGCATGGAGCTTAGCCTCGAGTACGGCACCATCGATGACTCCGGCAAGGTCACCAATACCGGCGAGGAGGAACTCTCCGCCGTCGGCGCCACGCCGAAGTGGCGCAACCTGCGCCTGCCGCTGGATAAGCTGCCGCAGGATGCCAATGTGGTGCGCCTGGTAGCCACGGATGATTCCACCGATGAGGATGATTGGCTGGCCTTTACCCCGCCGCGCGTGCCGGAGCTGGATACCATCAATAACCAGTTCTCCAAGGACACCCCGGCGCTGCTGGACTGGGCCGTAGCCCTGCAGTTCCCGTGCCAGCGCACCTTCGACCACTTTGCCGGTGTCACGGAGATCCCGGAGTACCGCATCCTGCCGGATTCCTCGGCACAGACCTCGCTGACGGACTTCCAGTCCTTCTCCGGCGGTGGCGCCATGTCCACCGCGGAGGCGGTCAACTACTCCTACGAAATCCCGAGCTACCTCAATAATGACTGGGCCCGCGATTGGGGCGCCATTGAAAAGTACGAGCTGCGTACCGATTCACAAGGCAACGCCCCGGTTCCAGCCAAAATTGATTATGAGGACATTACGCGCTCCGGTCTGTGGCAAGACTCCGAGATGAAGATTCGCCCCGAGGGCGAGGAGTAGTCTCACCTGTGGCAGCGCCTCAGCCCCGCTGCGGGGCGCGCAACCGCCGCACAATCCAATCGCCTAGGAAAAAGATCACAAGCGAGGCGCCAAAGAGCGGCGCGATGATCGAATAGGCCACCACCCCCGCCAGCACGGCGGGGGTAATTTTTAGCTCGGGCAGGCCGCGGCGCGGCTTTATCCACCACATCCGCAGACCCGCGATACTCACCACGAGCAATCCCAAAGCCAGCGCCGCCAACGCGATCTGGCTATAGATGCCAAAAAGCGTCCCCATGTGCAGCTGGATGAGCCACGAGGTTAGCTGTGCGGCAAGTGGCCAGTCGGCGGAATTGATGCGGTCGATGACCTCCCCGTTCGGGGTCACTGCTACGGCATCGCTGCGCAGCTTGAAGTCCGCACGAGCCTCGCGCACTCCCCACGCATCGCCTGGTTTTTCCGGAGGGGTCATTTCCAGGACTCCGGTCAACCCTTGGCTACGGGCTGTCGATAATGCGGTTTGGGCGCCAGCAAGTTCTGCAGGGCCGTTGTGCCCCGCATGCCCGACATGGCCCGAATGGCCGGCATGACCGGAATGCTCCCCCGCCCCGGCGCTAGTGTCCGCTTCTGCAACGGAGGTGGCCACGGACGGTTCCTTCCAATTGAGTTCCTCACGCACCTTGCCAATGCTTGCGCCTGCCACCAGCGACCATGTCAGGCCAGTAACGGTCAAGAAGAGGAAGCCCGGCAGCAACCAGGCACCCACGCGGGCATGCAGCGCCAGCACCTTGGAGGGCTGCTTCTTATTCCTTTGCTTACGCTTGAGCCATAGGTACAGACCGAGGATGCTCAGCGCACCGAGCCACGAGGCCGCAAGTTCGGCATAGAGGCGGCCAGGCTCGCCTAGCCACAGGGTGCGGTGGCCATCGGAGGCCCACGTACGGAAAGGCAGCGCCCGCGAGCCGCCATATTGTTGTAGTTCGCCAGTGATGTGTAGGTCCACCGGGTCTACAAAAACGGCGTGGGTATAGCTGGAGTTGGGAGCGGTGGGGTCGTCGAAAAGCACGCGAGTGGTCTCTTGCGGATCCTCGGAAGGCTCGACCTGAACCACGTGCCCAGCTGGGTGCTCGCGCTGGGCGGCGGCAATCTGCTCGTCCAGGCTGCGTGGGTTACCTGGCGCGGTGGCGGTTACCTCATCGTGGTAAATCCACGGTTCAAAGGTGGGTGCCAAGGCATAGAGAAAGCCGCTTAACGCTGCGACTATGAGAAAGGGCGCGATGATGACGCCGGCGAACTTATGCAGGCGCGATAGCGCGCCATGGGTGGATATAGTCATGCGGAACTAGTCGCACCCTTGTTGAAACTAGTTCCCTTTTAGTATGGAACCGCCAGGAACCTATTATTTTTCTAGCTCGCCTGCCAGGAACGCGGCCGCATCCCGCACGCGCTGCCGCGCCACCGCCGGGGTAGATACGCGGTGGGTGGAAACATAATCGCGCGCCGCGGCACCGGGCACGGAAACGCGCGCGGCAATCTCATCCTCGGTGGCGGTCTGCACGAAAGTGTGCGGACCTAGCTCAGATAGGTCCGCTGGGATGTCGTATCCAGCGCGCAGGTCCTCCGGCAGATGTGCCAGGGCGCCGAAGTCGGGGAAGGTGAGCAGGAGGGCGTCGGCAGGCGCCAGCGCCGCTAGCGCCCCGCCGGAGGAATAACCCCAGGTAGTAACGTTGGAAGCACCCTGCGCGCGGGCATAGTCAATGGCCTGCTGCACGGCAGTGACCATCTCCGCCACGGTGTGCTCGGGGGCGAGCGGATAATCCACGTCAATAATGGTGGTGCCGGATAGCTGCGCGGCGGCGGCTACCTCGGGGCGCCACTGCATCTCCAGCGCTTGACCACTGCCGCGCCACCAACCGCCCGAATGCAGCGAGACCGCCCACCGGCCAGTTGGCTTTGTGGGTTGGAAGATGGCGCCCATCTCAGACTCTTCTACGCTAATGCCCTCCGTGTACGCAGTACCTGGCAGCGCATGATCCACCGCAGTACCGAGCACCATCATTGCCGCATGGATAATGCGATCCGGCAAAAGCGCGCAATACTGATCCGCCTCAGGGGAGCCACCCCCAGCCCACGGCGGGCGAAAATCCGGGGTGTCATAGTGGGCGTCGATATAGGCAACGAGCTGCTCGAGCTGCTCCTTGTCGTCCATCTGGCGGTCCTGGCCGCCGATGTGCCACTCCTGGCCCGGCTCCAGCGGGCGGTGCGGGTCCTGGTTAGCATCTGCGTTAGTCATGCCACCGAGCCTACGCGCACCGCCTACCGGCTAAAAGGGCTACCAAATGGTGACGCGATCCTCCGGCGCAATGTACATGGCAGAATCCTCCGCTACGTCAAAGGCCTCGTAGAACTCCGCAATATTGGCAGCGATGAGGTTGCAGCGGAACTCCGCCGGCGAGTGCGGGTCAATGGCCAGGTACTGGGTGGCCATCTCCGGGCGGATGGCGGTACGCCATACGCGGGCCCAGGACAAGAAGAAGCGCTGCAGTCCGTTGTAGGTATGCTCGGCCAACTCCGGCTCGGCACCGTCTACCTCGAACTTTTCCTCCTTGCCCTGCAGATCAATGCCCTTATCGGCGCAGTAGTTCTTGAAAGCCACCACAGCGATACCCAAACCGCCTAGGTCACCGATATTTTCACCCAGGGTGAAGCTGCCGTTGACGCCGGTGGAGTCGATGCCGGCTTCCTTGAGCACCGTCGGTACCTGGCCATTGAACTGCTCCACCAGCTTCGCGGTGAGCTTGTCAAAGGCCGCGCGGTCCTCCTCGGACCACCAGGAGTTCAGGTTGCCCTGGCCATCAAATTGCGAGCCCTGGTCATCAAAGCCATGGCCAATCTCGTGGCCGATGACGGCGCCGATGGCACCAAAGTTTTCTGCGGCATCGGCATCCGGGTTATAAAACGGCGGGCGCAGGATGGCGGCTGGGAAGGTGATGTCATTGACCACCGGGTTATAGAAGGCGTTGACCGTCTGCGGGGTGGTCACCCATTCATCGCGGTCGGCCGGCTTGCCAATCTTGGCCAGCTCAAAGTCATGGGAGAAGGCGGAGCCGGCGCGGGCATTGGCCAGCAGGTCCGCGCCCTTGCCGGAGACCTCGAGCCCGGAGTAATCGCGCCAGGAATCCGGGAAGCCAATCTTGGCCTTGAACTGGGAGAGCTTTTCCAGCGCGCGCTCGCGGGTGGCGGGCGTCATCCACTCCAGCTGGGAGATGCGCTCACGGTAGGCGGCGATGAGGTAGTCCACCAGCTCATCCATCTCGCGCTTGGAAGAGGCCGGGAAGTGCTTATCCACAAATACCTGGCCAATCTCTTCGCCCACGAGGGATTCGGCCAAGCCCACGGCGCGCTTCCAGCGGTCGCGCTGCTGGGTAGCGCCGGAGAGCTTGGTGCCATAGAACTCGAAGTTCTTCGCGCCTACTTCCTCGGGCAGCATAGCCGCGCGGGAGCGCAGGATGTGCCAGGTGGCCCATAGCTGCCAATCGGCCATGCGATTGGAGGTAAAGAGGCCCTCGAAGTGCTCGAGGTAGGACGGCATCATATTGACCACGCGGTGCTCTGGCAGGTTGCCGCCGGAGAGCAAAGCGCGGGTCATGGTAGGCAGCTCGCTAAACTCGCACGGGTTATAGGTTTTCACCGCATCGCGGGTGGAGACCACGTCCCAATGGCCAGCGGCCAGCTCCTTTTCCAAGGCGACGATGCGATGGGCGGCTACCTCGGCACCCAGGCCAAAGAGGCGGGCTGGGTCGAGGAATTCCAGCATTTCGGCCACGTGCTTTTCATAAGCGCTCAGCGTTTCCGCGTGGGCTTCCTCGCGGTAATAAGCCTCATCCGGCAGGCCCAGGCCGGATTGAATGACATAAGCAATGGCGTCCTCGGAACCAGAGTCCTTGGATACCCAGAAGGTCACCGGGGAGCCAACACCGGTGCGCTCGAGTTCACCCAGGCGCTGTGCCAGTTCCTCTGGGTCGGCCGCGCTCAGGCGGTCCAGATCCGCATCCAATGGAGCCATGCCGGCCGCGTTGACTCCCTCGGTATCCATAAAGGAGGCATAGAGCTTGCCCGGGCGGCCGGTGTCCTTGTCCACGATCTCGTGCACGAGTTCCTCCGCCTCATCGCGCAGCGCGTGGAAGGTGCCATCCACGCCGCGATCATCGGGAATGACGTGGCTTTCCAGCCAGGGTCCATTGACTAGTTGATAAAGATCTTTCATGCTTGCCACTCTAGGTCAAAGCAGCAAGATAAGGTGTGGGCTATGGAATTTTATCGCTTTCCTCCAGCGCATCCGCGGCGCCTTTTCCTCGCCGTCATTGCGTTCGTGGCGGTGGTTCTCGCTTTGCCCACAATTGTGCAGGCGGCGCTGGCGGATCCCTCCGCGGACGTCGAGCAGGTCACCCTGACCGAGCCCAGCCAGGATTGGGAGATTGACGTTGCTGATCTCTACTGCGAGCGCGATTATGAATCCCTCGCCAGCATCGGCTGGACCTGCGGTGATGTCAGCGTACAGGCCACCCTCACCGAGGATGCCAAGGACGATGCCACCACCTTGCGCCGCATGGTCCGCGCCCTCGCCATGGCTTCCCTGCCGGCCGACGCCCCTACCTTCGACGGCACCAACGGAGCACTCCTGCTTACCGACGCCCCCTCCTCCACCGCCGCCCTCTCCCTCGACGGCACCGGCGAGGACGAAAACAAGGATTGGGTGGTCACCGTGACCGGCAAGGGCGATCAGGCCCAGGCCACCGCCACGCGCATCTGGCATGCCTTCGGCCAAGAGGAACTGCCCGCCGATGCCGATGCAGAATTCGCTGACTTCTCCGGGGAGTTGATGTACTAGATGTCCAAGCTATTTCGCACCACGCTGTGGATCCTCTCCGGCATTGGCCTCATCGCGTTCTTGGTCCAGACGCTGAGCACATTTTTGATCTCTCCCCTGATGGGCCTGCTCAGCCTGCTCATCGCCGCCGTTCTCGTGGCGCTGGTCATCTTCCTGCTACAGCGCAGCCCCATGTGGGCCCGCCCGGCGCGCCTGTGGGCCCTACTGGCTTTCCTGTGGGGCGGCGGGGTGGCCGTTTCCTTGGCGCTTATTAGCGCTGGGCCGGTCATGCAGCTCGCCATCGGCACCGGCTGGGTCGATGCCATGATGTCCTGGAGCGGTGCTTACCCAGAGGAAATCTCCAAGGCTACCGGCGTTATCTTCGTGCTCATGTCCTTCCGCCAGCTCAACCGCCCGTGGCATGGCTGGATCGTGGGTGCAGTGGTGGGCCTGGGCTTCGAGGCCTGCGAAAATATCCTCTACGGCGCCATGGGCGCCACCATGCACCCCGATAGCGATGTCCAGGGACTGTTTGAGATGTGGGGCCTGCGCCTTGTCGCCGGCCCGGGCCTACACGTCTTGCTCACCGCGCTGGCTGGTTGGGGCATCGGCTGGGCGCTCTACGCCGCCGCCAAGCCGCTGTGGTGGCGCATCGGCGTCTTCCTCGGCTGCCTAGCCGCCGCCTTCCTCCTGCACTTTTGCTGGAACTACCTGCACGATTCCGAGGTGGCCGCCATCATCCAGGCCGTCACGGTAGCGCTTATCCTCTACCCGCTGAGCATATGGCTGGTGCTGCGCGGCAATAAGCTTGCCAAGACCGACGAGAGCTATAGCCACAGCACTGCCGACGACGCCCTCGCCTTCGTGCACTAAAGCCACCGACCACTCTGTAAAGCAAGCACGTTTCGCCCTTTTCACACCCCGTGAGAGACGAAACGTGCTTGTTTTGTCAGTGCTACGCACCGGCTTCTACGAGCAGCACTCCCCCGACAATGAGCACCACGCCCAGGGATTTCAGCCAGGTAAATGGCTCCTTGAACAGGAGGTAGGAGGCGATGGCGGTCAAAGCAACACCGGTGGCAGCCCAAATGCCGTAGGCCACGCCCAGATCCATGCCGGCCTTGAGCACGAGCGCCAAGAAGCCGTAGGCAGAGACATAGCACAGGGCAACGAGCGCTACCCAGAAGCGGCGGCCGGTTACCGCGGACATGCGCAGGCACAACGTGCCGGAAACCTCGATGGCGGTGGCGAGGAAAAGCAAAAACCAGATCATTGCGGCGCCACCTCCACCGTGTGGTCTTGATCCTCGTCTGGTTTCGCACCCATTTCCACGCAGAATACGCCGGCCATAATAAGCGCGATGCCGGCGAGCTTTACCGCGCCGAGCGGCTCGCCAAATAGCGCGGCGGAAAACAGCGCAGTGGAAATGACTCCACCAGATGCCCAGAGACCATAGGCCACGCCCACGTTGACGCCTTCTTGCATGACGCGGTGCAGCAGCACGAAGGCGAGGATGAAGCAAAAAGCGGCCACGCCGTAGATCCAGAAATGGTCCACGGCGTACTTCAACGCGACGGTGCCCACGACTTCGCTAGCAATCGCGAGAAAAAGAATGACCCAAGCCCTCACTCCATCAACTCCTGTAATTCGCGGGCGTCGATTCCGTGCTCGTGCATTTTAACGCGGCCGTTGGCGTGCGCGATGGCCTCGCGATCCCAAAACTCCGCGGCGCGGGCGGGATCGTGGGAGGCGCCATCGGCGCGGACAACGCGCCACCAAGCGGTAGTGGCACCGCCGCCGTGGCGCTTTAACACGGTGCCGACGTTGCGCGCACCGCAGCCGGCCACCTTGGCCACCTCGCCATAAGAGGTGACGTTGCCGGGTGGAATCACGGCAACGACCGCCAATACGCGTTTGACCAGTGGCGACTGACTCATCGCAATTATTGCGGGTCGAGTCCCAGCACGTCATCCGATTCGGTCGGCTCCTCTTCGGGGGCGTCTTCGACCTCGGTAAGGGTGATGGTCGCACCGGTGGAATCGGCCAAAAGGCACATGCGGCCGAAAGGCGAATCCCACGGTTCGCGGATAACCTCGCCGCCTAATTCCACGGCCTTCTTCGCAGCGGCGTCGATATCGCGCACGCCCAAATAGGTCTGCCAGAAGCTCGGGACCTGCGGCGGGAACTGCCCCTCGGCGTTCCACAGGCCTGCAAACGGCGCACCGTCTTCTTCCGCCGTGGCGTAAATGAAGTCCTCATCCTCGGACTGCATGGCGCGAATTTCCCAGTTGAAAAGCTCGCCATAAAAGTCCATTGCGCGCTGGAAACCCGAGGTAGCGGTGAGCTCGTGCCATACCGGGGTACCGGGCTCACCAGCGGCCACAAAGTGTTCTGGGCCGGCGGGTTGAATGAGGCCGAACATGCCGCCGGCGGCGTCGGCAAGCAGGGCCATATGTCCTAGCTGCACTTGTTGCGGCTGCACCAGGATGCGTCCGCCCAGGCTCTCAGCGCGCTGGCAATCGCCCGCGATGTCCTTGGAGAGGAAGTAGGTCACCCACGTATCCGGCATGGGTGCCTCTTCCGGCTGCGGGATAAACCCGGCGATGGGCAGGCCCTGCAGGCGCGCCATCTGATAGGGCTTTTCCTCTGCGGACTCGGCGGAAATCTCCCAGCCCAGCACCTGCTCATAAAAGTGTGCGGACTTGCGCGGATCCGAGGTGGTCAGGTCAATCCAGTAGGGCATGCCCACTTCAGCTTCGAATGCTGGCATCTACATATTCCTCCACTTTTCCGGATCAAAGTCATCGTCGGCCGTGGCTTCATCAAAGTAATCATCGTCATCATCCGGCTCGCCCACGCGCGCGCAAGCATCCTCGATGCACACCTCATCGCCTGGGTGGAGCATGGCACCCCGGCGCGTTTCGGGTTCGCCATTGACCGTGACCACGCCTTCTGCGATGAGCTCTTTAGCCTCGCCGCCGGTAGCCACCAAGCTGGCCAGCTTGATGAACTGGCCCAATTTGATGGAGTCGCCGTTGATAGGAATGTCTAGCATGCCGCCCAGCTTACCCAGCCCGCGCGCGGCTATCGCTACGGGTGGGCGATATGGAAGAAGTCCAGCACCGTATCGGTGGTCCACTCCGCTTTCACCAAACCGGAATGGTCCGTGGCCCCGCCATTCCACGTGTGCGTGCCACCGTGGATGGTGTACTGCTCGGTGCGCGCATCACATACCCGCCAGGTGAAGTGCTCCACTGCTTCTTTCCGACGCCGCTTTGGAAACGGATTGCACCCATTCTCCTTCGCAATCCCGCGTAGCGATTTTTTGACCGAGTGGTAGTGCGCACCGTGCTGGCGCCCACCGCCATATTTCATCAGCACGTCTTCGGTGCCGTGGATATCTAGGTAATCGGTGGGCTCGCTGGCGCAGTCTTTTTCCACGCGGTCATATTTTGCCGCCGAAACCGTGGCCACCGCATCGAATAGGCCCGGCCGCTTGCAGGTCACCGCGCGGGCGAATCCGCCGCCATTGGAAAAGCCCACGCCATAGGTAGTGTCCGTGGCGGGATAATGGCGCCGGACGAAATCAATCGTGTCATCCACGTACTTGAGGTCATCTTCCAAGCTGGTTACCGCATAGGGTGCCGGTGCCCACGCCTTGCCCGCACCTTGGACAAAGACGGTAATGGCATCGCCCTGGGATAAGTCGGTGCCTTTGAACATGTTGCCGGCGTCCATCTCATAGCCGTGCATCGCCACGACCACGGGCAAGCGGTGGTGCTTATCCGCATTAAACGGCACGTGGACTACAAAACTGCGATGATTTTGTAGGTTAATGATCTGGTAGCGGCCATTGGCCGTTGTGCCCTGGTCCGGCAGCGTGGTGATATAGCCATCGGCCGCGCCTTGCGATTCATTTGGCACGCTGCCCGGCTGCGGCGGTTCTTCCTCGCACCCCGCCATGAGTCCGGCGGCCGCACATAACCCAGCGCACAGGGCCAGGGTTTTCTTGCCGATTTTAATCACGGGCGCGCAGCTTCACCGCCGTGCCGGTGGCCGTGACCATCAGCATGTCATTCGACGTTCCCATGGGCGAATAATCGAAGGCAATGCCCACCACACCATCGGCCCCGAGCTCCTGACCGCGACGCCACAATTCATCGAGTGCCGCCTCACGCGCCTTGATGGCCTCGCTCTCGTACCCGGCGGAGCGCCCACCGGTGATATTGCGGATGGATGCCCCGAAATCCTTCAGCATATTAATACCGATGACGGTCTCTCCGGCGATAATGCGGATATAATCCGTAATCTCATAACCATCAACGGTATTAGTAGTGGTAAAAATCATGGATCCAGATTACATGGCTATAAGTCCACGCACGCCCTCAAAAAGGATGATGACACCCAGCAGCAGGAAGACCACGCCGCTGACAATATCCACCCAGGCGGAATTCTTAGCCATCCACTTCGAAACCGCGCGGGTACTCAAAGCCACGCCGACAAAAAGCACGAGGCTTTCCAGAATCAGTACGGCACCCACCATGAGATTGGCGCCGATGCCCATGCCGGGATCAATGAAATTGGCAAAGATGGCGCCAAAGAAGATGACCACCTTGGGGTTCGAAAGATCGCAGATAAATCCCATGCGATAGGCAGTGCCCGCCTTGATGATGCCGTCCGGTGTAAACCCGCGCGGCTGCGGGGCGCGGGTTTCGGTGCCCACGACGGTTGCGGGCGCGCGGCGCTCCTTGATGCCACCGGTAATGGCGGTATAGGCCATCCACAGCAGGTAACAGCCGCCGAGAACCTGCAGCGCCACGAGGATGCCAGGGTGCGCAGAAATCAGCGCGGATAGCCCCGCCAAGGAGGCCACGGTCCAAATGGTAAGGCCGGTGGTACTACCAAGCGCCGCCCATACGGCTGCGCGCGTAGAACGCGCACCTAAGCGAATGATTTGCACTACGTCTGGGCCCGGCGAGGCCATCGCCGCGAACCACACGCCCATTAAGGTCACCAGGGCGCTAATAGCCACCTAACACCTCCATACTCGCATGCGATTGGATTAACACATGTCACTATAAGAAGTCTCTCACCTGCAGCGAAACAGGTAAGTTCTGTGATTTAGGTAGCTTCTCAATCTATCTTTTAGAATGACGTGCCTGGCCCAAGGTGTGTCCGCTCAGCGTGTGGTTTAACCCTTATGAGACTTGCCGGTCACAGCCTCAGCGTTTTGTTTGCGCAGCCCGCAGGCCGTTCAAGATCACGATCACTTCGGCGACCTCGTGAACCAACACGACGGCGGCCAGGCCCAGCACGCCGCTGATCGCCAGTGGCATCAACACGATGATGATGGCCAGAGACAGCACGATGTTCTGGTTGATGATCCTGCTTCCTCGGCGGGCGTGCTGCAGCGCCTTCGGGATTAGCCGGAGGTCGTGGCCGGTGAAGGCGACGTCAGCGGACTCGATCGCGGCGTCAGAGCCGGTCGCTCCCATCGCTATGCCCACCGTCGCACCCGCCAGTGCCGGCGCGTCGTTGATGCCGTCGCCGATCATCGCCGTCGGCGTCTTGGAGGAGAATTCGGCGACGATGCTTGCCTTGTCCTCAGGGCGCAGCTCGGCGCGCACGTCGTCGATTCCGGCGATTCCAGCCAGCGCCCGGGCGGTGCGAGTGTTGTCGCCGGTGAGCATGCTTACTTCCACGTCGTTGGCGTGCAGGGCCTGCACGGCTTCGGGCACCTCGGGCCGCAACTCGTCACGGACCCCGATCGCCCCGGCGAGAGCGTCATCGACGGTGACCAGGACGCAGGTCTGACCCTCGGACTCCATGCGCTCAACGTCTGCTTTCAGTGGTCCGGCGTCGATCCATCGGGGGCTGCCCACCAGCACCCGTCGGCCTTCGACGGTGCCGCCGATGCCATGCCCAGCTTCCTCGCTGATGTCCGAGGCGGTGGGCGCTTCGGGCCCCGCTGCCGCGATCGCCGCAGCGAGGGGGTGTGTCGATTGCTGCTCAACTGCCGCCGCGAAGGAAAGCACCTGCGCCCGATCGAATCCGTCTGCCGGGACCACTCCGGTAACCTCAGGCTGGTTGCGGGTAAGGGTTCCGGTTTTGTCCACTGCCAGGTGACGGATGCCGCCGAGTCGCTCGAACGCCGCGCCGGACTTGATGACCACTCCGAACTGGCTGGCCGCGCCGATCGCGGCCACGACCGTCAGCGGCACGGAGATTGCCAGCGCGCACGGCGACGCTGCGACCAGGACTACCAGCGCACGGGTGATCCACGTCTCAGGGTCGCCCAGCAGCGAGCCGATCACACCGACCAGCACCGCTAGGATCATCACCCCGGGCACTAGGGGTTGAGCAATCCGGTCGGCGATCCGGGCGCGGTCGCCCTTTTCCGCCTGCGCTTGCTCGACTAGGTCCACGAGTGTGGTCAGCGAGTTGTCCGTTCCAGCTGCGGTCGTCTCGACCTCCAGCACCCCGGCGGAGTTGATCGCTCCCGCAGGCACTTCGTCGCCGGGCGCAACCTCCTCCGGAATGGATTCTCCGGTGATCGCTGAGGTGTCAAGGCTGGAGCGCCCGGATCGAATGATGCCGTCCGTGGCGATCCGCTCCCCGGGGCGCACGAGCATTAGCTCGCCAACCTCGAGGTCCTTCGCTTCGACCTCGGCCGCTGTGCCGTCGCGCAGCACCGTCGCGGTCTGCGGTACCAGCTTCAACAGCGCCCGCAGTCCGCCTTGGGCCCGGTCCATCGCCTTGTCTTCCAGTGCCTCGGCGATCGAGTACAGGAACGCTAGCGCCGCGGCCTCTCCGACGAATCCGAGGATCACCGCACCGACCGCGCTGATCGTCATTAGCAAGCCAATGCCGAGCTTGCGCTTCGTGACAAGGTTCCGGATCGCTCCAGGCGCGAACGTGTAAGCGCCCAACAGCAGCCCAACCCAATACAGTACCGTCGCGGGCGTCTCCAAGTCGGACCAGTCCAGCGCCAGTCCTGTTATGAGGGCTACGCCGGAGAAGATCGGCAGCAGTAGCTCAGGGTCCTTCCACCATGGCCGATCGAGCTCGTCGATCTCCGTGGCGGGTTCGTGTTCGCATCCACATGCTGAACTCATACGTCCGCTCCTTTCTCGCCGCAGCCGGGCACCGAGCACTCAGTGTCGATGCAGGGGGCATTCTCGTCGACGGCCAGTGTCGCGTTGACTAGCGCTTCGAGCGCTGCCGCGAGGTGCGGATCGGCGATTTCGTAGCGGGTCTTACGGCCCTCCGGCTCAGCGACGACAATGCCACAATCGCGCAGGCAAGACAGGTGGTTCGAAACGTTCGAGCGCGTCAGATCCAAGCTTTGCGAGAGCACAGCCGGGTAGCTCGGACCGTCTAGTAGGGTTATCAGGATTCGGGAGCGCGTCGGATCAGCCATGGCCCGGCCGAGCCGGTTCATGACGTCGAGGCGCGAAGCAATAGTCAGCATGTGCTGAACTATACAGTGTGCGGTGAACTATTTAAAATGGGCTGAACTAACAGTCACGCGAAAGTCCTGCGACCTGCAAGAATTAGTCAATGGGATAGCCGATGACTGGTCCTTCGCGGTTCGGCTGCCAACCCAACGAGGGGGCGACGTGGGCGGCGAAATTCTCCAGAATCTTCACGTGAATGCCCACACCCACCCCTGTGGGGATGGTGATGAACAGGGTGTCGGCGGACATGACGGCGGCGTAGGTGCGGCCAGCGACACTGACACCAGGTTCTCCATCAAGGGCTAGACACTCACGGACATTGCGTACGGGTCGAACCACACGTAGCGAAGCTTTCTAATAGCCAAATGACTAACTCTTTTCGCTGGTATCCGGGAATGATACTTCCTTGAAGTCGGCGGTGTTGGCTACCCCGCGTACGAAGTACTGGAACTACTGCTTGGAAACCACTTTGGTCTACGAAGCCATAGCCCTTCAAGCTACATCGCAGGAAAATTCCATTTCACGGTCGGTATGGGCCTTTTGCAGTTGGTTAATGCGAAATTTGTTCACCGTCTCCTTAGCCACCCACACGCTTAACACGGTGTTTGGTCATCTTCGCGCGAGGCGAGCAGCTCCTTTAAGTGCGCATCGATGTCATCGAGCTTTCTCAGAACGGATACGGCGAAAACGATACTAATGACTAAAGCGATAATGCTGAGCATCAATGTCCCCCTTTCTCTGGCAGTTCACTCCATCGGATCTGATTCCTTGCCCGACGATTAAACCATGGTTCTGGCCCAGCGGATAGGGGGGCACGGTGGGGAAGGGGGACGTCGGCAAGCAAAAGCGCCGCGCCCCAAGACTGGGAAACGCGGCGCTGAAGCAATCCGGCGGGAGGGTGCTTAGTGGTCAGCGCCCTGGATGGAGTGCTTGTGATCGCGGACTGCTTCGCCCTCAGCGTAGAGCGGCATATCCTGCTTAGCCTTGTACCACTCGGCGTGGTTTGGCTCGAGCGGGGTACGGCCGGCGATGAGGTCAGCGGCCTTCTCGCCCACCATCATGGTTGGGGAGTAGATATTGCCGTTGGTCACGGACGGGAAGACGGAGGCATCCGCAATGTAGAGGCCTTCCACGCCCCACACGCCCATGGTGTCCGGGTTAACCACGGCCATCGGATCGGACTCCGCGCCCATCTTGGCGGTGCAGGATGGGTGCAGCGCGGTCTCGCCATCGTTGCGGACCCACTCCAGGATCTCCTCGTCGGTCTGGACATCCGAGCCCGGGCTGAACTCGCGGGCGCCGACTTCTTCCATGGCCTTGGTATCCAGCAGGGAGCGAGCAACGCGTACGGCCTCAACCCACTCGCGGCGGTCCTGGTCGGTCTTCAGGTAGTTGAAGAGGATGGACGGCTTGTCGTGGATATCGGCGCTCTTGATGTGAACGTGGCCCTTGGTATCGGAGAACATCGGGCCAACGTGCCACTGGAAGCCGTGCTTGACGTCTGCCTTCTGGCCGTCATAACGCACGGCCATCGGCAGGAAGTGGAACATGAGGTTCGGGTAATCCTCATTCTCATTGGAGCGCACGAAGCCGCCGCCCTCGAAGTGCGAGGTAGCAACCGGGCCCTTGTGGGTCAGCAGCCACTGCAGACCCATGAACGGCCAGCGCCACTTATCCAGGTAAGGCTGGGAGGAGGCGGTGGACTTGGTGGTCTCATACTGGATGTAGACCTCGAGGTGGTCCTGCAGGTTCTCGCCCACACCTGGCAGGTGCTTGACGACGTCAATGCCGTGCTTCTCCAGAATCTCACGGTCACCAATGCCGGAGATTTCCAGCAGCTGCGGGGTATTGATGGCACCGGCGGACAGCACGATCTTCTCGGCGTAGACGCGGTGCACGCCACCCTGCCACTCGTACTCAACGCCGACGGCCTTCTGGCCCTCGAAGAGGATCTTGGTGGTGAAAGCGCGAGTGCGGATCTCGAGGTTCTCGCGATCCATGTTGGGGTACAGGTAAGCGCGGGCAGCGGACCAACGCTTGCCGTTCTTAATATTGCGGTCGAACGGAGCGAAGCCCTCCTGGCGGTAACCGTTGACGTCATTGGTCAGGTTGTAGCCGGCCTCCTGTACGGACTTGAACAGGGCCTGGAAGAGCTCGGAGGTAGCCGGGCCACGGGAGAGGTACAGCGGGCCATCGTGGCCGCGGCGCGGATCGTTCGGCTCGGCCGCAGCGGCGGTCTCCATGCGGTTGAAGTACGGCAGGCAGTGGGCGAAGTCCCAGTTTTCCATGCCTGGGTTCTGGCCCCACTTCTCATAGTCCATCGGGTTACCGCGCTGGTAGATCATGCCATTGATGGAGGAAGATCCGCCGAGGACCTTGCCGCGGGCATGGTAGACGCGGCGGCCGTTCATCTCCGGCTCCGGATCGGACTCGTACATCCAGTCATAGTTCTTTGCGCCGATTGGGAAAGAGAAGCCGGATGGCATGTGGATGAACAGATCCCACAGGGAATCTGGGCGGCCGGCCTCGAGGACCAGCACGCGGGTGTTCTTGTCTTCGGTCAGGCGTGCGGCGATGACGGAGCCTGCGGAGCCACCGCCAACGACGACTACGTCGCTTACTTCATCGGTGACCTTCTTAGCGGAACGCTTCTTGGTCAGCTTGTCCATAAAACCCATAAATCCCCTTCTTTCTGTGAAATATTTCACACGTCAAGATGGCCCCACCGAAAGTGAATATTTTGTAATTTATACAAAAGTCTGTAAATATCCACATCGCCTTATGTGCGGGCACTATCTCCAGAGTACACATTCCCCTAGAAGTTTGCCCAGATTAAGGTATATTTGCCTTGTTCGGATGGACGTCTCAGCAGATGAAATCCGAAGTCTTTTCGCATAGTTCACCCTCATATGATTCATTTCACTCACCTATCTCTCCCTGCGATCTTGTGAGACTTTTGGGGCACTCGTGCGAAAGATTCGGCCCAAACCAACCAACACTAGGAGAAGTAGATGGCAAACTTCGATCCTCACGACCCTGAGGAGCCCCACACTTCGAGCACATCCCCCCAACACGGGGGTAAAGACACCTCTCTCGCAACCCCCTCTGGGGATACCAAAAAGCGCAGCCCGCGCTACCAAGTCCGCGCCCTCGTCGGCAGCTATAAGGCAGAAACCGGCGATGATGTAGGCGCGGCCGAGGTCCCCGCACCCAAGACCAACTGGCCGGTATTTATTATCTCTGGCGTGTTGATCATCGCCATGGTCCTCTACGCCGGCTTTGGCCGTGAATCAGCGGCGGAGACCCTGGCCAATGTCACCGGCTGGATTGGTACCAACCTCGGCTGGTTCTATGTTCTCACCGCCACCATCGCCGTGGTTTTCGTCCTTTATATTGCCATCTCCAATACCGGCAATATCCGCCTAGGCCCGGACCACTCGCGGCCCAAATTCAATACTTTCTCCTGGGTATCCATGCTCTTTGCCGCCGGCATTGGCGTGGATCTTATGTTTTTCGCCGTCGCCGAGCCGGTCACCATGTACATGGCGCCGCCCGTGGGCGAGGGCGAGACCATGCAGGCGGCCAAGGAAGCCGTAGTCTATGCCATGTTCCACTATGGCCTGACCGGCTGGGCCCTCTACGCCCTGATGGGTATGGCCTTCGGCTACTTTGCCTACCGCCTGAATATGCCGCTGGCTATCCGCTCCGCGCTCTACCCGCTCATCGGCAAGCGCGTGCACGGCCCTATCGGCTCCGCAGTAGACGTCGCGGCCATGCTGGGCACCGTCTTCGGTGTCACCGCGTCCCTGGGCATCGGCGTGGTGCAGCTGTCCTACGGCATTCACCTCATCTTCGGCTTTGAGCAGGGCTTCGGTCTGCAGGCCGCGCTCATCATCATCGCTATTACTATTGCGACCCTCTCGGCTGTATCCGGCGTGGATAAGGGCATTCGCTTCCTCTCCGAGCTCAACGTCTACCTAGCCATCGCGTTGATGATTTACGTCGTCGTCTTTGGCAAGACCGCCTACCTCTTCGATGCCATCGTGACCAATATCGGCGACTATGTCTCGAAATTCCCGTCCTGGACCATGGAGACCTTCGCCTTCGCTGAGGACCAGGCGGCCGCCGATACCTGGATGCAGTCCTGGACCCTCTTCTTCTGGGCATGGTGGATTGCTTGGGCGACCTTCGTTGGTCTCTTCTTGGCCCGCATCTCCCGCGGCCGCACCCTGCGCCAGTTCATCTTCGGCACCCTCACCTTCCCGTTCCTATTCATCCTGATGTGGATGTCCTTCTTCGGCAACACTGCCTTGGACATGGTCCGCTCCGGTGACTATCCCGAATTCGCCGAAAATGCGATCAACGTGCCGGAGCAGGGCTTCTACGATATGTTGCAGGAATTCCCGGGCTCTGCCATTGTCATCTTCTTGACCACCTTTATCGGCCTGCTGCTCTACATCACCTCGGCCGACTCCGGCGCATTGGTGATGTCCAACTTCACCTCTCGCATTACCGATAACCGCCAAGACGGTTCCCGCTGGCTGCGCATCTTCTGGTCCGTAACCGTAGGTGCGCTGACCTTGGCCCTGCTGCAGATCGATGGCATCGCTACCGTGCAGTCCGCGACCGTCGTCATGGGTCTGCCTTTCGCGTTCGTGGTTTACCTCATCATGTTCTCGCTGTGGAAGTCTCTGCGCCTGGAAAATATCCAGCGCGAGGCCCGCACCACCGCTATGCATGGCGTGATTTCTTCCCGCACCGAGCGCGAACCGGCCAACGCCGACCTCTGGAAGAGCCGCCTCGACCGTGCCAATACCTTCCCCTCCAAGCAGGAGATGGATACCTACCTGCGCGAAACCGCTACCTACGCCCTCCAGCAGGTGGCAACGCACATGCGCAGCCGCGGCTACGATGCCCTCTTGCTCACCAGTGAGCTTCCCGACGTCGAACTTCCGCAGCTCGACCTCGAAGTAAAGCTCCACAATGAGCGCATGTTCCGCTACCAACTCTTCCCGGTTGCGGCCGAGCGTCCCGACTTCGTCAAGGGCGAGAGCGATGATTACTATCGCCTCGAGGTCTACGATATGACCGGTTCGCTGGGCTATGACGTCTACGGTTACTCCGAGAACCAAATCATCAATAACGTACTGGACCTCTACGAGCGCCACCTGGCCTTCCTGCACATGCAGCAAACCCAACCGGGTGAGTCCGATGTCTCCGATGGCGCCGAGCCTGAGCGCACCTGGCGCGAAGATAGCTAAGCTGGCCAGTACAACTACCTCTATGAGAGAAAGGTTGCTTTTCACTTGAGCACCCAGAACACTTTGTTCGACCCTACCCAGACCGAGCTGCTGAAGGGCGTGCATGCCGACGGCGCCCCGAAGTCCCTGTTCATCAACGGTAAATGGGAAGCCGCCCAGAGCGGCGAGACCCGCACCATCATCTGCCCGGCCGATGGTTCCACCGTCGGTTTAGTCTCCGAGGCATCCGATGAGGACACTGAGCGCGCCATCAAGGTTGCACGTGAAACCTTCGACAATGGCGAGTGGGCTAATACCCCGTCCGCCGAGCGCGGCAAGCTCGTCATCCGCGTGGCTGATTTCATCCGCGAGCACAAGGAACTTTTCGCACAGGCCGAGTCCGCCGATACCGGCAAGCGCTACGAGGAATCCCTGGGCGATATGGATGACATCGCCAACGCCTTCGAGTTCTTCGGCACCCTGGCCCAGCACCAGGCCGGCCGCGTGGTCGACCCGCAGGATCCCAACCTGCGCTCGCGCATCGACGCCGAGCCCGTCGGCGTCTGCGGCCTGATTACCCCGTGGAACTACCCGCTGCTGCAGGTCTCCTGGAAGGTCGGCCCGGCCCTGGCCGCCGGCAATACTTTCGTCCTCAAGCAGGCGGAGCTCACCCCGCACACCGCAATGCTGCTCATGGCCGCCCTCAAGGAGTGCGGTCTGCCGGACGGCGTGGGCAACCTCATCACCGGCGCCGGCGCTAACTGCGGTAACCCGCTCTCCCAGCACCCGGACGTGGACATGGTCTCCTTCACCGGCGGCCTGGTCACCGGCAAGATCATCGCCAAGAATGCGGCTGAGACCGTCAAGCGCACCGCACTCGAGCTCGGTGGCAAGAACCCGAACGTCATCTTCGCCGATGCCGATTTCGACGTCGCCGTGGACAACGCCCTCAATGGTGCCTTCTTCCACTCCGGCCAAGTCTGCTCCGCAGGCTCCCGCATCGTCGTCGAAGAGTCCCTGCACGATAAGTTCGTCGACGCCCTGGTAGAGCGCGCCAATAAGATCAAGATCGGCGGCCCGACCGATGAGAAGGCCGAGACTGGCCCGCTCATCTCCGCCGAGCACCGCGAGAAGGTCGCCGCCTACGTGGACAAGGCCCGCGAGCAGGGCGCCAAGATCCTCACCGGTGGCCGCGCCGCCACCAGCGAGGACACCAACGGCCAGCACGGCACCGGCACCACCGACCTGGGCGCCGGCATCTACTACCTGCCGACCATCATCGATGGCGCTACCCGCGAGATGGATTGCGTCCACGACGAGGCCTTCGGCCCGACCGTGACCATCGAGACTTTCACCACCGAGGAGGAGGCCATCGAGATCGCCAACGACACCGAGTACGGCCTGGCTGGCGCCGTCTACACTTCCGACGCCGGCCGCGCCGAGCGTGTCGCCCGCGCCCTGCGCCACGGCACCATCTGGATCAACGACTTCCACCCGTACCTGCCGCAGGCAGAGTGGGGCGGCTACAAGCAGTCCGGCAATGGCCGCGAGCTTGGCCCCACCGGCTTGGCCGAGTACCAGGAGCACAAGCACGTGTACCAGAACCTCTCCCCTGCCGCTTGGGATCAGTTCGGCCTGCAGTAACTAAGCCGGCCACATAATAGTCGGCCCCCGCTGCTCAGAAAGAGCGCGGGGGCTGAAGTGTATCTGGCCAACGCGCGGCCACGTTATCGGTCTCGTTCGTCTATTGCGGGGCCAGAACGTGGCCGCTGTGCGAACTGATTATGCGGAAACGGCATCTTCCAGCTCAGCCAGCAAGGAAGTGGTGCGCTCCACCTTGAAATCAACCGGGTGGAATTCGCCCTCTGCCCAGTCGGTGGCGAGGAAGAACTCGATCTGGTTGCGCAGCTGCGGCATGGAGAAGTTCACCACGATAGGGCGCCATGCTTCGATGGCGCGGACCGCACCGGACGGACCGTAGCCAACGAAGGCAACCGGCTTGCCGGCCCACTCTGCGGCCAGGCAGTCGAAGGCATTCTTGAACGGGCCCGGCACGGAGCGGTTGTACTCCGGGGTGATGAAGATGAAGCCATCGCAGGCGTCCACTGCATCAGACCATGCCTGAACCTTCTCGTCCTCGTACTGCTTATTAGCAGCCGCCGGTACAGCTTCGGTGGTCAAGACTGGAATATCGAATTCCTTGAGATCCAGCAGGGTGTACTCCACGCCGTCCTGACGACCCTGGGCCACGTCATTGAGCCACTCGCCCACTACCTTGCCGGCGGCCTTATCGCGGGTGCTGCCGATGATGATGCCGATACGAGACATGAGAAAACCTTCTTTCCTTCAAGCTTTATGTAACACATCTAGCTTACAGCCCGTGCCGACACTTGTCTGATAGTGATATTGATACGACCTTCACTCAACCCGCACCCCTCCGGCAAAGTGCCTGTCAGATGCGAGTTTTTGGTACCGGTGTTCTGGGGACTCGGTACTGTCGTGTTCCGGGTAGTTGGTACCGGGCCGAGGGGTACGTCGGCCCGGGCCGTTAGTCTTAGTCGTCTGGGGTGGTCGGGGCGGTGGCTTTACGCATGTCGAAGTCTCCGATATGGATTCGGTGGCCGTTGTTGAGGCGGCTTACGAGTGAATCGGCTCCGACTCTGTCTGGCAGTGTTTCAACCCAGTAGGCGGCAGCTGATTGGGAAGAGATCAGTGTTGGGAGCCTTCCGTCGCGGTCGAATATGATCTTGGCTAGGTCTTCTTGCCCGCGCTGGTTGATGCTGATGGTCATAAAGTCGTCGATGATAAGGACATCGACGTTGATCAGTTTCCGCATCTTATCGAGGTAGTTTTGGTCAGTCGGTGAGAAGACCGCCAGCATGTCTACAAGTTGATCCAGCCGGT
>NZ_JAKRDX010000013.1:0-76183 GCF_022347235.1 Corynebacterium tuberculostearicum
CATGAACGTCGATTCCGTAGAGGTGCTCGATGGCGAACTCAAGCTCACCATTACCGGCACCGATGTTCCGATGAACGACATGGATAAACTGGCCGGTGGCGGCGAGGGCACCACCGGCAACGGCGGGTCTAACAATGGCGCGCCGCAGCAGGACGCGCAGGAGAAAGCCGCCTAAATCGCAGCGGCGGGAAATTCGAGGACCGGAAGCTTGGCAGCGGCCAACGCCGGTCCTTTTTTCATGCCTTCTTCACCGGCACCGGATTCCTCGTTGTCCACGGCGGCAGAACTGCGCACAATGAGGCGCTGATAACCGGCTTGCTGTGCAGCCGTAATCGCGGCAGCGGCGGCATTGGCCGCATCTGCGCCCACAGCCTCCGGCACGAGGAGGCCCAAGCGGGCCGGATCCGGGCAGGCCTCGCGGATGGCGATGAGTTCAGAGAGCACGGCATTGGCATCCGCCACGGTCTCATCGAGGCTGACCCACACCTCGCTGGCGCCGGATTGGATGGCCAAGCGCGCCTCAGAGGCCTTGATGAGCGTGTGGTGGCGGCCGGTGGGATAGCCGGCGACGGAGATGATATCGGCCGCGCCGGCCCCCGCGGCAGTGGAAACGTGGTGTGGGGAGACCACGACGGTGTTATCGGCGGCGCGGTCCTTGACCGTCGCGGCCGGGGCAGCAAGCAGGTTAAGCATTAGTAGCTGTAATCGCCGTTGATGATGGCCTTGAGCTGCGGGCGCACATCAAACCAGTACACGCCGGTAATGACCGTGCCGATCCAGGACAGGAATGGCATGCCGGTGGCCATCGCTACCGCCGAGCCCGCCAGCAGGCCAACCCACACCCACTTGCCCTGACGGTCGCCGGCGCGGAAGGCGTCCTCGCGCGTGGCGGCGGCAAGCACCGCACCGACGATGGCGGTCAGGGTGAGGATTCGGAAGATGTAGCCGTCTAGATTCCAGGCAAGTTCATAAAGGAAATACATGCAGATTAATTCTGTGGGTCGTCGGTGTCGATTACTTCGCCATCGATAATATTATCGCCCTGCGAAGGAGCCGAATTCTGGCCGGGGCGCGGCGCATTCTTCTTCTCCGCGCGGCGGGCCTGGGCGGAATTATAGGCGTCCATGACGCCCCCACGGGTCTCTTGGTAGGCGGTAGTGAACTTGCCCTTGGCGTCAGCAAAAGACGCGGACTCGCGGGTGCCATCGGCAGCCTTCTTCACAGTGGCCCCGAACTCCTTCGCGGTAGCAGTGGCCTTATCCACCAAGCCATCCTTGCCAGTGTTGCCATAGGGGCTCTCAGCCTGCGCGCCATGAGCGTGCTGGGTGCGTTCTTCTTGCAGGCGTCCGCCGAAGTCCTTGGCTACCTCAAAAGCAGCGCTGCCGGCATCTTTCAGGGAATCGAAAATCTTCTTATTATCGCTCATTGCTCATTTCTCCTTTTGTCTATGCACCAAAGATAAGGTGGTTGATCGCGAATATCACCAATCCTGCCAGGGAACCGACGATAGTGCCGTTCAAACGAATAAATTGCAGGTCCTTGCCCACCATGAGCTCGATATTCTGGGAGGCTTCCTCCGCATCCCAGCGCTTGATGGTCTCCGGGATAATCGCGATAATTTCCGGGGCGAATTTCTCCACCGCGTAGCGCGCGGCCTTGTCCACGAGCGCATTGGCCTGGGCCAGGAATTCGGAGTCCTCGAGCAGGCGGTGCGCCAGCTCCTTTACCTTGGCCGTAATCTTCTGGCGTAGGAAGGACTCTGGGTCATTGAGCTGGTCAATGAGCGTGGTGGATACCGTGCGCCACATGGCCGCCGGTGCCTGCTGGGCTTGGTCGGAGGCGAGCATTTCTTGCTTGATGCCCTCGATGCGCCCTCGCATGTCCGCATCCCACTGCAGGTCCGAGGCTAGTTTGGACAGGTTGCGGCGAATGGCTAGGCGGGCCTCGTGGTTGCCATTGCGGCGCACCTCATCAGCAAATTCCACGAGCTCGGTATAGACCTTCTCCCCCACCATCTCGCGGGCAAAGCGCGGCGCCCAGCCGGGCATGCGCTCATCGATCGCGGTGACCACGGTGGACTCCATGCTTAAAATCTTGCCGTGTGCCCAGTCAATCAGGTCATCCTCCAACGGACGGGCCTTGCCATCTGCAATATAGCCCTCCAGCAACCTGCCGAGCGGCGGGCCCCACTCTGGCTCGGCCAGGCGGTCCATGACTTGGGTGCGGATGAAATGCTCTGCTTCTTCGGGGTCCAAATCTGCGACTACGCTGGCGGCACGCTGACCAATCCACGCGGAGACCTCCTCCGCCTTGCCGGGCTCCACGCCCTGGCGCGCCAGCCATAGCGGCAGCTCCGCCTCCCGCACCTTGGTGCTGAGCGCATCTGCGGTAAGGAAGTTCTCCTCCACGAAGTCACTTAAGGCATCGCCCACGCGGTCCTTATTATTTGGAATCAGCGCCGTATGCGGGATGGGCAGTCCCATCGGCCGGCGAAATAGCGCGGTCACCGCAAACCAGTCCGCCAGGCCACCCACCATGCCAGCTTCGGCCGCTGCACGCACGTAGCCCACCCATACCGGAGCCCCGCTTTCCGACGCCTGCCACCACGAACACCCCAAAAAGATCACCGCGGCACCAATCAGGAACGACAGCGCAATCGCCTTCCACCGGCGCAGGTCCGCACGCCGAGCCTCCTGATTGCCAGCCTGCGGCACCGGAGCAGCACCCGACGATGCCGATGCCGTAGCCGTTTCTAGGCCTTCGTCCGCGCGGTGCGTCATGAGTTCTCCTTGGGATTGTGAAGATGTATTCAGGCTTCGGCCATTAAGACTAGTGCGTACTTAAAAGCACTCGACCTCTGCCTTCAGTAATTAAGTTTATGGACAACAAAGAATCTGAACTGAAGGGGCCCGGTTTTCTGTTAGATGAAGATAAACACCCACCAGCACAAATACTTACTTCGTTTGTCTAAGCAGGCGGTCTTAATGGGGTTGACCAGGTCGCTTCCGAGGCTAAGGATAAGCTCTTCGATGCTGCCGAGGGTATGAAGGATAAGGCCAACAAGGTTATCGGCGGCCTGAAGGACGACTAATCCTCGGCCTCCTCGTCTCTGTCTCTGCACATCGCTGCGCTGACACTCTGCTGGCGCAGCGAATTTATTGATCAAGACTACGTTCGCATCACGAAACGCGGTGACGTGTCCGAGCAGCAGAAGGCTATCCCCCTCGAAAGCGATTGTTGGATAGAGCCCAACCGTAGTGTCATAACCACATCCCCAATTCCAACTTTCCCGGAAGCAGCGTCAGAGGCTTTTAATGCCCAGAAGTACGCAAAGTAAAAATCCGCCCAGGTTCACCCAGAGACACGCATTATCATGTCGATTTGCCCCTTGCTTTCATCTTCTCTAGGGAAACCAGCAGCTAAAACCACAAAATCAGAACATATGCTTTAGCATATGTTCTGATTTATGGCGGGCTCGGCGAGTGCGCTGATTTACCCTCACCTTGCGTTGTTTACACGTTTTCAATGCTCATTATAAAGAAGGGTTCAAACGGAATTCGTGTAGGCGCAATCAAGGGCTATAAAATATCGCATTCCTTGCATCCAAACCTGTACATCCAGAGAATTGCCTTGGATTGGCGGTAACAGGTACCAGATATGCGTTCGTAAAATTCGCGCGCGTTAATGTCGCTCCACGAAGGTCTGACTCGCTAAGAATTGCGTTCGTAAAATCTGCGTCGGTGAAATCTGCCGATTTCAAGTTAGCCCATGCCACCATGGAGCCGCGAAACGAGCATCCTTTGCATATGCTTCCTTCGAGATTGATATCCGTCAGGTCATAGTTGGACATATCTTTCCCGGAAATGTCTTTACCAGCGAGTCCCGTGACCCACGTTTGGGGCATTGCTCTATACATCTTTTACGTGGTCCGATCTGTTTCGATTGTGGAACTGGCCTATGGCCAACAATATAAATGCGTTTAAAAATACGTTTACTAGAGACAACAAATCGATGTAACCATGACCTAACCCTAGAAATCCTGATAGACCTAGGACAAACGCTAGACAGGTGCTTAAAGAGGCTGCAATAAAAACCCATTTAGCGGTGGTTGTTCTGTACCTGTATAACGCGCACCAAATAATTAGGGTGATTCCAATTAAAACAAGAACTTTGCTATTTTCCATGTCTACTCACGGTGAAAAGCGAAACTGTATTTCTTGTCTCTAGCATCGAGTTGCATACGGGGGTGCTGTTGCAAAGTTGGGTGGAGAACCGCGAACACTCCTTTCTTCGTCGCCTGGCCAGCATTATGGCCCAGCCTGCTTAGATATTCTGGAAGATGTTGTTGAGGTATTTCACCTGCCGGTGTTCCACTGTTGGCGGGCAGATTCCCTCTGACTTCAACTCGGCGATTGCCCTGGCTAGTGAGGGTGCTTTATCGGTGTTGATCACTCTGGGATACCCGGCTGACGCATTGGATCTGAGGGCCTTGGCCAGGAAACGCTTCGCTGCAGCCACGTTCCGCTTCGGAGAGAGGTAAAAGTCCAGGGTCTGACCACCGGCGGTGATCGCCCGATAGAGATAGCACCACCTGCCACCGACCCGGATATAGGTCTCATCCACCCGCCAGGAACTGGCCTGCCAATCAGGTACCTGCCGGTACCACCGTGTTTGCTTGTCCAGCTCAGGGGCGTATTTCTGGACCCAGCGGTAGATCGTGGTGTGATCGACCGGCACGCCCCGCTCGGTCATCATTTCCTCCAGATCGCGGTAGCTCACCCCGTAGCGGCAGTACCACCGCACTGCCCACAGAATGATGTCACGGGGGAAATGACGACCGGAGAAGATACCCATGGCTGTGATTATTTCACGTCGCTCTTCCTACTGCCCCAACTTTGCAACAGCACCCACTGATCCGCCTTCGTTCAACTACGAACGCGGGGAGCACCTCTCGATCGCGATCTGGGGGGGCGTTGAAGCAACGGTAAGGAGGGAGGCGTCGGCAAGCGCAGCTTAAAGCAACGCTATGTTGGCGACTTCTTGGGCCTTTGGCGGAGGATATGCAACAACCCCCGCCTCCCTGCATGGCGTGCATGCTGTGGGGAGCGGGGGCTGTTGGTGCTTGGCTTAAGAGCGAATACTAGTTGGCGCGGCCGGTTTCCTTGCGGTACTTGCGGTAGTAGCGACGGCCGTAGTGGACGGTGCCGAATGCGGCGATAGCCACAGCCACCAGAGCGATAATGCCGATGATGATGGTCAGGGAGTAGTTGCCCTCACCGGCAGTGCCGATGGGGTTGTCCCACACGCCAAGGCCCCAGATGAGGATGCCGGCGGCTGGGAGGCAAGACAGGATCAGACCCATGCCCACCCAGGTGGAGGTGCGCAGAAGGGAAGAGTGAGGAGCACCGAAGGATACTGGATCGTAGCCCTCAATGTAGGTGTCCTGAATCTTGCCGGAGAACTCCGGGTAGGTCTCGCTGGCGTAGTCAGCGACTGCGTGGGTGTTATCGCTCATAGCGGAGTCTTTCTGTCTTTCTCTCGTTCCTAGTATTCCTACGGAATAACCTTAGCTTAGTCGTCCTTGCCACGGAAAGCAGCACGTGCACGTTCGCGGGTAACCGCAGAAACTGCGGTCAGCGGAACGCCGGCCGGACAAACATCAGCGCACTCACCGTAGAGGGAGCAGTGGCCGAAGTTGGCCTCCAGGTCGTCGACCATGTTGCGGGCACGGCGGCCACGCTCTTCCTTGCCCAGCGGCATGAGGGAGAGGTGCACCAGCTTTGCGCCGGTAAACAGGTGAGCCGCACCGTTCGGGCAGGCAGCGACGCAGGCACCGCAGCCGATGCAGGCAGCGTGGTCCAGCGAGTACTCGGAGGTCTCATGGTTGATGTGCATGGTATCCGCATCCGGGGCGGTGCCAGCATCCATGGAAACGTAGCCACCCTGCTCCATCACGTGATCCAGTGCCGCACGGTCCACGATCATGTCCTTAATGACCGGGTAGGCAGCGGAACGGAAGGGCTCCAGCTTGATGGTCTGGCCATCAGTGAAGTTGAACAGGCGCTGCTGGCAGGCCGGGGTGTTTTGACCAGGGCCGTGTGGACGGCCGTTGACGGTCAGACCACAGGTACCACAGATGCCCTCACGGCAGTCAGAGGCGAAGGCGAAGGGCTCTTCGCCGCGCTCAATGTAGCCCTCGTTGACGTGGTCCAGCAGCTCCAGGATGGACATCTGCTCAGAGGCGTCATCCACCTGGACGGTCTCGAAGTGGCCTTCTTGGGTCGGTCCGGCTTGACGCCAGATCTCAAGTGTCAGTTTCATTACTTGTAGTTCCTTGTCATCAGCGGGATCGAATCAAAGTACAGCGGCTCGGCGTGGCGGATAAACTCGTTCTTATTTGCGCCCGGCTCCCATGCGGAAACAAAGCACCAGTTCTCATCATCGCGTTCTGCCTCGCCGTCCTCGGTGAGGTGGTCCTCGCGGAAGTGAGCACCACAGGACTCGTCGCGGTCCAGGGCGTCAACACACATGAGCTCACCCAAGTCCAGGTAGTCGGCAACGCGCAGGCCGTACTCCAGCACCTGGTTCATGTCGTTGGACTCACCCGGAATGCGGACGTTAGCCCAGAAGTCCTCGCGCAGCTCGCGGATCTTGGTGATCGCGGTCTTGAGGTCCTCGACGTTACGGGAGACGCCGCAGCCGTGGTAGAGGATATCGCCCAGCTGGCGGTGGTAGTAGGACGGACCGTGCGGGTTCTCACCGCGCACGCCCATGAGGCGGTCGATGCGCTCCTGGGACTGCGCCAGGGTTGCCTGTGCCTCTGGGGAATCCTCGGCCAGCTTCTCCTCGTTGAGGTGGTCGGCCAAGTAGTTCGGGATGGTAAACGGCAGGGTGAACCAGCCATCGACGGAAGCCGAAAGCAGGGAGTTAGCACCCAGGCGGTTAGCACCGTGGTAGGTCCAGGAGCACTCACCGGCGGCAAAGAGGCCGTCGATAGAGGTCATCTCGTTGAAGTCGGTCCACAGGCCACCCATGGTGAAGTGGCAGGTCGGGGCGATGCGCATCGGGGTCTCATAAGCAGACTCGCCGATGGCTTCTTCGTACATCTCGATGAGGTTGGAGTAGCGCTCGCGGATCTTGTCCTTGCCCAGGCGCTCGATGGCGTCGCGGAAGTCCAGGTACACCGAGTTATGCAGCGGGCCAACGCCCAGGCCGGCGTTGATCTGCTGGGAGATGGCACGGGAAGCAACGTCGCGCGGAACCAGGTTGCCGAATGCCGGGTAGCGGCGCTCCAAGAAGTAGTCGCGCTCTTCTTCCGGAATGGTATTCGGGTCGCGGTCGTCGCCCTCCTTCTTCGGGGACCAAATGCGGCCGTCGTTACGCAGGGACTCCGACATCAGGATGGTCTTGGACTGCCAATCGGAGTTGACCGGCAGGCCCGTCGGGTGGAACTGCACGAAGGCCGGGGAAGCCAGGTAGGCACCGCTGTCGTACGCACGCATCATGGCGCTGGCATTGGAGTTCTTTGCCAGGGTGGACATGTGGTAGACGTTGCCGTAGCCGCCGGTACCCAGCACGACTGCGTGGCCGGTGAAGGCCTTGAGCTCACCGGTAATCAGGTTGCGGGTAACTATGCCGCCGGCACGCTTCTTACCGTTGTCGTTGTAGACGATGATGTCCTGCAGGTCGTTGTGAGCGAAGAGCTCCACGTTGCCCAGGCCGATCTGGCGGTACAGCGCCGAGGTGGTGGACAGCTGCAGCTGCTGACCTGTTTGGCCACGGGTGTAGTAGGTACGGGAGACCTGCACACCACCGAAGGAACGGGTAGCCAGGGTGCCGCCGTACTCGCGAGCGAATGGGGCGCCGATGGCGTTCATGTGGTCAATAACGCGAACGGACTCGTTTGCCAGGCGCCAGCAGTCGGACTCACGGCAGCGGTAGTCGCCGCCCTTCACGGTGTCCTTGGTGTGGCGGTAGGCGGAGTCATTGTCCACCTTCTTGGCACGGGAAGCGTTGACACCACCCTGCGCGGCGATGGAGTGCGCGCGGCGCGGGGAATCGTGGTAGGTAAATACCTTTACCTTGTAGCCCAGCTCGCCCAGTGCGGCCGCAGCGGCGCCGGCGGAGAGGCCGGTGCCAACTACGAGGACCTCAAACTTGCGGCGGTTCAGCGGGGAGACCAGCTGCATGTGGTCCTTTTGGTGGGACCACATATCCTTCATCGGCACGCCGTGCGGCTCGTGGGATTCCAGGATGTTGCCGGCAGATACGCCCGGAACGATGGACTGTGGGTGCGAGAACTTAGGGTGCTCGCGCTTGAGTTCAGTATTAGTCATGGGTTTCTAACTCCTTTAGCTGACCAAGCCCAGGGCAACGGACAAAGGCATAACGATGTTGCCGATGCAGACAACGGCCGGGATGACGTACGCCAGGATCAGGAAGGTCTGACGCCACTTCGCACCGGTGATACCCAGGTCAGAAGCGGCAAGGCGAATGCCGTGGGTGAGGTGCAGGAACAGGAAGCACATGGCAATCACGTACACGATGGTGACCGGCCAGCGGCTGAAGGTTGCAATCATGTTGGCCTTCACCGCGCCCTCTGCAAAGTCACCTGGGGCGATGGGCTGTACGCCCATGGTCAGGTCCAGCAGGTGGAAGATGATGAACAGCAGCAGCACCAGGCCGGAGACCAGCATGGTCTTGGTGGCGAAGGAATCCAGGCCACCCATGAGGTTGCTGCGGCTGAACTTGCCGCGGGATGCCTTGGAGCGGGTGGTCAAGGCAATCGCGCCGTAGATGTGGGCGATGATGGCAACCAGCAGGACGGCGCGAATGATCCACAATGCGCCCTCATGCGGGAACAACGGCTCGCCCATAGAGCGCAGGAATGCGCCGTATTCATCCAGCGCCTCTTCGCCGCCGTGCGCCGGCAAGTACAGCTTCAGGTTGCCGGCCATGTGGCCAACAACGAAGAGGGCGAAAAGCAGGCCAGTGACGGCCATGATGAGCTTCAGAACCCAGGAGGGCACTCCCGGCTTCTGGCGGATTGGTTCGTTAGTGATGTGGCCGTGAGCTACTGCCTCACGGTCCGGATTTCTTAAAGTCATGACACCTCCATTGTCGTCCTCACTTTAACTGGGCTTAACCGCTGGTTACCAGTCAATTCCGGCGGCGTTTCACCTAACGGTACGGTGGTACGGTTAAAGTCAGAATTCTTTTAGGTAAGGGTTGCCTTATAAGCCTGAACGCAAAACGTCACTACCTTGGCTGCTCGCAATTCCGCAATATTGACGTTGCGTAAATTGTTTCCCACATGTGAACTTGGTCACCTAGTGTTACAGGAGTGATCCTCCCACCCCTTTATGTGTCAAACTTTCGCATGAAACCCACATGTAGCCCACAGGCGGGTGAACATTCTTCACAAGATCTTTGCGATTAAGGTGCACACCCGCAGGCCAGCCAGTAACCTTGCCGGCATGAGTAAGACGTATGTGGGATCTCGCCTTCGCCAGCTTCGCCGTGAGCGCGATCTCAGTCAGGCCTCCCTTGCTGCGACGCTGGGGCTCTCCGCCAGCTACGTCAATCAGATCGAGCACGACGTTCGGCCACTTACCGTTCCGGTCCTCCTTCGCATCACCGAGGTCTTCGGAGTTGACGCCACCTTCTTCTCCCGCGACGATGACTCGCGCCTCCTCGCGGAGATCCAGGACGTCATCCAGGACAAGGAGCTCTGCCCCTCCCCTGTCGAGCTGCAGGAGCTCTCCGAGCTGGTCTATAACCACCCCACCGTGGCTCGCACGCTGGTGGATGTCCACCGCCGCTACCGCAATGTGCGCGATAAGCTCTCGCTGGCCACCGATGCCCGCCGCACCACCGAGGCCACCCAGGCCCTATCCATGCCGCACGACGAGGTGCGTGACTTCTTCTACGCTCGTCAAAACTACTTGGACAACCTGGACCACCATGCAGAGCAGCTTGCCGACGCCCTCTCGGTCACCCACTTCGGCATTCGCGACACCGAACATGCCCTGGCCCAGCGCCTGCGCGATCGCCACAACGTAGATATCCGCATCACTTCCCAGATGGATGGCACGCTACACAGTTTTGACCGCGAGACCGGCGAGTTCCGGCTCGCGTCGCGCCTGAGCGAAGGCCAGCGCGCCTTCCGCATGGCCGCGGAGCTGAGCTTCCTCGAGGCCGGGGAGGACATCGCCGCCTTAGTGGAGGAGGAGCCGTTTACCTCAGATGCTTCGCGCAACCTCGCACAGCGCGGCTTGGCCAGCTACTTCGCCGCCGCCACCGTGATGCCCTATGCACTGATGCATTCCGAAGCCGAGCGTTCCGGCTACGACGTGGAATACCTCTGCCAGGTCTTCGGCGTGGGCTATGAATCCGTGGCCTCCCGCCTGTCCACCCTGCAGCGCGATAACCTCCGCGGCATTCCTTTTACTTTTGTCCGCGTCGACCGCGCAGGAAATATGTCCAAGCGCCAATCCGCCACCGGCGTGCACTTTTCCAATAACGGCGGCACCTGCCCGCTGTGGAATGTCTACGAGACCTTCGCCCAGCCCGGCATTATCTCCCGCCAGCTGGCCCAAATGCCCGATGGCCGCAACTACCTGTGGATTTCACGCGCCGTCCAGCACCACCAAGGGCGTTTTGGCGATACCGATAAGCTCTTCGCCATCGGACTAGGCTGCGAAGCCCGGCACGCCGACCGCACCGTCTACGCCGAGGGGCTCGATCTCAGCGATCTTTCCTCGGCCACCCCCATCGGCTCCGGCTGCCGCACGTGCCCGCGCGAGAACTGCGCGCAGCGCGCCTTTCCACCCATCAACGAGGTCATCAACGTCGATGCCCACCGCTCCGCCGTGGCACCGTACTAACGCGCTGCCACCCAGGTGGAATGCACATAAAAAAGCGGCACCGCGGTCCGCCTCCCTCCGACGAGGGGGGCGAACGGTGCGGTGCCGCTGGCGTCGCGCTCAAAGGCGACGTCGGCAAACAGCCCTGCTTAGAGGTTAATCATGTGGCCGCCGATACCCTCGGCTGCTTCCTTCATGGCCTCAGAGAGGGTCGGGTGGGTGTGAACGTTGCGTCCGATTTCCTCAGCGGTGAGGTCGAAGCGCTGCGCCAGGGTCAGCTCCGGCAGCAGCTCGGATACGTTGGAGCCCACCATGTGGCCGCCGATGAGCTCGCCGTACTCGCCGTCCGCGATGAGCTTGACAAAGCCCGCGGTCTCATTGAGGCCGGCAGCCTTGCCGTTAGCGGAGAACGGGAAGGTAGCGACCTTGATATCGCGGTCCGCGAACTTCTCCTTTGCGGCCTCTTCGGTGTAGCCGAAGGAAGCGACCTGCGGGTTGCAGAAGGTAGCGCGCGGCATGTTCATGTAGTCACCCAGAAGCTGGGTCTCCACGCCGGCGATGGTCTCTGCGGCGACAACGCCCTGTGCCTCAGCAACGTGGGCCAGCTGCAGCTTCGCGGTGACGTCACCGATGGCGTAGATGTGGTCGACGTTGGTGCGCATGGTGTCATCGATGGCAATAGCGCCGCGCTCGGTGAGCTCAACGCCGGTGTTCTCCAGGCCGAAGCCCTCGGTGCGTGGGGCGAAGCCGATGGAGATCATGGCGCGGTCCACGGTCAGGGTGTCCTGCTTGGAGCCGTCCTTGGACTCCACCTCAACGGTGACATTATCGCCGTTGTCCTTCACGGAGGTGGTCTTGTAGCCGGTCAGCAGCTTAACGCCGAGCTTCTTGTATTCCTTGGCAATGGCCTTGGAGACGTCCTTGTCCTCGTTCGGCAGGACGCGGTCCATGAACTCCACGATGGTGACGTCCACGCCGTAGTTGGACAGAACATAAGCAAATTCCATGCCGATGGCGCCGGCGCCGACGATAACCATGGACTTCGGGGCCTCATCGTTGAGGATCTGCTCCTCGTAGGACACGATGTTGCCACCGAGCTCTACGCCCGGCAGGGACTTGACCACGGAGCCGGTAGCGATGATGCAGTCATCGAAGGTGACGGTCTTACCCTTGTCATCACCATCGGTGATTTCGATGGTCTTATCGTCCTTGAAGGAGCCAAGGCCGTTGATCTCGGTGATCTTGTTCTTCTTCATCAGGTAATGGACACCCTTGACGATGCCCGCGGAAACCTTGCGGGAACGCTTGTGGGCAACACCGAAGTCGAAGGAGACATCACCGGAGATGCCGAAGTCCTTGGCCTCGTGGTTGAAGGTGTGGGCAACCTCAGCGTTCTTCAGCAGCGCCTTGGAAGGGATGCAGCCTACGTTGAGGCAGACACCGCCCCAGTACTGCTTCTCGATTACGGCAACTTTCTTACCAAGCTGAGCTGCACGGATGGCGGCCACGTAGCCGCCAGGGCCCGCGCCGAGTACTACTACGTCATAATGTTCATTAGTCACGCCCTTTAGGATACGTAACTTTCCCCTCCATGTCGCGCATTGGGTCACACTCTTGTGCCCGAGTACCCCACGCTTCGGGGGTAAAACACGCAAAGGCCCTGCACGGTGGCGTCGGCAAGCGCGCGACGCCCCCACGCAGGGCTATGGAATCGGTGTTTTAGAACAGGCCGAGAGCCAGTGCAGCGGTGGAGGACATGGAAGAACCGGTATGCAGGAACTGGCCCAGAACTTCGTTGATGGACACGAGGATGGAATCGAAAACGTTCATTATGCTTCTTTCTGTGTTTTTACTTGCCTAGAGCGAGGGATGGGTCCGCGGTTGGGGACCGCATTATTCACACGTTTAGTACTAGCGGAGATTGTAGCGCCACCGTTACATACGCGCCGCGTTCAGAATTATGGCACACAAACCACATGCGTCACAGGTTTTGCTACATTAAAAGGGCTATTAAGGCATAGAGTCTTGCTAACATTCCCGCTTTGCGGAACGATACCTACTGAGAAGATTCTCTTAATTCGAGGAAGCTAAAAATATGCATACTTTGCGCTCTATCGGCTCCAGCGTCGCAGGCATCGCCATCGCGGCAGGAGTCCTCTCCGCCCCTCTCGCCTCCGCCGTCGAGCCGGCCGAGATCCAGGGTGACGCCACCCCGTCCACCATCCGCGAGGTTAACCTCACCGAATCGGCAGATCCGGAAAACATCAACTACGCCATCACCACCGAAGGCGAAAACCGCGTGGTGGATATTGCCAAGCTGAAAGATAAGGACAAGTGGAAAGGCTATGCCTTCGGCCACAAGAGTGGCCAGGACAAGCACTACGGCAACCACGTTAAGGCCCTGACCGCCACCTCCGCCGCGATGGGCGGCCGCGAGGTTCCGCTGGCGGTCATCACCCCGGACGGCAACTTTGATAAGAAGCGCCCCACCCTGTACCTGCTCAACGGCGCCGGCGGCGCCGAGCAGGGCATGGACTGGCTGACCGCCACTGCTAACCACGACATCGACCCTGAGGCCGAGGGCGTACAGGACATGGTGGATTTCTACACCTCCAAGGACGTCAACGTGGTCATCCCGCAGGCCGGCGCCTTCTCCTACTACACCGACTGGGTATCTTCCCCGAATAGCGGCTACCTCAAGGGCCCGCAGAAGTGGGAAACCTTCCTCACCAAGGAACTGCCGGGCGCATTGGAAGACCACATCGGCGGCAATGGCAAGCGCGCGATTGCCGGCATGTCCATGTCCGCGACCTCCTCCCTGCTGCTGGCGGAGCACAACCCGGGCTTCTACAACGCCGTGGGCTCCTTCTCTGGCTGTGCTGCCACCTCTCGCCCACTGCCACGCCTATACACCCAGCTGACCGTCAACCGCGGCGGTGGCTCGGCCGACCAGATGTGGGGCGCTATGGGCAGCGAGTACAACGTGTACAACGATGCCTTGGTGAACGCTAACCCGAATAACCTGGGCCAGTCCGAGACCTATGTTTCGGTCAACTCCGGCCTGGGCGGCGCCAATGACTGGGGCGCTAAGGGCTCGTCCACCCTCATCGTTGAGGGCGGCGTCATCGAGGCCGCGATGAACTCCTGCACCCACGATCTTAAGGCCAAGATGGATTCCCAGGGTATGAAGGCGGACTGGAATTTCCGCAATACCGGCACCCACTCCTGGCCGGGCTGGCGCAATGATCTCTTCACCTCCTGGGCCACCTTCGAGCGCGGCTTTGCCAAGGATGCTGCAGAGACACCGGCCGAGCCAGAGGTAAAGCCCAATGAGCTTTCCATCGAGGCACCGCAGGCCGAGGAAGATGCGCAGGTTAAGGACGCCCCGAGCGCCGCTGACCAGTCCCCAGACAAGGACTTTGTCGAGGGCAAGGACGCAGAGGGCTCAGAGGCCGCTGGAGCCGCAGAGGCTGGCGGCGTCGCGGAATAAGTAGCGCAGAAGTATAATCAGCGAGTTCATAACTATAGGAAAGAAGCACTATGAAGCGTCTTAGCTCCATCCTTGCCGCCACCGCCGTGTGTGCAGGCTTGGCTTGCGCCCCAATGGCGGGGGCCGCACAGCTCACCCCGCAACAGGTAGCGGGCAACGCCGCCCAGTCCACCCTGGCTCCGCTGGAGGTCACCCCAGAGCTGGAGCAGCTGACCTGGTACCAGAAGTACAAGGACGATCCGCGCGTCGAAAAGCTGCAGGCCACCTCCCCTGCCATGAACGGCCGCAAGATTCCGCTGGCTGTCATTCGCGCGACGGACGAGAACCGCCCCACCATCTACCTGCTCAATGGTGCAGGCGGCGCGGAGCAGGACATGGACTGGCTGAAGCTTTCCGACGCCGTCGATTTCTACCACTCCAAGAACGTCAACGTGGTCGTCCCACAGGCCGGTGCTTTCTCCTACTACACCGACTGGGTCTCCGAACCGAACTCCAAGTACCTCAAGGGCCCACAGAAGTGGGAAACCTTCCTTAGCAAGGAACTGCCGGGCGCCATCGAGGGCCACATCAAGGCCGATAACCACCGTGCCATCGCGGGCATGTCCATGTCCGCAACCTCTTCCCTGCTGCTGGCGGAGCACAACCAGGGCTTCTACGACGCCGTGGGTTCCTACGCCGGCTGCGCGGCTACCGCTTACCCGGTAGAGCACAAGGCCGTTGAGCTCACCGTCAACCGCGGTGGTGCGACCGCGGAGCAAATGTGGGGCCCGTTCGGCTCCCCCACCAACCGCTACAACGACGCGATGATGAACCATGAGAAGCTGCGCGGCACGGAGCTGTACATCTCTTCCGGTTCTGGGTTGGCCGGAGAAACCGATACGTATTCTTACTATACGAATCAGGGAGCTAACCCTGCTGCCGCTGCTGTGGGCTCCGCTCAGCTGCAGGTCGAAGGTGGTGCCATCGAGGCCGGCGTGAACTACTGCACCCACAACTTCAAGGCCAAGCTGGACCAGGCTGGCATCCCGGCAACCTATAACTTCCGCAATACCGGCACCCACTCCTGGCCGCACTGGATTGCGGACCTCAAGGATTCTTGGCCGGTCTTCGAGCGCGCTTTCAATAAATAAGCTCGTTTCTTTCCGCGGCTAAAAGGGCGGTAGGCTTGCAGCATTATGAAGTTGCTTCCTACCGCCCTTTCGCGTGCCCACACTGATCCTTATACCGGCGTGGATTTTAACCTCGGTTTTGAGGTTTCCCACTACACGCTGGATCTGACCTACCGCGTGGAGCCCAACCTGCTCCACGGCGAGGCTACTTTGGCCATCCGGGCCGATGAAGATTTGGCGTCCCTGACCCTGGATCTGGGCGGGGCGATGGTGGCTCGGCGCGTGACCGCAAAGGGTGCGCCGCGGGTGGCTAAGTTCCGCCAGTCCTCCGGGAAGCTGCGCCTGCGCTTTGCTGAGGAGATTGCGGCCGGCACGGAGTTTGAGCTGGTGATTCGCTATGGCGGCAGCCCGCGGCCGATCCGCACCACCTGGGGCGAGATTGGCTGGGAAGAAACCGAGTCCGGTTCGCTGGTGGCCAGCCAGCCCAATGGTGCGCCAAGCTGGTTCCCCTGCGACGATACGCCTTCTGCCAAGGCACTCTATGACATCATCATTACGGCCGATGATCCCTTCATCGTGGTATCTAATGGTGACCTTGTCTCCCGCCGGGCGGGCGGTTCCACCACGCGCTGGCACTACCGCACCCGCGAGCCCATGGCCACCTATCTGGCGACGGTGCAGGTAGGAGAGTTCTCTACTTTTGATTTGGGCCCTTCCACGCGTGCTTGGGCGCCGGCCGCGCTGCGCGAGCGCGTGCTGAATGAGTTTGCCCAGCAGCAGGAAATGGTGGACTTCTTCTCTTCCCTCTACGGCCCGTATCCCTTTGCGGATTATCAGGTGGTCATCACGGAAGATGAGCTGGAGATTCCACTGGAGGCGCAGGGCCTGTCCATCTTTGGCTCCAACCACATCAAGGGCGATCATGCCTTTGAGCGCCTCATCGCTCATGAGCTTTCCCACCAGTGGTTTGGCAATTCCGTGGGCCTGGGCGAGTGGAAGGATATCTGGCTCAACGAGGGTTTTGCCTGTTACAGCGAGTGGCTATGGGGCGAGCACAAGGGCGAGACCACCGCGCGTGAGGCGGCGCGTTCCCACTACAACGTCCTGGGGCGCAAGGCGCAGAATCTCACCGTTTCTGATCCGGGTGCGCGCGATATGTTCGATGACCGCGTATATAAGCGCGGGGCCTTGACCGTGCACGCCATTCACCGCTTGCTTGGCGACGCCTTCTTTACCACCCTCCGCAGCTACCTCACCGAGCACCAACACTCGGTAGTAGAGCCTTCCATGCTGCTGGATGCCTTCCGCGCCGCCGCTCCTGACGCCGCGCTTTTCGACGCCACCGTAGACGCCTGGCTTAACCAGAAGGCCCTTCCTCCCTTCCCGAGTTAGTGGTTTTGGCCCCGTTTTGTGGGGTTTTGACTGCGTTTGTTTGGGGAATGTCTACTCTATTGACCAATCCCTTCTTTCCTGTTGACGGGGTGTTTTATCTGGGTAAAATAGAACATGTAAACGAATAGGAAGGGAGGGATCATGCACACCACCAAGCACGCGGAGATAGACTCCGCCATCGCGCAGATTGCCACTGGGCTCACTCAGCTGCGCGGCCTCATGCAGGATCCCTCCGACCTCTCTTTCGAACTGCTGCATCCACATTTCGAACACTTGGAGCGGGCGCTAGGAAATAAGTCCACCATCGATGCCGCCTTCGCTTTCATCGCGGAGCGGGATGACGCCGGCCGCCGCGTTGGTTCTTCCAAGGCTAAGGACTACCTGACCACGCGCCTAGGCCTTACCGATGCCGAGGCCGCCGCCCGCCTCCGCAATGGACGCAACCTCTTCGCACCCATCCCCGATCCAGAGCCGGCTCCCCCTGCGGACCCCGATGCCGACGAAGCCGCACGCGCCCAAGCCGAAGAAGAAGCTCGCCGCCGCGCTGACCGCGAGCGCCGCGAGGAAGAGAAGCGCCGCAAGAAGCTCTTCGAGGAAGAGCCTATTCCCGAGCGCATCCTCAACCTCATCGAGAATGAGCTACGTAGCCTCAGCAAGTACGCCATCCCCGGCCCAAGCGAACTGCGCAACCAGGCCCTCGAACAGGCCAAGCGCCGCTCCTTCGATTCCCTGCGCGAGTGGCTACGCAAGGCCATCCGCAAAGCGAATAAGCACGCCCTTAATCCTGCCGGCGAACCCGACCCACACGCCGCTACCCGCAAACGCCGCTTTAGCATCTCCCGCCAAGACGCTGACGGCGGCGTGCACATCTCCGGCTACCTCGATGCCTCCGCAGCTGCCATCCTCGCCAGCGCCTTCGCGCCCGCAAAGAATAAGGGCAGCGCGGACCTCAGCCCCGAGGACGATATCCGCACCTATACCCAACGCATGGCGGACCAATTGACCGCTGCGCTATCGAGCTATCTTTCCGCCACCCAAAAGAACTCCGACGGTCTCGGCTCCTTCTTCGTCGCCACCACCCTGGAGGAGCTGGAAGCGATGGGCGGAGATACCCGTTTCGCCACCAGCACCGGCATCGAGCTCACCCCGCTCGACCTTCTCCGCCTCGGCGGCGCGCGGCACGATTTCTTCTGTGCCGTGGACGACAAGGGCTTCCCCCTCGAGCTTGGCCGCACCAAGCGCACCGCTTCTCTGTGGCAGAAGCTCGCTCTCGCAGCCTCCGAACTCGTCTGCACGCACCCAGAATGTAACCGCCCGTGGCAAGACTGCGACGTCCACCATCTCCAAGCCTGGTCTCACGGTGGCGCCACCGACCTCAAAAACCTCACTCTGTTGTGCCGCCGGCACCACGTGGACAATAACGATTACCGCGATGGCCGCAACGGAATGGGACACGCCGAACGAGACCCCAACACCGGCCGGGTAGGATACCGAGCTGCCCACACCAACGGCTTATCGCCCACCGTGGAGGTCAACGACCACCCCGCCGCGGAACAAGCCCCGGCCCGCAGGCTCACTGATCCGCCTTCGCCACCGCCCTCACCCCCGGGCGCGGCCTGACCGGGGCCCGCGGCCTGCCACAGCCGCGCGCCCGACTGCCCTACACTGGATAACCATGCAAACGATGCTCGTCACTGGCGGCGCCGGTTTTATCGGCGCCAATTTCGTGCGCCTAATATGCCAGGCGCGCCCCGATACCCGCGTTACGGTGCTCGATAAACTCACCTACGCCGGAAACCGCGCCAACCTCGCCGGCCTCGATATTGACCTCGTGGAGGGGGATATCGCCGATCCCGCCACCGTAGAACCGCTCGTCGCCACTGCCGATGTAGTGGTTCATTTTGCCGCCGAGTCCCATAACGACAATTCTTTGCGCGACCCCTCACCCTTCATCCACACGAACCTCGTAGGCACATTCACCCTTTTGGAGGCCTGCCGCAAGCACGATACCCGCCTCCACCATGTCTCTACCGACGAAGTTTTCGGCGACCTCGAGATAGGAGCAGCGACCAAATTTACCGAGCACACCGCCTACGCTCCCTCCAGCCCCTACTCGGCCACCAAGGCGGGGTCTGACCACCTCGTGCGGGCATGGGTGCGTTCCTTCGGACTGCGCGCCACCATCTCAAACTGCTCCAATAATTACGGGCCTTACCAGCACATCGAGAAGTTCATCCCCCGCCAAATCACCAATATCCTCTCCGGACACACCCCCAAGCTCTACGGCACCGGCGAGCAGGTACGCGATTGGATCCACGTCGATGACCACAACGAAGCGGTGCTCGCCATCCTCGAGCGGGGCCGCATCGGCGAGACCTACAATATCGGCGCGGACCAGGAAGATATTAATAATAAGCAGGTCATTGAGCTGATCTGCGAAATCATGGGCCATACCCGCAATGGGCGCGCACTTTATGAGCACGTGGCGGACCGCCCCGGCCACGACCAGCGTTATGCCATGGACGCCGCCAAGCTGCGTCGCGAGCTGGGATGGACCCCGCGGTTCACGGATATCCGCACCGGTCTCGAAGACACCATCGCGTGGTACCGCGAGAACGAAGGCTGGTGGAAGCCCGAGAAAGAAAACGTGGAAGCCCGCTACAAGCAGCAAGGACAGTAGATATGCGTATTACCGAAACCGCCATCCCGGGGCTGCTCATCATCGACCTCGACGTGCACGGCGATAACCGCGGCTGGTTCAAGGAGAATTGGCAACGCGAAAAATTCACCGAGCTCGCGCCCGAGCTCGCGAGCTTCCAGCCGGTGCAGAACAATATCTCTTTCAACCACGCCGGTGTTACGCGCGGACTGCACGCTGAGCCGTGGGACAAGCTCGTCTCGGTGGCGCAGGGCAAGATTTTCGGCGCATGGTGCGACTTGCGCGAGGGGTCGGATAGCTTTGGCGAGGTCGTCACCCACGAGGTAGGGCCGGAGACTGCGGTGTTTGTCCCGCGGGGCGTCGCCAATGGCTTTCAGGCGTTGGAGGAAACCTCCTACTGCTACCTGGTGAATGAGCACTGGTCGGCCGAAGCTCGCTACGCCGCGGTGAACCTCAACATCGTGGACTGGCCGCTGGAGCCCACCGAGATTTCAGAGAAGGACAAGCAGCACCCCGCTCTTAAAGACGTGAGCCCGATGCCCGCCCGGCGCATCCTCGTCACCGGGGCGAACGGGCAGTTGGGGCGGGCGCTCAAGCGCCTGCTTGCCGACGCCGATTTTTGTACCCACGCCGACTTCGACATCACCGACCCACCAGAACGGAATTGGAAGCAGTACTCCGCCATCATCAATTGCGCGGCGTATAACGACGTCAACGGCGCCGAAAGCGACCGCGCCGCCGCCTGGGCCGTCAATGCGGAAGCGCCCGCACGGCTGGCGCGCATCGCCGCGGAGAACCAACTCACGCTGGTGCATGTGTCGAGCGACTACATCTTCGACGGCACCAACGAGGTCCACACTGAGGAGGAACTGCCGTCGCCGCTGAGTGCGTATGGGGCGTCGAAAGCCGCGGGCGATACCGCCGCGCAGACCGCGCCGCAGCACTACGTCATCCGTACTTCCTGGGTCTTTGGCGATGGCGAGAATTTCATGTCCACCATGCGCCGGCTGGCCACTAAGGGCGTGGAGCCGAAGGTCATCCATGACCAGCGCGGGCGACCCACGTTTGCCGAGGACCTAGCCAAGGGCATCGTGCACCTGCTTAACTCTGGCGCGGACTACGGCGTGTATAACCTCTCCAACTCGGGCGATACCGTGGGCCGCGATGAGATTGCCATGGCCGTGTTCATCGGGCTCGGCCACGACCCGGCCGAGGTCACTCCGGTTAGCACCGAGCAGTACCGCGAGATCGCGGGCCCCGAGGCGCCGCGCCCCAAGGAGTCGACGCTTGCGCTAGATAAAATCGAGGCTACGGGCTTCAAGCCGCAGAACTGGCGCGCGGCCCTTGCCCTGTACTTGGCGCTGTACCCGGAGGATTAAATGAAAGGCATCATCCTGGCCGGCGGGTCCGGCACGCGGCTCTACCCGATTACCAAGGGCATCTCGAAGCAGCTCATGCCCATTTATGACAAGCCGATGATTTATTACCCGCTAACCACGCTCATTCAAGCGGGTATTCGGGAGATCCTCATCATTACCACCCCAGAGGATGCGGGGGCCTTCCAGCGGCTCTTTGGCGATGGATCGCAGCTTGGGCTGATGATCGATTACGCGGTCCAACCGCGGCCGGAGGGGCTCGCGCAGGCCTTCTTGATTGGCGAGGAGTTTATTGGAGACGACAGCGTCGCGCTGGTGCTCGGCGATAATATCTTCCACGGCTTCGGCGGCGAGCTCGCCCACTGCCAAGATCCGGAAGGCGGCATCATCTTCGCCTACGAGGTCTCGGATCCGCAGCGCTACGGTGTCGTGGAATTCGACACCGCAGGCCGTGCGCTCAGCATCGAGGAAAAGCCGGAAGTGCCGCGGTCGAACCACGCGGTGGTGGGCTTGTACTTCTACGACAACTCGGTGGTGGAGATAGCCAGGGGCATCAAGCCCAGCGGCCGCGGCGAACTGGAAATCACGGCCGTAAACGAAGAGTACCTGCGCCGCGGCGAGCTGAATGTGCAGCGCCTGCACCGCGGCAGCGTGTGGCTCGATACGGGAACGGTGGACTCGATGAGCGAGGCCTCCGCCTACGTCGAGGTGATGCAAAAACGCACCGGCATCGTTATTGGCTCACCAGAAGTGGCCGCTTTCGAAGCCGGCTTCATCGACCGCGCCCAGCTAGAAAAACTCGCCGAGCCGTTGCTTAAGTCCGGCTACGGCGAGTACCTGCGGGCGTACTAGAGGCTAGTAGCCGCGCTCGATGTATTCGTCGATGCGCGCGGCCTCCGCGCCCACCGTGGTGGCATCGCCATGCCCTGGCAGGACCTTGGTGTCCTCCGGCAGGGTGAAGACGACGTTCTTCAGCGACTCGATGATCACATCGAAGTCGGAGTACTTGCGGCCGGTGGCACCAGGGCCGCCGTTGAAGAGCGTATCGCCCGACAGCAGCGTCTCGCCCACGTGCAGCACCACGCAGCCCGGCGAGTGGCCCGGGGTGTGGTAGACCGTAATCTTCTCGCCGCCAATATCGAACTGACCGCGGTCCGCCAATGGCGTGTACGGAGCATCGCCATTGGACTCCTGCCACAGCATGTCATCGTCTGGGTGCAGGTAGACCTCGGTATCGAAGCGCTTGGCGGCCTCGGGAGCGAGCTCGCAGTGGTCGTTGTGCGCGTGGGTGAGCAAGATGCCTTCCACGCGACGATCGCCAACGAGCTCTGCTACCGCATCGAGGTCGTGGGAGGGGTCCACCACATAAACACTGGAGTCATCACCTACGACGTAGACGTTATTGTCCACGTCCCACTCGCCGCCGTCGAGGCGGAACTTGCCAGAAGTAACCGTGCTATCGATACGCATTAGAACTCCACCACCGAACGCAGGACCTTGCCGGACTTCATGGTGGCGAAGGCCTGCTCGACGTCGTCAAGCGCAATGCGCTCGGTGACGAACTTGTCCAGCGGGAAGTTGCCGGCCTTGGACAGCGCTACGTAAGCGGGGAAATCGCGCTCTGGGAGGCAATCGCCGTACCACGCTGGCTTGATGGAACCGCCGCGGCCGTAGAGGTCGATGGCGGGAATGTCCACGTGGTCGGTGAGGTTTGGCACGCCCACCATGACCATGCGGCCGGCGTGGTCGCGGGAGTAGAAGGCCTGGCGCCAGGTGGGCTGGATACCCACGGCGTCGATGGAAACGTCGGTGCCGAAGCCGCCGGTGAGCTCGCGGACGGCGTCGATGACTTCCTGTTCCGACAGGTCCTTGGAGCAGATGGTGTCGGTCGCGCCGAACTCGCGGGCGGTTTCCAGCTTGGACTCGTCGATGTCCACAGCAATGATCTTTGCCGCGCTCGCCAGCTTGGCGCCCGCAATGGCGGCCATTCCGACGCCGCCGCAGCCGAAGACGGCTACGGACTCGCCGAGCTGGATGTCACCGGTATTCACGGCTGCGCCGAGGCCCGCCATGATGCCGCAGCCCAACAAGCCTGCAGCGGCTGGGTCAGTGTCTTCCACCTTGGTGCACTGGCCTTCGTGGACCAGGGTCTTCTCCGCGAAGGAACCGATGCCCAGCGCAGGGGTAAGCTCAGTGCCATCCTCGAGGGTCATCTTCTTGGAGGCGTTGTGGGTATTAAAGCAGTACTTTGGCTCGCCCTTCTTGCAAGCGCGGCACTCGCCGCATACGGCGCGCCAATTCAAAATGACGAAGTCGCCCTCCTCCACGTGGGTGACCGCAGAACCTACGGTCTCCACCACGCCTGCGGCCTCGTGGCCGAGCAGGAACGGGAAGGCGTCTTCAATATCGCCATCGCGGTAAGCAAGGTCGGTGTGGCATACGCCGCAGGCCTGCACGCGCACGATGACGTCGTTAGGGCCGGGGTCGGGGACAACAATATTGACGGTTTCGACTTCCGCGCCCTTGGAGCGGGCAATAACAGCTTTTACAGTCATGCGCCCGAGCGTACCAGTATTTTCAAAATCGGCGCATTATTGAAAATTCTTTTTAAGAGCGGGCAATGACGTTGGCCGCATGCTCGTGGCCGCGCTGGTTCATGTGGATGGGAAGGTTGCCATCGCCAGCGCTAAAGTCCACCAGACCAGCCCACATGCGCTGATTTGCATCGGCACACATGCCGTTATTGCGGGTGGAAGGTTTCATATCCAAGAACTGCACGCCGGTGCGCGCCGCCAGATCCACTTGCATCCACTGTGCCTTATTCTCAAAGTCCTGAATACCCGGCAGGAACGTGGAATCAGCCGGGCGCGGGCCGAAGTGGAAGAGGCAGTAATAAGGGCCGGTGCCGATGGTGGGGTATCCCACGATCTGAACGCGAGCGTTCGGGGCCGCGCGCTTGATGCGCTCGATCTGCGGGGCGGTGCGGTCCGCGAACTGCTTGCGAATCTGCGGCAGGCTCATATCGCGGTGGTTGTAAGTGTCATTAAAGCCAGTGGTGATAACCACGCGGTTAGTGGCTGGGCTCAGCGCGCCGGTACGGATGGCCGCATCCACCTGCTGAGAAACCTGCGGACCCTTGGACATGGACACGGCACCGGAGCAGGAGAAATCCCGCACCGGAAGGCGCAGCTTGGCGCCGGCGCGCTTGGCGTAGTTATTGGAGGTAGGGCAATCAACGCCCACACCCTTAGAGGGATCGAAACGGTGAGCAAAGTAGGAGCCGGCGTCTGGATCCGCAAGGACGGAATCGCCGAAGGCTACCAGGTTGCGCTCCGCGGCGGTGGCCTGCGGCGCGACAGCCACGCCTACGACGGCCAGCGCGGAAGCCACCACGGAGAGGACTTTGAGCTGCAGAGATTTCATGAGATCCTTTTCTAGAAACACCAGTAACTTCTGGTAACTGTAGTCACTTCTGTAACATATTTCGAGTTGGCGGCAACACCGCGCGCCTCTCTCACGATATCGTCCATGGTTACCTTTTTGTTATCTTCGCTTATTTGGAGCTACCCCAACCGTGAATTTTTCTGATTTCACATTCCACGCAGCAGCCCTCGGCCGGTTCGTGCCGGCGCTTTATAACGCCGGACTCATCAGCCACCAAGGCGGCGCGAAGGCCCAGCTCAGTTTGCTACCTAACCTGGCCCGCTACCGCTTCACCACCGCACGTGAAATTGAGCAGGGCTACCTCACCTGCCCAGAGCGCCTAGCGCTTATCGACGACGACGGCACCCTCACCTACCGCCAGCTGCGCACCCACACGCAGGGCTTCGCTCGCTACCTCCGCTCGCTGGACCTACCCGAGATTCGCCTCGGCGTCATGGCGCGCAACGGCCGCGGCATCATCATCCCGCTCGGCGCCAAGGGCTATGTGGGCGCTTCTATTTACCTGCTCAACGTGGGCTCTTCACCGGAGCAGCTGGCCGGATGTATCGAGGAAAACGGCATCAATGTGCTCGTCGTGGATGATGAATTCATCGACCGCGTGGACACCGATATTCCGGTCATCATTGCGCACGATACCGGGGCAAGCGAGCTGCCGAAGCTAGACAAGATTGTGAAGAATCCACCGGCCGTGGAGCTGCCGCGCTTCCCCAAACACGGCCCGATCGTGCTCATGTCCTCCGGCACCACCGGCATTCCGAAGGGCATTGTGCGGCCGGAGCCCACCCTGCCCGTGGTGCTGGCCTCTATCGTGGATACGATTCCGTGGCGCGCCGACCAGCGCCTGCAGCTCACCGCCTCCATTTTTCACACCTGGGGTTGGGCCTGCATCAATATCGCGCTGGGCCTGCGCAATACCATCGTCACCCGCCGCGTATTCGACGCGGAGCAGGTGCTTGACGACGTCCAGCGCTACCGCCTGGATGGCATGATCTCCTCCCCTATCTTCTTTAAGCGCTTGGTAGAGCGGGATCCGGCCGGTGAGTTCGATGCCTCTAGCCTGAAATTCATCGCCTCGGCCGGCAATGCGCTAACCCCGGAGGTGGTCAAGGAGACCAATGCGCGCTTCGGTGCCATCCTCTGCAATGTCTATGGCTCCACCGAGCTCGCACTGGCAACGACCGCCAGCATGGACCAGGTAGCCGCCAACCCCACCATCGCCGGACGCGTGGCCTCCGGCACGAAGCTGCGCATCCTCGATAAGGAGGGCCACCCGGTTCCGCGCGGCGAGGTGGGAGAGATCTACCTGACCAACTCCACTGCGATGACCGGCTATACCAACCCGAACCTGCGGCTCAATAAGGTGGACGGGCTCATTTCCATCGGCGATTTGGGCTACATCGACGAGCACGACTTCCTGCACGTGGTGGGCCGCGCCGATGACATGATCATCGTCGGCGGCGAAAACGTCCACCCGCAGTCCGTCACCGAGGTCCTCGAGGCCATGCCCGGCATCCACGAGGTTCATGCTGGCGGCGTAGAGGATAGCGAGACCTTCCAACGCATCGCGGTGTGGGCGGTGCCCACTGCCGACGCCGCCGGAAAGGCCCTCACCGCCGACGCCATCCGCGACTGGGTCCGCACCAAGCTCGCCGATCACTCCGTGCCGCGCGACGTGCACTTCCTGGCCAAGCTCCCGCGCAACGCCACCGGCAAGGTGGTCCCGCGCCTGCTCAATAAGCACGGCGAGGCTTAGCGCGCGCCGCCCCCGAACACGCGAAAGGCCGCAGGCTATACACCTGCGGCCACTGTGGAGCCGCCTGCGAGAATCGAACTCGCGACCTTTTCATTACGAGTGAAATGCTCTACCGACTGAGCTAAGGCGGCGCGCTGCTCGGCATGCGCCAGTGCAGCAAGAGAAAGTCTAACCTAGGGGCGCCGCGGAATAGAAATCGACCCCCGACTACGCACCCGCTTATAGGCACGCGCGGCGCAGGCGGCCCACCAGCCCGTCAAAGGCAATCTGCGTGCCGACGTTTTGGGTCAGCTGCTCGCGGCACAACGTGATAGCCGCCTGGCAGTCCAGCAAGCCTTCCTCGCTCACGCGCTGCGCGATCTCACCAGAAAGACCGGCGAAGTCCGGGTGGGTCAAATCCACCTGCGCGCCCACCTTCTGCATGAGCGCATCGCGGTAGACGCCGGAGAGATCAACAAGCACGAGGTCCAGGTTATCGATCACGCGGCGCTTCGCCCGCTTTTTGTGCTGGTCCTGCAGATCCTTGATGGCGGAGCGGGCGTCGCGCTGCGCCTTAGCCGCGCCTTTGCCCTTCGCACCCACGCCGAGGGTCTGTTCCAGTTTCGCCAGCTCGGCCTCTTCCTGGTCTTTATGCGACTCCTTCGCCTCCGAGTCCACCATCTTCAGCAGCGAGGTCACCGCCTGGAAGCCCTGGGAGCCGTGGAAGACCTCCTCTGCCAGGTTGATGGCCACCGCGCGGCGTTTTTGCACCGCGGGATCGTTGACTAGGCGCCGCGCCCGGCCGACGTGACGGAGGGAGGTAAGGGCGGCCAAGTGGGCGTCGTGATCCGAGGCGCCCTCGCTGACCAACTGGGCGGTAATGCTCTCCACCGACGGGGAGGGAATGTACAGGTGCCGGCAGCGCGAGCGAAGGGTCTGAGAGAAGTCCTCGGGGGCGTCGGAAGGCGCGCACATGATAATTACGGTGCGCGCCGGCGGCTCCTCTACCGTCTTGAGTAGGGCATTCGCGCCGTTATTGTTGAGGCGGTCGGCGTTGTTGAAGATCACCACGCGCCAAGGGGCCACCGTGGGCAGGCTCGCGGCACGGCCGATGACCTCGCGCACCGTATCCACGGGAATGATGACCTCCTGCGGATCCACGAGGACCAGATCGGTGTGCTGTTTGGTTTCTAGCACCGCGCGGCAGGCCTCGCACCGGCCGCAGCCCGGCTCCTCTGGGTCCGTGCACATGAGCGCGGCCGCAAAATCGATCGCGGCCAAGGAACGGCCGGAGCCCGGCGGGCCGGTAAATAGCCAGGAATGGCTCATCGCCCGAGGGTCTGCCCCCGGCATCCCCCGAGCTGCCCGGGCGGCGCCCAGGATAGTGCGGGCCACACCTGGGGTATCTGCCAATCTTTGCGCAACGCTTCCGGTATTCACTCGCCCTAGCCTACTGGTCTTACTAAAGTATGAAAGCATGAACAGACTACTGCGCGGCGCACGATGGCTCATGGGTACCCAATGGCCGGTCTACGCCGCCTTAGTCCTTGGTGCGAACCTTATCGGCGCCATCGCGATCATGACCTTTGTCCTTTATTTCCTACCGATGCCGGAGATTAAGGACTTTGCTGCCGAGCTGCCCAGCCTGATGGGCGTCGCCGCGGTGTACCTCATCTTTGCCGTGGTCATCGGCATCGCCGTCACCCTGCTGCTATTCCGCCCGGTGCTGGACTGGCAGCGCAACCCGGACGAGCACGATCCGAATATGGTGCGCAACCTGGTGCTGCGCATCCCCGTCTACCAATCCGTGGTGGCGGCCGCGGTGTGGCTCATCGGCATCATCCTGGCCGTGGTGATTTCCGGCCGGGAATCCGGCCGCCTCGGGCTCGTCGTGGGCGTGTCCGCCACCCTGGCCGGCCTCGTGGTGGTCATCTTGACCTACCTGCAGGCCGAGCGCCTCGTGCGCCCGGTGGCCGCCCAGGCCGTGGCGCGCCGCTTCGAGGACGCCACCCTAGAACCGCCCATCAAATACCGCCTCATTTCTACCTGGCTGATGACCTCCGGCGTGCCGCTGGTGGGCATCTTGCTCGTGCTCATCGCCCAGCGCACCGGGCTCTTCTCCGGCACCGCAGGAGACCTGGTTCCCGCCATCACGGCCCTGGCACTTACCGCTCTGGCCACCGGGTTTATCGGTACTAGCTTCGCGGTGATGAGCGTGGTGGACCCGATCGTGGAGCTGCAGGACGCCATTAACCGGGTGCGCCGTGGCGAGAACGATGCCGAGGTCGATATCTATGACGGGTCCGAGCTGGGCGTACTGCAGGCCGGTTTCAACGAGATGATGCGCGGCTTGCGCGAGCGCCAGCGCGTGCGCGATATCTTCGGCCGCTACGTCGGCGTCGAGGTGGCACAGCGCGCCCTAGAGGAGCGCCCCGAGTTGGGCGGCGAGGACCGCAAGGTCGCTGTGCTCTTCATTGACGTCATCGGTTCTACTACCTTCGCCGTCAACCACTCCCCCGAGGAGGTAGTGGAGGAGCTCAATAAGTTCTTCGAGCACGTCGTCGAGGTGGTGCACCGCAATAAAGGCATCATTAACAAGTTCCAGGGCGATGCCGCGCTGGCTGTCTTTGGCGCGCCGCTCAATGTTTATGATTCCGCCTCCATGGCGCTGCAGGCCGCCCGCGAGCTGCGCGGCGAGTTGCGCGGGCTGGAGCTGCAGGCGGGCATTGGCGTGGCGGCGGGGCACGTTGTGGCCGGGCATATCGGCGGCGCGGATCGCTTCGAATACACCGTCATTGGTGACGCCGTGAACGAGGCTGCGCGCCTGACCGAGCTGGCCAAGGACACCCCGGGCCAGGTTCTTACCAACGCCGCCACGCTCAAGACCGCTAACGAGGCCGAGCAGGCCCGCTGGACTATGATGAAATCCATTGAGCTGCGCGGGCGTCACCGCATGACCCAGCTGGCTCGCCCTATCCGCGCTACCCTGGCAGAACGTTCCGAGGTATAACGAGGTTTTTAAGTGAGCTCAGCTCCCCGGCCCCGCATGATCGTGCCCGATGTGGCGCGCGGCATGGCCCTTCTAGGCATCGCCATGGCCAATATGACCACGGCATGGATCATCACCACCGACCGACCAGCAAGCTATTTCGGCGGCATCATTGATGGCAGCGCGTGGGATAAGGCGGCCGTCGTCTTCGGTGCCTTCTTTGTCCACAACCGCGGCCTGCCCATGTTTTCTACCCTGCTTGGCTTTGGCGTGGGGCTCATTGCGCTGAGCCTGTGGCGGCGCGGGTTTCCGGTGCAGGGGGCACGCAGGGTCATCGCCAAGCGCTATGCCTTCTTGGCAGTGATGGGTGCGGTGCATATGGTGCTGCTGTTTTGGGGCGACATCATGTTCTTCTATGGCGCGGCCGGAATCGTAATTGCATTCCTGCTGCGCAAGCGGGATTCCTCCCTCATGCTCGTGGCCTATATTCTATTCGCACTGTGCGCGCTGGGCGGGATTGTGGCCTTCATTTCCGGCGCTATGGATCCCCGCGGCGTGGTGGCTACGGAAGGCATCGGCACCATCGAGTCCTACCCCGATTTGCTGCTCAGCCAGCTTGTCACCTTAGGCAGCCAGGCTTTGGCCACGCCGATCATTTTATTGATGTACCTGCCCGTCATGCTGGTGGGCTTTGTGTGGGCGCGCCAAGGCGTGCTTGCCGACGTCCCCTCTCACCGCCCCACCCTCCTCCGCTGGGTGGCCGTCGCGGTGATCATTACCGTGGTTATCGGCGCCTTGTGGTCTTTGAGCACGCTTGGGGTCATCGAGCAGCGCTGGGCGAATGCAGCCAATAATGCCAACGCTTTCATCGGCGTCTTCACTGGCCCCGGCATCCTGGCCGGGCTCGCGTTGGTGCTGCAGCCAGTGCAAGAAAGGCTCTCGGCTGGCGCACCGCTGCCCGCGGTACTGTGGCCCTTCGCGGCGCTGGGCAAGCGCTCCATGAGCGGCTACGTAGGGCAGTCCATCCTCTTTTTCTGCCTCGTGCACCCATTCACGCTGAACTTCGGCCACGATCTGGGCGCCTTCGGCCAGGCCGCGCTGGCCTTCGCGGTGTGGTTGGCTACGCTTATCGGGGCCTGCGTGCTGGAAGTCTTCGACCTCCGCGGGCCGTTCGAGGCGGTGCACCGCCGCCTGTCCTATGGTCCGACGATGCAGCCGCAGCTACCGCGTGCGGCACAGGCCATCAATCAGCAGCAGGTGGCCGACCGCTAGGGCACCCGCCTCGGCCGCGCATAACAAGCGCGCCCCCTGCTTCCGCTTACCGCGATAGTGCTGCGCGAGTGCCGCGCGCAGGGCCGTCAGCCCCTCGGCCGCAACGAGCAGGTTGGCGCCGTGGCTCATGCCTTTGCCAGCATCGGTGCGCAGCGCTGGATCTCCCGCCATTGCCGAGGTCGTGAGCACCGCCGCGCCGCCCACCGCGACCGCAGCGGCCGTCGGCTGTGTGCGAGTGGCGGCAACGCCCGCGCCCCATGCTGCCGCGCGCAGGCCCCAGCCCAGGGCATCGTTGCGCGCGCCGCGGCGATAGAGGCTCCACGCATAGGCGGCGTGGTTCGCTGTTACGGCCGCCACGCCGAGCGCCGAAGGACGGGTCAGCCGGCGGGCCTTTTCCACCTGGCCGATGGCTCCGGCTGCAACTCCGGCGCCAATGGCGGGCTCTTCGCGAACCGAGGCCAAAACCTCCGGCCGCGCGCTGATGTCGGTAACGGCGCGCCACAGGGCCGCAGCGCCTTCTTGGGTGCGGGCAAGAAAATCGTTCATGCCCGCCACCTTACGCGGTTACTTCTTGCGCGAGCCGGCCTTTACCACGTTCTTCGTACCGGGCGAAGGCTTCTTAGTCGCCTTCTTTCCAGCCTTCTTCGTGGACTTTTTGGTGGCCTTCTTGGTCGCCTTCTTCTTCGTCGTCTTCTTAGAGGACTTCTTGGTGGACTTCTTCTTGGTCTCGCCGGAAGCTTCCTTGGCGCGGCGCTCGGAAAGGAGTTCGTTCGCGCGGGCGTCGGTAAGCTGCTCCGGGTCATCGCCGCGGCGCAGGGAGGCATTGGTGGTGCCATCGGTGACGTACGGGCCGAAGCGGCCGTCCTTGACGGTCATGGGCTTGCCGGAGACGTCGTTATCGCCCAGCTGCTTAATCGGCGGCTGGGCCGCTGCGCGGCCGCGACGCTTCGGCTCGGCGTAGATGCGACGGGCCTCATCCAAGGTGATGGTGAAGATCTGCTCTTCCTTAGCCAGCGAGCGCGAATCGGTGCCCTTCTTCAGATACGGGCCATAGCGGCCGTTCTGCGCGGTGATCATCACGCCGTCGTCCTCGCCCACCTCGCGCGGCAGGGAAAGCAGCTTGAGGGCCTCCTCCAAAGTCACGGTGGAGGGTTCCATGGAGCTAAACAGCGAAGCCGTACCCGGCTTGAGCTTGTTCTCGATGTACTCCTTGACGCGCTTTTCCTTCTGTTTCGCGGCCGTCTTGGTTTCCCAATTCTTGGCGCGCTTGCCTTCCTCGGCGCGTTGCTTGTCCTCCTCAGCGCGCTCCTTGGCGACGATCTCCTCGGCCTCACCCTCGGCCTTCTCCCGCTCATCCTCGCGGACGACCTCGGTGACATAGGGGCCGAAGCGGCCTTCCTTGGCCACGATCATGCGGCCGTTTTCTGGGTTCTCACCCAGCTCGCGGCCGCCCTGCGGGGTGGCGAAAAGCTTTTCCGCCAGCTCCTCGTTCAGGCCATCCGGGGTGACGGTTTCGGACAGGTTAGCGCGCTGATACTCGATGCTGCCGTCGTCGTTAGTGCCAACGGCGCGCTCGATATACGGGCCATAGCGACCCACGCGGACGAAGACGTCGCGGCCCTCGGTATCGGTATAAAGACGCAGGGAGTTGACCTTGCGGGCATCGATGGCTTCTAGGTTGACGTCGATAAGCGACTTCAAGCCGCCGTGCCGGGCAATGGAAGCCGCCTTCTGCTCGTTGGCCTCGGCGTTGCCGAAGTAGAAGCCGTTTAGCCAGGCGGTACCGTCCTCGATACCGGTGGCAATCTGGTCTAGCTCGTCTTCCATGGAAGAGGTGAAGTCATAGTCCACCAGCTCGGTGAAGTTCTCCTCCAACAGGCCCACGACGGCGAAGGCAACCCACGAAGGCACCAGCGCATTGCCGCGCGAGACCACATAACCGCGGTCCTGGATGGTCTTGATGATGGACGCGTAGGTAGACGGGCGGCCGATGCCCAGGTCCTCCATCTTCTTGACCAGGCTGGCCTCGGTATAGCGCGCCGGCGGGTTGGTGGAGTGGCCCTCGGCGGAGACCTCCTTGGCGGTCAGGGCGCGGCCCTCTTCCAAGTGCGGCAGGCGGGTCTCGCCCTTCTTGTCCCCCTTGGCGTCGTCCGCGCCGTAGGCCTTCAGGAAGCCGGGGAAGGTAATGGTGCGGCCGGTGGCGGAAAATTCCACGTCGTAGCTGCCCTTATCGGTGGCGGCGGTGCCGGCTACGGTGACCTTCATGGAGGTTCCCTTGGCATCGGCCATCTGGGAGGCGACGGTGCGCTTCCAAATCAGGTCATAGAGCTTAAACTCCTCCGCATCCAACTGGCCAGAGAGCTGGCCCGGGGTGGCGAAGGACTCGCCGGCCGGGCGGATAGCCTCGTGGGCCTCCTGGGAATTTTTCACCTTGCGGTCATATACGCGCGGGGAATCAGAGACGTATTCTGCACCATAGATGCTGGTAGCGGAGTTGCGCGCGGCGGACAGGCCCTGCTTGGACAGCGAGGTGGAGTCCGTACGCATATAAGTAATATGGCCGTTTTCGTACAGCCGCTGCGCAATGCGCATGGTGCGCTCAGAGGTAAAGTGCAGGCGGCGGCCGGCCTCCTGCTGCAGCGTGGAGGTCATAAACGGCGCATAGGGCTTGCGCGTATAGGGCTTGTGTTCGACCCCAGCGACCTGCATATCCGCACCGCGCAGCGCGGTTTCTAGCGCCTTGGCCTGGGTCTCGGTGATGACGATGACGTCTTTGCTCTTGACGTTTCCGCGGTCATCAAAGTCGCGGCCCAAGGCCACGCGCTTGCTATTGACGGCGGTAAGGCGGGCGTCGAAAGTAGCGGGGTTGTCCGCGTCCGCAGCGCCGGTATCTAGCGTGGCGGCCAGATCCCAGTAGTCCGCGGAGATGAACGCCATGCGCTCGCGCTCGCGCTCGACGATGACGCGGGTGGCCACCGACTGCACTCGGCCGGCAGAAAGCCGCGGCATGACCTTCTTCCACAGCACCGGGGAAACCTCGTAGCCGTAGAGGCGGTCGAGGATGCGGCGGGTTTCCTGGGCGTCGATAAGGTTGTAATCCAGATCGCGGGTATTGTCCGCGGCCTCCAGGATCGCGGACTTGGTGATCTCGTTAAAGACCATGCGGCGCACCGGGACCTTGGGCTTGAGCACCTCGAGCAGGTGCCAGGCGATGGCCTCGCCCTCGCGGTCGGGGTCTGTTGCGAGGTAGAGCTGGTCGCACTGGTTCAGCTTGGACTTGAGGTCCGCGACCTTCTTCTTTTTATCGGGGCTCACCACATACAGCGGTGCGAAGTCATCCTCCGGGTTCACGCCGAGGCGCGCCCAGGATTCCTTCTTATACTTAGCCGGCACGTCCGCAGCGCCACGGGGAAGATCGCGGATATGGCCCACGGAGGCCTCCACGATGTAGTTGTCTCCGAGGTAAGGCTGAATCTTCTTCGCCTTCGTCGCCGACTCGACGATCACCAAGGTCTTTCCCGGCCCGGCTGCTTCTGCCACTTCGACTTCATCCCTTTCGATGATGCGAACAATAAGGTATGCACGCTTTCAGCAATCGCCCCTAGCGTACACAGTTGATCTGCGTTTCCTTTCTCGCACCATATACGCGGTTCTGCCAAAAGGCCGTTTTCAGGGGCACTATGTACCCCCACGGAACGGGTCTATACTGGCCTACTTAGAACGCCCAGTAGCTGTGAAAGCATTGTGGGGCACGATAGCACACCCAAGACGACGCCCGCGGAGGATTCATGGTTGACACCATCACTATGTGGATCGAAACCGTCATGTCCACAGAGTGGATCTACCCGCTGGTCGGCGCGCTGATCTTTGGTGACTGCTTCTTCCCCGTCCTGCCTTCTGAAATCCCGCTCAATATGGCCGGCGCTTGGTCCGGCTCCCAGGGCTTTCCGCACCTGCCCACCATGTTTTTCGTGGCGCTCATTGCCGCCATGATGGGCGATAATCTCTGTTTCCTACTGGGCACGCGCTTTATGCCCCTGCTCCAGCGCGTACCTAAGGGATCGAAGGCCTACGAAGGGCTCAACTGGGTCAAGCGCAATATGCGCCGCGGCGGCGGTGCGGCCATTATTATTGCCCGCTTCATTCCTTCAGCGCGCCTATTTATGACCATCCTGCTGGGGTCGATGCGCTTCCCGTGGCTCGTCTTTGTCTTCTTCGACACCATCGGCGTCGCGCTCTGGGCGGCCGAAGCGCTCGCCATTGGCTACCTGGGCGGCATGGCCTTTTCCAATTCGCCCGTGCTGGCCGTGGTGGTCAGCATCATCGCCGCCGTCATCATCGGCGTGGGCCTGCAGAAACTGCAGAATAAGTTCACCGAGTGGTGGGATACCCGCCGCGGCTACGCCGAAACGCCATAGCGGGAAGGCCTGAGCAGAAAGGCCTGAGCGAGGGAGCCGGCCGCCTAGATGACGGACACGGACTGGGCCTGCTCACCCTTCGGGCCGGAGCCTACCTCGAAGGTGACCTGCTGGTTTTCTTCTAGCGTGCGAAAGCCGCTGCCCTGGATCTCGGAGTAGTGGACGAAGATATCGCCTTCGCCGTCCGCGCGTTCGATGAAGCCGTAGCCCTTTTCAGAGTTAAACCACTTAACGGTTCCTTGTGCCATGGTGTGCAGTCCTTTTCTTGATTAGCGGTGCGGCGATTCCGCGCCGAGGGGTTCGGTAAATGCGTCCTTTAGCAGTACCTTAAAGTGTAAACACCGCACCAAGACATCATTGGCCTCATATCAGTGTGACACGTTCCACGCCAAAGCGATAGGCCTAACTCATGAGGGGGTAGAAATTGGCTCACCCGGAAACGGATAATCCCCTAGGAGAAGAGCTGCTCGAGTTCATCCAGCGCCGCCTCGATGAGTCCACTCTCACATTTCACACCACCCTGCCGCCGCAGCGCGCGCAGTATGCCGAGTGGCCCGAATGGGTGCTGCCGGAATTGAAGGACAAGCTGGTCGAAGGGGGCGTCGGCAAGCTGTATAGCCACCAAGCAGAGCTGGCGCAGGCCGCCTGGGCCGGCGAGGATGCGGTGATTTCTACCGGTACGTCCTCGGGTAAGTCCCTGGGCTATCAGCTGCCCATTTTGAGCCGGCTGGCGCAGGAGCCGACCGCCTGCGCGCTGTATCTCACCCCCACCAAGGCGCTGGGATCGGACCAGCTGCAGGCGGTGCTCGAGCTGTGCCGGGGCATTCCGGCGCTCAAGGGCGTGGTGCCCTCGCCCTATGACGGCGATACGCCGCAGGAATCCCGCGCGGGCGTGCGCGATCATTCGCGGTTCATTTTTTCCAACCCGGATATGGTGCATATGTCGCTGCTAGCGGCCCATGCGCGGTGGGCGCGGCTGCTGCGGCACCTGGAGTTCATTGTCATCGATGAATGCCATTCCTACCGGGGCGTATTTGGCGCGAACGTGGCGCTGGTGCTGCGGCGCCTGCTGCGCTTGTGCGCGCACTATGGCTCGCGGCCGACGGTTATTTATGCCTCGGCCACCATGAAGGACCCGGGCCGGCACGCGCAGCGCCTTACCGGCCGGCCCGCCCGCGCGATTACGGAGGACACCGCCCCTACCGGCGCGCGGACCGTGGCGCTGTGGGAGCCGGGGTTTATCGAGGGGGCCGAGGGCGAGCACGGGGCGCCGGTGCGCCGCGCCGCCACCACCGAGGCGGCCGAGATGATGGCCTCCTTCATCGCCGAGGGCGCGCGCACCATGACCTTTGTGCGTTCGCGCCGCTCGGCCGAGGTGGTGGCCATGCGCGCGGCCGAGGTGCTCTCCGGTAGCCTCGGCCGCCCCGATTTTGCCCAGCGCATCGCCGCCTACCGCGCCGGTTACCTGGCCGAGGACCGCCGCAAGTTGGAGCGCGCGCTTGACGACGCCTCCTTGCTCGGCGTCGCCACCACCTCCGCCCTCGAGCTGGGCATCGATGTCGGCGGTCTCGATGCCGTGGTCACGGCCGGCTTCCCGGGCACCGTCGCGAGCTTTTGGCAGCAGGCCGGGCGTGCGGGCCGCCGCGGGCAGGGCTCGCTCGTGGTGCTCATCGCCCGCGATGAGCCGATGGATACCTACTTAGTCCACCACCCCGAGGCCCTGCTGGGCCGGCCGGTGGAGGCCAGCGTCTTCAATCCGGCCAATCCGTATATCCTCTTCGGCCACGTCTATTGCGCCGCAGTGGAAAAGCCGCTGGATGATGCCACGATTGCCGCCTGGGGCGCCCAAGACGTGGTCCACCAGCTGGCCGAGTCTGGCCTGCTGCGCCGCCGCGAGCGCGGCTGGTTCGCCGTGCCCATCCCCGCCCATGCGCCGGAAGAGCTCTCCCCGGAGACGGCGCATACCGCGGTGTCGCTGCGCGGCGGCGCGGGCGAAGAAGTCATGATTGTGGATTCCTCCGACGGCCGCCTGCTCGGCACCATCGACGCCGCCCGCGCTACCAGCCAAGTCCACCCCGGCGCGGTGTACCTGCACCAGGGCGAAAGCTTTGTCATTGAGGAGCTCGTCTTAAGCGATTACCTGGCGCTGGCCCGGCCCGAGGCCCCGGACTATTCCACGACTCCGCGCTCCACCACGGATATCCGCATCCTGCGCGAGGCCGATAACCTAGTCAATTACTCCCCAGGGCTGTGGGTGGCGGACGTGGAGGTGGAGGTCACCGACCGCGTCACCGGCTACCAGGTGCGGCTTGCCGATGGCACCATTGGCGATGACATCCCTCTCGATCTCCCCGAACAACGCCTAGTCACCCGGGCGGTGGCCTATACCATCGATCCGATGGCGCTTTCCGCCATGGGTGTGACGGCCTCCGATACGCCCGGCACCCTACACGCGGCCGAGCACGCCGCCATTGGCCTGCTGCCGCTTATCGCCACCTGCGACCGCTGGGATATCGGCGGCGTGTCCACCGCATTGCACCCCGATACGCAGCTGCCCACCGTCTTTGTCTACGACGGCCACCCCGGCGGCGCCGGTTTTGCCGAGGAAGGCTTCCGCCGCTTCCCCGAATGGATCGCGGCCACTTTCGAGGCCGTGCGCTCTTGTCCGTGCGAATCCGGTTGCCCATCGTGCGTGCAGTCGCCCAAGTGCGGAAACGGAAACAATCCGCTAAGCAAGGACGGCGCCATCAAGCTACTGGGTGCGCTGGTCACCATGACGCAGGGCTAGCCTCAACTTAAGCGGTTTTGCCTTCTTCATTTACTCGCTGCGCCCGCGCGTATTCATAGTCGGCGCTGCGCTGCAATAGCTCCTCACGCCGATGAGGAAACCGCTCCAATATGATGCGCTGAATTTCCGCCGCTGCACGTGCGCGAGTGCGCCGCACTTCCGGATTCGGCTCGTAAAAAGGCGAGCCTTGCGGATGCCTCATGGAGCATCGCCTCTTTCTTCTTTCGGGGCAGATTTGTCGAGCTCACCCTCTTTAAACTCTTGGGCAAAATCCCACAGCGTGTTAATAAAAGGGGAATCTCCTTCAACGTCCGATAATAATCCCAGAATTGTGGGGAGAAAATACCATCCAGTAATTCTTTCGGCGGTATTCCCGCCAAGCGATGAAGCCTGCTACGGCTGCCACTGCGGTGGGGATAAGGCGCACTACTGCTTCTTGCCAGGTCATACCGGCCCGGCCTTCGCTTGAGTGGACCGTCCACGGACCGTGGCGGTGACGATGACGTCGCGGCCGGATTCGGTGCAGGTTTCTAAGGTGGCGTCGTTCAGCGCAGCGGTATCGCGCGCGGCGGTGCAAGCATCTTCACCCGTAGCGAGGGCCCAGGCACCGGCAACCGCCGCGAGGTCGGCCGCCACCTGAGCCTCGTGTCGCGCGGCCACGCGCGAGCCCACTGCCGCCACGATAAGCAGCAGGCTCACGATGGCGACGATGATACCGGCCGCGGCAATGGTGGCATAGCCTTCCTCGCCGCAGCGCCTCGGCCTACTCATTTCCGCCCACCTCGGCCGGAAATACCGCCTCAGAGCGCATGGTGCCGACGGGGGCATCGACGCTTACCGACGCCCTCACCAACCCACCGCTTTCTTCCACGCTGACCTGGGCATCCTCGCGCGGGGGATGGTATTCGACGCCGATGGCGTGCGAACGCGCGGCCGCGCCCGCCATGTCCACCGCGGCGATATAGGATGCCAGCGTGGCAATGGCACCCACGATTCCCGCCGCGACCAAGACCAGGGAGCTTAAAGCCAAGGCGGCCTCGATGGTCACGGAGCCATCGTCATCAAATACCCTGTGCATCTTTCCTCCTTTCTGCCGGCAGGCTGGGCCCGCCGGCCGCGGTTAAAGAGCGTCGCTAGCTCGGGGTGTTCGAGAGGGCGTCGGTAATGATGCCCTCAATAGCATCGACCACCCCGCCGCCGTTGATGACCATGTAGAGCACCCCGGCAAGCGCGGCGGCCGCCAGAGATCCCATGGCATATTCGATGGTGCTCATCCCCTCGTCATTGCGGATGAGCTGGGAATACTTATTAAGTGCGTGCATGATTAGTGTCCTTTCACATGAGGTTTAGAGAAGTTGTGCGCCCAAACTGATGACTACGGGCGCAAGGCCTAGAACGATGAATGCCGGCAGGAAGCACACCGCCAGCGGGAGGGCAATGAATACTCCTGCGCGCTCCGCCTGCGCCGTGGCGTGGGCGGATGCTTCCGCGCGCAAAGAAGTACAGATTCGGTGGCATCCGGCCGCGATGGTGGCGCCGGATTGGCCCGACATGATGACAAGCTGCGCTAAGTCCTCCAGCCCCACATGGCCCTTCATGTGGCCCCACGCGGACTGCGCGGGAACGCCCACGCCGAGCAGCGCGGCGACGGTCTCCCACAGTTCCTTGGTCTGAGCATCCGCGGTGCGGGCCACCGCGGTGGTGGCGCCGTGCACGGATAGCCCTGCGGCCAGGCATGCTGCGAAAAGTTCGACGTCGCCAGCTACTGCCAGTGGGTCCAGCGGTGCGGCGGGCTTGAGCTTGCTTATCAGTCCCCCGCGCGCGGTCGGGCCATCGCGCGGGGTCTTGGCGGTGGTCTCGGTTGCGCTGGCAGGCGCCAGGCGGGCGGTGTGCGGCGGCAGGCCAACGAGGGCGGCGAGGGCGATAAAGATGAGCGGGGTCATGCGGCCGCCTTCCGGATGATGACGCGCGACCAGGCGAATCCGCCGCAGGCCAGCGCCACGCCCACCACGAGGAGAATACCGCCTAATCCGCCGCCTAAAAGGAAGCCGAGGGAGTTGGCACCCATGGCCCCGCCCATGGCGATGCCGGCTATGGGCAGGCATGCGAGCACCGTGGCGGTGGCTTGGGGGCCTTGCAGGCTAGCGGCGGTGGATTGCTGGTGGCGTCGGGAAGCGTCGAGGCGGCTTTGGGCTTGGTCGAGCAAGCTGGCCACCGCAATGCCGTGATAGGTAGAAAGCTCTAATAAGTGACCTAAGCGGTGAAGTTCTGGCAGGGCCTTGCCGCCCTGCGCATCTATCAGCGCCATGTGCGGCGGCGCACCGCGCGCGGCAAGGGCGGCCGTGGATTCCAGGGCGACGGATACCTCGCGCGGGGTGGTGGCTGGCAGGGACTCCACGCCGCGGGCGAGCGCCCCAGCCAAGGTCGCCCCTGCACGCAGGTCCGCGGTGACCACGCCCAGGTAGGCGGCCAGCCCCTCGCGGCCGCGCCGCTCCGCCCGCGCGGCCACTAAGTCTTTGACGTACCAGGACACGCACCACGCGATAATGGCGGCGGCGAAAGCGATGCTAATGCGCCCCACCGAGTAAAAGACCAGGCTGCCGCAAAATACCGCGCCTAAGATGACCACGGAGCTGGTCTGTGCCCGGCGCGTGGCTGAGGCCAAGCGGCCGGCACTCGAGGGCGCGGGTATAAGCAGCGCAGCGGCAAGGATGAAGTAACTAAGCATGGCTGGCCTCCCCGGCAGGCTCTCCCAGCAGCTGCGCGGAGAATTCCGCGAAGCCGTCTGCCGGGCCATCTTCGGCGCTCCAGATGATGCGCGGGGTCACTGGGTTTCCCTCGAGCACACCGATATGGGCGAGGCGGCGGCCCTGTGGGGTGCGCTCCATGGTCAGCACCATGTGCACAGCCGCCGCCAATTGCGAGTGCAGCGCCGCGCGGTCCAAGCCGCCGAGGGCGGCGAGGGCCTCCATGCGGGCTGGTACTTCAAAGAGGGAATTGGCGTGCAGCGTGCCGGCGCCGCCATCGTGGCCGGTGTTGAGAGCGGCGAGGAGGTCCACTACCTCGCGGCCGCGGATCTCGCCCACCACGATGCGGTCCGGCCGCATGCGCAGCGCTTGGCGCAGCAGCTGTGACATCGTGACCTCGCCGCTCCCCTCCGCGTTGGCCCGGCGCGAGACCACGCTGACGCAGTGCGGGTGGTGCGGAGAGAGCTCGGCGGTGTCCTCAATAACGAGGATGCGTTCGCGCTCGGAGACGGTTCCCAAAAGCGCGGAGAGCAGGGTGGTTTTGCCGGAACCGGTGCCGCCGATGACCAGGAAGGAAATCCGCTTGTCCACCACCGCGCGCAGCAGCGCCGCAATGTCTTCTGGCACCGTGCCATTGTCTACGAGCTGGGGCAGGGTGGTCTGCGCTTGGCGCAATACGCGCAGGCTCAGGCAAGTTCCGGCCACTGCGGGTGGGCTCAGCAGTGCGTGGACGCGCAATACGACACCATCGGGGCGGGTGACGCGGCCATCGGCAAAGGGCTGCGCATCATCGAGGCGCGTGCCTGAGGCTGCCGCAAGCCGGCTGGCCAACTGGCGGACCTCGGCATCGTCGCGGAAGGTGATATCGGTGCGCTCAAGGCCTTCGCCGCGGTCCATGAATACCGCGTGTGGCCCGTTGACTACGACGTCTGTGACACCCTCGCGCCCCAGCACCGCATCGAGCGGGCCCATCCCGGTGGCGTCTTGGCGCAGGCGGCGCAGCAGGTCAAGCACCGCGACGTCACTAATCACACCGGCTTCTGCGCGAATGCGCCGGGCGAGGGCTGCCGCATCATGCACCACGTCAGGCTCAGCGGCGATGATGCGCTGCATCTTTTCCAGCGTTTCTTGTGCTGCTTTATGCTCGCTCATACGCCGACCTCCTCGAGGACCGCGCGGGCGGCCTTGCGCAAGGGTGCGGGGAGGCGCTGCGGCAGGCCGCCGATTTCCACCGCGCGGGTGAGGCCCCGGAGCGTCGGCAATTCTGCCAGCACCGTGCTGTGGACGATGCGTTCTACTTCTGCCGCGCTTAACGACGCCCACTGGCGTTGCCGCAGCACCACCACGCACCTGCGCCGCGCGGCATCGAGACGCACCAGAAGTTGCGCGGCCGACGCGGCCGAGCGCACCTCCGCGGCCACCACGATGACCACGTGGGTACAAGCATCCGGGATGGTCTCCGGGGTGCAATCCACCACGCATAGCCCCTCGCCCGCATGGGCTGCCCCTACCACTCGGGCAAGCAGGTCCTTGTCCAAGCGGAAGGGATCCGCGACGGTGCTGCGCGCGGCCGAGAGCACCGCTACCCCATCAGGCGTAGATGGCAGCGCGCGGTAGAGATCGGCGGCATCGATGCTGCCATCTCCCACGGTAAGCTCCGGCCAGCGCGCCCCCGGTTCCGCTTCTACGCCGAGCAGGAGGTCGAGGCCGCCGGAGTATGGGTGGGCGTCGATAAGCAGGGCGCGACCGTCGGCTGCGCACTGGGTGCGGGCCAGCGCGGCCGCGAAGGTAGAAGCGCCCACCCCACCGCTCGCGCCCACCACAGCGATGGTCGCACTGCCCGGCCGCGCTTCCTGCGGCGCGCCCGCCGCGGCAATGCTCGCCAGCAACTCCTTCACCTGGGCGGGGATGATAAAGGCGCTCTCCGCGTGGCAGGCGAGCGCCGCCTCGTAGTCAATCGGCCCGGGGTCCGCGGCCAGGAAAAGCACGGGCGCAGGCGCGGTGTGGGTGCGCCGCGCTGCTGCCACCACGCGGGCCATCAAGGAATCAACCAGCACCGCATAGGCGCCGGGCAAGCTGCGCGGGACATCGCGGGGATCGGTTACGGTCAGCACATCGTGGCTGGTCGCAGCCGCGGCGTGAACGGCCTCGGCGCGCAGCGCTTCGTCACCAATGGCGACGATGATGACGGCGGAATCAGGGTGTAATGCGTTCATGCCTCATAGCCTGAAGCAGTCGCGCAACCGCAGCGAGGCTCCGGCGGCAATGCTGTGGATAACCCGCCAGAAGTCACCATGTAGGCGCGATTTGGTTGTCGTTTCAACCAAAAATCTGTGGATAACCCGCTCCGCACGGCGGTAGATATAGGTGACGGCCCGCGCATCGGGGGGGTGTGCGCGCGGGCCGTCAGTAACCCGGCCTCGGGGGGGTGAGCCGGGGCAGGCCGCACAGTATATCGGGGCCTTGCACGCATTATTATGACATGTTCGCCACCCAATCACAACAGCTAACAGCAGATTTCCACGGCCACGGCGCTGACCTGCACCGAATGCATGTTCACTCAGCGCCACCCCCACGCGGGTTCCCAATCCCACATTAGTGGCATACAAATCACCGTTAACGCCAGCCACTTCTACACCAGCAGGCGCTTAGGGCGGCTACACTCGGCAGCACATCATGCCTACTTCCCGCGAGCCCTGTCATCCCCGCCGCGCCGCCACCACCCGCGCCGGCGGCGATCCCGCACGCACCGCGGCGTTTTTCGATCTCGATAAGACCATCATCGCCACCTCTTCGGCCTATGCGTTTGGCCGCGAGTTCCTCCACAACGGGCTCATCTCGCCGGCCGAAGCACTGCAGCTCTCACTTGCTAAGGCCAGCTATATGTTTTCTGGTCTAACCAGCGAAGGCATGGATTCCACCCGCGACCAACTCACCGCACTGGTCACCGGGTGGTCCGTGGACGAGGTGCGCGCCATCGCCCGCGACACCATGCATCACGTGGTCACACCCTCCATTTATGCCGAGGCCCGCGAACTCATCCGCGCCCACCGCTCCGCTGGCCACCACGTGGTCATTGTCTCTGCCTCCGCGGCCGTGCTGGTGGACATCATCGCAGAGGAACTCGGCGTCGAGCACGTCATCGCCACCGAATTGGCAGAGGAAAACGGGCGCTTTACCGGGGAGGTGCTCTTTTATTGCAAGGGTCCCACTAAAGCAGAGGCACTGGAGCGGACCGCAGCGGCAGAAAACCTCGACCTTCATGCCAGCTACGCCTACTCGGATTCCGCTACCGATATCCCGATGCTGGAAAAGGTAGGCCACCCCGTCGCCGTCAACCCGGACAAGCAGCTAAAACGCCACGCCCTCGCCCACGAGTGGGAGATCCGCCTCTTTAAGGACCCAGTGCCGCTCCTGCCTGCACCGACCGCCAAAGAAATTGGAATCGGCGCCTCCGTTCTGGCGGGTACCGCGGCAGTTATCGGCGCTGGGCTGTGGCTCGCCCAGCACCCGGGCCGCCCCGGCCCGCCCAAGCGGGGCCCACGGCGCGCCTCCTAAGCCGCGCGGGCAATCGCGTCGGCTTCTTTGCCGCCGGCGGTCCAGGCGGCGAGGTGGGTTAAGAGGGCGTCGGCAAGCGCGGTGCGGTAATTGCCCACCGCGGCGGCATACTCGGCGCGGTGGCGGGTGTAGTAAACCTCGGGCACGGCGAAACCGCGCGGGTCAAAGCCCGTATGCACCGCGGCGAGGCGGGAGGCAACGCGGGCGACGAGGCCACTGCGAGGGCCAAAGAACTCGCCGGCGGCAATCTCGGCATGGACCACACTCGGCAGCAAGAGATCGAAGGCAGGACCGCCACCCTGCGCGATGAGCCGGCCCAGCCCTTGCAAGCGCGCACTCTCGCCGGCCGGAATGCCGGTACCGCCGGCCGCGACATCGATGCGGGCCAGCACCTGCAGCGGTGCCCGGGCAAAGGAGCGCACCGTGGCATCTAAGAGTTCCGGGGCGGCCACGGAATAGGCACTGACAGCGCTGGCCAGCGGCCCTTCTTCCATATCTTCCGGTCCCGGATGTGGGGGGATGGCGTGGCCGTCCAGCGCCACGCTGGCACGGGCGCCGCGCATGAGGGACTCCGCAGAGATGACCTCAAACTTGCGCAATCCTGCAGGTCGGCGGTGTGCGCGGGCAATGGCAGCGGCGGCCTTTTCTGCACTTTCTTTCACCCCCGGCAGGCGAAACAGCGGGGATAACGCGTCATTTTCTGACATATCCATTAGGATAGCCGTGGAAGTCCCTAAGTATGCGTGGCACCATGGGATAATAGTGATTCCATTATTATTGGGGACATTACAAGGTTTAGATAAACGCGAGGAGAATTAATCGTGAGCAACGATGGACTTTTTACCGACGGTACTGATCAATTTGCACCGAAGGTGAACTCTATCCCTTTGAGTGACGTGGATACGTCCTCGTCCGAGACCTCGGTAGGCCAGCTGGTCTCCAACGCCACCGAGCAGATGTCCCAGCTCGTGCGCTCCGAGGTGGAGCTAGCCAAGACCGAGCTGGCAGAGTCCGCAAAGAAGGGCGGCATCGGTGCCGGCCTCTTCGGCGGTGCAGGCACCATCGCACTGTATAGCTCCTTCTTCTTTTTCTTCTTCCTGGCCGAGCTTCTCGCCGTCTGGCTGGACCGCTGGGCAGCGTTCCTGATCGTGTTCTTGATCATGATCGTCCTCGCCGGCATCCTGGCCTTCGTTGGCCTGAAGAATGTCAAGCAGGTCAAGGCCCCGCAGAAGACCATTGACTCCACCAAGGAGCTCAAGAACCTGGTTCCGGGCAAGGCACAGAAGTCTCTGGACCGTAAGAACACCCACGGCCTCTACACCTAAACCGGCAAGCGCCACGCGTACGTGCACCCCTCTATCCGCCCTAGCTAGCCTGGGGCGGATTTTGTGTACTTCCTCCCCCTTTTCTCTACCGTTTCTGCCCCAACTATAGAAAGGCGGCACCATGGCCTTCGCACCCCTGCCTCCCTCAACGGTGGAGCTGGATGGACCTTATGCGCATGAGTTCGTCCACACCCGCGGCATCCGCCTGCATGTCGCCACGGCGGGCGATAGCACGCAGCCACTCGTGGTGCTTATCCACGGCGCTTTTGGCGGGTGGTTCGATTATCAGGACGTCATAGCGCCGCTTGCCCAACGCGGCTTCCACGTCGCGGCCGTGGATATGCGGGGCTTTGGTATGTCCGATAAGCCGCCCATTGATGCGGGGCAGGATATCCGCACTTTGGTGGGCGATATTAGCGGGCTCATTCAGGCCTTGGGCCATGACGACGCCTTTGTCGTGGGCGCCGATACGGGCGGCGCGGTGGCTTGGTGCTTGGCGGCAGAGCGCCCTGAGCGGGTGCGCGGCCTGGCCTCCATTTCCGCCGCCCACCCGGTAGATCTGCGCCGCGCGATTGCCGCCCGGCCGTGGGACTTTGGGTGGATTAACCTGCGCTCGCTGCTGTGCCGCCTGCCGCGCGTTACCCGCGCCCAAAACCTGCTGCTTAGCCCGCGCGCCTACCGCAAGGAGCTGGAGCTGGATACGGGGCCTTTGCTTGCCGACGCCACCCTAGACCGCATCCTCGATCTCCGCCTGCGCGCCTCCCGCATCGGCAGCGTCCGCCGCGGAATCTTGTGGAACCACCGCATGCGCACCGCCGTGGTCCCCTTGACCTGGGTGGAACTGGCAGTAGAGCGTCCCGTTCTCTTCATCCACGCCCAACAGCGACTGTGGAACCCTGTGGTCCGCCGCGCCGCCTCGCGCGCCCGCCGCGGATTCACCGCCACGACCGTCCCCGGCGCGAAGAACCTTCCGCACCTGGAAGCACCGGCGGATTTCGTTTCCATGCTGGCGGCCTGGCTACAAGAACATAACTAGTGCGCCACGCACTCCCCGGTATCAACCGGGTGGGTAAGCTGCGTGATGTCTCCGATCTGGGCGTTGACCTCATCGGCGGTTAAGGCATAGCCCGTCTCGGAATCATCCACCGAGGCGCCGAAGACCACGCCGAGGACCTCGCCGGCCGTGTTGACCAGCGGTCCGCCGGAATTTCCTTGTTGGATCTTGCCGCGCACGGTGTAGGAATCGCGTTCCACGCGACCATGCGAGTAGATATCCGGGCCGGAAATGGTGATGCGATCGCGCACGCGCGCCATCTCGGCGTCGAAAGGCCCGGAGTGCGGGAAGCCCATGACCATGGCATCATCGCCCGTCTGGGCCGGGGCCTGGGCCCATGGCAGTGGATCGATGCCCAGGTCGCGCGAGTGCAGCACCGCCACATCCACATCCGGGTTGTAGTAGACCACGGTCGCGTCCTTGAGGCCCACCTTGGTATCCAAGCGCACGGTCTGCGTGCCGGCCACGACGTGAGCATTGGTGATCACGTAGTCATCGGCCGCCACGAAGCCGGAACCCATGAGGCGGCGGGAGCACTCTTCGGCGTCGCCAAGCACGTGAATGATAGACGGCCGCATACGCAGCAGGAGATCCGGATCCTCCACGTCTGGGTCCGGCTCTTCTACTTCCTCGGTGCTAATCGAGTTTTGCCACGGCGAGACCAGCGGCGGCAAGCCGGACTCATTGAGCATCGCCGCCACGCCATTGGGCAACGCCGCTACCCGCGCTGGCGCGGCCGAATTGAGGTTGCTCAAGATGCGGGAATCGCGCAGGCCCTGGCCGGCCACCCCACCTAAGTTGGTGGCCACGGGGATAGAAATGAGCCACATAACCACCAAGGCGGCAAAGGCTTGAAAAACCGCACCCACGGCGGAATCAAGGCGCTGCGTCTTGCGCGCCTTCATGCGATCGCGCACGCTGCCGCCCAACGAGGACCCGATAAGCTGCCCGATGCCCACAAAAAGCACCAGGATTCCCACCAATAACAGCAAGCGCAGCGAGGGCTGATCCACCAAGCGCAGGGCGGCCGGGGCCACGGCAATGCCTAGCACTACCCCAGCGCCCACACCAATGGAGGCCAATACCGCCGCGAGGGCGCCATTGCGCCACCCGCTCAGGAGCGCTATGAGGACGGCGACCACAATCAGGCCGTCAACGATGAGCGCAGGAGTCATGGCTATGGGTTCTTTCTATCTGGGGTTTAAGACGTATACGTACCGCGGCAGCAGCGGTTAGGACATCTTCTCATTATTGCGGGAGTTTGTGAGGGAGTCACGCAGGTCCATGACTGAATTGTTATCCCATGGAACGCTCCACCCGGCGTGTTGCAATAGTGCCGAGAGCACGCCGGCGGTAAAGCCCCAAATGACGTAACCATTGGCGTGAAATGCTGGTCCTTGCCATTTTCTAAAGCCCACCATGAAGCGGTTGCGCGGATCGACCAGCTCCCGGATAGGCACGAGAAACACGTCATCGGTTTCATCGGGGCTGGCGGGATAGACCTCCCCCGGCTGGGTCCAATGCGCCAAAATGGGGCTCACCGGATTGCCGGTGGCGCGGATATGCAGCTGCTCCCACTGCTCCAGCGGGGTCACGGAGTTGCGCTGCAGGTCCGTTTCCTCCCAGGCTTCCCGCAGCGCGGTATCCACCAGGGAAGTATCCGCGGGATCCCGGCGGCCGCCGGGAAAGGCAATCTGGCCCGAGTGCGAGCGCATGGACGGCGAGCGATGCGTGAGCAAAATACTGGCCTCCTCCGCGCTCTCGCCGCTCAGCAGCATGAGCACGGCTGCTTCCCGCTTGACCGGCACCTGCACATTGGTGCCGTTGAGGGACGAAGCTTGGCGGTTGCCAATGAGCTCTTGCACCTGGCTGGGGTCTACCCCCAGCGCCGGCTTGAGCCATTCTGGCGTGCGCTCGGGAAGGAGTTGACTCATGCCGCAATCGCCTCCTCCACGGCCTTTTCAATCTCCGCTGCGGAGCTAAACGGCTGCGCAAATTGCTTGCGCACCTCACCGTCCTTGAGTACCACCGTCACCGGCACCACGCCCGGCAGGCCCAGCTCACCGGCAAACTTATTATCCGAATCCTGGAAGCTCGGCAGCTCGACGCCCAAGTCATTCAAGAAAGCTGCACCGTTTCCCGCGTTCTTATCCGCGTGCACGCCCACGACCTGCCAGTCCGGATGCGCTTCCGCTACGTCCTGTAGGTAGGGAAGTTCCGCGCGGCACGGCTCGCACCACCACGCCCACACGTTAACCACGCTGACACCTTCATCGGCGGGCTTTCCGGCGGCCTCACCGCCCAAGCACTCCAGCTCCACCCCGGCCACGGCGCCGGCCGGGCAGTCCGGGCGCTGCGGGACTTCTTGCGGGGAAGCCTCGCTTGGCGACGCCTCCTCGGATCCGTCCCCACCCCGCAACTGCGAGACCCCAGCTACCGCAATGACGGCAATGAGGATCGCGGCAATCACCGTGCCAAGGACGTAGTTCTTCATACCGTTAGCCTAGCGCCCACGAGCGGCTGGACACATATCCCGCAGAACGCATGCTTCGCATTCCGGCGTGCGCGCATGACATACTTGGCGCCCGTGAAAGATGACGCGGTGTGAAAACATCGTCCACTCTTCTTCCGGCACGAGCTGAGCGATGTCCCGCTCAATCTTGACCGGCGTCTTCTCCCCCGTCAGCCCGAGCCGCTGCATGAGGCGGCCGAAGTGCGTATCCACGGTCAGTCCGGGGATACCGAAGGCATTTCCGAGCACCACCAGTGCGGTCTTGCGACCAACACCGGGCAGGCTGGTCAGTTCCTTGACGGTGCGCGGGACTTCGCCTTGAAAATCAGCCACCAGCTTCTCCCCGATGCCCAAAAGGTGTCCCGCCTTGGCGCGCTGAAAGCCCAACGGCCGCAGGATGCTCTCCAAGTCCGAACGCTGCGCAGCCGCATAATCCGCCGCCTCGGGGTAGCGGGCAAAGAGTTCAGGGGTCACCGAATTCACGCGTTCATCCGTGCATTGCGCGGAAAGAACGGTGGCAATGAGCAACTGCAGTGGGGAGTCATAATCCAAAGCACACCGTGCATTCGGATACTCCTGCGCCAAACGCCGATTTACCTCCGGTGCGCGTAGCTCCGGCGCGCTGGCCGCTGACAGTGCTGAATTCATGGGGTTTAGCTTAGTAGACTAGGAAAACATGATTTCACTCGTGATTCTGGTACCACTTGCCATCGCCCTTTTCGCCCTCCTTATGGAAAAGCTCGAGGCAGTCGTTTTTGCTGACTAGGCCGCAAAACTGCTGGCCTGAACCGTGCACTAGCACGAGTAGAGTTTCTATAGTGTGACAAAATTTCACTGAAGTACCAAAAGTGACCAATTACACTGTAAGATGAAACGCGTTACACAGTGACCCCGCTTGTTCCGCATTGTCGAGTGCATGAAAGACCGCACCCAGATGTGGCGCAGGCTCATCTATGGACTTTCGTAGTCGACATCCAAGGAGTAAAACGTGGAAGGCGTACAGGACATCCTCTCCCGCGCCGGAATCTTCCAAGGCGTTGATCCCGTTGCAGTGCAGCACCTAATCGAGCAGATGGAGACCGTGCGCTACCCGCGCGGAACCACCATCTTCGACGAAGGCGAGCCCGGTGACCGCTTGTACATCATCACCTCGGGCAAGATTAAGCTCGCCCGCCACGCCCCGGATGGCCGCGAAAACCTGCTGACCGTCATGGGCCCATCCGATATGTTCGGCGAGCTGTCCATCTTCGATCCGGGCCCACGCACCTCCTCCGCAGTGTGCGTGACCGAGGTTCAGGCCGCCACCATGAACTCCGAGCTGCTCAAGAAGTGGGTTGGTGACCACCCCGAAATCGCCCAGCAGCTGCTGCGCGTGTTGGCACGCCGCCTGCGCCGCACCAACGCCAACTTGGCTGACCTCATCTTCACCGACGTTCCGGGCCGCGTGGCAAAGACCTTGCTGCAGCTGGCTAACCGCTTCGGTGTTCAGGAAGGCAGCGCCCTGCGCGTAAACCACGACCTCACCCAGGAAGAGATTGCCCAGCTGGTGGGCGCTTCCCGTGAGACCGTCAACAAGGCGCTGGCCACCTTCGCGCACCGCGGTTGGATCCGCCTCGAGGGCAAGTCCGTGCTCATCGTCGATACCGAGCACCTCGCCCGCCGCGCTCGCTAAGACCGCACCAGCCCGCTACCCCGCTTCGGCGGGGTCTCATTGGTTTTGCCCCCTTTAACCAGTTCCGCACCGCACTTGTGGCCGCGGTGCGCTCCACTCCGCACCGCCTACGGGCCCCGCCCCACCGCGGCCGTACGTCGGCCCTGCGCGCCTCCTGCCTCAGCCCACAGCACAATTAAGCCCCTCTTCCCACCAAAGAGGAAGAGGGGCGAACGGAAACAGGCTTATTTAGCCTCGCCGTCCAAGTACTTCAGCGCGGTGCGCGTGGACTGCTCCGCAGCGTGGCGCAGCACTGGGTCCACATCGTCATACATCTCGTTGACCAGGGTATTCAGATCCACATCATCGCCTAGGCGGGAGCGGATCTCCTTAATCTGGTCAAGGCGGTAGTGGCGGCGGTCAATGTACTTGCGGGCCACCTGAGAGGTGTCATCCAAGTCCGGACCGTGCCCTGGGAACAGCGCAATATCCTTGCCGCGCTCTTCCAAGGTGTCGAGGGTGTGCAGGTAATCGGCCAAGTTACCGTCCGTCTCCGAAAGCAGAACGGTGTGGCGGCCGGCGATGGTGTCACCAGAGATAATGCCTTCGAGGCGGGAATTTCCTACCTCACCGCTCCACACAAAAAAGCAGGTGGAATCCGCGGTATGGCCTGGGGTGTGCACGACCTCGAGACTTGGGGTGATGCCATCGAGGGAGATGTGCTCGCCGTCCTGGAGGGCCTCGGCACCATTGCAGTAGCTCGGATCGAAGGCGCGGATGGGGGCGCCAGTCATCTGCCGCAAGCGTTGTGCGCCCGAAGCGTGGTCATCGTGGCGGTGGGTAATCAAAATCAAAGCCACCTCACCTGCGTTGCGGTGCACAACGTTGAGATGGCCTTCATCCTCAGGACCCGGATCCACGACGATCGCCCGAGAGTCTTCAGCGGCGCGAATAATCCACGTATTCGTACCCTCAAGGGCGGTGTAGCTGGGGTTATCACAAAGGACTACGCCAACGGATTGGCTGACGGGACGCAATTGACTATATGCGGGGTGCTCCATAGTTACTAGCCTATCCGATCAAGCAGTAATTTCTACGATTAGTTCGATCTCTACCGGGGCGTTTTTAGGCAACGCGGCCACGCCCACGGCGGAGCGAGCATGCTTTCCAGCATCCCCAAAGACCTCACCGATGAAATCGGAGGCACCATTGATTACTGCCGGTTGCTCCTCATAGGACGGATCGGAGGCCACAAACCCTACGATCTTTACCACGCGGGAGACATTGTCCAAGCCAACTTCGGCATCAATAGCGGCAAGCGCATTCAGCGCCGCGATGCGTGCCTGTTCCTGGGCTTGTTCCGTGGTGACTTCGGCGCCAACCTTGCCGGTCAGCGGCAGGGCGCCTTCCACGAGGGGAAGCTGGCCAGAGGTCCAGACCTGATCACCCACGCGCACGGCCGGCACATAGGACGCTAGCGGCTTGGCGACGCCCGGTAGCTCATACCCCAGCTCCCGCAAGCGAGCATGAAAGCCCATTTACTCTGCCACCTCGCGCTTGAAGTAGGCCACGACGTTTTCCGGGTTAGGACCCGGGGTGACGGTGACCAGTTCCCAGCCATCTTCACCCCAAGAATCGAGGATCTGCTTGGTGGCGTGGGTAAGAACAGGTGCGGTTGCGTATTCCCATTTAGTCATGGGGCCCATTCTAACTATTAAATACGCCCCACGCCGTCTAAATTCCTAAATCCCGACGAGCTCGCCACCTTGGGCCAAGTAGTGAGCCCAATCCGTGATGTGGGGGTTCTTGCGCAGCAGGGCTCGGCGCTGGCGCTCGGTCAGCCCGCCCCACACGCCGAACTCGACGCGATTATCCAGGGCGTCGGCGCGGCATTCGGTCAGCACCGGGCAGTGGCGGCAAATGACGGCCGCCTTGCGCTGTTCCGCACCGCGAACGAAGAGGGCATCCGGGTCACCCTTGCGGCATTTGGCCTGGGTGACCCACTCACCACGCTCGGGATTTCGGGCTGTATTAGACATTCCAGCAGTCTTCACACGAACGGTCATGGGTGAGTGTGCTCCTTCCCAGACGGAATACTATGTAACGCATCTAAGTCTATTCATCCGGGCCGAAGATTGTCTAACACGTCACACTTTAGGGGGTGCGAGTGATCTTCCACCTACCAAGGGCGACCACGTAGGGTATGGGGCGTGACTGTCATCAAATCTTTGGCCAAGATAGCCCTGTCTACGGTCTTGGTAGGCGCGCTCATCGCCCTGGCTCTTGCCCCCTTCGCGGGCATTTCCGGCGTGGCGATTGCCCGCACTAACGAAACCATGCAATCTGACCTGCAAGATCTGACTGCCGGCAATATTCCAGGCGTCACCACGATCAAAGACGCCAAGGGCAAGGACATGGCTTATGTCTTCAGCCAGCGCCGCCACCCGGTGGAGAGCAAGAAGATTTCTAAGGCCATGAAAAATGCCATCGTCTCCATTGAGGACGAGCGTTTTTATGATCACGAAGGCGTGGACTTCCAAGGCAATTTCCGTGCCCTGTGGACAAACCTGACGTCGGGCGGCGTCTCCCAGGGCGCTTCCACCATCGATCAGCAGTACGTCAAGAACTACCTCTTGCTGGTCTCTGCCACCACCGATGAAGAGCGCGCCGCGGCCACCGAACAATCCGTGGCCCGCAAGCTGCGCGAGATGCGCATGGCCACCAAGATGGACGAGGAATTGGAAAAGGATGACATCCTCACCAACTACCTCAACCTGGTCTCTTTTGGTAACCATGCCTATGGCGTCGAGGCGGCGGCCCGCACCTACTTTGGCACGCATGCTTCCGAGCTCACGGTGCCGCAGGCAGCGATGCTGGCCGGCATGGTCCAATCCTCTGAGCGCCTCAATCCCTATACCAATGCCGAGGAAGTGACCGAGCGGCGCAACCTCGTCCTGCAATCCATGGCGGATAACGGCTATATCAAGCAACAGGAAGCGGATAGGTATAAGGGGGAGAAGCTGGGCGTCGGCAAGAAGCCCAAAACGCTGGCCAATGGCTGCATCGGCGCCGGCGACCGCGGTTTCTTCTGTGATTATGTATTGAAATACCTGGATAAGAAGGGCATTAGCGAGGAGCAGCTGGCGCGCGGTGGCTACACCATCAAAACCACGCTGGACCCAGCGGTGCAGGATAAGGCCCTCGAGTCCGTCCAAAGCCATACCAATCCTGATGCCCAAGGCGTGGCTGAAGTCATGAACGTCATCAAGCCCGGCAGGTCGGACCGCAAGGTACTGGCCATGGTCTCCTCGCGCGATTACGGCCTGGACCTGGATAAAAATGAGACCATCCTGCCACAGCCCTACTCCTTGGTGGGCAACGGTGCAGGTTCCGTCTTCAAGGTCTTTACCGCCGCGGCCGCGCTCGAAGCGGGCTATGGCATCAAAAACACCGTGGATGTGCCCACCCGCTACGAGGCGGAGGGCCTAGGCCACGGCGGCGCCGCCGGCTGCCCGGCGGACCGCTACTGCGTGGAAAACGCTGGTGCCTATAAGGCCACGATGACGCTGCAGGAAGCGCTGGCACACTCCCCCAATACGCCGTTTATCAAGCTCACGGAGCAGGTAGGCGTGGCACCCATCGTCGATATGGCCGTGCGTTTGGGCCTGCGCTCCTACGATGACAAGGGCAGCTTTGATAAAGACACCTCGATTGCCCAGCACACCAAGGACGCCAACTCCGGCTCCTTCACCTTGGGCCCGGACCAGGTCAACCCGCTGGAGCTTTCCAATGTGGGTGCCACGCTGGCCGCCGATGGCAAGTGGTGCGAGCCCAACCCCATCTCCCAGGTCACGGATAAGGAAGGCAACGAGGTCTATCTCAAGGAAACCCCGTGTGAGCAGGCTGTTGATAAGGACGTAGCCCGTGCGATGAGCAACGCCTTGTCTGAGGACGCCAAGCAAGGCACCGCCAAGGATGCCGCCCAAGCGGCCGGTTATTCCAGCCCAATCGCGGCCAAGACCGGTACCACCGAGTCCAACCAGTCCTCCGCATTCTTGGGATTCAACGAGGGCATTTCCGCCGCACCGTATATCTATAACGATGGCACCTCCACCGTCCCGCTATGTACCGGGCCGGTGCGCCAGTGCGCGGGTTGGGGCAACCTCTACGGCGGCTTGGAGCCGGCGCAGACCTTCTTCAGCATGGCTACGCAGCTGCCGATAGCTACCAAGGCCGGGCTGCCGAATTACAACAAGAAGTACGACAACGGCACCACGGCCGATAAGACCCTTGATAGCCTGCGCGGCAAGTCCGAGGCCGAGGCCCGCCAGACCTTGGAGTCCAAGGGCTACGTGGTCAAGACCTCCCGGGTCATTGGCGGCAATGTTCCTTATGGCCGCGTGGTTCGCGCGATTACCGGCAAGGACGGCAAGAAGAAGGGCGCGGAGATTACGCTGCAGCTTTCCGACGGCGCCGGGGCCTCCCAATCCCCCTCCTCCGGCGTGGCCGACGCCAACTCCACCGGCGCACAAAATAGCACCGGCGGCGGTAATGCCGACGGTGCTACGAGCCCGAGCCGCTCGACTGGCGACACAGGCGGCGGAACGGGCAACGACGGTGGCGGTACCGATACCGGCGGCGGGTTCTCGCCGGAAGACTTTGGCATCCGCCAAGAGGACATCGATAGCTTTGCCAACGACGTCCGCAGCCTCCTTGGCCGCTAGGCCTCGCCCATTGCGGTCTGGCCCGCTTTAACTCAGCTGGGACTTGACCTCGGCGGACAGGCGCTTGCCATCTGCCTGGCCGGCGGCCTTGGCATTGGCCACCTTCATTACTGCACCCATCTGCTTCATGGTGGGTGCTTCGCCGTTTTCGGTCTCAACCTCCGCGATAGATTCCTTCACTAGGGCCTTAAGCTCAGACTCGTCCAGCTGGCGGGGTTGGTAGGCCTCGAAGAAGGGGACCTCGGCAAGTTCGGCTTCAGCCAACTCTGGACGGCCATTTTCTTCATAGACCTCGGCGGACTCGCGGCGCTTTTTGATTTCGCGCGCAATCACCTTGAGGATATCGGCGTCCTCCAGCTCATGCCGGGAGCCATTAGTCTCCTCGGCCTGGATGGCAGCCAGCAAGGCGCGGATGGCGCTGGTGCGCTGCTTCTCCTTGGCCTTCATTGCGGTTTTCAGATCTGCACGGATGGTTTGCTTTAGCTCGCTCATGCCTATCAATGTACGCCAGGTAGTGTGGTAGCCGTGAAACTTTTACGTATTCTTGGCGGCCTCACCGCTGCCGGCCTGGGCGCCGCGGCATGGGGCTATAGCGAACTGACCAAATTCGAGCTCAAGGAATATACGCTCCCCCTCCTACCCAAGGGCACGCTGCGTGGCAAGCCAGAATTTCGGCTGCTGCATCTGTCTGATCTGCATATGATCCCCGGCCAGGAGACCAAGATTGCCTGGGTTTCTGCCCTCGACGCCCTAGAGCCGGACCTCGTGGTCAACACTGGCGATAATCTCTCCGATCAGCAGGCCGTTCCCGATACGTTGCGTGCCCTCGGCCCGTTGCTGGCCCGCCCCGGCCTCTTCGTCTTCGGCACCAATGATTACTGGGCACCGCAGCCGGTCAACCCTTTCAAGTACCTGCTGGGCAAAAAGCGCGAGCCCTCCTATGTGGACTTGCCGTGGCGCGGTATGCGCGCCGCCTTCTTGGAGCACGGCTGGCGCGATGCCAACCAGGCCCGGCATGAATTCAAGGTGGGCAATGTCCGCCTTGCCGCCGCCGGCGTGGACGATCCGCACCACGATCTGGATGACTACTCCGAAATCGCCGGCCCGCCCAACGAGGACGCCGACTTGTCCCTGGCGCTCCTCCACGCCCCCGAGCCCCGCGTGCTGGAAAAGTTTGCGGACGATGGCTACCAGCTCTCGCTGTCTGGCCACACCCACGGCGGCCAGATCTGCCTGCCCGGTTCCCGCGCACTGGTTACCAATTGCGGCATCGACCGCGACCGCGTGCAGGGCCTCCACGACTTCGGCCCGATGAAGATGCATGTCTCCAATGGCCTGGGCACCTCCAAATTCGCCCCGGTGCGCATTTTCTGCCGACCTTCCGCCACTCTGCTGAAAATCACCGAGGTGGACTAAACCCAGCCACCTGCCGTTTTGTTGATTGCGCTCAGCTTGCGTTAAAGTATCCAGGTACCGCTTTTCAAGGCGGAACGCCGGGATATGGCGCAGGTTGGTAGCGCGCTTCGTTCGGGACGAAGAGGTCGCAGGTTCAAATCCTGTTATCCCGACCAACAGCCCGCAGCTTTGCTGCGGGCCTTTTTCGTTTTTACGCCAGCATTCCTGCATTTCCCCGGGTGCTCTTGAGCGCTGAACTTAAACCTCGCTGAAAAGTCAGATGTTTTTCACCTAGACCAAATCCACGTATCAAGGCACCAACGACGGGTACCAGCCCCATAGAAACAATGGGATTTACTCGGCCGCGGATCACAATTCCCGCCGCCGCAGAGGTGAGCGTCGGACCCATGGCCGCAAGCCCGACTAGGACCCCTTAGTGGCGCTTCACACGCCGACGATCTGCCATGCCCTACGCTACGCGGGCAAGCGAGTGTGCCCTAGGTTAAACCTCGGCTATCGGCGGCCTACGGCTGCCCCCAAAGCCCACACCGGCTTGAATTGAATTTCCTATAGACAATCGTCACCGCGAAGCAGTTCGCACTGCTTGAGAAAATCCCCACCCCAGCAAAAGCATTCAAGGAATTGCACGGATTTTTCCGCGAAAAATTGCAGCTAGACACCCCACATATGGGAAACGACGCGGTGCCCCTACAGCGCCGCGTCGTCCCTATTCCCTATCACTCACAACGGATTGGAGAAACCGTTCGCCTACCCCCTAAGTAGGCTTTGTGAGCAAGACCAACTGTAGCACTCGCACAATGCAAACGGTAGCGCGAATCAAAATTCCCAGTTTCCACCAATGTTTCTTATTCTTAGGTGTGCTTTTTCAGACCTAATGAACCGTAGGTTTGAATTTTCCTGTGGATGGAGCCCACCACTTTGCACTCAGCCCAATGAGAGTGATGGCGAGCAATACCGCAACGCCGGTCCACAAGACGGCCTGTTCGCCTTCGTTACCCGCCGCCGTGACGGCCGCGGTAGTCCAATTCAGTGGCAAAAGATTAGAAACAATCTGCCAAACCTTAGAAACACCGGCAATTGCCGCGGATTTCCACAGCCACCCCACCAGAGCGGTCTGGCCTATGCCAAACAGCGCCGCGAGGATGCTGCCGGCAGTAATACCGCATAGCCCGAGTAGGCCACGGGTGATGACCGCCATGGACAGCGCGCCCAGAAGGAGCGCCGCGCCGGCCCACACCGCCGCCACAGGGGTAAATCCGGTGGCAAGCACAAAGAGGAGGATTTCGCCGATGGCGACCGCGGCCAGCGTGCCGCCGAAGACCGTCAGCCATGGGCGGAACCCCACCTGCCAGGCCACACCGGACGCGGCGCCTGCGAGCAGGACCAAGGCGGAGACCAACATCGCCACGATGGGGCTGAGCAGATGTGCAGGTCCGTCGGTCGCGGTATGCGCCGGCGGCAGGGCGCGCTGAATGTCACCCACATTGGTCTGGTTTTGGGCTGCCATGGTGGAAAGCCTGCCGGCGCCGTCGTCAAGCTTGTCCACGCCCTCCTGCGCCTCACCGACGCGCTTGTTGAGCTCCGCGATGCCCTCGTTAAGCTCCTGCGCACCGGATACGGCCTGGTTCACGCCATCGTGATAGGCATAGCCGTTGACCGCCAACTGATTGGATAGATCGCGCGAGCCGTCCTTGAGCTTTTTGAGCTGATCGGTCACCGAATTATCCAGGCGGAAATTATTCACCTGCGCACGGAGATCGCCCAGCTGCGAGCGAATTTCCTTCGCTTCCTTGGACTTATTTCCTTCCAGGTCGCGCATCGTGCCATCGATGGCCTGCAGAATCTGCCCTTGGACAGCACCGAGACCCACCACTTGGTCCACGGCACCGCCGACACCATTGGCCAGCTCCGTTGCACCACCACCGAGCGTATTAGTTCCGGACTGCAGCTGATTGAGGCCAGCTACCAGTTCTTGGGAGCCCGTCGCCAGCTTGTCGACGCCCCCTCCAAGCTCATCCGCCCCCTTATTCAGCTCCCCCGTGCCGTCGTTAAGCTGCGTGGCGCCCGATTTAAGCATGCTCGCCTGTGCCTGCGCGCGGCTGGCCGCCTCGGCGGCTTCCTTCACCTCTGGGGAGGCGGAATTTTCCCGCGGCGCTCCAAACGGCTGCGCGGCGCTAGACCAGGTGTGGGCGGGTTCCCACTGCGCAAGGCCCGCCACCGCAGCGCCAATAATGAGCGGCAGGGCGAGCAGGAGGATCAAGAGGACGCTGCGCCACCGGGAGGGGGACGCAGCGTCTGGGGAGGCAAGGCGTGAGGTCATGGTACTGAACCTATCCTCGCAGGTCACTCCCCTGTTGCAGGCGCGCCGAGCACCCCCGCAATGGCAGTTCCTCTACGATGTATGGCATGTCCCACAATTATTCCCTTGCCCCTTCCCGCTACCTCGCCGCTGCGGCCATCGCGCCGCTGTGTTTCAGCCTTGTTGCCTGCTCCAACGACGCCGATACCTCGGCAGAACCGGAGTTCTCCGACGCCACCGCCGCAAGCTCGTCGGCCGAGGAGACCTCATCCGAAGAAACCACGAGCGAGCCCGCTACCTCGGAAGCCGCAGACACCGTCACCGAGACCGCAGCGGCCGAGCCCACTTCTGCAGAGGCAGCTCCCGCTGAGGAGACCGCGGAATCCGGCAACGCGGAAAGCGAAGCCCCGGCCGCCGTACCCGCCGACACCGGCCGCGGCGACTGCTCCCCAGAAGCGCTACAGCCCGCAGCTCCCACCATGACCAATATCCGAGTCAATAACTGCGATGGCCAGTGGGCCCACTTTGCCAAAGACAGCACGGACTGGACTGCTTGGGCGCGCTACGAGGGCGGCCAGTGGGTAGCCATTGAATCCATTGGCGAGGCAACCTCCGGCATGGCCGCCCCGTGCTACGACGTGGATAAGTGGGCCGCCGAGGGCGCTCCCGCCTTTGTTACGGAAAAGATGCGCCGCTGCGACTAGCCGCACAGCAAACCGCCCCCGTACCGTGCAGTAAAGCAACTCGGTACGGGGGCGGCGTCGTTAGCGCACAGGCGCTGCCGGGGAAGGGTTACTTCTTCTCGGCGTAGACCTCGCGCACGCGCTGGCCAAGAGCTGGGTGCACGTTGGTCCAGTATTCGTAGACGCGCTCCTCGGTCTCCTCGGATACGCCGGCCATCGCGTTGGTGATATTGGTGACCAGGCGCTCCTTGGCGGCATCGTCATAGACGTTTTCGTACAGGTCGCGCGCCTGCACAAAGTCATCGTCCTCGGCGTGGCGAACGTACGGTGCACGCACCAAGTCGCTGCCGTGGGACTCCGGATTGATGTAGAGCTCTGCCGCGGTGGTGGTCTCGAGCTGGGAACGGTCGTTTACAGCGGCGTCGTCAAGCACGCCCGTACCCTTGTCGTGGCGGTTGGGCGAGTAGACCGGATCCTCCGGAGCATTGAAGAGGAACTGCATGCTGCCCTCGTGCTCGTAGGTATTGACCTCGTCCACATTCTGCGGCTGGTTAACCGGCAGCTGCTTGTAATTCGCGCCGATGCGGTAACGCTGCTGGTCAGCGTAAGCAAAGACGCGAGCCTGCAGCATCTTATCCGGAGACAGGCCAACGCCCGGCACGATATTGGACGGGTCGAGTGCTACCTGCTCAATCTGCGCGAAGAAGTTGCGCGGGTTGCGGTTGAGCACAAAGTAGCCCACATCGTGCAGCGGGTAGTCCTTCTTGGACCAAACCTTGGTCAGGTCGAAGGGGTTAAAGCGGTACTTCTCCGCCTCATCCAGCGGCATGATCTGCACCTTAACGTCCCAGATCGGGTAGTTGCCCTCCTCGATGGCGTTGTAGAGATCCTCGCGGTGGCAATCCGGGTTCTGGCCGGCGGTGGTGGTGGCCTCCTCATCGGTGAAGTTCTCCACGCCCTGGCGGGACTTGAAGTGATACTTGACCCAGAAGGCCTCGCCTTCTTCATTGACCCATTGGAAGGTGTGGGAGCCGTAGCCATTCTGGTGGCGGGTGGACTTCGGGGTGCCGCGGTCACCCATCAGATAGGTGACCTGGTGTGCAGACTCCGGGTTGCGGGTCCAGAAATCCCACTGCATATCGGCATCGCGCAGGCCATTGGTGCCCAGGCGCTTTTGGGAGTGGATGAAGTCTGGGAACTTAATGCCATCGCGGATGAAGAATACCGGGGTGTTATTGCCCACGATGTCGAGGTTGCCCTCCTCGGTGTAGAAGCGCAGGGCAAAGCCGTGCACATCGCGCCAGGTATCCGGGGAGCCCTGCTCGCCGGCCACGGTGGAGAAGCGGCCCATCATCGGGGTGACGGTGCCCTTCTGGAAGACCTTGGCCTTGGTATAGGCAGAGACATCTTCCGTGATGTGCAGCTCGCCAAAGGCGCCGTGGCCCTTAGCGTGCGGCGTGCGCTCCGGCACGCGCTCGCGGTTGAAGTGCGCGAGCTTTTCAATGAGGTGGATATCATTGAGCGCCACTGGGCCCTGCTGGCCGGCGGTCACCGAGGTATTTTCGGACGGCACCGGCTGGCCCGAGGGACGAGTGGTATTTCCCTTGCCAGCGGGGCGCTGGCCCTTGTTCAGGATGTCATCAGCGGTAAAGTCACTCATTTTTGCCTCCTGGCAATTCGCGGTCAGTTCTTCCCAGTGTGGCAAAACTTTGCACGGTTGTCAGGGCTCGCCAAAGAGAGTAAAGGGTGCTGGTAGATTCATTCAGGTGACTCACCACTCCGCAGCAGACGACGCCCGCGTCACCGACCTCGCCCTTCGGGCCGGTCGCGGCGACCGCGCGGCGCTGACGGAGTTTATCAAGGCCACCCAGGATGATGTGTGGCGCTTGCTGGCGCACTTGGGCGGGCCCGAGGGGGCCGACGATCTCACCCAGGAGACCTATCTGCGCGTCATCAGCGCCCTGCCGCGCTTTGCCGCGCGGTCCTCCGCGCGCACGTGGCTGCTCTCTTTGGCCCGGCGCGTGTGGGTGGACAATATTCGCCACGATATGGCCCGGCCGCGAAAGTCTGCCACGGAGTATGAGGACGCAATGGGCGCGGCGCCGGAAGAATCCGCGGCGTGGAGCGAGTGGATCGACGCGCGTACGCTTATCGACGCCCTCCCGGCCGACCGCCGCGAAGCCCTCATCCTTACTCAAGTGCTGGGCTATACCTATGAGGAGGCGGCCAAGATTGCCGGCGTGCGCGTGGGCACCATCCGCTCCCGAGTGGCGCGCGCCCGCAAGGATCTCATTGCGGGGACAGGTTAATACCCCCAAATAGTCCCCTGTGATTGCGGAGTTAATTTCACTCCCAAATTGTTACGCTCTGGCTTGAACATATGGCGATGAAAACTAGACTTCAAGTAGTTGAACTTTTGGTATGGAGATGCCTATGCGTAAGACCTTAATCAGCCTCACCGGCCCCGCCTTCGTTGCTGCAGTGGCTTACGTCGACCCCGGCAACGTAGCCGCCAACATCAGCGCCGGCTCCCACTACGGCTACCTCCTGGTGTGGGTACTCGTCGTGGCCAACCTCATGGCCATGTTCATCCAGTACCACTCCGCCAAACTGGGCCTAGTCACCCACCGCTCCCTGCCGGAAATCATGGGCGAGCGTCTCTCCCGCCGCGCGCGCCTAGGCATGTGGGCCCAGGCCGAGCTCATCGCCGCGGCCACCGACCTCGCCGAAGTCATCGGCGGCGCCATTGCCCTGCAACTCCTCTTCAACCTCCCCCTGTTCGCGGGCGCGCTCATCATCGGCGCGGTCTCCATCATTCTCCTCATCTTCCAGAAGAAGAACCAGTGGTTCGAGGGGCTTGTCATCGGCCTGCTCCTGGTCATCTGCATCGGCTTCCTTGCCGGCCTCGCCATCGCCCCGCCCGACCCCGCCGACGTGGCCGGCGGCCTCATCCCCCGCCTAGAGGGCAAGGACAGCATCCTGCTGGCCGCCTCCATGTTGGGCGCCACCGTCATGCCGCACGCCATTTACCTACACTCCTCCCTGACCAAGCAGCGCTACCCCGACCTGGAAATCCCCCACGTGCTGGCCGGCACCCGCGCGGACATCGCCGTGGCGCTGTCCATCGCCGGGCTCGTCAACGTGGGCCTGCTGGTCCTGGCGGGCTCGGCCCTCTACGGCGTGGACGGCACAGAGACCATCTCCGGGGCCCACACGGCGATTGCCAGCCACCTCGGCCCGCTGGCCGGCGTTCTCTTCGCCATCGGCCTGCTGGCCAGCGGCCTCGCCTCGACGTCAGTGGGCGCCTACGCCGGCTCCGAAATCATGGACGGCCTGCTTCACATCAAGGTCCCCCTACTAGTCCGCCGCCTGGTCACGCTCATCCCGGCGCTGGTCATCATCGGCTGCGGGGTCGACCCCACTATGGCACTGGTGGTCAGCCAGGCACTTCTTTCCCTGGGCATCCCCTTCGCCATCATCCCGCTTTTCCGCTATGCCGGCTCCCGGGACGTCATGGGTGAGTTCGCCGCGAAACCCTGGTCTATGGCCGTGGGCTGGACGCTTGCCGCGCTGGTCATCGCACTCAATCTCGCCCTCGTGCTCCTGCCGCTGCTCTAGGCCGCCTACAATCAGCAGCCATGATTGAAGTAGCAGCCGTCGTCATCCGCAACCCACAAGGCCACGTGCTTACCGTGCGCAAGAAGTCCTCCACCAAGTACCAACTGCCCGGCGGCAAGCCCGAGGCGGGCGAGGCGCTTGTCGACGCCGCCCTGCGCGAAGTTGCCGAAGAAGTAGGCCTCACCCTCGACGCCGAGAGCCTCAACAAACTCGGCACCTTCGACGCTCCCGCCGCCAACGAACCGGGCGAGGTCGTCGTCGGCACCATCTTCACCTACACCCGCACCGTCACCGCCGACGAACCCCATGCCGCCGCCGAAATCGGCGACACCGCCTGGGTCAACCCAGCAGCCCCCGACCGCGAGCTTGCACACCTGCTGCGCGACCGCGTCTTCCCCACGCTGGCCTAGCGCCAACTGTCAACACTTCGGCGTCATTGACCTCGAAACCATCAAGAGCTACCCTTTTGAACATGTTCACTGAACACGTTCACTCATCGCGCTCGGCCGCCAAAGCTGGCACCGTCAGCAAGGTCCTAGCCACCGCCTACGAACTCTTCCTCACTCAGGGCTACGCCACCACCAGCATCCGGACTATCGCATCCGAAGCTGGCGTTAGCGTGGGAACCGTCATGGGAGTCGGCGACAAACAAACGCTGCTCATCCGCACCATTGGCCAACACATTTCAGAACTCCACGATGACATCCGGGGACAATCCGATAGCCTTCTCGATGTCCTGAGACCTTTCCTCCAGATGTTTACCGGCCACGAAGAGCTCTCCCGCGCCTTTGGCGCAGCACTCATCCAACAAGGCAATCAAGGCGAAGCGCTCACCGCACTCAAAACGCTCCTGACCGATGAAATCACCCTGCGACTCGGCACCAGGCTCAGCAGCGCCGATGCGGCCGAGTACGCCGACCTGCTGTACAACGTCTACCTCGGCTTACTCATCGGCTGGGCCGCCGGAATCTACGACACCGAGCACCTCACATCCCAAGCCGCCTCATCGATCGAACGCCTCAACACCGCATTCGGAGTAACCCAATGATCCTAGAATCTTCCCCAGCCTGGCCCTCCCTTCTACTAGCAGCCATTCTGCTTGGCGACGCCGCCCTCTCCCTCAAACCAGTCCCCTTCATCGAAGCCTGCCTCAGCGGCGTCAAACTCCCCAAGGACTGGTGGTGGGCGCTCATTGTCATCAAGTGCCTCGCCGCCGTAGGACTCATTGCCGGCCTCTGGTTCCCCGGCGTAGGAATCACAGCCATGATTGGAGTCATCGCCTATTTCTGCGCGGCCGCAGCAGCCCATGTCCGCGCCCACTTCCTCGGTAGCGCATTCTGGATCAACTGCTTAGGCATGCTCGCATTCTCCATCGGAGTACTGATCCTGACGCTCGCACTGAATTAAGACACCAGTCAACCTTTCACGGCTTCCTGAAGGCAGATACATCATTGCACCTCTTGAATGATGACTTGATGCTTTCTACCCTAAAGGTATGCGCACGACGATAAACCTCCCGCCGAAACTCCTTGAAGAAACGAAGGTCCAAGCCAAAGCCAACAATGTCACTTTGAGCTCATACGTCGAAGAGGCGGTCCGCGCTGCCCTCAAGAAGGAAGCCCGCATCAGTACCGAAGACACCCCCGTTAACCTGCCCTCCTTCGATTGCGGCGGACCGGCTCTAGTTGATCTCAGCAACAAAGAAGCTGTGTGGGCGGTACTCGATGATCATTCCTGATGTCAACATTCTCGTTTATGCCTTCCACTCCGCTGCACCGCAACATAAACCCGCTCAACAATGGCTAAGTAGTGCTCTAAATCGGCATGAAACAATTGGACTCCTGGATGTTGTGGCAACGGTTACCTTTCGCCCCACGGGTCCCAAAATTTGGCACTTAGCTGCACTTTGCGTACTACGGCCGGGGTGAACGAGACCACAGTTGTGGCGATTCTTGCCCGAAATACCTGTCCGATGTGTGGTTTATTAGATGTGAACACACGTGATAAATCGACCGTCGATCCGGGCCCGCGCGATACCAATGGCGGGCCCGGCGCGTGTGAGTAAGAGAGTTTCTCCCTTTCATGTTAAAACGCGCAATCGGAATTTCCATGGCGTTTATCGGCGTCGTCGTGGGCGCAGGCTTCGCCTCCGGCCAGGAGGCCATGCAGTACTTTGTGGCCTTTGGTAACTGGGGCCTGTGGGGTATCGCCCTAGCCGCTGGTTTGATGATGATCACCGGCATCTCCATCCTGCAGCTCGGCTCGTATTTCCAAGCCGAGGAGCACACCGCTGTCTACGACAAGGTCGCATCGCCATTTACCGCCAAGATTTTGGACTGGTCCACCCTGGTGACCTTGTTCGCCATCGGCTTCGTCATGTTTGCCGGCGGTGGTGCGAATATCAATCAGCAGTTCCCGTCCATCCCCGTGTGGGTGGGCGCCACCGCCATGCTGATTTTGGTGCTGCTCGTCGGCCTCATGGATGTCGACCGCGTAACCGCGGTCATCGGTACCATCACCCCATTCATCATCATCTTTGTGGTGATTGCCACCGGCTATACCATCTTGAACGCAGACGTTGATTTCTCTGCCATGAATGACTGGGCGGTCAACAATGTTGATACCTCGCTGCCTAACTGGTGGCTAGCCGCACTGAACTACACCGGCCTGAACGTGATGACGGCAGTATCCATGTCCATCGTTATTGGCGGTAACTTCCTGGATAACCGTGCAGTCGGCATCGGTGGCCTCATTGGCGGCCTGCTCTACCTAATCCTGTTGGCCCTGCTGGTCTTTGCGCTCTTCTTCGAGGCCGAGACCGTCAACGGCCAGGATATGCCGGTGCTAAGCCTGATTACCAGCATCCACCCGGTACTCGGCGTACTGATGACCTTTGTCATTTATGGCATGGTCTTTAATACCGCCATCGGCATGTTCTACGCGCTGGGCAAGCGCTTGACCCGCAATAACCCCAAGCGCTTCTACCCGGTTTATGCCGGCGCCTGCATCATCGGCTTCATCTTGTCCTTCGTGGGCTTTCAGGCCTTGGTCAGCAACGTCTACCCGATCCTGGGCTACCTCGGACTGCTGATGATCGTGGTGATGGTCTTCAACCGCATCAAGAACGGCAGCAAGCTCTCGGACGAGTCTGACCGCCGCATGCGCGCACACGAGCTGGTGTCCCGCCGCTTGGACCCGCGCAAGCGCTTTACCAAGAAGAACGAGCGCGAGCTGCGCAAGCTGGCTGCAGCATCCAATATGGAAACCACCGAGTTCGTTACCAATATCGCAGAAGAGATCCACGAGGAGCTCGAAAATGATGATGATATTGAGTACGACCGCGAAGATCCGGAGCCGTCCGTGACCTACGTGCAGCACACCAAGCCGGAGGTTCCGTCGTCCACTAGCGACCTCGACTTTGGCAAGAAGAGCACTGGTGCCGACTCCGGCACTGGCACCGCCAAGCCGGTTTCTGAGGACTAGCCCCCTCGTCCACGGCTGATAGGCCAAAAGCTCGGCGCCCTCCTTCCCTTGCTATTAGGAAAGGAGGGCGCCGAGCTTTGTAATGCGACAGGCGGCGAAGTAGCGCTGTGCTAGACGAGCAGCTCTGCAATCTGGATGGTGTTGAGAGCAGCGCCCTTGCGCAGGTTATCGCCGGCCACGACGAGTACCAGGCCCTTGTTATCGTCCACCGTTTGGTCCTGGCGGATGCGGCCGACCAAGGACTCGTCGATGCCGGTGGCGGCGAGCGGAGTGGGGACGTCGGCAAGCGTAACGCCCGGAGCGCCACCCAAAAGCTCGGTGGCCTGCTCTGGGGTGATGGGCTTATCGAACTCGGCGTGAATGGTCAGGGTGTGGCCGGTGAAGACCGGGATGCGCACGCAGGTGCCCGCTACCTTCAGCTCCGGAATGTCTAGAATCTTGCGGGATTCGTTGCGCAGCTTTTGTTCCTCGTCGGTCTCTAGGGAGCCATCATCCACGAGGTTTCCGGCCATCGGCAGGGCGTTATAAGCGATGGGTGCCACGTACGGGCCAAAGTCTTCTTCATTAAGCGCGGAACCATCGTGAACCAAGCCCACATTGTGATCACCGACGGAATAGACCTGCGCGGCCAGCGTCTGCACGCCGGCCAGACCGGATCCGGACACCGCCTGGTAGGAGGACACGTGGAGCTTATTCAGGCCAGCGGCATCGTGGAGGACCTTCAGCACTGGCATGGCAGCCATGGTGGTGCAGTTCGGGTTCGCGATGATGCCCTTCGGGGTGTTCTTCGCCTCCTGCGGGTTGACCTCGGAAACGATGAGGGGAACCTCTGGGTCCTTGCGGTAGGCCGAGGAATTATCCACCACGGTCGCGCCGGCCGCGGCGAAGACCGGGGCCCACTGCTTGGAGGTGGAGCCACCAGCGGAGAACAAGGCGATATCGACGTCGGCAACGGATTGTTCGGTGACCTCAGCGAGGTCTTCTACGGTAATCTGTTCGCCGCGAAATTCCAGCTCGGTGCCGGCGGAGCGAGACGAGGCGAAAAAGCGCACCTTATCCGCCGGGAAATTGCGTTCTTCCAAGATGGAGCGCATAACGCGGCCGACCTGGCCGGTAGCGCCTACGACTGCAACAGTGGTCATGACTTAAAAATCCTCTGTAGTTGCTTTTGGGTATTTAACGTCCGGTTCCAGCATAAACCGTGGCTTCTTCTTCGCCACCAAGCTGGAACTTATCGTGCAGCGCACGGGCGGCCTTATCCAGGTCGGCCTCGCGGGTGAGCACGGATATGCGGATTTCGGAGGTGGAGATGAGCTCCATATTGACATCGACGTCGCGCAGGGCCTCGGTAAACTCGGCGGTCACGCCCGGGTGGGACTTCATGCCGGCGCCGACGAGGGAGACCTTGCCCACCTGGTCGTCGTAAAGCACATTGGCCCAGCCGCCCTCGGACTTCAGCTTGGTCAACAGCTCCATGGCGCGTGGGCCGTCGGCACGCGGGCAGGTGAAGGTGATATCGGTGGTGCCATCCTCCAGGGAGGAGACGTTTTGCAAGACCATGTCAATATTGATCTCTGCATCAGCAATGACACGGAAAACCTTCGCCGCCTCCCCGGGGCGATCCGGGATTCCAAGGACGGTGACCTTTGCCTCGGACTTATCGGTTGCTACACCAGTGAGTACTGCTTCTTCCACAGGGATATCCTCCATCGATCCGGTAACTAGGGTGCCGGGGTCATTTGAATAAGACGAGCGAACTCGCAACGGTACATTGAACGCGCGGGCGTACTCCACGCTGCGCAGAACCAAAATCTTGGAACCTACCGCGGCCATCTCCAGCATCTCCTCAAAGGAGAGCTTGTCTAGCTTCTGCGCGTCCGGGACGATGCGCGGGTCTGCGGTATACACGCCATCGACATCGGAGTAAATCTCGCACACGTCCGCATTCAGCGCGGCCGCTAGCGCCACCGCGGTGGTATCGGAACCGCCGCGGCCCAGCGTGGTGACATCGCGCGATTCCTTATTAACTCCCTGGAATCCGGCGACGATGCAGATCTTGCCCTCATCCAGCGCTTCAGTCAGGCGGCCTGGGGTAACGTCCACGATGCGGGCATTGCCGTGGCGCTCGGTGGTAAGCACGCCGGCCTGGGAGCCGGTAAAGGACTGGGCATGGGCACCCAAGGATTCCACGGCCATGGCCACCAGCGCATTGGAGATGCGCTCGCCGGCGGTCAGCAGCATGTCCATTTCGCGCCGTGGTGGCACGGGGTTGACCTGGGCGGCAAGGTCGAGCAGCTCATCGGTGGTATCGCCCATGGCGGAGCACACCACGACGACGTCGTTGCCCTGCTTCTTGGTGGCCACGATGCGCTCCGCAACGGCGCGAATGCGGTCTGCGGATTCGAGGGATGAACCGCCATATTTTTGCACGATCAGGGCCACGGTAAGGATGCCGCCTTTCGTCTTTCAAGGCACCCCTGGCGCGCGTCTGCACACCGCCAGAAATACCTGTCGGTCACTAGTCAAATACCCATGCTACCCCGCAGGGGTCTAGTCCTCATCATAATTCCTAGACAATGCTTGCTTTTTATTCACACGCCTCAAGGGTAAAGCGCGCCATGCGCCGGCCGCCTCCAAGGAGAAAAACGCGCGCCATACAGCGCAGAATATGCATATAACAGGAATCTTTACTACCGTTGAGCGGGTGTTAAGCAACCTCCTCGCCATCTTTTTCGCGCTCGCATCCGCGCTGACGGTTGCTTGGGGCACGGTCATCCGCCACCGCATTGCCCTCGACGCCGATGATTCGGTCATGCGCGCCGCCATGTCTAATCCCTTGTGGTGGGTGGGCACCGCGGCCGCGATTGGCGCCTATGGCCTGCAGGTTATCGCGCTCGGCTTCGGCACCTTGCTGGTGGTCCAGCCCATCTTGGTGCTGTCCTTGATGTTTACCCTGCCGCTATCGGCGTGGTACTCCGGCCGCAAGATGCCCTTCCACGAAGTTTTCTGGTCCATTGCGCTGACCATCGCGGTGGGCATCATGGTCATCTACGGCCGGCCGGTTGCCGGCAATCCCCGCCCCGAATGGAGCGACTGGTGGCCGGCGCTCCTCGTGGGGTTGGCCACCCTCGCAATCCTCGGCGCAGCAGCCGCAAAGCTACCAGATCAGCGCCCCTTGGCATTGGGCACGGCCTGCGGCGTTATCTATGGCTTCGTCGCCCTGCTCTCGAAGGCCGTGGTGGATATTTTCACCCACGAAGGCCTCACCACCCTGTTGGCCAGCTGGCAGTTCTACGGCCTCATCGGCCTCGCGCTCACCGGCACGGTGGTACAGCAATATTCCTTCAACGCCGGCCCCCTGGCCCATTCCCTGCCGGCCATGACCATCTTTGAGCCCATCGTGGCTTTCGGCTTGGGATACATGGTTCTGGGAGAGAAATTCCTCATCGATACGGCCGTCGGTTGGGCAATTATGCTCATCGCCCTGACCGTCATGGTGCTGTCCACCATCGTGCTCTCCCGCAGCCCGGTAAGCCAGCGCGGCTAGATGGCCCACTCAAATACGCCGAGCATGTAGGCCGAAAACCACGCGCCAAACAGGGCCCAGGCAATAACCGCAACGCTTGCCGACGCCCCCTTTTTCACCCACGGCAACAACACGATCACCGCCGGCAGGAGCAGCCGGGGCCGCGAGTGCATGATGCCATCAGAAAGCAGCACATTGGCCATGAGGACGGCGGAAAATAGCCAGGCCGCCAACGGCAGGCGGCGCCACGCCAGCACCAGGCATACCGGGGCAGCGATCATTACGCCGGCGCTGAGCAGGTAGCCGCCATTGGTGGCCCCGGTGAGCGTCTCCCACAGCCACACCACCGTGGCTTTGCCGCCATCGAAGCCGGAATTCCAATGTTCTTTCTGGATACCAAAGTAGCCGCCGACCTCTTTCAAGTGGCTGCTCGACCACCACAAATAGCCCACCAGCGGCACGACCGAAAACGCCACCGCGGCCCAGGCTCGCCAGTCCTTTCGGGCCCGCAGCAGCACCATAAGCCCAAAGACCGCAACGAGGTCCACCGCGGTAAGACGCACGAGCCCGGCCACAAAGATATACGCCGCGGCGGCCCACCAGCGCTCGCCCACCAGCGCCACCACCGCCCAGATAGCCAGTGCCCCGAAAAGCGCCTCGGTATACGGCATAGAAAACACGATGGACATCGGCGCGCTAGTTACCACTACGGCGCTGAGTACCTGGGCCCACTTCCCCATGCCCATCTGCGCGGCCAGGGCCATCACCCCGGCGGCCAGCGCGATGCTAAAGAGCACGTTGAGCGCGATGGCAGTGCCGGCCTCGCCGGTTCCCAGGATGCCGCTCACCGCACGCACCAGGAAGGGAAAGCCCGGGAAGAAGGCCATGGTCGTCTCATGGACCGGCCCATCCGTTGAGATATCCGCGCCGAAGTACCCGCCGCGGGCGATTTCTACGTAGTGCTTGGCGTCCCACTTATTAAGCAGGCCCCAGAGCTTATCGTCCTGCACGGCGGCCACGGCCGCGAGCACGCCCACGCGCAGTGCGGCGCCGATGAGCGCAACGAGCGCGGCAGGCGCCCACAAGGAGCGCAGTAAGGACGGTGAGGTGGGTGCGGCATGGCGGGCTGTAGACACGAAAGGCATAGTACCGTACCGCCGCCGTGTCTCATTGAATGAAATCTCTTGTCACATAGTGAGAGAGCCTGTAGTGTGACCGATATGACACAGCGGATTGACCTACTCCTTATCTGCCGCGGCGGGATTTCGGCCTAAGCACTGGCCAGCGCCCCGTCGCGGAGTCCGGCTGCCCAAGCCCAGCTGGCCGTCTCCCCATAGACACCACAGAAGAGGAAACCGCAGCATGTCCCCCACTGACTCTTTTATCAGCGCCCCTCGCGATATCACCACCCCTAACGGCCCACGCCGCGAGGGACAGCCCGCGTGGAATAAGCAGCGCGGCTCCGCCATGCCCCACGAGCGCTACCAGCCCTTCGCCGTCGAAGTGGAAGACATCGACCTGCCGGACCGCACGTGGCCCAGCAAGAAGATCACCCACGCCCCACAGTGGTGCGCGGTGGATCTGCGCGATGGCAACCAAGCGCTGATTGATCCCATGAGCCCAGAGCGCAAGCACCGCATGTTCGACCTGCTGGTCAAGATGGGCTACAAGGAAATCGAGGTCGGCTTCCCGTCCGCTTCCCAAACCGATTTCAACTTCGTCCGCGAAATCATCGAGGGCAATAAGATTCCCGATGACGTCACCATCCAGGTCCTAGTCCAGGCCCGCGAGCACCTGATCCGCCGCACCTTTGAGGCCTGTGAGGGCGCCAAGAACGTCATCGTGCACTTTTATAACTCCACCTCGAAGCTGCAGCGCCGTGTGGTCTTCCGCAAGGACAAGCCCGCCATTAAGAAGCTGGCTACCGACGCCGCCGAGCTCATCAAATCCATCGCCGCGGACTACCCAGACACCACGTGGCGCTGGGAGTACTCCCCCGAATCTTTTACCGGCACCGAGCTGGACTTCGCCCGCGAGGTTTGCGATGAGGTAGTAGAGATCATGGACCCCTCCCCGGATAATCCGATGATCATCAACCTGCCCTCCACCGTGGAGATGATTTCACCCAATGTCTACGCCGATTCCATCGAGTGGATGCACCGCAACCTGGCCCGCCGCGAGGACATCTTGCTCTCGCTGCACCCGCACAATGACCGCGGCGAGGGAATCGCCGCTGCCGAGCTGGGCTTCATGGCCGGGGCGGACCGCATCGAAGGATGCCTGTTTGGCAACGGCGAGCGCACCGGCAACGTTGACCTCATTACCCTGGGCCTGAACATGCTCACCCAGGGCGTGGACCCACAGATCGATTTTTCCGATCTGCCGCAGATCCGCGAGACCGTCGAATACTGCAACCAGCTGCGCGTTCCGGAGCGCCACCCCTACGGCGGCGAGTTGGTCTTTACCGCCTTTTCCGGTTCCCACCAGGACGCCATCAACAAGGGCTTGGATGCGCTGGCGGCCACCATCCGCCCCGGCGCGAACAATACCGAGGTCTCGTGGGAAGAACTGCGCGAGGCCATCTGGGAGGTTCCCTACCTGCCCATCGATCCGATGGACGTGGGCCGCGACTACCAGGCGGTCATCCGCGTCAACTCCCAGTCCGGCAAGGGCGGCGTTGCCTACATCATGAAGACCGACCACGGCATCAATATGCCGCGCGCCATGCAAGCGGAGTTTTCAACCGTGGTACAAGAAATCACCGACTCCGAAGGCGGCGAGGTCAATTCCAAGAATATGTGGGACATCTTCGCCACCGAATTCCTGGACCGCGAGACCCCGCTGGTCGTGGAGGCCTTCCACATAGACAATTCCCCGGCCGCTGACGGTGACGTCGCCGTGACCGCCACCGTGGCCTTCCGCGGGGAAAAGTCCACCGTCTCCGGCACCGGCAACGGCCCCATTGCGGCGTATGCCAACGCGCTGGAATCCCTGGGCATCGACTTCGAAGTCATGGAATACTCCCAGCAGTCCCGCTCCGCCGGTGACGACGCCGAGGCCGCCTGCTATATCGCCGCCGACGTCAACCAGAGCAAGGTGTGGGGCGCCGGCATCGCCGGCTCCACCACGCGGGCTTCCATTAACGCGATTAACTCCGCCGTCAACCGCGCCCTGGCCTAAGCGCGCTCGCCGGCGCTACACACCAGCGCCGCGCCCCGGCGTGGTAGAAGGGTGGGTATGCCTTCTTCTACCTACCTCATTCCGCACCGCGGCTTGGGCGCCGTGCAGGCCCTGCCCATCTATGGTGCGCAGACGAAGGAAAACCAAGAGTTCACCGTCACCTTGGCGCCCCGCCAGGACGGTGGCCTGGAGGTGCACACCGACTCCCCCATCGGGCACATCACCAGCGCAGACCGCGCCGAGTACCCCGAGATAGATCTGCTCTTTCGCGCCGGGCTCACCCCTGCAGCCACGGCCGCGCCGCAGCCCGATGGATCCCTGTCCCTGCTGCTACCTCGGCCGGGCCTCTGCCTGCCGGCCAATAATCCGCCAGCGGGCCCGTGGACAATGCTGGGCTATGCCCCGCCCATCAATATCACCGATCTCCCCGCAGATCTGGATATTCCCGCCCAGGCCCGCATGCACGTATTGGTGACGCTTTCACCCAGCACCACCGGTTCCGGCACCGATGCCTACTTGGGCCCGCGGTGGGTGGGGCGGTTGGAAGGGGTGGACGTCGCCAAGCAGGGCATAACCCTAGCCCACGCCTACCATGCGCCGCGCAGCACTGGCCGCGTGCTCAGTATCTATGCGGGTGCGCCGCTGCCGGATTCAAAGGAAGCCTCGCTTGCCGACGCCACCCCTACCTCCCCCGCCGCCACCGAAACCTTCGAAACCACGAGCTTCCGCGCCGTCAACGTCGATGACTCCGCACCGCGCCGCCAGCAGTGGTGGCCCACCCTCATTGCCCTGCTGGTAATTGCAGCGCTTATCGCCGTGCTTATTTTTATTCTGTAGAAACTTTTGGGGCAAGATAACACCCCTTTCTCGCCGGGTTGGGAAATTGGAAATCGCCCCTAGAGACGCTTAGAATGCAAAATAACTATTGTTTTGCATGGAAAGGCCCCAATGACTTCGCTGGATTCCGCCACCTACGTGGTCCCTGACCACGGTTTTGGCGTGATCCATAACCTGCCCGTCGGGGATGTGTCGCCGGAGATTTTCAGCGGCTTGCTCGAATCCACAGCCACGGAAGATGGTTACCTATCCGCAGAACTCGGCCCCCGTACCGCCGAGGAAGGCTTCGCGGTTCGGATCGATGACTCGCTTGTGGGCCACCTCAGCGCCGCCGATTCCCAGGCCTACGCTCTCTTTGACTGGATTCTCAGCGCCGGCCTGCACCCGCGCGCCACCGCCCATGTGAGCATGACGGATGCCGCTGGGGAAGAATGGCCCACGCTCAACCTGCTGCTGCCGGCGCCGCACCTGTGCATTCCCGCCAATAACCCGCCAGCGCAGCGCTGGACCATGCTGCCCGGCGAGACCACCGCCACGTTGACGGAGTTTTCCAAGGCCGTCACCGCCTTTCCGCAAACCGACGAGCACTACCTCGTTTCTTTGCGCACCCGCGGTTTCCTGCGCCGCAATACCGTCGACGTCTATATCAATAGCACCTTCTTGGGCTCCCTTCCCCGGGAGGCCGCCCGCGAGATCGCCCCTGCCGTGCTCGACTGCACCAAGACCGGCCGCCTCGCCATTGCCCACGGTTACTTCCACTACAACGCCGATGACCGCCCCGCGCTCACCGTCTACGCACACAACGCCGCCAATAGGCACCACGCCGGCCTAATTTTGGGTGTCGTCGCCGGTGGCACCGCCGTCATGTCCGCCGCTACCGCAGCCCGCGCTCAGGCCGCATCCACTGTGCCCGGCGGCCCCGCTGCCGGTGCCTCTACCGCCGGCACCTCCGCAACCGGCGGTTTCAGCGTCGCCTCTGCCGCCGGCGCATCCGGTGCCGTGACCTCGAACCTGCTGGCCGCAGCCGGCGTCGCCGTGCTCGTTGGTGGCGGTGCCACCGTGGCCACCAACCTGCTGAGCGACGACGAAGCCCTTTCGGACACCAACGCGCATTCCACCGCTCCTGCTCCGGAAGGCAACCATTCTTCCCACTTCGACGGCAATGGCCCCAAGCGCCCCGCGCACCCCGCCACGCCGCGCATCCACGATGCCGGCCCCACCAGCGGTACCTCGGCTCAGCCCTCGCTTGCCGACGCCCCCTCTTTTCCAGCACCGCACCACCACACCTACCCTTCGCAGACCACGAAAAAGCCCAGCGCGACGCACTCTCCTCATGCTGACCGTGCCCAGGCCGCTGCCTCCGACAACCGACGTGGCCACCACAGCGAACCCCGCGGCGGCCACCACGGCGACAGTTCCGACGCGATTTCTCGCGCCGCCTCCACCGCCGCTGCTGCCGCCAGTGCCGCAGCCGACAACGTCGACTCGGTCCGAACCTCTGCCCCGGCACCCGCACCGTCTCGGACCACGCCTGCCTCGACGCCATCCTCCAGCTCGGAACCCGCACCCCAGGTAGCGGCCAAGGCGCCGACCGCAACCTCCTCGTCCTCCCAGTCTGCCGAGCCTTCCCAGACCACGAAGTCCACGAAGAGTACGCCATCTGCGGAGCCGTCCTCTGAGGCATCCTCGCCTGCCGAGCCGTCCGACCTGCCGACCTCAAGCACGTCTACCTCGGAAAAGACAACTTCCAAGAAAACGACGGCTGAAACTACCACCGCAGCCTCGACAGAAAAGCAGACCGCAGAACCTTCCAGCTCCGCCACCAGTTCTGCCACGAGCGAGCCAACGTCTAAGCCGACCCAGGCTGCAGAGCCTTCCCAGACCACCGAGTCCACGAAGAGCACGACATCTGCAGAGCCGTCCTCTGAGGCATCCTCGCCTGCCGAGCCGTCCGACCTGCCGACCTCAAGCACGTCTACCTCGGAAAAGACAACTTCCAAGAAAACGACGGCTGAAACTACCACCGCAGCCTCGAC
>NZ_JAKRDX010000014.1:0-73075 GCF_022347235.1 Corynebacterium tuberculostearicum
CTGACCCTCGCAGTACTCGCGACGTTGCGAATGCCTGGTTTTCGGGAGTCTGGGGCAACCAAAAGCAGAAAATCTCGAGACACCGACCGGAACGATGTCTCGAGACTTCACATGGTGCCCCCAGTGGGACTCGAACCCACACTGAATCGATTTTAAGTCGACTGCCTCTGCCGATTGGGCTATGGGGGCAAGGGCAAGGAATATTTTAGGCCACCCCACCCTACGGGAGTTAACGAGGGGTACCCTCAGCAGCCAGACCAGCGATAATGCCGTCGAGAATGTCCTTTTCACTGATGAAAAAGCTGCGCGCATCGCAATTTCGCTCGATAAGCTGCATGATGCCTTCGACGGCTACCGCCCCACCGCCAATGACGTCGGCACGGCCGGGGTGAATGACGGGGTTGAGGGCGCGGACGTCGGAAGGCAGGCCAATAAGCTGCTGCAAAAGCACGCGCAGGGCATCGAAGCGGAGCTCAGACCCGTGAATGGCATCGGCGTCGTAGCGCTCAAGGCCCTGAGCCAATGCAGAAAGAGTGGTAAACGTGCCTGCGCAGCCGACGATGGTACGGGCCTTAGAAATAGGTACTATCTTCTCCACTTCTGCCGTGCGCTCGCCGACGTACTCGGAAGCGATCTCAATCTCCGACTCGGTAGGCGGATCGGTACGCATAATGCGCTCGGTTAGCCTGACGCACCCCATGCGGGCAGAGTGGGTGCCCAAGATATCGCCATCGGCCGTGCCTACGACGAACTCGGTCGAACCGCCGCCCAGGTCGATGACACAGAATGGCCCGCGGTCTGGCTCCACATCGGCCACGGCGCCATTAAAGGACAGCAGAGCCTCTTCCTCGCCCGAGACGACCTCGGCCTGTGCGCCAGGCTGAATTTGGCCGAGCAACTCAGCGGTCATGTCGAAGAATTCCTGCTGGTTCTTGGCATCGCGAGTAGCGGAGGTAGCGACCATCCGCACGCGGGTGACCTTCTCAAACTTCATCTGGCGTACGTAGCCTTCCAAGGCCACGCGGGCGCGGTCTAGGGCCGCAGGGGCTATTTCGCCAGTGGCATCGACTCCCTCTCCCAAGCGGATGATTTCCATGGTGCGGGTAATATCGCGAACCTTGCCGTCTTCCTGAATCTCCGAAATGAGCAAGCGAATCGAATTCGTACCGCAATCAATCGCAGCAACGCGAGTCATAGCAGCCCTCCTATTCCGCGTTAGAGAAATCGAACTGGGCCAAGTCAATCCCCAGATCCTCGACGCTGGGCCAATCTTGCGGGATGGCAGAGCCTCGAAGCTTGCCGTGGTCAGCAGCCATGGCAACCGCTTCAGTTCCCAAACGGAAATGCTGTGGACCTTCAGCTAGCGCGTATGCGATGAGCACATGCAGACACTTGACCCGATCGGGCATGCCGCCACCGGAGAAATCGGTGCCAAGGTCTTCGATGTCATTGCGCTTGGCCAAGAAGTATTCGTGGGCGCGCTGATAGTCGGCAGCCAATTCCTCGTCCTCACCCAAGCGGGCTTCCATCCACTTCATAACGTGGGCAACCTCCAAGCGTGAGGCTTCGGCAGTAAGCCGTGGGTCGGTGAGGTAGTAGAGGGTGGGGAATGGGGTGCCGTCGGCAAGCTTGGGCGCCGTCTTAATTACCGCGGGCTGCCCATCCGGCGTGCGATAAGAAACCTCTAGGACCCCGCGCGGGGTGCGGCCCAATTGCTCAGTTACTACAGCGATATCTGCATCAGTGACGGTCATGCGGACAATTATCGCACATCTGGATTCTCTTCCGGCGCCGGCTCAATTGGAAGATGATTTACCTGCTCGGACGGAGCTTCTTCCTCAGGCGGCTCGGCTACGGAATCCCACAAAACTTCGTACCATTCGCGGGAATCTTCTTCCTTCTGACCATCTGTGGTGAGCTGGTCATCCGGCTTAATCTGCGGGTCGATGATGCGGTAGGCGGTCTCGCCCTCATCGACGACCCCGAATCGGCGCCGCGCCTCCTGCTTGATGTACTCATCAGACTTATATCTATCGATCTTCTCCAGCAAAGCAGCCTTCTCATCCTGCTTGGCGGCGATTGACTCATTGAGGCGGGCAATCTCGGACCGGCCGTGGTAGTAATTGCGCAGCGGAATAGCGATGGCAAACAAAACCACAAGCACGATGGCAACGATCACGCCCACTCCGGCAATACTCATCCGGTCCGGCTTCTGCTTCTGCTTCAGTTGTGCACGTTGAGCTTTGCGGATATCCGCAGCACGCGAGGCCACCGGAACCCTAGTGCGGCTCCGGTTTCGCTGCGTCTTCTTTTCGCGTGCCATAGGCTTCTAATCCTAGCGCCGTCACTCCTGTAACAGGGACGTGGCACGCGCAATTTGGATACACTAAAAGAAATTCTCCCTCCCAGGAAGGAAGTTTCATGTCCCTCAAGCGCCTCCTCCCCGTTCTCACTGCAACCCTATTCCTTGCCAGCTGCAGCCCTTCCGCCCAAGACGGCGAGTACCCCGTCTACGGAGACGGCTACGACCTGAACACCAAAGACGGCATGGCCGACTATCTCAAGGAGTACAAAACCCTGCCGGATGATTACGTCAACCACGATGCTGACCAGCTCGAGGGCGACGATCAGCCCGAGACCTTTGAAACCAACGCGGATTCCGTAAAGAAGGCCGGCGAAGCTACCTGCAAGAATGACGAGTTGCTCGACATTTCAAAGGAATATTTCCGAGGAAACACCGACAAATTTGGGGAAGCTGTTATGTCATCAGTCAGCGGCTCTGATGATAAATACAGTGATGTTTTTGAAGCACTGAACATCCCCGATGACGCACCAGACAATGACAAGATCATGGCTGCAGCGATGACCTCACTCGGTGCCGTGATGGCTTGCGGCGATGAATTCAGCGATGAAGAACTGGAAAAAGTCGCTGAGTCCATCCATTCCAGCTAGAGCTTCGAACCAGATTCCCTACTTAAGGAATAGCTATGCCCCTCAAGCGTCTCCTCCTCCTAGCCGCCGTAGGCACCCTACTTACCGGGTCCAGCTCGACCGACCACAAAGAAGAAGCAGCCACCAAAGCGGAATCCCCCACTAGCGAAAGCCCTACCAGCAGCGAAACCCCCACCACCACAAGCAGAAAGCACGACCTCAATACCAAAAGCGGCTTCATTTACCACATAAAGGAACACGGCACGATCCCGGACTTCTACCTAGATGTGTTCGGCGCTGGGGCTTCCGAAGAGGAAGACGGCCCTACAAGCTACGAGGTCAATGCCACGACGCTGAAGAAGGCTGGATCTGTTGCCTGCGAGAATGAGCAAATCCTGGACGACGCCAAGTATTTGCTAACCCATGGCGACAGCGCATTTGAAGAACTCGTCCCTAGCCTTGAGGAGTTCGATAGGAAATACGCTCCCGTCTACGAAAAGCTTGAAATATCAGCGGCTTCTCCCGTCCTAGACAAGCTTTTTACCATGTACATGGCTGGCGTGGGTTCCCTAGCCACCTGCGGTGACAAATATGACGATAAGGAACTCGAAGCAGTAGCTGACAACGTTTTCAGTTACTAACCCCCGGAATTTCGCACACTCTTTCGTTTCCCCTTGCGCACGCCGGAAAGGCGGCTTATACTAGGGGCAGAAATTCGATTGGGTGTGCGATTTATTCCAGAGGGGGAACTTTCCGTGACAGCCAGCGACGCACCACCAAAGAACGCCTATTTTTCTACCAATAACCTCGACGATACGGTTTGCGTTTTGGGCATGCTCCAACGCATTCAATCCTGGCAGCTATACCAATCCGTGCTTCCGCGATTAGAAAACGATGTCGAATGCACTACCACTGCTTTAGCTAAGCGGGTGGGCTTGAGCTACTGGCGCGTCTTATCCGCGCTGCGCTCTCACCTGCGCATGCGAGAATTGCCGTTAACCACGGCGGTACAGACCGAACATTGGATTCTTGACCTCCCGCGGCTGCACGTTATTGATGCCGAGCTTGCCCCGCTTGGCGACGACGCCGAGGGCATCCAACTAGTCGATGCCGCCCTTGCAGACTTCCTCACCCCAAAGGAACCTGCCCAACATGTCCCCACGGAATCTGAAATCCGTAGATTCTTGCGCGACTACATCGACGGAATTCTCAAGCCAGATATTGAGAAGGAAATCGAGCGCTCCGTTTCCATTTCTTATTCCAAAGGCCAAGCCACCATCACCCTGAAGACGGATAAGGCTACCGCCAGTGCTATTTCACGGCACATCGATAAAGCAGCGCGAAAGAAGAACATCACTAAGTCAGAGGCTTTGGAAGCGCTGATTTTTAATCGCACCCAGACAAAAGTAGTTATAAACACCTATGCAGCGGGTGACGATGCTTCTCGGGTATACATACCTTCGGCGGGATGGTGCGTTCTTACGGAGCATTTAAGCAATTACTCGATGACTCGCGAGTTGTGCCCAGAAGAAACTTCCTCCTACGTTCCCACCGAACAAATCAGGACATGGGTCCACGGTCGCGATGCCACGTGCCGTTGGCCAGGGTGTTCCATGCCTGCACATTACTGCCAGCTTGATCATCGAGTGGAGTATGCCGACGGCGGACCGACGAGCGTCGATAATCTTGTCACTCTCTGTCAACACCACCACAACGTGAAGACCGATGGTAGGGCACGCTACATCATGGATCCCATCACTGGAGACGTTGCGTGGCTCTTTTCGGACGGCACCTTCGAAATTGACCGTGCCCAAGGGCCTTTAGCGCCGCGAACCGTGAATTGGAAGCAAACCTGGCAGCAATACCTAGACATGCGAAAGCGCCCCCGCGGCAATGCGAGGGCGCTACGAAAGGAGGCGATTAAGCCTTAAAGCGCGGGAAAGCGGAGCGGCCGGCGTAAACTGCGCCGTCGCCAAGCTCCTGCTCGATACGCAGCAGCTGGTTGTACTTAGCTACACGCTCGGAACGTGCCGGTGCGCCGGTCTTGATCTGGCCGCAGTTCAGAGCAACAGCCAGGTCCGCAATGGTGGTGTCCTCGGTCTCGCCGGAGCGGTGGGACATCATGGTGCGGTAGCCGTTGCGGTGAGCCAGCTCGACTGCGTCGAAGGTCTCGGTCAGGGTACCGATCTGGTTGACCTTAACCAGCAGGGCGTTGGCAGCCTTCTTCTCAATGCCCTCCTGCAGGCGGGCAGGGTTGGTGACGAAGAAGTCATCGCCGACGATCTGTACCTTATCGCCAATTGCGGCGGTCAGGGTGGTGTAGCCATCCCAGTCGTCCTCCTGCAGCGGATCCTCGATGGAGACGATCGGGTACTGGTCGATGAGGTCCTCGTAGACCTTGGACATTTCTTCAGCGGTGTGCTCGCCACCCTCGAAGTGGTACTTGCCGTCCTTGAAGAACTCGGAGGAAGCAACGTCGAGTGCCAGGGCTACATCCTTGCCGGGCTCGAAGCCGGCCTTCTTGATGGCGTCAACGATGACGTCGAGGGCAGCCTTGGTGGAGTCAACGGACGGAGCGAAGCCGCCCTCGTCGCCCAGACCAGTGGACAGCCCCTTGTCCTTCAGCACTGCCTTCAGTGCGTGGTAAACCTCGGCGCCCATGCGAAGAGCCTCGGCGAAGGACTCCGCACCAATCGGAGCGATCATGAATTCCTGGACGTCCACGCCGGAGTCAGCGTGTGCGCCGCCGTTGAGAATGTTCATCATTGGCACCGGCAGTACGTGTGCATTCGGGCCACCGATGTAGCGGTACAGAGGCAGTGCAGCGGACTCTGCAGCGGCCTTGGCTGCGGCAATGGAAACGCCCAAGATAGCGTTAGCGCCGAGCTCGGACTTGTTATCGGTACCGTCCAGCTTAATCAGTGCCTGGTCAATGAGGCGCTGGTCGTCGGCTTCGAAGCCAGCAATTTCGTCGGCAATCTTCTCGTTGATGTTCTCAACAGCCTTCAGAACACCCTTACCCTGGTAGCGCTCGCCACCGTCGCGCAGCTCGTGAGCCTCGTGCACACCGGTAGAAGCACCGGAAGGAACGCCGGCAACACCGCGGGCGCCGTCATCAAGGAAGACCTCGGCCTCGACGGTTGGGTTACCACGGGAATCAAGAATTTCGCGGGCGAAAGTGTGGATGATGTCAGCCATGCTGTTTTTCACTCCTCATAAAAAGTTCGCTCTGGACCAGCCGGCCCAGCTACGTTGTCAATTGTTGCAGAAAACTTTACTGTGTGACACTACTTTGCACTTTGCGGAACCGAGTAGGCATTGGCGGCGTGTGCAACTTTATGCAAATACTCGCTGGACTGATTGTAATTTAGGATTGCTTCCTCCCACTGTTCTGGGTTAGAGAGATCTCTATCACCAAAACATAAAAGTCCGGCGGCGCCAACTGCGGCGTCGTCAATTTGATTGGGATCTGCCTTGCCATCGCCGTTGGCATCAGCGCCCACCGATTCCCACGTGGTCGGGATAAACTGCATCGGGCCGACGGCGCGGTCATATTCGGAATCCCCATCGATTTTGCCGTTATCGGTATCTGGGGTGTGCGCCGTATTGTTCAGGCCATCGAGGGCGATGCCGTTGATGGGTGGTTGGGGGTAGCCGGCGTCGTCAAGCTTGGAGGGCTTAAACCAATTGCCGTTGTAGGTGCCGTGGCGTGTCTCCACGTAACCCAGGCCGGCAAGGGTATTCCACCGCAGATGGCAATTCGGCCATTTTTGCTGAGCGATGAGTTCGGCGTTGCCATAAGCGCGCAGGGCTGCCGGTGGGATACCCGTCTGCTCAGCTAGGTCAGAGGCCCAGTAGGTGAGCTTATCGGCGGTGCGGCCGGGGGCATTGACGTCAATATGCGCGACCTCTTTGCCCTCAACGGGCGGAATGTTCTCCGGTACGGGCTCCTGTGAAGTGCCGTGCCCCGTCAACAGCCATGCCACCAGCGCGATTATCACGGCTACGGCCACCCCGCAGCCCCCGAATATCTGCAGCAGCCTCTTCATGAGAAGCCATCCTACATTCCCTTGCCTTCGCGCCACAGCCTCTCTTGCGTGTCAACGTCGACAATCTCCGTGGTGCCATCAAATAGGTATGGGGCGCGGGCGCGCATTTTGGTGAGGAAGCTCTGGGCGACGTCGTCAAGCGAAAAGGTGGAGATTTCCGCATGGAAGAGCACCTGGAGGAAGATATCGCCCAATTCCTTGAGCATCTCGCTTTCCGGTTCGCGGTTGCGCACGGCCGCGGCGAATTCGGCGGATTCCTCCTCGAGATAAGGCAAGAGTGAGGTATGGGTTTGCTCGCGCTCCCACTCCCCAATGCGCCGCGCCGTGGCCATGGTCTGGCGCGCCTGCATGATGGGATCCGCGAGGGATTCGGCGCGAATGACGGACTCGCCGCTAGCGAGGCGGGCGCGAGTTTCCGGATCGTGTTCGTCGGTGCTTACCAAGGTGCCGGTGGCGTCCTCCCCTACCAGCAGATCGGAAAAATTCCACCGCACGGACACGGGTACCTCACCCGTGAAGTGGACGGGGCCACGCAGCTTCCCATGCGCCTGCATGGGGATCATGGTGGGCCAACGTTCATCGAGCAACAGCACAGTCATGTGCACAAAGTCTAGCCCGAGTTCCCATTATGGGGCTATTCAAGGTATTTTAGGCCAATGACCTCCAGCCAGAATAAATCCCACTCCGTGACGTTGTGGACCCTCGTCGCGCTGATCATCGGTTCCACCGTGGGCGCGGGCATTTTCTCGCTGCCCCAAAACATCGCCTCCGTTGCCGGCCCAGGCGCGATGCTCATTGGCTGGCTGGTAGCGGGCATCGGCATGCTCTCTGTGGCGTTTGTTTTTCAGATTCTGGCCCGCCGCAAGCCGCACCTTGATTCTGGCGTTTATTCCTACGTGCGTGCCGGCCTCGGCGATTTTATTGGTTTTACCTCCGGCTGGGGCTACTGGCTGGGCTCCGTTATGGCGCAGGTGGGTTATGCCACCCTCTTTTTCAATACCTTGGGCCATTACCTGCCGCTTTTCGACGCCGACCATTACTGGACCTCCGCCATCGCCGTCTCCCTCCTATCCTGGGGCATTTTTGCGGTACTTGCCCGCGGCATTAAGCAGGCCGCGTTCATGAACCTCATCACCACAATTGCCAAGATTGTGCCCATCCTGGCCTTTGTGGTGCTCATTGCGTTCCTCGGGTTCAGCTGGGATAAATTCACCTTGGATTTCTGGGGACGCGCGTCTGAGGCCAGCGTTTTCGAGCAGGTCCAGGGAATCATGCTCTTTACCGTGTGGGTCTTCATCGGCGTGGAGGGAGCATCCGTTTATTCCAAGCAGGCTTCTAAGCGCACCGACGTCGGCCGCGCGACCGTCATCGGTTTTTTCGCCGTGCTGGCACTGCTGGTTTCCGTGTCTACCTTGAGCTTTGGCGTGATGACCAAAGAAGAACTAGCCGCATTGCCAGATAATTCCATGGCCTCCGTGCTCACCGAGGTCATCGGCCCCTGGGGCGGCGCGCTGGTGTCTATTGGACTGTGCTTGTCGGTTTTGGGTGCCTATGTCTCCTGGCAGATGTTGTGTGCCGAGCCCATCGTGATGATGGCCATCGACGGCCTCATTCCCCGCCGCATCGGTACCATTAACGTGGCGGGTGCGCCGTGGGTAGCGCAGCTGATTTCCACGATGGCGATTCAGCTATTCATCATCGTCTTCTACCTCAACGAGGCGTCTTATAACGCCATGGTGCAGCTGGCAACCATCATGTACTTGCTGCCCTATATCTTCTCTTCCCTGTACCTGCTGCTACTGGCGCTGCGGGGCAAGGGGCTGTCTCACCCGCAAGCGGGTATCAAGTTCGATCTTTCCGGACCAGAGGTCAGCCGCAAGGAAAACCGCAAGCACTTGGTGATCGCCTTGCTCGCGTTTATCTACTCCCTGTGGCTGATTTATGCGGCCGACCTCGTCTACGTCCTGCTCGGCGCATTGGCCGTGGTACCGGGACTTATTCCGTATGTCGGCACCCGTTTGTGGAAGAAAGAACGCATCTTCAACACCTTCGAGTGGTGCGTGGTGGCTATTGTCTTTGCCGGTGCCGCCACCGCCATTTGGGGCTTGAGCACCGGCTGGCTCACCCTCTAGCTACTCCCCTACGCTGACCACGTTCGAGGTGGGCTTGGCGCCGCTGACGTTGATGGGGTCGACGTCGAAAAGCGCGCTTAGGAAGTCCGCCGCCCACTGAATGAGCTCGGTATCGCGCAGCTTCGGGGAGGTGACATTGCGCCCCGCCTTGGGGAACGGCACGTTGATTGCCTTCGCCGCCGCGCGGAAGCTGGAGCCCGGATATAGGCGCTTGAGACGCACCTGCTTGGAATCCGGCAACTCCACTGGGTGGAACTTGACGCGGGTGCCCTGCACGGTGATATCGGAAATGCCGGCGCGGCGTGCTTGATGGCGCAGCCGGGCAACGGAAAGCAGGCGCAACACCTCTTGCGGCAGCGGGCCGAAGCGGTCTTCCATTTCCTCGATGACGGCTTTGAGATCATCGTCATTCTGCGAAGCCGCAAGCTTGCGGTAGACCTCCAGGCGCAGGCGCTCGGAGTCGATATAGCCTTCCGGAATATGCGCGTCCACGGGGAGATCGATGCGGATTTCCTTCGGGCCCTCATCGGTAACGGTGGGGGCCTCGCCGCGGGCGAGCGATTTGAAGGTCTCGACCGCCTCGCCAACGAGGCGCACGTAAAGATCGAAGCCCACACCGGCAATGTGGCCGGACTGTTGGGCACCGAGGACGTTGCCGGCACCGCGCATCTCCAAGTCCTTCATGGCTACGGCCATGCCGGCACCAAGGTCGTTGTTTTGAGCGATAGTGGCCAGGCGGTCATAGGAGGTTTCCGTGAGCGTGGCCCCCTTGGGGTACAGGAAGTAGGCATAGCCGCGCTCGCGGGAGCGGCCCACGCGCCCGCGCAGCTGGTGCAGCTGGGACAGGCCCATATGGTGGGCGTTTTCCACAATGAGGGTATTCGCGTTAGCGATATCCAGGCCGGTTTCCACGATGGTGGTACATACCAAAACGTCGTACTCGCGATCCCAGAAACCCTGGACGGTTTGCTCGAGCACCTCCTCGTTCATCTGGCCATGCGCGACGACGACGCGGGCCTCCGGTACCAGGTCGCGCAGCTCGCGGGCCTTCTTTTCGATATCAGAGACTTTGTTGTGGATGAAAAAGGTTTGACCATCGCGCAGCAGCTCGCGGCGGATGGCCGCAGCTACCTGCTTGTCCTCGTAAGCGCCGACGTAGGTCAGCACGGGGTGGCGGTCTTCCGGTGGGGTCAGGATGGTGGACATCTCGCGGATGCCAGCCATGGACATCTCCAAGGTGCGCGGGATAGGTGTTGCGGACATGGTGAGCACATCCACGCTGGCCTTGAGCGCCTTGATGTGCTCCTTGTGCTCCACGCCGAAGCGCTGCTCCTCGTCCACGACGATGAGGCCGAGGTTCTTCCAGTGCACGCCGGTCTGGAGGAGGCGGTGGGTGCCGACGACGATATCGACGCTGCCATCGGCCAGGCCCTTGAAGATGTCCTTCGCTTCCTTCTTTGAGGTAAAGCGCGAAAGCACCTCAATCTTGACGGGGAAGCCGGTCATGCGCTCGCTGAAGGTATCAAAGTGCTGCTGCGCCAGCAGCGTGGTGGGCACGAGGACTGCCACCTGCATGCCGTCCTGCACGGCCTTGAAGGCGGCACGGATGGCCACCTCGGTCTTGCCATAGCCCACATCGCCGACGACCACGCGGTCCATCGGCACCGTGGACTCCATATCGTGCTTGACGGCGTCGATAGCCAGCATCTGATCTTCGGTTTCGACGAAGGGGAAATTATCCTCCATCTCCGCCTGCCACGGATTATCCGGGGAGAACTGGTGCCCTGGTGCGGCCTGGCGCTTGGCGTAGAGCTCGACTAGCTCGCCGGCGATTTCACGCACGGCGGCGCGCGCCTTCTTCTTGGTGTTCTTCCAGTCGGAACCGCCCATCTTGGACAGGTGCGGCGATTCGCCACCGGTGTACTTGCTGAGCAGATCCAGCGAGTCCATGGGAACCCAGAGCTGATCGGCGGGTTGGCCGCGCTTGGAGGGCGCGTACTCGAGCACGATGTATTCGCGGCGGCTGGTTTCATCGCCGGATTGGATGGTGCGCTCGGCCATCTTGAGAAACTTGCCGATGCCGTGGGTCTCGTGCACCACAAAATCGCCCTGCTTAAGGGCGAGCGGGTCAACCTTGTTGCGGCGCTTGGCGGGCCGGCGCTTCGCTTCGGCGATATCGCCTACGCGGTTACCGGTCAGATCCGTCTCGGTTACAACGACCAGTGGGAGGGCCTCGGCGTCCTTGGGCTTTTTCACCTTGGGAAATACCAGGCCGGCGTGGCTTAGTGCTTGGTAGAGCGTGACTTCGCCGGCGGTGGGTTCCCAGCCAGGGGTAGCCACCTTGGTGCGGATGCCCTTTTCTGCAAAGCGATCCACCATGCGTTTGATGGCACCTTGCGCCGGCGCGATGAAGGCTGCCCGGCCGCCGGCGTTGGTGTGCGCGAGAAGCTGGGCCATCATGGCGTCGATTTCTTCAATATTGCCGCGCGGGGTAGGCCCTGGTTCGAATTCGAGCGGGAGGGTCTCCTCTTCCGGCGCGGCGAGCATTCCCGGTGGAGAGAAAGTCCACAAAGGCAGGCCGGACTCGCTAATGGAGACCTCGAGCGACTCATAGGAGCGGTAGCTGGATGCCTCGGTATCGAGTCCTTCGGTAGCCAGCGGGCCATCGGCGCCCATGGCTGCGGCCTCCCAGCCGGCGGCGAGGAATTCCGCATCGGTCTTTTCTAGATCTGCCACGCGGCGGCGAATCTTTTCCGGACCGACCATCACCACGTGGGTGGTGGGGCGCAGGATTTCGGGGAGGGTGATCATGGGGGCGTCGGAAAGCGCGGGCAGGAGTGCCTCCATACCTTCGGCCGGGATGTGCTCGCTTACCTTGGTCAGAAGCTCCACCAAGGCGGGATTGCCGGGGTGCTTAACGGCGAGATCGGCCGCACGCTTGGCAATGGCGTCCGTAATAGGCAGCTCCCGGGCAGGGAAAATGTCTACGCGGCCCACCTCGATTTCCGGAATGGTGCGCTGGTCAGCCACGGAGAATTGGCGGATATCGGTAATCTCATCGCCCCAAAACTCCACGCGGACCGGATAATCCAGCGTGGTAGGGAAAATATCGATGATGCCGCCGCGCGTAGCGTACTCGCCACGCTTAGCCACCATGTCTACGTGTTTATAGGCGCGGAACTCGAGCTCGCGGACTACCTCATCAAAGTCATATTCATTGTCTTCTTTGAGGTGGACGGGAGCGCGGCCCTCCACCTCCTCCAGGATGGGCTGAGACAGACCGCGGGCAGCCGTGACGATGACCTGCAGGCTATCGAGATTGTGCAGAACTTCCGCCCTGCGGCCGATGATGTCTACGCCGGGGCTCAGGCGCTCGTGCGGCAGAGTCTCCCATGCGGGGAACATGGCCACCTTCTCCCCCAGCATCGCCGTAAGCTCCGCCGTGAGATCCTCGGCCTCGCGGCTCGTAGCGGTTACCACGAGCACTGGGGCATGATGAGCCAAGGCGCCCAAGGCCCACGGCCGGGACTGATCCAAGCCTGTGATGTGGAGGTCTTCGCCCACATGAGAAATCATGCCCTTAAGCTTGGGATCTGAGGCCGCTACCTTGAGCAGGCCGGCCAGCATTGGGGTCGCCATTTATTTGCCTCCTAGCTTGGGCTTTACTTCCATACCGGACAAACCATTCCAGCATAGATTGACAATATGCGTGGCGACGACTTCCTTGTCCGGGTTGCGCTCATCCAGCCACCATTGCGCGGTGGTCGATACCATTCCCACCAGCGCTTGGCCGTAAATATCCGCCAAATCCGGGTCAATGCCGCGGTGCTCGAACGCTTCTCGCAGGATATAGGAAACCTGGCCCACCGCGGAATTCAACAGCGTGGAGAAACTGCGTTCATCGCCGGGCTTGGCATCGCGTACCAAGATGAGAAAGCCATCAGTTTCTTCCTCAACATAGGTCAAAATGGCCATGACGGCCTGCTCGATGCGCTCGCGCCAGCTTCCGGTCTCTAAGGAATCAGTAATGACCTTTTCCAAGGCCAGCATCTCGCGGTCAACAACCACCGCGTAGAGGCCTTCCTTGCCCCCGAAGTGCTCATAGACAACGGGTTTGGACACCCCGGCGCGTGCCGCGATCTCTTCGACGCTGGTTCCTTCAAAACCTAATTCCGCGAATGCGGCGCGTCCGATGGAAATGAGTTGTTCGCGGCGTTCCCGGCCGGTCATCCTTTGTCGAGCCATACCCTCTACCCTATCCTTTGCCCCGCAATTTGTGATTTACCCGGGGGCGTCAGGTACGCTATGCCTACAGCTTTTGCTGTGTTTCCCCATGGTGTAATCGGCAACACTACGGTTTTTGGTACCGTCATTCTAGGTTCGAGTCCTGGTGGGGAAGCTTTTTTAGTTTTTCTTCCTGCCGCGGCGAAAGCCTTTGAGCTCGGCTTTCTTCGCAATCGCCGCCACTTGGGCGGCGGTGTAGTTAACGGGAGCTACACCGGCGCGGGGCAGGACCCAGCCGCGCCAATAGGACAAAATCGCCATGCCACTGCCGACGATCGGCGAGACCACCATGCCGAGTGCAAACTGTCCGTAACCGGCAAAGGTAACCATAACGATGCCGGTGAGGATAGAGGGCACGGCATACAGGGGGCTGCCACCAAAGATGGACGGGATTTCCCCAGACGCAATATCGCGGACCATTCCGCCGCCCACTGCTGTCAGCACGCCCAGAAAGACACAGGGAATAAGGGGCATGCCGTGGGTGAGCGCTTTAACGCAGCCGGTAGTGGACCACACGCCGAGAATAATGGCATCGCCGTGTTCGCGGAATAGCTCCCACGCCTTGCCCTTGAGATCGATAAGAAACGCTATGAGAGCACCTCCGCACGCAAGGCCGAGGTACCACGGGTCTGAGATCGCTGCCGCTGCTCCATCCCCGATGAGCATGTCACGGATCATGCCACCGGCCAGCCCTGAAAAGAGGGCGAGGAATACGAAGCCCACAATGTCGAATTCGCGGCGGCGGGCAAGGGTGCCGCCAATGATGCCGTTCAAAACTACGCCGAGAAGATCGAAGGCTTGGTAGAGCGAATTGATGAGGGGATCGACATCGTGCATGATTCTTAGGCCTCCTGCCGCGCGGGTAGAATTTCGGCGTGACTGCGGCCGTCTTTTACTCTCCGGCGTGTCAGCATGGCTCTTATTTAACCAACTCGTTTCTCTGAAAGCTCGCATTTCTCATGTCTAAATCCAATGCCCGGTATTTCATTTGGTCCAATGGCCTGCAAAACTTGGGCGATCAGATTGTTGCTGCCAAGACGGTGCTGCCCGCGCTCTTTAGTGCGGCCGGAGTGCCTGCGTTCTTTACCGGCCTGCTCACCCCTATCCGCGAGTCCGGCTCGATGCTGCCGCAGGCGGCGCTGACGCCGTGGGTGACTACGCATAGGGCCCGCAAGCGCCTGTGGATTATCGGTTCGCTGGGACAAGCGGTATCCGCCGCGGTCATCGCGCTCGCGGCATTTTTTATCCGCGGGGCGGTACTGGGCGTGGTGGTGCTGATGGCCTTGGCGGCGCTGTCCCTCTTCCGCGCGCTGTGCTCGATTGCGGGCAAGGACGTGCAGGCGCGCACCATTTCTAAGGGTGCGCGCGGCCGAGTGACCGGTAGCGCGGCAGCCCTCGGTGGCGGTGCTACTTTGCTGACCGGCATTATCCTCTACTTTTTGGGCGAGCTCAGCATTCCCATGATGGGCACGGTCCTCGCCGTTGGTGCGGCCACGTGGGCCATTGCCGCGTGGGTCTTTTCGCACGTGGACGAGCCGGTGCCAGAGGAAGCCGAAGGGGGCATCGATAAGCACTGGTGGAAGGATACCTGGCAGCTTTTTACTAGCGACGGCCAATTTCGCAACTTCGTCATCGTCCGCGCGCTCTTGCTCGTTTCAGCGCTATCTACCTCTTTTATTGTGCTGCTCAGCAGCAACCTTTCCGGGCTCTACGGATTCGTGCTTGCCGCAGGCCTGGCTTCACTGGTGGGCGGGCGTATCTCCGGGGTGTATTCGGATAAGTCCTCTAAGAACACCATGGCCGTAGGCGCGGCCGTGGCCTCCGTCGTGCTGGTGCTTTTGGTCGCCAGCTCGCACTGGGCCCCAGATGCTGTCAATGCCTGGGTCATGCCGATTGGTTTCTTCGCCGTGAATCTGGCGCACACGGCCATTCGAGTGGCGCGAAAGACCTACGTGGTGGATATGGCCGGTGGCGATAAGCGTACCCAGTACGTAGGTGCAGCTAATACGATGATGGGCATCATCTTGCTCATCGTCGGTGGTATTTCCTCCGTGGTCGCGCTGGCCGGGCCAGAGGCGGCCCTGCTATTCCTCGCCCTCATCGGCTTTCTCGGGGTGTGGCGCGCCCGCGGCCTGAAAGAGGTTTCTCACACATAAATCGCACTCGGGCTATAGGATGTAGTCCGGATAAGAATCAGACTCGACCCCCAGGAGCTCAATAACCCGTGGTAGCAACAACCCCGTGTGCCGTAGTCGTCCTTGCGGCTGGTGCCGGCACCCGCATGAAATCCACCAAGCAAAAAACCTTGCACGAGATTGGCGGGCGCAGCTTGCTCGGCCACGCTCTGCATGCCGCGGCAGGGATTAATCCGGCACGCATTGTCACGGTGGTAGGCCACCAACGCGACCAGGTCTCCCCCGCTGTGGATGCCATCTCCCAGGAGCTGGACTGCGAGGTGCTGCAGGCGGTACAGGAAGAACAGCTGGGCACCGGCCACGCAGTGGCTTGCGGCTTGGAGCCGATTCCGGAGTTCGAGGGCACCATCATCGTCACTAATGGCGACGTACCGCTACTTACCCCAGAGACCATCGAGGGCCTGCGCGCTACCCACACCGAGCAGGGCAATGCGGTAACGGTGCTATCCATGCGCTTAGAGGATCCCACCGGCTACGGCCGCATCATCCGCGCTGAGGACGGCAGCGTGTCCGCCATTGTCGAGCAAAAGGACGCCTCCGAAGAGCAGCGCCAGGTCAACGAGGTTAACTCCGGCGTCTTCGCTTTTGACGGCCGCGTGCTTGCCGACGCCCTCCAGAAGCTCGACTCCAATAACGCTCAAGGCGAGCTGTATATCACCGATGTGCTCGAGATTGCCCGCACCGCAGGACACGGCGTCGGCGCGCACGTAGCAGCGGATCCGGCCGAACTCGCGGGCGTCAATGACCGCGTGCAGCTCGCCTCTGCCGGCCGTGAGCTCAACCGCCGCATGGTAGAAAAGGCGATGCGCGGCGGCGCCACCATCGTGGATCCGGAGACCACCTGGATTGGCGTCAACGTCACCGTGGGCTCCGATGTCATTATTCACCCGGGCACCCAGCTGTGGGGCGCTACCAGCATCGCCGATAACGCCGAGATTGGCCCCGACACCACCTTGACCAATATGCAGGTGGGCGAGGGCGCTTCCGTCGTGCGCACCCATGGCAGCGATTCCGTCATTGGTACCAACGCTAAGGTCGGCCCGTTTACCTATATCCGCCCGAAGACCGTGGTTGGCGAGGACGGAAAGCTCGGCGGCTTCGTAGAGGCAAAGAACGCCCAGCTTGGCCGCGGCTCCAAGGTTCCGCACCTGACCTATATCGGTGACGCCACCGTGGGCGAGCAATCCAATATCGGTGCCTCCTCGGTCTTCGTGAACTACGACGGCGTGAACAAGCACCACACCACCATCGGCAGCCACGTGCGCACCGGTTCTGACACAATGTTTATCGCTCCGGTCAATGTCGGTGATGGCGCATACTCCGGTGCGGGTACAGTAATTAAAGACGATGTTCCTGCGGGAGCACTCGCAGTCTCCGGTGGCAAACAGCGCAACATCGAGGGCTGGGTTCAAAAGAAGCGTCCGGGTACTCCCGCGGCTGAGGCCGCAGCCCGTGCGCAGGACAACGAAAAGTAAGGGGCATATTCTCCCATGACTGGCAAGGTAACTGGTAGCAGCAAGAACATGAAGCTCTTCTCTGGGCGTGCACACCCAGAGTTGGCGGAGGCTGTGGCCAAGGAGCTCAAGACCGATCTGGTTCCTACCACCGCCCGCGACTTCGCTAACGGCGAAATCTTCATCCGCTTTGAAGAGTCCGTGCGTGGTGCCGACTGCTTCGTGATGCAGTCTCATACCCAGCCGCTCAATAAGTGGCTGGTAGAGCAGCTCATCATGATCGATGCTTTGAAGCGCGGCTCCGCTAAGCGCATCACCGCCATCCTGCCCTTCTACCCATATGCACGCCAGGATAAGAAGCACCTGGGCCGCGAGCCTATTTCTGCCCGCCTGGTGGCAGACCTTCTGCAGGCTGCCGGCGCAGACCGCATCGTGTCCGTGGACCTGCACACCGATCAGATCCAGGGCTTCTTCGATGGCCCGGTCGATCACATGCACGCTCAGCCCATCCTGACCGATTACATCAAGTCCAAGTACGCCACCGATAACATCACCGTGGTCTCCCCAGATGCTGGCCGCGTGAAGGTAGCAGAAAAGTGGGCCCACGACTTGGGCGATGCCCCACTGGCCTTCGTGCACAAGACCCGCTCCAACACCGAGGCCAATAAGACGGTGTCCAACCGCGTGGTCGGCGATGTAGAGGGCAAGGACTGCGTGCTTCTCGACGACATGATTGACACCGGTGGCACCATCGCCGGCGCCGTGCGCGTTCTGAAGGACGCCGGTGCGAAGAAGGTCATCATCGCCTGCACCCACGGCGTCTTCTCTGATCCTGCCCGCGAGCGCCTCTCCGAGTGCGGCGCGGAGGAAGTTATCACCACCGATACCCTCCCGCAGTCCACCGAGGGCTGGTCCAACCTCACGGTGCTGTCCATTGCACCGCTATTGGCACAGACCATCCACGAGATCTTTGAGAATGGTTCCGTGACCACCCTTTTCGATCGCGCCTAAAGCGTATGGCCGCCGAGATTGCCCTCGGCGGCTTTTGATTTGCCCCTGGCGCACGTGCTAATCTAACTCAGTCTCGGCGAGGGCGACCTCAGGATGAGGAAGCCGTTATCGACGCGATTGAAGTTAGAGCATGTTGCTTTTTATATACGCCTGCGATGACTCGTCCAAGACGTCCATCGGCAGGCTTTCGTCGTTTTTATCGCGTTGGCCGCGCCGCACTACTTTAACTAAGGAGAATGAAGCATGGCACAGCGCCCAGTAATTAAGGCTGAAGCACGTACCGAATTTGGCAAGGGTGTCGCACGCCGCCTGCGCCGCGAGTGGAAGGTCCCAGGCGTCATCTACGGTTCCCACCAGGAGCCGGTTCACTTCGCAGTTCCGCTGCTGGACATCCAGTCCCTCGTCCGCAACAACGGCGTCAACGCCGTTCTGGAGCTGGAGATCGACGGCGAGCAGTACCTGACCATGGTTAAGCACGTTGACCAGAACGTCCTGACCTTCGACATCGACCACGTTGACCTGCTGGCTATTAAGCGCGGCGAGAAGGTTGAGGTTGAGGTTCCGGTTACCCTGACCGGCGAGCCGGCCCCAGGCACCATGCACATCCAGGATGCTGACGTACTGCTGGTTGAGGCAGACGTACTGAACATTCCGGAGGAGATCGAGGTTTCCATCGAGGGCCTCGAGGACGGCGCGGTTATCACCGCTGGCGACGTCACCATGCCGGAAGACACCACCCTGGTGGCAGAGGAAGACACCGTTATCGTTTCCATCTCCCTGCCTGAGGTTGATGAGGAGCTCGAGGAAGCAGCCGAGGCTGCTGAGGAAGGCGGCGCTGACGCTGGCGCCGAGTCCGCAGAGGATTCCGAGGAGTCCGCTGACTCTGACGAGGAGTAATCCCCTCCCCTTCACACGCATAGGCCGCCGTGAGATTCGCTTCTCGCGGCGGCCTTGCCGTTTTTCTCTCTGCCTATGAGACAATTGAGCGCGTGACTCCACTTCTCGTAGTAGGCCTTGGCAACCCCGGCCCCAAGTACGCAGGCACCCGGCACAATATCGGCTTCGATGTGGCAGATGAACTCGCAGGAGAGCTCATGAGCAGCTTTTCAGTGCACAAAAAGACCAACACCGAAGTCGCCGAGGGCATAGCTGGCGGCCGCAAGATTATCTGCGCAAAGCCACGCTCCTTTATGAACCTCTCCGGCGGGCCGATCAAGGCTTTGGCCCAATACTTTCATCTCTCCGCCGCCGACATCATCGTTGTTCACGATGAGCTAGAGCTCGATTTCGGCACCATTAAGCTCCGCCAAGGCGGCGGCGACCATGGCCACAATGGGTTGCGTTCAACCACAAAGTCCCTGGGCACCAAAGACTATCAGCGCCTTTCGGTAGGAATCGGGCGCCCGCCGGGGCGCATGGACCCTGCTTCGTTTGTGCTCAAGCCTTGGGCAAAGCAAGAAAAGGCAGAAATCCCCATCCTTTGCGCCGACGCGGTCGAGGAAATCTTGCGCGTAGGATAGTCGCCATGAAATTGGCTACCCTACGCACTGGCTTTGGAACTTCCGCTATCCGCATCGACGGCGATAACGTGGGAGTTGAGTTGGATTATGAGGACGTGGGCCAGCTGCTGCGCAGCGAAGATTGGCGCAAGGCCGCCCAGCTTTCCGGCGAGCCCGTGGTCTTTGACCACGCTGATTTGGAAGCCGTCGTGCCAGCTCCCGGCAAGGTCATCTGCGTGGGGCTCAATTACGCCAAGCACATCCGCGAGATGGGACGCGAATTCCCCGAACATCCCACCTTGTTCATCAAGTTCGCCGACGCCCTCACCGGCCCCTATGATGATGTCTTCATTCCCGAATATGGCACACAGAAGCTGGATTATGAAGGTGAGTTGGCGGTCATCATCGGCGAGCGTGCCCACCGTGTCAGCCGCGACGAGGCGCTAAATTATGTGGCGGGCTACGCCATCATGAATGACTACACGCTGCGTGACTTCCAACGCCAGACTAGCCAGTTCCATGCCGGTAAATCCTTTTATCGCACCGCCGGCTTCGGCCCTTGGCTTACCACCGCGGATGAGTGGTCACCGGGGTCCGGAGCTGTGCTCACCACTACCGTAGACGGTGAAGAGAGGCAGCACGATAATACCGATGACCTCATCTTTTCCGTAGCTGAGCTCATTGAGTTCTGCTCGCAGCTCTATCCACTCAATCCGGGCGACGTCATCGTTACCGGCACGCCAGAAGGCGTGGGTTTTGCCCGCACCCCGCAGCAATTTATCGAGGATGGCCAAAACGTCACCATCGCCATCGAAGGCTTGGGGCATATTTCTAATACCACCCGCTATGGAGAGCCCGGCTGCGGCCCCGGCTGTACTTGTTCCTAAGCTGTGCCCAGGTTCTCACTCCAAAGTGGGCGGTCCCGTTTTCATCCCAGCCGCTTGCGCCGGTTAAGCTGGATTAATGAGCACAAAAAGCAGTAAAGCCCCTAAGAAACTCAACAAGAAGGCCTACGAGAAGGAGCTCGAGCGCCTCCAAGCAGAGCTCGTGGACATGCAGCAGTGGGTCGTTGAAACCGGCGCCCGCGTAGTCATCATCATGGAGGGCCGCGACGCCGCCGGCAAAGGCTCCGCGATTAAGCGCATCACCCAGTACCTCAATCCGCGTACCTGCCGCATCGAGGCGCTGCCCGCACCGAACTCGCGCGAACAGGGCCAGTGGTACTTCCAGCGCTACGTGGAAAAGCTGCCCACCAAGGGCGAAATCGTCATCTTTGACCGCTCCTGGTACAACCGTGCCGGTGTCGAGCGCGTCATGGGCTTTTGCACCGACCAGGAGTATGTCCGTTTCCTCCACCAAGCACCCACCTTTGAGCAGATGTTGGTCGAAGACGGCATCATGCTGCGCAAGTACTGGTTCTCCGTCTCCGATGAGGAGCAGATCAAGCGCTTTGAATCCCGCCGCAACGACCCGCTGCGCCGTTGGAAGCTCTCCCCTATGGATCTACAGTCCATTACCCGCTGGGAGGACTACTCCCGTGCCAAGGATGCGATGTTCATCCATACCGATACCCCAACGGCGCCGTGGTACACCGTGGAATCAGAAGACAAGAAGCGCTCGCGCATTAACGTCATTTCGCACCTTTTGAGCACCATTCCATACGAGAAGCTCGAGCGCGAGATGCCGGAGATTCCGCCGCGCCCAGATTCCGATGGCGAAACCTATGAACGCCCTGCCCGCGAAGAGTTCCGGTACGTGCCGGACGTCGCTGCCAAGCTAGAGCGCAAGTCCGAGCAGAAGACAGCGAAGAAGACCTCCAAGAAGGGCAAGAAGAAGGATAAGAAGAAGTAGCAGCAAGGGCTGTATTACTATCTTCTTTTATGAGCACTGACACCGCCGCGCGAGCGCGCTTAGGGGATAAAATCCTCACCGCGGTGGCGGTGCTCATTGCGCTGTTTTATGTGATTTCTGCCGCGAAGAATCCCAGCATAATTGAGATTATTCAGGCAGGTCTATCGTTGCTATTCCTGCCATTTATGTGGATCTGGCGGAGCCGTCCCGTGCTCAGCGCCACGGGCTTCATTGTGCTGCTCGCGGCATGGGCCATGGCTTGGATGAGCCAGCTGCCCACCAATCTAGGGCTTACCCCTTGGGCCCTGACTGCACCCATGGCGGTGTATGCGACCTCCCGCTACGTGGGGCGCCGCATTATTCCCCGCACGGTGCTGGCGCTGACGATTCTGGGCTCCTTCATCTCGCCCGTCATGTGGCGCATTGATCCGGAGTCTTTCCTGCTGCACTACCAGCTAGACCGCCGCTTCCTGGCCATGCTGGTGGTGCACTGGGCAGTTTTGGGCAGCACCTACTTCATCGCCGCACGCTACTTCGACCTGGCGCGCCAGCAGGAGCGGCTGGCCCAGGAGCGTTTCCACCAAGCCCAAGAAGAAGAGCGCCTGCTCATTGCTAGGGAATTGCACGATGTACTCGCTCATTCCCTAACTTTGATCAAGGTTCAGGCGAATGCCGGGATCATCGCCGGGCGTGTAAATAGTGAGGCTGCCCAGGATGCTCTGGCCGCTATCCGTGATGGCGCGGATTCTGCATTGGAAGAGGTTCGCGGCATCGTCACGGCACTGCGGAGCACCGGTCCTTCCGCTCTCAAGCCGACAGAGCAGCTTGAGCACATCGAGGGCATTATCGATGGGTTCCGCGCGGCGGGCTTAGAAATTGCAGCGGACTTACCGGAGACCTATGAGACGCCTGCACTGACGCAATTGGCCTTGGTACGCATCATTTCTGAAGCCTTGACCAATGCACTGCGTCACCAAGGCCCCGGCACGCAGGTAGAGGTAGAGCTCGCGCTTGCCGACGCCGCCCGGATCACCCTAACCTCTACCAATCCCTCCCCGACTCCCAGCGAAGTTACTGGCAGCGGAGTTGGCCTCATCGGCGTCGAAGAGCGCGCCCACGCGCTGGGTGGAAGACTAGAGTGCTCGGGTGATGCAACAAAGTTCATCCTGCATGCCGAACTACCCTTGTAGAAGGAAAGCCGTGTCTAAGATTCGTGTCCTACTCGCCGATGACCAAGCGATGCTAGTTGCCGCATTGTCTACCATCCTTAACGCTCAGGATGACATTGAGGTCGTGGCCACCGCCAATACCGGCTCCGAAGCCGTCACCGCAGCGTTGAGCCACCGCACTGACGTAGCCATCCTAGACATCCGAATGCCGGGAATGGACGGTATCGCTGCGGCCCAAGCGATCCTTTCCCGCGTCCCCGAGTGCCGAATCATCATGCTCACCACGTTTAATGAAGAAGAATTGGTGGCTCAATCTATCGCCGCCGGCGCGCATGGGTTCCTGCTCAAAGATGCAGATCCGGAGGTGCTAGTGGGAGCAGTACGGGACGTCGCCAAGGGCGAATCGGTGCTGGCCTCTCAGGTCACCGGACCAGTTTTGGAGGCCTATCGCACCGCCCTTACCCGCGGCCAGTTGAGCGCGCAGGAGCGCCAAGGGCTCAGCCTGGTAACCCGGCGCGAGATGGAAGTTCTTTCGCTCATCGCACGCGGTGCTACAAATTCCGAGATCGCCGCCGAGATGGTCATTGCGGAAACGACGGTAAAGACGCACGTCTCTTCGCTCATGTCTAAGCTTGCGGCGCGCGACCGCGTGGCGCTGGTCCTGGTGGCCCAGCGCGCTGGAATTGCCTAGTCTCCTACGACGGTAGGAGACATTCACTGCGAAGTCCATATTGTGGACGGAAGATATTCGCGCCCCGGCACGCGAGACTTTGCAGTATGAATTATGAAATCTCCTTTGAGCGCGTCTCGAAGTCTTTTAGCGCCCACACAGTTTTGCGGGACGTAGATTTTCGCATCACTCCTGGTCGCGTCCATGCTCTTTTGGGGCGTAACGGTGCCGGTAAATCTACGCTCTTTTCCCTCTTTCTAGGCCTTCTTGCCGCCGATTCCGGGACTATTCGCGTGGCTGGTGCGCCCTGGTCACGCGAGGTTCTCGACCACGTGGGGGCTTCCGTTAACGGTCCAGCTTTTTATGGGCACCTTTCTGCAGCAGCCAACCTTCGCGTCCATACGCGATTGCTTGGTCTACCAGAATCCGAGATAGAGCGAGTGCTTGCCATCGTCGGTCTCAATGGAGCTGGGTCGAAGAAGGCTAAGTCATTTTCTACTGGCATGAAGGCACGCCTCGCCCTAGCCCAAGCACTGCTTGGCGATCCCGAAATCCTCGTTCTCGATGAACCACAAAATGGCCTTGATCCGCAGGGCATCGTAGAGCTTCGTGAGCTCCTGCAGAAGCTGGCTGGCGCCGGTCATACCGTCATCGTCAGCTCCCATCAGCTCGGTGAGGTTGTCCACTTAGCCCAAGACATCACCATCCTTGCCGAGGGCACCATTCGCTATTCTGGTTCTCTTAAGAATTTGGCTCCCAGTGGCCAGCTAGAAGCCGAGTTTTTCCGCTTGACCTCCCCGGATGGTGAAGCTCATGTTTAAGCGTTACCTTTCTGCCGAGGTCCTTCGCAGTCGCGGGAGCGCGCTGCAATGGCTCCCTCTACTGGCCGTACCATTAGTGGTGATGACAGCGTTGTTTTCCGCGCTGGCTTCTCCCACACAAGACGCCACCGGCGTTTTGGGATGGCAGTCCATGTTCATCACGGGCATGTATGCACCTCTCATTGCGCTTTTTGCCGCCATTCCCGAGCGCCGAGAAGCCCGTACGCGCGGCGGCGGTACCCTGTGGCGCCGGATCAACGCCCACTATGAACAGGCCTCGCGCTATCTTGCCGTCCTTTCTAGCTTGGCGATCTTTCATGTCCTCAATTTCGGTCTTTCTTGGGCAATCGTGGCTCTTCAGGGCCGTGCCAACCATCAACTATTAGTGGTGTCTGGGCTCTATTCCTTCCTAGGGGCTATCGGGATCGCCGGGCTCGCTGCAGGGTGCGCGCGCCGCTGCGGCCTCGTCGCCGCCTTAGCTGGAAGCATTGCCTGGCAAGAAATTGGAATTTTACCGAGCACTGTCGAGGGCAACGCGTGGTGGGCGTTCCCACCTGCGTGGCCGATGAGGTTATTGCTTCCTGCCCTGCGGATTCATCAGAACTCTGTTCCTCTCGATCCAGGTGATCCGCTACTGCAAGAAGGTCCACTGCCCGCCGCACTACTATGCCTAGTTCTTGCGGCTGTAGGTACGTGCGCGGCAATCTTTACTCCTCGCCGCATACGACCTCTTAGGTTGCGTCTGCGCCAGGGCGGTACCGCTGAAGATACGGCCGCAATCACCACTGGTGAGGTGTGGACCCCAACTGCTACACCGAGAGCTGCCGCTCGCTCCACACTACCTGGCGCGCTGATCGGGCTGCACCGTGCGGCGTCGAGCCCCTTGCTCATTGGGTGTCTAGTACTGAGCATCGTGGCTTTAGCCGTCATTGCCCTCACCTACCCTGCCGATTATGTCCACGGCTTCTTCGTCTTTGCGCTACTGCCTGTGGGCGCGGGAGTCCTCCCTTGCATAGTGTGGCCACTGCTAGCGGCGGCGTGGCCGCTAAGCTACAGCGAATCACGTCATAGCCCTAACGCCCTTCTCATCTGGATCTTTGGGGCAGTAGTATTCGTGTGCACGGCTGCATCGCTCGCTTCAATCAGCGCCGGTTCTTCTGCTCCTGCTGTATTGGGACGACTGCCGCTGGCCGTAGGTGTGGGTTTCAGTATTGCGGTGATTTCCCTGTGCATCGTGGTGCGCTTCGGGATTATAAGTGCACTCGCCCTCACCATCATGGGCACCATTGTTTCCGTAACTCTCGGCGGTGATGTCCTCGCCAAGACTTACCTGTGGTTAGTTGCCTTTTCGGCGTGGCCAATGAATGCCGATACTCCTGCACGCTACGCTGTCGCAGCGTTCTTAACACTGCTCATCGCCGCCGTTGGTTCGTGGATGGCGAAACAACTGCTGCGGACGAAGGCACTGCAGCCAATGGACTAACCACATAAAGCGGCCACGTTTCAACTCCATTGGCGTGCTTCCAGGCCGATAGCGTGGCTGCTTTCGGGGTGGGGTGATTGGAGCAGGGAAAACGGCAAAAGCCCGCGGAAACCGCGGGCCAGAGCTTTATGAGCTTAAAGCTCAGACGGAGATACGCGCTTCGGCAGAACAACCGGGCGGGTGTGCGCCAGCTCTTCTACGATGCGTACTACCTGGTTGGAGTAGCCATACTCGTTGTCGTACCACACGTAGAGCACCAGGTGCTTGCCGGAGGCGATGGTAGCAACGCCGTCGACGATGCCGGCGTGGGTATTGCCGATGAAGTCAGAGGAAACAACCTCTGGAGAGGCAATGTAGGAAATCTGCTGGCGCAGGTCGGAGTGCAGGGAAACGTTGCGGAGGAAGTCGTTGACCTCATCGCGCTCTACTTCCTTGGACAGCTCGAGGTTGAGCACGGCCATGGACACGTCCGGGGTAGGAACGCGGATGGCATTGCCGGTGAGCTTGCCCTCAAATTCCGGTAGAGCCTTGGCCACAGCCTTGGCTGCGCCGGTAGCGGTAAGCACCATGTTCAGGCCTGCGGCGCGGCCGCGGCGATCGCCCTTGTGGTAGTTATCGATGAGGTTCTGGTCATTGGTGAACGAGTGCGCGGTCTCCACGTGACCGTGGGTTACACCGTAGCGGTCATTGATGACCTTAAGAACCGGGGTAATGCCGTTGGTGGTGCAGGATGCAGCGGAGAGGATCTGATCCTCATCGCTGATGTTGTCGTTATTGATGCCGTAGACGATGTTCTTGATATCGCCCTTGCCCGGTGCGGTCAGCAGCACGCGGGAGATGCCCTTGGCCTTGAGGTGCTGAGACAGGCTCTCGCGGTCGCGCCATGCGCCGGTGTTGTCCACCAAGATGGCGTCATTGATGCCATAGGAGGTGTAGTCGATCTCGGCGGGATCATTGGCGTAGATCATCTGGATCTTGGTGCCGTTAGCCCAGATGACCTCATTTTCCTCGTCCACTGAGATGGTGCCGTTGAAAGCACCGTGAACGGAATCGCGGCGCAGCAAGGAAGCGCGCTTGAGGATGTCACCGTCGCCCTTCTTGCGCAGGACGATGCCGCGCAGGCGAACGCCACCGTATGCTGCCTCGCGGGCGACGAGCAGGCGGGCCAGCAGGCGTCCGATGCGGCCGAAGCCGTAGAGGACGACGTCGGTGGTCTCTAGGTCAACGCCAGCACCGACGATCTGGCACAGCTCGCCTTCCAAGTACATGCGGAGGTTTTCCTCATTGGATTCCTCCCACCCGAGGACCAAGCGGCCGAGGTCGACGCTTGCCGCGCCCAGGTTCATGTCTGCCAATTCCACCAGGATAGGCAGGGTCTCCGCCGTGGACAGGTGGCGCTGCGCGATGCGGCGGCCGTAGCGGTGAGACTTGATGATGTCGATATCGGTCTGCCCCACCAGTGGGCGGCCGAAGATGGTGGTGACAACGTTATTGTTGCGGTGCAGCTGGTGGATGAGCGGAATCATCTGCTGCGCCAGCTCGAGGCGCTCGTTCCAATCATCATGGCCAACATGTGCGTTCGCAGTCACGTAATTCATTCCTTTTCTGTCACGGGGGTGGCATTAAATCTTCAAACATAAATATTAGCGCCTACTACTGTGGGTTTTGGCATAGTTCGTTCAGGATGTTGGCCACAGTACCCCCGTTAATTTTTGCCACGTCGGTACCTACGAGGCAGTAGGCTACGGCATCATCGTGCTGCGCACGGCGTTCCTTAAGCACAGGGTTCAAGAGCGGATAAACCGGGGGAAGGTTGGGGTGACTGCGGGTGTACTGAGTTTCTAGTCCACGGGCGAAGCGGCCCGAGAAAGCACGGGTAGACACGGTCTGCCCACCACGGCGCAGTAGCTGCCGGTTGTAGTCACTCGTTCCCGCCTCTTCGGTGAGCAAAAATGCGGAACCGCAGGAACATGCGCCGACGCCGTCCCAGGACATAGCGGTGGCTATATCGTCTGCGGTGCGCAGGCCGCCAGCGGCGATTAGAGGAAGATCTGGGGCTGCGGTATGCACGTCGGCCACTAGTTCTTCCAGATCCCGGGAATCGGGAGTCGCGGCTAAATCCCAGGTTCCGCGATGGCCGCCGGCGGCCGGGCCTTGGACGCAGAGCACGTCGACGCCCCGACCTGCGGCGACGGTTGCCTCCGCAGTAGTGGTGACGGTGGTCCAGGCCTCTGCGCCCGCGGCGTGGATTCGCTCTATCTGTTCGGGTGTAAAGGTTCCAAACATGGACCACACCACGCGGGCGCCACCGCGCAGCGCTAGTTCCAGCTTCTCTTCGAAGCCAAAGGAGTAATCGGGCTCAGGCAGTGGCTGGTTTTCTGCTTGCGCCAGATCGCGTGCGGCTGCTAGGTGCGCCCTGGAAAGCGGCTGTTGTGGGCAAAAGAGATTTACTCCAAACGGAATGCCGCCACACTGGTCAATCTGTGTGCGGGCAGCGTCTATGCTGGCAGAGCCCACACCTAAGGTGCCAAAAGAGCCGGCGGCATGGGCAGCGCGCACTAGTTCCGGGGTGGTGGGACCGCCGGCCATGGGCGCGGGGATTACGCTACGGGAAAGGGAGCTTATAACCTGACTCATAGCACCCCACCTTACTGAGAGAGGAAGCTAGTGCAGTGGCACCTTTAGGAGATTTTTTCGCGCGGTTCTTTGGCTCGAAGAATAAACCCACACCAGGCCTCAATCCGGATGAGCTAGAGGCGGAGTGGCTTATTGTGGGCTTGGGCAATCCCGGCGCGAAGTATGCCGCTACCCGCCACAATGTGGGCTATATGGCCATCGATGATCTGTTAGCCGCAGGCGGTGACGTGCTGGAGCCGGTTCGTGGGATGGATGTGCAGGTCGCGCCGCTTAGCTGGGAGGGACAGAAAGTACTTGCCGTGCGTTCGGGCACGTTTATGAACCTTTCTGGCGATCCAGTAGCGCCACTGGCACAACAACTTGGCATCGCCGCAGATCACGTCATTGTTCTCCACGATGAGCTGGATCTTCCGGCCAATAAGATCCGGATCAAGCAGGGTGGAAATGAAAATGGGCACAACGGCCTCAAGTCGCTCACCGAGCGCTTGGGCACCCGCGACTATCTGCGCGTGCGCATTGGTATTTCCCGGCCGCCCAAAGGTTCGTCCATTCCGGATTATGTATTGGGCCCGGTGGATGCGGGGGCAGGCTTTGATGACGCCATCGCCACCGCGGCCGAGGCCGCTCGCCTCATCGTGACGGACGGGCTAGGCAAGGCCCAGAACCAGATCCACTCGCGCTAGCACTGGGAAAATTTTTCTAGCGCCTTGGGGCTGCCGGCGGCGACAATGAAATCGGTGGGGGTGAGCTCGGTGGCGTCGGCAAGCGGGGCCCACTCCCCTTCCGCGCGGCGCACGGAAACCAATTGCACGCGGTGCGTGCGCCAGATGGCAGAAAGGTCGAGCGGCCGGCCCACCAATGAACTAGGAACGGCCATCTGGGTCACGCCATAATCGGTGGCAATCTCCGCAAAATCACGGAAGCGCCCGCCCAAAAGATAAGCCACGCGGCGGCCGGTATCACGCTCTGGTCGGATGACATGGTGGGTACCAATCTGGCTGAGAATACGCGCGTGTGCCTCCGAATCAGCCTTGGCCCAGATGTCTTTGACCCCCAACTCCACCAGGTTGGACGCGGTGAGGATGGAATCTTCCAAGTGAGAGCCGATGGCGACGATGACGCGCTCGACCTCCTCCACGCCCAGCTGGCGCAAAGCCTCTGGGTCGGTGGTATCGGCCGCGATGGTCTCGGTGAGGTAGGGCGCTTCTTCGCGCACGCGCTTTTCACTGGAGTCGATGCCGAGGACCTCGACGCCATTGGCCATCAGCTCATGCGCAAGCGAGGAGCCAAATCGGCCTAATCCAATAACGACGACGGGTGGAATGTCAATGCCGGCGCGGGTGCGTCCCAGCGCCTTGAGAATATTAGCCAAGGAACGGCCTTTCTTCGGGGAAGCTATAGCGCCGGCTGACGGATTTCGCCGCCAGCGCTGCTACCAAGGTGGTTGGGCCAACGCGGCCCAAGTACATGATGAGGCATAGCACTATCTGCGAAGGCGCAGACAGGCTTGCGGTAATTCCGGTGGACAAGCCCACCGTAGCGAAAGCGGAGAGCACTTCAAAGGACACCTGATCACCGCTAAACTCCGGATCAAAAAAGCGCAGCGCCGCCACGCCCAGCGTGACCACCAGAACCCCGGCAAAGCTCAGGGCTAGGGCCTGGCGGGTCACCGATCGCGGAAGGCTGCGGTGGCCAATGGTGGTGGTTTCCTGGCCCGAAAACTCCGCGGCCATGGCAGCCAAGAGCACGCAGGCGGTGGTGACTTTAATACCGCCGGCCGTACCGGCCGAGCCACCACCGATAAACATCAAAATGTCGGTGCCCATCAGCGTGATGGGGTGCGCCTGCCCATAATCGATGGCATTAAAGCCCGCCGTGCGCGGGGACGCGCTGGCAAAGAAAGAGTTGAGCAACTTATCCCCCAGCGACATCGAAGACAAAAGCCCGGTCCATTCCATGCACGCGAAAAAGACGCCGCCGGCGAGCAAAAGCACGGTCGTGGCCGCTAGGGTCATGCGGGCGGTAATGGAAATGCGGTGAACCACATGGCGATCGCGGCGTACCAAGCGCACCAGCTCCGCCCACACCGGAAAACCTAAACCGCCACCGATCAATGCGGCGGCCAAGGGCAGCAAAATCCAGGCATCAGAAACAAAGGGCACTAGGTTATCGCTATTGGTGCTAAAGCCGGCATTGTTAAACGCAGATACCGCATGGAAGATGCCCTCCCACACCGCGCGCGGAAAGGAGTGCCCATAGCCAATCATCAATCGTGCGGCCACAATGATGGCGATGATGATCTCAGCTACCGCGGTAAATGCGAAGGTAAAAATCAGCGTCTTGCGGATTCCACCGGGGGCAATGGGGCGCCCCTCATAGGCACCGGTTTTGCGCGCCTTAAAGCTAATCCGGCCGGTAAATAGCAGACCAGATAGCGAGGCAAGCGACATGATGCCCAGGCCGCCCAGTTGGATCAGCACCAAGATGACGACCTGGCCGGCCGGGCTCCAGAAGCTGCCGGTATCCACCACGATAAGGCCGGTAAGCGAGACCGCAGACGTAGCGGTAAACAGGGCAGACAGGAAGGAAGCGCGGGCGGTGCCGGCCTCGGCGAACGGCAGCATGAGCAAAACCGTTCCCACCAGAATCAGCACGAGGAAGCCAGCCGCGGTCAATCGCGCCGGGCCCCACTGCCGTATGGAAAGCAATTGTTTCACCAGCGGAAGTATAGACCTGCTTAAGGCGCAGGGAAACTGCTGGCCGGCGCTGCCCTCGGTGGGCGGTTAGGATTGGTGCTATGACTTCGCCAAATAGCACTGCCAAGACCATTGTGATTACCGGCGCATCCGGCGGGTTGGGGGCCGCGGCTGCTCGTCAGTTGCACCGCACCCGGCCACAAGACAATCTGGTTATCGTCGGCCGCAATCCGGAAAAGACCCGCGCGGTGGCCGAGGAAGTCGAAGGCCAGTACTTCCTGGCGGACTTCGAGTCCTTGGGCCAAGTTCGCCGCTTGGCACAGGACTTGGAAGGCCTGGAGCATATCCACGCCCTGGGCAATAATGCCGGCGGCATTTTTGATGGCCCCTCCACCACCGCCGATGGATTTGAGCGCACCTGGCAGGTCAACGTGGTCGCGCCCTTCCTGTTGACCTCGCTGCTACAGGACAAGCTGCGCGCGGATAACGCGAACGTGGTGCAAACGGCTTCCCTAGCCAATTTCCTTATGTCTAAATTCGACCTCAGTGATCCCACTACGCTGGAGCACTTCAGCCCCGAGCGCGCCTACGGCAACGCCAAGCTGGGCGATATCCTGCTCACCCGCTATATCGATGCCCACGGGATTAACGCGGTGTCTTTCCACCCTGGCGTGCTTGCCACTGACTTTTCCAAGTCTTCAACCGGCATGATGTCCAAGATGTATTCCGGGCTGATTGGCAAGACCTTTGGCAAGCCTGCCGACGGCGGCGAAAACCTCGCCTACTTTTTGACGGGCACCGAGGGAATCCACTTTGAATCCGGCGAATACTACAACGACAAGCGCAAACCTGGTCTCCAGCGCCCCATTGCGAAGAAGCTGTCGGTGGCTCGCCGCGTCTTTGATGATTTGGGGCGCCGCCTCAATGTGGAGTGGTAGCGCGAAACCACTAGACTATGCCGCATGAGTTCTGTCGTTTCTGAGGCCTCGCGCCGCCGCACGTTTGCCGTTATCGCCCATCCGGATGCTGGTAAGTCCACGCTGACGGAGGCGCTGGCGCTGCACGCACACGTTATTAATGAGGCCGGCGCGGTCCACGGCAAGGGCAACCGCAAGTCCACCGTGTCTGACTGGATGGATATGGAAAAGGACCGCGGCATTTCCGTGGCTTCCTCGGCGCTGCAGTTCGAGTATGCACCGGAGGGCCACGAAGGCGAGCCCTACATGATTAACCTGGTCGATACCCCGGGCCACGCGGACTTCTCAGAGGATACCTACCGCGTGCTCACCGCGGTGGATGCGGCAGTCATGCTTATCGACGCCGCCAAGGGCCTCGAGCCCCAGACCCTCAAGCTCTTCCGCGTGTGCAAGGCCCGCGGCCTGCCTATCGTGACCGTGATCAATAAGTGGGACCGCGTGGGCCGCGAGCCCTTGGAGCTTGTCGATGAAATCGTCAACGAAATCCAACTGCAGCCCACCCCGCTGTACTGGCCGGTAGGCATTGCCGGTGACTTCCGCGGCCTAGCGCATATCAACGATGATGGCGAGGCCGATGAGTATATCCACTTCATCCGCACTGCCGGTGGTTCTACCATTGCCCCGGAGGAACACTTCGATCCGGATGCCGCCGGTGAGAAGGAAGAAGACGTGTGGGAGACCGCCGTCGAGGAAGCCGAGCTGCTTGCCGCCGACGGTGCCCTGCACGATCAGGAGCTCTTTGAACAGTGCGTGACCTCCCCACTCATCTTCGCTTCTGCGATGCTGAACTTTGGTGTGCACCAGATTTTGGACACCCTGTGCGCCATCGCCCCGGCTCCGCACTCGCGCGAATCCGACCCAAAGGCAGTTGAGGCAGCCACCAGCGCCATTGATGAGGTCCGCGAGGTTAGCGATGACTTCTCGGGCGTCGTCTTCAAGGTCCAGGCGGGCATGGACCAAAAGCACCGCGATAATCTCGCCTTTATGCGCGTGGTTTCCGGTGAATTCGAGCGCGGCATGCAGGTCAACCACGCCCAATCTGGCCGCAGCTTTTCCACCAAGTACGCCCTGACTGTCTTTGGTCGCACGCGCGATACCGTGGACACCGCCTATCCGGGCGATATCGTGGGCTTGGTCAACGCCGGCTCGCTTGCCCCTGGTGACACCATCTATTCCGGCAAGAAGGTGCAATTTAAGCCCATGCCTCAGTTCGCGCCGGAAGCCTTCCGCATTCTGCGCGCGAAGTCGCTGGGCAAGTACAAGGCCTTCCGTAAGGGCCTAGAGCAGCTGGCGGCCGAGGGCGTGGTCCAGATTCTCAAAAACGAGGCGCGCGGCGATGCCTCCCCGGTCATGGCGGCGGTGGGTCCCATGCAGTTCGAGGTCATGCAGGCCCGCATGGAGTTCGAATACAACGTGGAAACCGTCACCGAGCCTATCCCCTATTCCGTGGCTCGCCGCACCGATGCCGAATCCGCCCCAGAGCTCGGCCGTCAGCGCGGCGTGGAAATCTTTACCCGCCAAGATGGCGAGCTCATCGCGCTCTTTGGTGATAAGTGGAAGCTCGCCTTCATTGAGAAGGAACACCCAGAGCTCACCATGGAAACCCTCGTGGCGGATTAGAAACCACACAGCTTCACACGGCAGAGAGAAAGGCCGCTTCTCAGAACGGGAAGCGGCCTTTTCCGTTGCGTGTTAAACCATCAACATCACAGGGACAACGGCAATCTTGACCACCTGCGCCACCACAATGGTGGCCGCATAACCGGTCATGATGCGCGAGTCGGAGCTCAACCCCGTGGCGTAGTTGACCACGGCCGGCTGAGCGAAGATGCCAGAGAGTCCGCCGGAGGTACGGGTCTCGGACTGACCCATGAAGCGATTCGCTACAGCGAATAGGATCGAAACCACCACGGTGACAATGGCGGCGAGGATCATGCACTTCAGACCCATCCAGGAGAAGGCGGTGGACAAGAATGCCTCGCCGGACGAGAGGCCCACAGAGGCCAAGAAGATGACGAGGCCCCACTGCTGGAAGGCAGTATTAATGGAGGCCGGAACCTGCCACGGAATGCGGCGGGTACGGTGCAGCGCGCCCAGGATAAGACCCGTAATCAGCGGGCCAAGCGCAAAGCCCAGCTCGAAGGAAGCGCCACCCGGCATCGGAACCACGACCTGGCCCAGCAGGTAACCCAGGAACAGGCCACCACCCAAGGCCACCCAGTTCAGCTCGGAGTAGGACTTAATTGAGTCACCGAAGTAATCCTTGATGTCACCCAAGCGGTCAAACTTCACGATGAGCTCCAGCATATCGCCAGAAGCCAAGTGGGTTTCGTTATTGGCCAAGAATTCCTCATCGCCGCGCTGCACGCGCACGATGCGACCGCCATAGCGGGAGAACAGGTTGAGCTCCTCAACGGTGCGGCCGGCGATATCTTGGTTAGAAATAGCCACGTTTTCGATGACCAGGCGTTTATCCACGAACGGAGTTTGCGGCTGACGCTTGCCCAGCATCTGGGTCAGTTCACGGGCCTTAGCCTTGGTGACCATAACGCGCAGGATATCGCCCTTGTGCAATTCGGGGCGATCGCCGGCAACCCGGACCTTATTACCGCGGCGAATGGTAGCGATAACAAAGTGATCCTTGAACTGTTCTTCCAAGTCATCGTAGTTCACGTCTTTGGTAACGCGAATGGTACGGGAACGGAAGATCTTGGAGGCCGAATTGTCCTTATCGTGCTTGGCGGGCCAATTCTGCTTGAGCAGGAATGCCACGACCAAAATGGCCACCGCCACACCCACGGGATAGCCCAGCGAGTAGCCCACAGCGGGTAGCTCTTCACCGGTTTGCTGTTGGGCAACTGCCAGCGACGGCGTCGAGGTCGTGGCGCCGGCGAATACACCAACGGAGGCCAGGGTATCCAGCCCCAGCATGCCGCCAAAGAGGAGGGCTGCGCCCGCGGCCACCACAATCGCAATGGCTGCGGTGAGCATGTGCTTCATCTGCTTAGAAAAGCCCTTGAAGAAGCGCTCACCGGCGGACAGGCCCTGCATATAAATAAAGAGTCCCAATCCCAGCTCTTGCAGGGAGCTTAAGATGTCTTTATCTAGATCAATAAATGAGCCGAAGGCCAAGCCCATAAACAGCGTGCCCGCCGCGCCAAAGCGCAGCGGACCGAAGGGGATCATGCCAAATAGCGTGCCGAGCAACACTATGAAAAAGATGCTCAGCCATATATTTCCATCAAAAATTGCTAACACGCTGGAATATTTTAGGCATTTTCCTCCAAAGTGCCACGTGAAAGGCACATTCTTTAACGACCACCAATGGCATCGCTACTGCTTAAGCCCTTTTCGTCAGGGGCCACCCACCCCCAGCAGCGGCACATCTCACAGGAAACGCTCATAGTGAACTAATCAAGGAGGAACTCCTTCCACCGTGGCCACTCCGTATAGGTCTGGGCTTTCCCCGCCTGATAGTTCGCCCGCAGCTTGTGCACGTTGCGTTCGGTAGAGGTCACCTGCATATCCTGCGGGAAAAATAGTTGCGCCCTACCTTGGCGCTCCAACTCCAAAAGCCGGTCTTTGGCCGCGTTATAGAGGGCGGGGCGGGCTACGAGGGCGTCGGCAATAGCGGGGTACCTGCGGAAGACGCGGCGGACGAAGGCTGGGCGCGCGACCGCAGGGCGCACGTACCCGCGCGGCTTTGTACCAATAAACAGGAACTTCTCGTAGCCGGCCTCTTCTGCTTGCGCAATGGTAATGCCACCGGAAGAGCCCAAAGCACCGTCCACGTACGGCGCGCCGTCGATAGATCGCATCGGCATAATCAGCGGCAGCGTGGAAGAAGCGCGCACGCGCACGAAGAGATCTTCCGGGGTGTGGATGTCCTCGCGCGTCCAGTAAACAGACTCGCCGGTATCGGCGCGCGCTGCAGCAAGCACCATATCGGCCGGATGCTCACGGTAAGCCTGCCAATCAAAGGGCAAATCCTTGTCCGCGGCGCGCTCATAGATGTACTCGGCATTGAAATACCCGGTGCCACGCACCAGCGAACCCACTCCGCCGAAGCTGGGGCTTTGAGCAAAGTCTGTAAAAGACTCTTCGGCGCGGCGGGCATCGCGCGACAAGTAATTAACGGTATGCGATGCCCCGGCGGAGACGCCGCCTACCCAGCCAAAGTCCACGCCCTCTTCGATGAGTTTGACCATACAGGCGGCCGTATAGGAATTGCGCATGCCGCCGCCTTCAATAACGAGTGCGGTGTTGCTGGCGTCAATCATGGTGCCCCATACTACGCTGGGCCCAATGAAGCGCATTTTCCGACAATTGCTCGCGGACGAAGAAGGCACCTTCGATATCGAAACCGGCCAGCAGCCTCGCACCGGGTTCGCCTATAACCCCACCGGGAAAGCGCTGTTGCGGGTGACGGAGCCTACCCCAGCCGCGGTGAGCAAGGCCTTGGCCTTAGCCAAAGAACACGGCGCGCGGTATCTCGGCACATGGCGCCAGCCCGATGGTCCGCTAGTCTTCCTCGCCACGGCCGTCACCCACGATGAGTCCGTGGCCCGCGAGCGCGTCGCCGCCACCGGCCAACGTGCCTATTTCGACCTGGAGCGCTGCCGCACCATCACCGTGAGAGCTCACTAGACTAGGCTCCCATGGGATTAAAAGATGCTCTCGCCCGGCTGACCGGCACGCAACCCCCGCGCCTGGCGTGCCCCGATTCCACCTGGCTTAGGCCATTTTAGTGCGGAACAATCCCACCCCACCGTCAAATACCACCAGGTAGCAGTGTCAAGAGAAACGTTACTCACCCACACATGACCTAAGTCGGGAAGCGCCAGCTAACCCCGTAAGTATTCGGCCGCCGCGGCGGCAAGTTCCTCTGGGGCCTCGCTGACATCCAGCACGATGCCCGCTTCCCCCGGCTGCAGTTCCTCGAGTGACTCGAATTGCGAGTCCAGAAGGACGACCGACATGAAGTTGCCCAGAGCGCTGACTCATGCGCTCCTTGAGCAGCTCATAAGAGCCGTGCAGGCCCACAAAGATCGTATCGATGATGTCGCGGTGGGAGCGCTTGAGCGCGGAGCAGCCCACAATGGCACCGGCGTCCTGGTCCGCGAGAAAGCGACCTAAGGACTCGAGCCAGGGCTTGCGGACGGCGCCGTCAAGGGCCTGCACCGAGGCCGTCTTCTAGATGTTCGCCGCCGGATGCATATCGTCCCCATCCCGAAAAGGCAGGCCGGTGCGCTGCGCCAGCAACTCCCCGACCGTGGACTTACCGCAGCTCGAGACTCCCTTGATCACCACGTGCTTGCGCATCATCCCTCCTTGCAGCATTCCACCAAATCGAACGCGCTGCGCACTGCCTGACGCAGCGCGATTCAACGCAACATGACGCAACCACCGTGCGGCTCGATAAAGCGCGGTTTAACCCAGCGGCGCGTACATGAGGTTCGCGCGCTGCACCTCGCCGCGTGTGGTCGGGTCAAAGGTCGCGCACAGGGCAGCCGCCACGTAGCGCACGCCACCCACCGGAGCAGAGGAGCCGACCCGCTCGGCGCAGTTCTGCAAGGCCGGCAGGCCGATGTCGTCGCCCGGCGAAGTCATGGAGAAGAAGGACGCGGCCATCATGGTGTCACCATCGGCACGCACATACTCGGAAGAGCCCTTGATGGCCTGCCAGGCAATCGCGCCAACGGGGTCGGTACGGAATTGGTCCCGCTCAGTCTGGGTCAACTCGGCGTTGGCGGCGGGTACGGACAGAGATGCGACGAGGAACGCAGCGCATACTGCGAGGAAAGAAGACTTTTTCATAGCAATATTGTATCCCCGTGCATTGGGGTTGTCCTGGTATTCCTTCGCTATTGTCCAGAGGAACCGCTTGTTGCGCGAAGGATGAAAGCGCGCAGCTGGCGTATCTCAGTGGCCCCACGCGGCAGCACCCCCAGCAGGCTAGCACCGGCAGCCACGAGATTCGTTACGACCTCAGCCAGGCTCGCCGCGCCAACGGGGGCTGGCCGCCAATCATGGGCGCCGTTGTCCCAGCCGAGGCTTGTGTCCAGATCTGGCCGTGGGCGTAGTCTTCACCGGGTTTTCCCGCCGCCAGGTTTCAATCACCTCAGGCACGGTGGAGGTTTCACCGACAAAATGTAGTGCAGACCTGCATCGATGAGTGCTTGCTTGTTCGCCGCTGAAACCATGCCCGCATCAGCAACAACGGTAACCTCGTCGAGCTGGTAGGCATCTTGGAACCGTGTGATCATCAGTAGCATCGTGTGGGTTTATGTCGAGTTGCCAGCAAACGCACCCACATGCAGTGGAAACCCGGTGGCATCAGTAAGCAGCCCGACAAGGTTTTGTGGCTCCACACGGCGTTCTTTGGAAAATAGGGGTTTGCGAAGCTCATCAGGAGTATCGGCTTCAAAGTACAAGATGGTCACGTCGTACAAGATAAATGCGCTTGGCCCAATACCTGCATGATGGGCCAACGCTTGGGTTTGTATCTCCCCGAACGATTCGGTGGCGAAGGAGGAAAGACGCCTCTGGATGGTGCGGTAGCTTGCGCTGGTGATGCCAACCTCGGCAAGAGTCTCGATGGAATCCAGCTTTGAGCTGGGATGGATGTTCCGGGCACGCACCAGAACACGAAGCACCGGATCATCGCCGCTTGCTGCTGCAAGGCCTAACTCGTTGAAACACGCATCAATACAGTCCAGCAAGTATCCAACCCGCTGACCGGCTACCGGCAGCGGGTTGGAAACACTGCCTGTTGCCGGTGGGGTGTGTAACCTCGCCGAAGTCCATTGCGAGTTGGTCACCATCGACGATGCGTTGAGCCTCAGCCCGCAAAAGCACAAGCTCAGACTCTGAATGCGCTGAGCCGATATGCTTCATTCTTTTCGCACTTTTGCGTTCAGAGAACACCACGTGCACCGCTATCGCTCCTGAGGCGGTCTTGACGGTGCGAATATAAGGACTCACCAAAATCAGACTACTGAACACCCCGGAACTACCCACTTAGTGCGGAAAAATCCCACCCCACAAACAAAACCACCAGGTAACAGTGTCAAGAGTGACGTTACTCACCCGCCCATGACCTAAGTCAGGTTAGACTAAGGACTTATGGGATTAAAAGACGCCCTCGCCCGACTTACCGGCGCGCAGCCCCCGCGCTTAGCTCACCCCGATTTCACCGCCCCTACCGCGCGGGTAGAAAAACTGGAAATCCACACCGCCGGCCCGCTTATCATTGTGGTCACTAATCAGCCCGGCGCGGAAGTGCTCTGCGAGGTAGCCCGCGCCCGCGAGTCAGCCACATTGGCCTCCCCCACCACGACGGTGCATTTTCCCGCCGCGAAAAAAGATGCCTTGCCCATCAAAGATCCCCGGCGCGGCTGGGTCATTCCGATAACGCCCGCGCTTGCCGACGCCCTCGTAGACAACCTCCCCTACCCCGGCGACTACGAGCTTTCCCCCGCCGTAGCCGTGGTGGTGGAATAGTTTCCTGAAAGGACTGACATGTTGCTTTTGCCTTATGCTGGAAAGAAGCCGCGCATTCACCGCAGTGCGTGGCTTGCACCCACTGCCACCATCATTGGCGATGTAGAAATCGGACCGGATTCCTCCGTCTTTTATGGCAGCGTACTGCGCGGCGACGTGGGGGCAATTCGCATCGGCGCTAGGTGCAACATTCAGGACAAATGCGTCTTCCATGTAGAAGAGGACACGCCATGCGTACTAGAAGATGATGTCACGGTGGGACACATGGCAATGGTCCATGCCGCGTATGTGGAAGCCGGTTCCCTGGTGGGAATGTCCTCTTCACTGCTCTCGCGCTGCACTATTGGCAACGGCTCGCTCATCGCAGCAGGCGCCGTGGTGCTGGAAGGAACCGCCATTCCACCGCGCAGCCTTGCCGCCGGCGTGCCAGCGAAGGTGCGCCGCGAGCTCAGCCCAGAAGAGTCACAGGCCTTCATTGCGCATGCTTCCCGCTACGTGGACTGCGCGCGCAGCCAATCCGATGTGGCGTTGAGCCTGGATGAGGTCACCTTTGATTAAAGGGAAAGCACGCCCATGAGGATGAGGAAGACCGCTACAAGGTAGCCGCCGAAGAGGGCCACCTGGGTGCTATTGGCGCGCGCCGCTGCAAAGAGCCGACCGGCGGCCGATTCGGGATGGGCGCGCACCACCGCAATAAAAAGGCCACAGATAGTGGGCAGGGACAACGCCAAGCTGGCGTACCACACCAAGCCGCCGTACTGAGCGGCCGGAGCGATATCTTCGGTAGCCAGGTGCATGAGCCCGTAATAAAACGGCACCGAGGTCAGCGATTGCACCACGCCCATAATGAAACCGATGATCGCGGTAAGCAGCGATGGAGTACGCAACGGCTCGAGCAGCCGATTTACCAAGGCATTGGGCTGGCCTTGAGAGCGCCACGAGCCAAACCCCACCGCGATGCCGACTGCGACAAGTACCCAGCCGGCAACGGGCGAGCTCAAGATGGCCTCGATCTGGTCTTTTACTCCCAGCAGCACAAACATCACCACGGCCGCCGCGGCAAGGACTCCCATCCAGTCTCCTATCACCACTAAGGAGGCAATGCGCCGGTACTTGCCGCGGGGCAAGATGATGCCAATGGCCACGAGGATTCCGATGAGTAAGGCATTGACGGAATCCAGGAGGGCAAAACTAACGGCGTGGAGCATGCCGGTCAGTCTACCGCCCCATGCCGCCATCGCCGATACGCCCGAGGGCACAAGCCCCATATCTCACGCGCAACTTCCAATGGTCCACCGCACAGGTCTTTGCACACATTCCGCAATTTTGCGTACACTATGCAATGTTTCGCGTGGGGTGCACATTTCTCCTCCCCACGGATTCCTTATACATCTTCACGCGCGCACAGAATTGCACGCATACTGCACAAGAAAGCACATTTTTTATGTCTAAATTCCTCTACCGGCTAGGCAGCTGGTCCTACCGCAAGGTGTGGCCATTCCTCGCCTTTTGGCTCATCGTCTTGGTGGCCATGGCGGGACTTACCGCCGGCTTTGCCAAGGCCCCCAACCCTAATTTCTCCATGCCGGAGATGGACTCCACCACCACCCAAGACAAGATGATGGAGCGCTTCGGCCAAGATACCGATGCCATGAGTGCACCCGAAGGCACCGTGGTCATCCAAGCTCCAGAGGGGAAGAACCTCACCGATAAACAGGTAGCCGGCAAGGTAGATGACCTCCTTGGCGAGCTCAAAGACACTGGCGCACTCAAGGACCAGGACAAACTGGTCAGCCCGGTGATGGCTGCAGCCGGCATGGAAAAGCAAATGGGCGAAAAGATGAAGGCCCAGCACATGCCAGACGAGCAGATTCAAAAGAACCTGCAGCAGCTCTCCCCTCTGAGCGAGGATAAGTCCACCGGCACCGTCACCATCAACTTCGATGCGGAAACCGTCATGGACATCCCAGAAGAGGACATGACCAAGGTCACGGACGTACTCAATAAGTACGACGAGGGCGACCTCACCGTGAAGTACCAGGGCAATGCTTTTAGCTCCGCCGGTCAAGAGATGGGTGGCAGCGCTGAGATTATCGGCCTCATCGTCGCAGCGATCGTGCTGCTGATTACCTTCGGTTCCTTCGTGGCCGCTGGCATGCCGCTCATTTCCGCCATTATCGGCGTAGGCATCGGCATCCTCGGCGTGCAAGTATCCACGGTCTTTACGGATACCGTCTCCGATATGACCCCGACATTGGCCTCCATGATTGGCCTGGCCGTCGGCATCGATTACGCGCTGTTTATTGTTAACCGCTTCCGCAACGAGCTCATCACCTCCTCTGGCCTCAACGATCTTTCGCCAAAGGAACTGGCCCAAGAGCTCAAGAAGATGGATAAGGCCACCCGTGCCCACGCCATGGGCATGGCGCTGGGCACCGCGGGCGGTTCCGTTGTCTTCGCCGGCACCACCGTGGTCATCGCCTTGGCCGCGCTGACCATTATCGGCATCCCGTTCCTGGGCACCATGGCCATCGCTGCTGCGGCTACGGTCATCATCGCCGTATTGGTTGCCAATACCTTCATCCCTGCCCTGCTGGGACTCTTGGGTACCAAGATCTTCGCCGGTCGCGTGCCTGGCCCCAAGGTTCCAGACCCAGAGGACGAAAAGCCCACCATGGGCCTGCGCTGGGTTCGCCGCGTGCGTGCCCACCCGTGGCTGCACCTTATCGCGGGCGTCGTTGTGCTGGGCATCCTGGCCGTACCATTTGCCCAGCTGCGCCTGGCCATGCCCACCGATGGCACCGCAAAGCCCGGCACCCCGCAGCGCGAGGCCTATGAGATCACGGCAGACGCCTTTGGCCCTGGCCGCAATGCGCCGATGATCGCGTTCGTTGATGTGGCCGACGTCCCTGAGCAGGACCGCATGCCGGCCTTTCAGGAACTGCTGCAAGAATTCAATGACAACGACGGCGTAGAAAACGCCCAGATCGTGCAGACCACTGACAACGGTGATGCTGCGCAGATCATGATCACGCCTACCACCGGCGCAACCGATGAGGAAACCACCGAAACCCTTAACCACTTGCGCGATTACCAGGGTGAGTTTGAAAAGACCGGCGGTTCCTACGGCATTACCGGTATCACCCCGATCTTCGATGACATTTCTGAGCGCCTCAATAACGTGCTTATCCCATACGTAGCCATCGTGCTGGGTCTGGCCTTCATCGTCTTGATGCTGGTCTTCCGCTCCATTTGGGTACCGCTCATCGCTGCTGCTGGATTCGCGCTTTCGATGGCTGCCACCTTCGGCATCACCGTGGCCATTTGGCAAGAAGGCATGTTCGGCATCGTCGACGACCCACAGCCGCTGCTTTCCTTCCTGCCCATCATGCTCATCGGCCTTACCTTCGGCCTGGCCATGGACTACCAAGTCTTCTTGGTGACCCGCATGCGTGAGGGATTTGTCAATGGCAAGACGGCCGGCAACGCCACCTCGAATGGCTTTAAGCACGGCGCGCGCGTGGTCACCGCCGCGGCCCTCATTATGGTTTCCGTCTTTGCCGCCTTCATCTTGATGGACGAGCCGTTCATTAAGACCATGGGCTTTGCCCTGGCTGCGGGCGTGCTTATCGACGCCTTCGTAGTCCGCATGATGATCATCCCCGCTACCATGTTTGTGCTGGATAAAAAGGCATGGTGGTTCCCGCGCTGGTTGGATAAGATCACCCCTAATATGGACATTGAAGGCGAAGCCCTGCACTCCGACCGCGAGGAACTCCTGCGCACCCAACGAGAGAAGGTAGGCGAAGCACACCGTGACTAGTCTGCGCGAAGAAAAGAAGCGAGCTACGCGTCAGGCCATGGCCGATGCGGCAGCGCGCCTCGTCCTCGACGGCGGTACCGAAGCCGCCACGGTCTCCGGCATTACTGCGGCCGTCGGGGTCTCCCCGCGCACCTTTCACAACCACTTCTCCTCGGTGGCTGATGCGCTACTGTCCTTTAGCACCGATGTGCTTGCCAAGTTTTCCAAGGAAGTACCCACTGTCTTTCCTAATTCATCCATTTCTGAATTCCTCGAACAAGTAACGCTCGATGCCACCGAAAACGAGGGCAAAGAGCTACATTCTTTTACCTCTCTTTTCACCATTGGCGAGGCTTTAGAAAACTTGAGCCATACCTCGAAAGAGCGCCAACAATTCCAAGTCGTAGCTGACCAAGTTTTGGAAGCTTTCCACCAACGCGCCCCGGATAAGTCGCGCTTTGAAATCGCGGTCATTCTCCAAGCGTGTGCGGGTGCCAGTGCGATGAGCATGAAAGAAGTCCACCGCCGCTCCCAGGCCGAAGAATCACTGGACGCTCACACAAAGCATGAGATAGTTCGCACAGCCTTTGCCACCGTGCGTGCCATCGACTAGCTAGCCTAATGGGCGCTTTAATCCGTATGCTCGGCAATAGTTATGGATAAGACAGCCCCTATATCGAGCACCGCGCAAGACGCCCGCTTCATTCAAGCGGGCGTTAATGCCGCATTTCAAGACCGCATCGGGGAGGCGACCGATGTGGAATTCAATTTCCTCGGCCCCTCGGCTGGCGATAGCGAAGGAAGCTATGCCACGGACCAACTCGTGGAGGTACGGGTAAGCTCCGCGCAGCACGTGGCGGATTTTCGTGGCGTGCGCCTAGCCGTCATCGCCGCAGGCACCTGGCACTGGACTACCGCTGCGACCGAGCACTTTGCTGACCTTCCGCAGTCAGGTACGGTTCCCGCAGACATTGACCAAATGGTTGCATATGCCTCCCTTATCGTGGGCAACATGCCGGTGCTGCGCACCCAGCAGGGCGAGCACGTGGCCATCGTTGCGGTAGATTTCCACCCCTACCTGGACTTTCGCCAGACCTTGCTGCGCGGTCTCCAACACAGCAACGCGGACATGGACGAGAAGCGGCCGGCCCTCGCACTTGCCCGCTACCTGGGCATGGAGTCCACCGCGGAAGAGCCCTACCTGCATTTTTCTGATGGCACCACGGTGCGTTTTGAGCAGGCAAGCCCCGAAGTACACAAGATTTCCGGCATCACCCCAGGCTTGGCAGCCGCCCGCGTCTTGGAGGATGCTTTTTATTTAAGCACCGAAAGCCAGATGTTTTTCCAAGGCAGCTTCCCAGATGCCACGGTAGATCTCGATGTGGATAAGGCCACCGCGACGGTGTCCTATCGTGACGGGCAGATGACGGCCAATGCGGTGCTTATCGCGACCATTTCGGACGAGGAATTCACATGGGCTTGGGCGGATCCGCAGCTCAAGGACACCGCGGCGGCGCGGTTGGCAGGAAACCTAGCGCGCTTCGGTATCGACGAGGCCGTGCCTGAATTGGTACGCCCGCACCTTCCGCTTGAGCTGGCGCGCGGGCACCAGCTGCCGCACCTAGCTTTGCCCATATTGGGGATCTGGACGCTGGCGGGCACTATGCTTGCCGACGCCCGCGTGGGCCTCGTCCTGCTCGACGCCCCACAGCTGCACCTTCCGGAGCCGACCCCAGCCGCCACCGAAGCTACTTTGGCGGTGCCCCCTCCTGCATGGATCAACGCCGATCGCGCCCGCGCCGCCTATGGATCATTTCGCGGGGTGGAGGTGTAGGGCGCTGCGGAGGGCGTCCACGTCGACGTCGGCAAGCGCGGCAGGCTCAAATGCCGCATCGTTGGTTTTATCCACCAAGACCGCTCGCACGCCCTCGGCAAAGTCCCCACGCCGGTACATATAAGCACCCAGGCTGGTCTCCATATCCAGGGCCTCGCGGATGCTGCTGCACTCCTGCTCGGCGTGGAATAGCTCCATGGCCGCCACGATAGAGGTGGGGCACGCCTGCGCGGTCAGCTTTTCTACCAGTTGCTTTAATTCTGGGTACTTTTCCAGGGCCGCAGAAATGTCTTGCCAGGTGTTGTGGGAAAAGGCGTCCTCGATGGCGTCGATAAGCTCGGCCAAGGGGGCCTCGCCGCCAGGTGCGGTGGCGTGCTGGGCTAGCGCCGTGGCTAGTCCCTGCTCAATAACCGCACTTGCAAAGGCCTCGCCGTCCGCGACATAGTGGGTGGCCAGCCCGCTCCACACAAGGTCTGCGGCATACATGCGGTAGCCGGTAATCCCCCAGAATTTCGCCAGCTCGGCCGAGGCCTTCCCGCGCGTTCCCACCGCACGCTGGGCGGCATAGGCCATGCCTACGTCGGTGACGTAGCCAATATTCATCTCTGGCATGGAGGCAAAGGTTTTCTCCGTAACCACGCGGTGGGACCCATGGGCAGAAATGCCCAGACCACCTCCCATAGCGATGCCATCAATGAGCGCAACGATGGGCTTGGGATACTCCGCGATATCACCGTTCAACGTGTATTCGGTGGCGAAGAAAGCATCGACCTCATCCACCTTGCCCTCCTTGACCCCTTCGCGGGCGTAGCGAACATCGCCGCCGGCGCAATATGCCTTGGGACTAGTCGAGGTAAACAACACCTGTTCCACCACATCGTTGTCGCGCCACTGCGCCAGCGACTCCGCAATGAGGTGGATCATTTCCGGGGTGAGGGAATTGAGAGCCTTGGGGCGGTTGAGCTCAATGACTCCGGTATGGTTACGGATTGAGGAAACGATAGGTGCAGTATTAGTCATAACCCCTAGTGTGACACAAAACGCATGCACCTATCCACCATCAGCCAATTCACAGATAGGTTCGGAATTTTGCTCCCACAGCTCATCGCCCTGGATATGGACGGCACCCTACTGGACGGCAACGGCCAGCTTCCACCAGATTTCGCCGCGATCAGCACCCGTGCCCACCAGCTCGGCGTCATCCTAGTACCCGCCTCGGGCCGCCAGCTCGCCACCCTACAAGAGATGTTTCCGCACGAAGACACCTTCATCGCCGAAAACGGATCCGTGGTCGTGCACGATAATCGCGTCATCAGCGCCACTACCCTGCCCAACGCAGCTGTGCGCTCCGCCGTGGCCGCACTCCATTCCGTCGAGACCCCGCATACCGTAGTGCTATGCACGCCGGATACCGCCTATGTACACAAAGGCGCCAATGAACAGGCCCGTGCTGAAATTGCCAAGTACTACAGGTCAGTGGAATGGGTAGATGACCTCGATGCGCTACTGGATGCAGACATCATCAAAATCGCCGCTTACTGCGCCGACGGCAGTGAAAAACACCTCCACCAGCCCCTCCTTGCGGCCGTACCGGAACACAATATCGCCATCTCTGGTGCCGTATGGCTCGATGTCATGGCCGCTGGCGTCAACAAGGGCGTAGCACTACACACCATGGCCGAGCTCCTTTCGGTTCCCATTTCTCGCACCGCCGCCTTTGGCGATTTCCTCAATGACTACGAGCTCCTCCGCGAGGCGGGCACCGCCATCGCAATGGAAAATGCGCACCCAAAGTTGAAGGAAATCGCCGATCACATTGCCCCACCCAATACCGAATATGGGGTCATGACAGTTCTGCGTCAGCTTTTTGACAGCGAAGAGTCCTAGACTCGAATTTTCGCCTCCGCCCCGCGCGCCGCACCATAACTCCCCCGCATGGGGAGAAGTGCTGGTGCGCAGGCTAAAATAGTCCGTTTAGAAAATATACGTAGTGCTTTGGGAGTTTTTGTGAAGCAAATTTTGCGCTCACTGCTGGGGAAGAAGAAACCTGGGCGTTCGAACGAACCACGCACACCGGTCTATCAGCCAGTACAGCCCAAAGCTGGCTCTACCAGTGCGCCCCAGACCCCTAATAAAAAGGATTCTGCGCCCCAGAAATCAGCCAACACCGAATCCACCACGGGTGCACAATCCACCGAGCCGAAGGGCAAGCCTCAGGACCGCACCGCTAAGGACAGCGAGACCAAGAACCAGGCTAAGCAGGCACCTGCGCGCAAGCCCACCCCGGCAAAGCCTGCACAGGCTTCCGAATCCAAGCCTGCTGCTGCTAAGCCTAAGGATGCGAAGCCTGCCGCCAAGCCCGCGGCTAAGGACACCACTCACCCCAGCACCGAAAAGCCACAGGCAAGCAAGGCCACTTCCGCAAAGCCGCAGCAGCCTAAGTCGACCTCGCCATCGCCTGCCGCCAAGGCGCCGAAAGCCAAGCCTGCAGCCCAAGAATCTTCCGCTAAGCCAACCGCCGCACAACAAAACAAGGCAGAGCCCTCCCCCAAAGCAGCTGCTAAAAAGCAACAAGACTCCCCCGCTCAGGACAAGAAGCCGCAGCGCAAAGCGCACGAACCGGTTCAGCGACCGCGCCGCGGTGCAAGCTTTAGTACTACCCCGTCTAAGTCCTCCCCAAAGACTCCATCTACCCGCAGTAATTCCCCGAAGCCGGCCGCGAAGCCTGTCACCCAACCCTCTCAGAAAGACGCGGTAAAGCCCGCACCTCAGGCTCAACCCACTACCCAGAAGCCGAAGCAGACACCCAAACCATCGTCTTCTTCCAGCGCGAAGAAGGCTTCCCCGCAACCGGCCAAGCCGCAGAAATCCCAGCCGGCTAATTCGAAGCCGGCCACCGGCCAGCAGCAAGCGCAGAAGCCTGACTCTCCCAAGCGCGTACCGGCAAACTCGGCAAAGAAGCAACCACAGCCGCAACCTGCGCCGAAGAAAAATGCGCAGCCGTCTAAGCCTTCACAACCGCAGAAGGGCCAGGGCTCAGCGCGTACTCCGGAAACTGCAAAGCAAAAGGCTGGCCCACAGGCCTCGGCGCCTAGCGCTCCAAAGCCGAAGAAGGGCACCACTGCCCCCACGCCGAAGGTAGCTTCGCCAAAGACTGCAGCCGATGCTTCTCAGCAGAAAGCTCGGTCGACGCAGAACAAGACTACCCAGGACGGAAACAAGGTAGTCCAGCCGAAATCGCAGCAAGGCGCACCCTCTAAGGGCAACCTGCCCAAGCAAGAGGCGAAGACGCAACAGCCACAGCCGAAGGCAAAGGAAGCGACGCCGCAGAACAAGACCAAGAAGGCAACAAAGCGCCGCCCCCAGGTTAAGCCCTCCGATATTAGTCGCGGATTGGCCCGCAAATCACAACAGGTGGGCACTCCTTCCACAGCGCAGCAAAAGCCGTCGCGAGCTGCCCAGAAGCCTAAGGTAAAGCCACAGCCTGATTCGCCCCAGCCAAACAAGGCCGAGCCTCAAGCAGCTCCAAAGACGCCGCCTGCGCAGAAGGGAAAGTCCGCTGCTACAGGCGCTGTAGCAGCTGGAGCAGGTACAGCCGCCGCCGCTGCCGCTGCTGAGCAGAAGCGGAATAAGGCACAGCCGTCTAAATCTCCACAGCAAGCGCCCGAAAAGCCACAGGCTCAGGCGGCACCGCGCCGGCCACAACAAGCTGCGCAGAAGCCAGCATCGCAGAATGCCTCGAGCACGCAGGTAGATACTAAGTCTAAGTATCCGCTACAAAAGCAGGCCAAGGACCCTGAAGCGCTGGCTACGCCGCCTGAGAGCAAGGTCGTTAAGAAGAAGCGCCACGCCCGCCTGCGCCAGGTCAAGGGGCTGGATGGACTGCGCGGCCTCGCGGTTATTGCCGTGGTGTTGTACCACTTCTTCCCTTCCCTGCTTCCCGGTGGTTACTTGGGCGTTGACCTCTTCTTCGTCCTTTCTGGATTCCTCATCACCTCGTTGCTGGTGCGCGAATTCCGCACCTCCGGCACAATCAGCCTGAAGGACTTCTGGGTGCGCCGATTCCGACGCATCCTACCGGCCGCAGTATCCGTCTTGGTCATGTGTACCGCTTTGGTGGCATGGATAGGCGGGGACCTCGCGGTCGGCTTGCGCCAGCAGTTCTTGGGAACTCTGTTCTTTGTCAATAACTGGACCCAGATCGCCACCTCCCAGTCCTACTTTGCGGACAATGAGATTCAGGTCTTTGCCCACTATTGGTCGTTGGCCGTGGAGGAGCAGTTCTATGTCATCTGGCCGCTTCTTATCACTGGCGTTTTCCTGATTTCTCGCCGTAACCCGCGCCGGCTTCCCATCCTCGTAGCCGCAGTCTTAGCTATCGGTTCCGCCGTGGCCATGGCGCTTCTTTACGTGCCGGGTGAAGACCCGACGCGCGTCTACTACGGCACCGATACCCATGCTTTCGGCCTGCTCACTGGCGCCGTGCTGTCTTTGCTGATGACTTCTACCAAGTCCGATCCACAGGCGGACTCGTGGGCGGCGGCAGGCAAAGCCGAATCGCGCATCGCCGGAATCATCGGCACTTTGGCGCTCATCGGCTACGGTGCCCAGCTATTCCTCATGCCGGATGACGCGGAGATCACCTACCGGGGTGGGCTCTTCCTCACCAGCGTGCTTGGTGTCCTGATGGTGTGGGGCGTGGTTCGCGAATACGGCCCGATGACCCCGCTCTTTAGGACCAAGGTCATGCGCTGGTTTGGCCAGCGATCCTTCTCGCTGTATCTCTGGCACTGGCCGGTCATCATGATGCTCAAGGCGCTTTTCGAGGGCAACCAGAACTCCGATAAATCCTGGATCCTGGGCCTTGTAGCCGTGCCTATTTCACTGCTTCTGTCCGAGATTTCCTATCAGTTCATTGAGAATCCTTTCCGCCGCGGCGGCTATAAGAAGACGTGGAAGACCTACTGGTCCTCCCGCCCAGGATTTAGCGAATTGCGCGATGGCTTTGGCAAGACCATGTGGCCAGTAGTTCCGTTCTTGGTCATTGCCTCTGTAGCCGGCGTGGTCTACGGCGTTGTTAATTCCAGCGATAAGACCGAGTTGGAGCAGCAGCTGGAGCAGCTCCAGCAGCAGAACCAGAGCAGCAATAATGCCCCGGCGCAGCCGAATGATGCTGCCCCACAGCCGCCTGCTGAGGACAACGACGATAAGGCTGCCGCGAAGGATAAGAAGACCCGCCCGATGCCGCAGGGCAAAGACATCACCGCTGTCGGCGACTCCGTGATGCTGGGTTCTAGTGGCGCCCTCAAGCAGCGCTTCCCGCAGATTTACGTCGATGCAGATGTATCCCGCCACTACACTGCGGGTATCCAGATTCTGCAGCAGCTCAAGGATTCCGGCCAGCTGCGCGATACCGTCTTCCTCGGGTTTGGTACTAACGGCCCTGCCTTCCCGGACCAGATCAAGGAAGCTCTAGACATCATCGGCGAAGACCACACCGTTGTCATGGCTGTCCCCTATGGTGACCGCGAATGGATGGCCCAGTCCCAACAGGATGTCCTCGACGCAGCCAAGGAATACGACAACGTATATGTCGCGGACTGGTGCGGACATGCACAGAGCGACCCCGCAATCCTCTATTCCGATGGTGTTCACCCGATTCCGGAACGCGCTGGCGAGTACTCGGATGCTTTCTACGATGCGCTAAAGCAGTACTCGAATGGCGACAAGACCGTGTCTTCGCAGTGCGTGCCGCAATAGAGCGCAGGCGGGCGCGAGGAGGGGCGTCGGAAAGCGCTTAGCTCCCTCCCCTCCCCTCCCTTCGCGCTCACCGGAAGGTGTGCTCCGCTGGCAGTAGCATCCGCTGTGAGCGCGAAGGGCGCTGGTGCGCCTAGGCATAGAAAAAGCTCGCCCTCTACATCGCGGTAGAGGGCGAGCTTTATTCGTTGGGATTAATCGACGGAGAACTCGCCCATCTTGTCCCAGCCGGTGCGGCCTTCGATGTGAACGTTAATGATGTCCGGAGTTTCCACGAGGTACTTCGGGAATTCCTCGCAGGAGCGCTGGAAGTGCTCGCTCTGGACATGCTCTACGTCCTTGCCGTCTGCGTAGGACTCCAGCAGCAAGAAGCGCTGGCGATCTTCTGGATCGCGGAACCACTTGAAGTCGATGCAGCCCGGCTCTGCATTGCAGGCCTCGGTGTACCAATTGATTTCATCGAGGAAGGTCTCTGCGTACTCGGGCTTGACGTGGAACTGTACGTTGATCAAAATCATGCCCCGATTCTACCGGCACCGTGCAGCTTCTTCATCGTCGCAGATGGAGGCCACGGATGCGGTGAAATCGGGGCTAGTGGAATGCGGTTTAGTTGAGGAAGAACTCCGCAACGTAGATGTAGGTTCCGTCATAAGCCGTTGCTACGCCAAAGCCGTGCTGGGAACCAGCGTTAACCGGAACATCGCGGTTGAACCAGTTCAGGCGCTCTTGCGCTTGCTGCTCGGTGAGGCGGTGAACAGAACCCTGTCCTTCGTCCTTGTGATTCAGGCCGTGGGCTACCCCGCCCTTGTAGTCGAGCTTGCCGGCGGCACCCTGGTTGGCCCATTCTTGGGCGATGGCGGTGGCGTGGGCGTCCTTGCGGTGCCCAGCCTTCTCGAGGTGGGCGGCGGTAGCGGCCCCCAACTCACCAGCGACCTTGGGCGCGTGGCCCACTGGCTTGGCCAGGAATTCTGGCAGCGAGATATTGTACTTCTCGGCCAGCTCATAAGCCTGCGGTGGCAAGGTGAGGCGGAAATCCTTCACAGCGGCTAAAGGATCAGAAGAAAGCTGCTGAGCCTGCGAAGAAGCCTGCTGAATCTGCGGCGGCAAGGCCGGCTGAGCAGAGGCCACGGTGGAAGTACCAGTAATGACAAGAGCGGTGGACAGGGCGGCTACGGTTGCACGATAAGAAAGCTTCATGCCCTCCACCGTGCCATAAGTGGCCGGCAGTCTGGAAGGAGTTTCCGGGCTGCGCAGGAAATTCGATACAACTTTGTTATGGTCCCCGTGTTCTTGAGGAAATACGGATGGTGGGACAATATCCTCACCGCGCATTTTTGGAGTACTGCGAAAGGTTGTTGACTGTTGCTGGACGTATTGACCGGGTTTGCGATCATTTTCGTAGTCATCGGCGTCGGGTTTGTGCTGGCCCACAGGGGCGTTATTGGCAAGGGCGAGGCGCGCTTGCAATTCAATCGCACGGCCTTCTGGGCGGCCACGCCGGCGCTCATCTTTTCCAGCGTGGCTACATCCGATACCTCCGCGTTTGCGTCCCCAGTGGTGGCCGTGATCGCCGCCGCGTCCGTCGCCACCATGGCCGTGTACTGGCTGTGCAGCCGGCTACTCTTTCCACGCAGCGGCGCCGAAACCATGGCGGGTGCCGCGGCGGCGAGCTATTACAACTCGGTCAATATTGGCCTGCCCATTGCCACCTATGTCATCGGTGATGCCACCTACGTCATCCCAGCCTTGGTTCTCCAGATGGCGGTGCTCTCCCCGTTTATCATTGCGGGGCTCAATGCGCAGGGTACGATCCTGCGATCGATCTGGAGCTCCGTGGTCTCGGGGGTTACCGCGCCGGTGGTGTTGGCTGCGGTGGCGGGATTTATTGTCTCCGCGGCGCAGTGGCAGGTACCGGATGTGGTGATGAAGCCGCTGGAGATACTAGGTGGCGCTTCCATTCCTATGATCCTGATGAGCTTTGGTGCCTCGTTAAAGGGCGACGGGCTGTTGGAGGAGGACCGTCTGCCCACCCTAACCGCGACGGTGTTGAAGTTGGTGGGCATGCCCGCTGTCGCGCTGGCCGTGGGCGCAGCGCTGGGCCTAGACGGGGCGGAGCTATACGCGGCATTAATTCTGGCGGCCTTGCCCACGGCGCAGAATGTGTATAACTATGCCGCTACCTATGAAGTAGGAGAAACCGTGGCACGCGATACGGTCTTTCTCACTACCTTCCTATCGCTTCCTGCGATGCTGGTCATCGCTGCCTTATTTGGCTAAACACCTAGTAGATGCCGACGTCGAGCGCGGCAAATTCGCGCTGCAGCTCATCGGGGTCAATGGCTCCTGCCACGTCTGGACCAGCGATGGCGGCAAAGCCGTCGAGCACCGATGCCCCGTAGTTATGACCGTGTCCATCGGGTACGTCCTTTGCGCCGGGCAGATCGGCGGCTACTTGGAGGGAGGAGATGATAGGCATCCACTGCATCACGCGCTTGGCAGAATACGGTGTCCGCTCGCGCATCCAATCCGGCTCCTTAAAGGCCATCTGTGGGGACCACCAGGCCACCGGATCCGAGGGGTGTTGGATATAGAGCATACGGGTGCGTCCCCACTCCTCTTCTGGCACCGTGCCCCATTGGCGCACCTGCGCGTCATCGTTGGCAAAGCGCACGACGAGGCCGCCGGCGTATTCAGGGGAAATTTCAGAAGAGCCAGGGTCGCGGCGCTCCACAAACTGGGTGCGCAGGCGATTGAAGTGCGGCGGGCCGGTAAGTAGGATTCCGTCAACGGAATTGGCGATATCGCGCACCCCGGAAAAGGCCGCTTCAATGCCCGTGGTGCCCAAGGATTCGCCGTACAGGTAGAGCTTCGGGCGCTTCTCCTCCGGCAGTCCGTTCCACCAGTCCACGATGGGATTGATGAACTCCTGCCCGGCGCGTTCTACCTGACCACCGCCGGACAGGAAATGCAGGGCTGAGGGCATGGCGGAGTATTGGGCGGCCGCGATGGCGGTGTCGCCGCCGTAGAGCAGCTCGAAGGCCTGGGCGGAATAGGACGACACCCATCCCGTTCCGGTGGTCATAATGAGAAGCAGGGCCTTGCGGTCTTGGGCGTGGGTGCGCTCGAGTTCGTCGATAAGCAGCTGCGCTCGCTCCTCATTGGAGGCGCGATTGCCCAGGCCGGCATAGGCGCGGATGGGTTCCTTGGCGGGCTTTCCGGTTACCTCTTCCAATTCCGCGCGGTGCGCACCGGAGGAGAGGAAACGTGAGCCCTGCAGCCCCACCCCATTCCAGTCCACGCGGGAGTCTGGGGAGCCACTGCGCTCAGCAGACGTGGGACGCTGCGTTGCGGGATCGGGCTCGGCATTTTGGGCGGTAAAGATTCTCTCGCCCACACCCACAATGGCGCCGGGGATGAGGTTTTCCACGGTGTACGTACCCACCAAGGCCACGATGATTACCGCACCCACAACGCGGTAGGCGGCGCGGAAGCGCTGGGGGAAGTGACTAGAAAGCCAGCGCACGCAAAAGCGCAGCACGCGCAGGATGAAAAGGAAGGCGGTAAATACCGCAAGCGCCAACGGAACCACCAGCACATAGCTGGCAATGGTGGGTGCCGGTGCGGACAGGGCGTCTGCAAGTTGGCGCTGCCACCGCACGGCAAAGATCGCGAAGCCTATCATCCACACCACAAAAGCGGCGGTGGCGATGCGGGAGGCTAGGCGGTAGCGCCGAGCTGGCCACGTGGTGGCATCAAGCCAGGCATGCCGAGGCGCCACATAGCGCACCACCAGCCGGTACCACACGAGCTTGAGGGCGATGCCCAGCGTATAGCCGAGCCCTGCGGCAATGCCGGAAACGAGCCCTTGGTAGAGCCAATCGCGCGGCAGAATGGATGGGGTAAGCCCCAGGGTAAATAGCGCTGCGGCGCCGATAATGCCCCACAGGTCGAGGTGGCTGACAATATCGGCGATGCGGGCTTCTACCCTTCGAGCTTCTCCCCCAACTCCAGCCATTCCATCTCCAATTCCTCGTAGGCGCTGCGGTTTTCCTTTAGTTCTCCATCCAATTCGGTCAAGGCCTGGGTATCAACCTTTTCCGCGGCGGTGGCCATCTTTTCATTAATCTGCGCGGCCGCCTTTTCCAGCTTCTGCATCTTGCGCTCGAGGGCGTTCATTTTCTTGGTGATTTCGCGCTCTTGCTGGGACGAGAGCTTCTTTTCTGGCTTCGGTGCAGCGTTGTCTGCCTTCTTTTCTCCCAGGTTAAGCACACCGGAGCTCTGCTGGGCCTCAAGTGCGGCGCGCTTGCGCAGGTACTCGTCGATGCCGCCGGGAAGGTTGGTGAGCTTGCCATCGCCAAAGAGCGCGTAGGTGTTATCCGCGATGCGCTCAATGAGGTAGCGATCGTGCGAAATGACCACCAGGGTGCCTGGCCAGGAGTCCAGGAGGGACTCCAGTTCCTGCAGGGTATCAATATCGAGATCGTTGGTGGGCTCGTCCAGCAGCAATACATTGGGCTCGGCCATCAGTACGCGGGTGAGCTGCAAGCGGCGGCGCTCGCCACCAGAAAGGTCGCCTACCGGGGTGCGCTGACGCTTGGCGGAAAATCCTAGGCGCTCGGCCAGCTGGGAGGCGGAAAGTTCCTTTTTGCCGAGTTGGACGTAGGTGGCGACGTCCTCGACGGCGTCGATAAGCCGGCGCTCCGGATCTAGGTCATCGAGTTCCTGGCGCAGCCAACCGAGGCGCACGGTTTGGCCCTCGATGCGCTTGCCGGCCGCCAGCTCGTACTCGCCAGCCAGGGTGCGCAGCAGGGTGGTCTTGCCGGAGCCATTAACACCCACCAAACCGATGCGCTCGCCGGGGGCTAGGCGCCAAGTGAGGTGATCTACCAAGGTGCGACCGTCCGGGGACTGCACGGTGGCATCCTCTAGCTCGATAACCACGCGACCTTGGCGCTGCTTGGAAAAGGCCATGAGCTCGACCTTATTGCGTGGCTCCGGGACGTCAGAGATCAGCGCCTCGGCGGCCTCGATGCGGTAGCGCGGCTTGGAGGTACGCGCCGGTGCGCCGCGGCGCAGCCAAGCCAGTTCCTTGCGGGCGAGGTTCTTGCGGCGCTGTTCCATGGCATCGGCCTGGCGGGCACGCTCGGCGCGGGCAAAAGTCCAATCGTTGTAGCCGCCCTCGTAGGTATCGACCACGCCATCGTGGACCTCCCAGGTCCACGTGGCCACGGTATCGAGGAACCAGCGATCGTGAGTAACCACGACCACGGCCAGGTTGCGCTTGAGCAGGTGATCTGCGAGCCACTGCACGCCTTCCACGTCGAGGTGGTTGGTCGGCTCGTCGAGCACCACGAGGTCCAAATCCTGCACCAGCGCGGCGGCCAGGTTCACGCGGCGACGCTCGCCACCGGAGAGCGAACCCACCGGGGTCTCCAGTCCCAAATCCACGATGCCAAGCCCGCCCAAGACATCGCGCACCTTGGCATTGGAGGCCCACTCATAGGTTTCCAATTCCAGCGGCTCAATAATCACCTGCGCGATGGTCAGCTCATCGGGCAGGTCAAAGCGCTGCGTGACCACAGCCATGCGCAGATCAGAGGTATGGGATACGCGGCCGGCGTCGGGCGGCTCGATGCCGGTGAGCACCTCCAGCAAGGTGGTTTTGCCACCGCCATTAACGCCGACGATGCCGATGCGATCGCCGCTTTGCACACCTAGGGATACCCCGTCTAGCAGGGTTTTTAATCCATAAGTTTTGCTGACTTGCTCGAGGTTAATCAGGTTTGCCATAACGAGTGTCCATCTTAATACCTCCCTGCACATACCCCCGCATTTCTCCAAACTATTGCTCTTGATTTTCACGTCCAATAGTGTGACTATGTATGAAGCACTACACACTTTCTCTCTGCGCGGTGCTCTCTGCCGCGGCAGTAGCCATTGCCTCCTGTTCCGCCCCCACCGAGGAGGAAAAGGACTCCCTGCACTCCCACGACCACGCCCACAGCGAGGAGGACCACGCTCACGAGCACGCCCATGACCATGAGCATGAGCACGGCCATGACCACGCCGGACACTCGCACGAAGGTTTCGAAGCCGAGGAGGGCGAGACCGAGGTAGCCCAGCTGCCCACCCGCATTGTCATTTCCCACGCGGACGGACTGCGCGCCTATGACGCCAAGACCGGCAAGGTAATCGGCGAGGACACAATGAATGCCTTCCTGCGCCTGAGCGATGCCGGCGATAACCGCCATGTCATGGTCACCAAAGGCGATAGCTTCCTTACCTACGACACCGGGCGCATTACCAAGGGCCACGGCGATCACAACCACTACTACACCGCTGAGCCCTCGCTTGGCGACGCCCCTATCAAGGCCCCGCACGCCGGCCACGTGGTCCACCACGACGGCTTTACCGCACTATTTTCCGATGGCGATGGTGTAGCGAAAATTTACAAGACCGAAGACATGGGCAACGACGATGCCCAGCCGGTCAATACCGTAGATACGGGGGCTGCACACCACGGCGTAGCCGTACCACTGAAGGATGGCTCAGTAGTCGTTACCAAGGGGACCGAGGACGAGCGCCACACCATCCAGCATCTGGATAAGGAGGGCAAGGTCCTTACTGAAACCACCAAGTGCCCTGGCGTGCACGGCGAGGCCGCCGCGGGTAACGGCAATATCTTCTTCGGCTGCGAGGACGGCCCTGTAGTCTTCGATGGCGCAAAGTTTCACAAGGTAGATGCCTCCGCCTATGCCGGAGCAGGCGGATACCAGCGCTCCGGCAATGCTGCCGGTTCAGAGGAATCATCCGATGTCATTCTGGCCGATAATAAGACCGACAAGGATGCAGAGCTCGAACGCCCCACCTCCGTGACCCTGGTGGATACCAAGGATTTTTCCGCCAAGAAGGTTGATCTCGATGCTTCCTACTGGTTCCGCTCCCTGGCCCGCGGCCCGCTGGGCGAGGCACTGGTGCTCACCACCGACGGCAAACTCAACATTATCGACCCGGATTCCGGGAAATCACCTCGCAGATCGATGCCATCTCCAAGTGGAAAGAAAATAAGGAGTGGCAGCAGCCGGGCCCCTCCTGCAAGCTGCCGATGGCTACGCCTTTATTACCGACGCCCAGAAGAAGCAGCTCGTGGTCATCGACCTGCTCCAAGAAAAGGAAGTCAACCGTTTCGACCTCGACATCGAGCCCACCGAGATGACGGTGCTCTAGCTACAGCACCACGGCGCCGCTAGCGGGACCATGGGTAGCCACACCCTTGGTTCCGGGAATTTCCACCGTCACCTGGGAGACCACTTCCCTAGCCTCCTCTGCCCCAGCGCAGAGGAAGGCACAGGTCGGACCACTGCCGGAGACGATGCCTGCGAGGGCTCCGGCGGCCACCCCCGCCTCCAGCGTCTTGCGCAGGTCCGGGCGCAGGGAAAGCGCCGCCGGCTGCAGGTCATTATGCAAGTGCTCTGCCACCCGGTGCGGGTCGCCCGAGATAAGCGCCTGCGATACTGCTGCGGTATCCATGTGCGGCTCACCGCCGCGACCCTTTTCTCGCATCTCATCCAGCTTGTGAAAGACCTGCGGGGTAGATAGCCCGCGGTCCGAGGCGATAAGCGCCCAATGATAGGTACCGCGCGCCATCATCGGGGTAAGCTGCTCGCCGCGCCCCGTACCGAGCGCGGTGCCACCCAGCAAAGTAAAGGGAACATCCGAGCCCAACGCCGCGCCCAGCGCGTCCAGAATCGGCTCGCCCACCGAGTCGATGCCGTAGTAGCCGCCATAGCAGCGCTCGGCTAAGCGCAGCGCGGCTGCCGCATCAGCAGAGCCACCCGCCATGCCTCCGGCAGTAGGGATGGCTTTGTGGATTTCCAGCGCTACTTCCGGCAGCGCCTTCGGCCCATGGGTGGTGTATAGGTACTGCATGATGCGGTTAACCGCGGTCCACGCCAGGTTTGTGTAGTCTTCTGGCACACCCTGTGCATGAGGGCCCGTAACCTTTAAGCCTCGAATTCGCGGCTTATCCACCTCGGGATTACCCAAGTCCGTGAGCGTCACGGTGTCATGCAGCTCCAAAGACTGAAAGACGCTGGCGAGCTCATGGAACCCATCCTCGCGCGGTTCCTCCACGCCGAGGTGAATATTGACCTTGGAGTGAGCGCGCGCGGTGTAGACGAATGGTTCGTTATCTAGCGGTGCACTCATTTAGATCCCTGCCAATCGTACGAAGTCTTCTACGGCAAGCTTTTCACCGCGCTGCTTCGGATCGATGTCCGCCGCTCGCAGGGCCTCCTCAGCGGCGGCACCCGAACCAAAGTGGCCGGACAATGCCGCGCGCAGGGTCTTGCGGCGTTGGGCAAAGGCGGCGTCGATAACCGGCCAGACCTTAGCCCGCGACTCATCGGTGATCGGCCAAGGAGCATCTTCAAAGACGTCGATGCGCACCAGCCCGGATTCAATATTGGGCGCCGGCCAAAAGACGTTCTTGCCAATCGTGCCGGCCTTGGAGACCTTGCCATAAAAGCCCGCCTTGACCGAGGGCACGCCATAAACCTTGCTGCCGGGCTGGGCGGCGAGACGGTCCGCCACCTCCAGCTGGACCATCACCAGCACGCGGCGAATGGAGGGGAATGTCTCCAGCAAATGCAGCAAGACCGGCACAGCGACGTTATACGGGAGGTTGGCCACGAGGGCAGTCGGCTCCGTGACGTCAGAATCCGTCACGCGCAACGCGTCCTTTTCCACTACGCGCAGGCGCTGCACATACTCAGGGGCGCGCTCGGCCACGGTATCGGGCAGCTGCGCCGCCAAGCGGGAATCGATCTCCACCGCGGTAACGTCCCCCACTGCCTCTACGAGGCCAAGGGTCAGCGATCCCAGTCCGGGGCCTACCTCGAGGACGCGGTCTGTGGGATCCAGCTCCGCCGCGGCGACGATGCGCCGGATGGTATTCGGGTCATGCAGAAAGTTCTGCCCCAGCTTCTTGGTGGGCACGATGTCGAGCTTCTCCGCGAGGGCGCGGATCTCTACGGGGCCCAAAAGCGCGGCGCCGGTGGAATCAGTCATGCCCTCTAACTTAGTAGAAGAGACAAAAAAGCCGCACACCACAGTGGGTGTGCGGCCAAGACGCGCTGCGGTTTAGCGCAGGCCCAGCTTGGAAGTACATGCCGGCCAAGCGCCCCAGCCCTGCGCTGCCTGCACCTTTTCTGCCACGGCAATCTGCTGCTCGCGGGAAGCCTGCCATGCCTCCGGTGCGTACTCGGTGCCGCCGAATGCCGCCCAGGTGGATGGGGTGAACTGCAGGCCACCGGAGAAGCCGTTGCCGGTATTAATAGACCAGTTACCGGTGGCCTCACACTGTGCAATGGAATCCCATACGGAACCATCGGCCACCGCCGGAGCAGCAGCACCGGAGTTGCCGCCCTCCTCCGGCTTTTCTTCCTCGGCCTTCTTGGTGCCGCGGGCAATGGTGGCAGCCTTAGGCTCGACGGTCACCTTTTCCTTGATAACGTCATTGGATTCCTTCGCGCCGTCCTTCATTACCAGCTTGTGGGTAATAACGCGCTTGCCCTTAACGCCCTCCTCGCGGACCTCTTCGGTGCCCTCTTCCAGCTCCGGGTCATCGACAAAGTTGGGCTCAGCGTCAAACTCTTCTTCCGAGTCATAGGTAGTGGTGGACACCTGGTCCACCTTGATGGACATGCCCTCGGTTACCTTGGTGTCCTTGGACGGGAAGACGCGGTCATCGTCATCAACGTCGATATTGCGGGCCTTGAGGACGTCCTCAACGGTCTTAGCGGCAATCTTGGTGTAGGTTACCTTGCCGCCATCATTAATCTTGACGATCTTCGGGGACACAACTTCAAGGTCCATGCCCTCTTCCAGCTGGGCGTCCTCGTCCACGTCGGCATCACCGGACTTCACAGAAGCACCCTTGACTACGCCGTCGAGGTTACCCAGCAGGTCAGATACGGTGAGGTCGGTGGTGGACAGCTGCTGTTGCACGCCATCGATGGTCACGGCTACTGGCTTGGCGGTGCGCACGGAGATCTCATCGCCATCACCCACGGACTCGGACGGGGCTGGGGAGACGATGTCTTCCTCGCTCACCTGCACGCCGGCTGCCTCCAGCGCGCCGTCGACATCCTTGGCAAAGGTAGCCAACTCCACCTTGTCACCGTTGATGTCCACGGTAACGTCCTTCTGTGCCGCAACGGCTACCACGCCGCCGACGGCCAGGGTGCCCAATACGCCACCCGTTGCCAGACGCAGTGGCAGCGAGCGGGAGTTATTGAGGCGCTTGATCTGATGAGGTGACATGCTGAATGAATCTCCGGTAGTGCAGGTTTCAACAATTACAAGAGTTTAGGCCAGCAGAGTTGTCCACGCAGGCGTTTGCCCTACTAAGATCCGCTGCTGCCGCACCGAGGGTGGCGCTGCAGGATCCCAAAACCTAAACGAACGATTAATAACGATACGATAACAGCACCACAAAGTCGAGGACCAATCCACCACACGCCTCACTGGACACACAACCGCCACACTAAGCACCCCCGCAACTTCTGACCAGCGGGTTTTATTTTTGTGAAAACCGTCACCTAGGCGTTAACCCAGGCCGTAAACGCGATCAAAAGTGTCGTTTACCTCCGCTGCTAGCGCCTGCACCGTCTGGTGGCGCACGCGAGCGATGCATTCATATGTGTGCCCGATAAGAGCCGGTTCATTGCGCTGGCCCCGGTAGGGCTCTGGCGTCATATATGGCGCATCGGTTTCCACCAGAAGCTGGCCGGCCGGTGCCTTCGCCGCCGCCTGCCGCAGCTCGGCGTTGCGCTTGAAGGTGACGTTGCCGGCAAAGGACAATACGTAGCCGCGCTCCAAGGCTTCCTCGGCGACTTTCAGCGGCGAGGAAAAGCAGTGCAGCATGACGGTGTCGGGTGAGGGGGCGTCGGCAAGAATGCGCATTAAGTCCGCATCCGCCTCGCGGTTGTGAATCATCAACGTCTTGCCATGGCGCACTGCTAGGTCGATGTGCCAGCGCAGGGATTCCTCCTGCTGAGCCATAGTCGCGGTGGTCTCCGGCTCGTGGTGGACCCAATAGGCATCGAGGCCGGTTTCTCCCACTGCTACGCAGCGCGGATCCGCCACCATCTCCTCCAGCGCCACCTTGGTGGGTGCGTCCAGCTCGTTGGCGCGCACCGGGTGGATGGCACAGGCGGCATAGACATCCGGAAAGGCATGCGCGGTAGCCAGCGCCGCTGCTGATTCACGGCGGTCATCGCCCACCGTCACCATGCGGCTAATACCGGCGGTGCGCGCGCGATTAACCAGCACCTCATCGGTGTCCTTGTGAGAAAACAGATGCGTGTGCGCATCGATGAGGCCGCTTAGGCCCGGTGCCGGAACGGGGGTGGGACGTCGCTTCTTTTTAGCCATACGGGCAATTGTAATATTGGCTGCCATGTTGATCAGACCCGCTGGCCTTGCGGATGTGCCCGCCATGACCGAGACCCTCAACTGGGCCATCGAGCACACCGACGTCATCTTCCGCACTACCCCGGCCAGCATCGCAGAGCGCGAGGCCTACCTGCGCCATATCTGGGAAGAGGGCTGCCCGTGCTTCATCGCGGAGTCCGATTCCGGTGCCTACCTGGGGTGGGCGCTCTACCACCCTTACCGCGATCCGCAGGTGTGGACCGGCTGTTATGAGACCACCATCTATCTCTCCCCCGCCGCTCAGGGCCAAGGCGTGGGCACCGCGTTGCTGGGCGCCTTGGTGGATGCGGCCCGCGCCGATGACAAGGTGCATTCGCTGCTCGCGCTCATCGTTTCCACCAATGTGGCATCGCTGAAGTTGCATGAAAAGTTCGGGTTTGAAAACGTGGGTACTCTTAAAGAGGTTTGCTACAAGTTCGATCACTGGTTGAGCCTCACCCACCTACAACTTCTGGTGTAAAGGAATTTCTATGCATATCCGTCCTGCTGAGCTTGCCGACGCCCCCGCGCTCACCGCCATCTACAACGCCGGCTCCGCAGCGAAACCCGCCGCTAACCTGGTCACGTGGCAAGAAGATGTCTCTGACCGCGAAGAGTGGCTCAAGGAAATGTTTAAGGCCGGCTCCCCGGTCTTCGTAGCCGTGCACGATGATGAAGTCATTGGCTGGGCGGCCTACTTCCAGTTCGTAACCCCCGCCATCTATTACGGCACCGTGGAAGATTCCGTCTACATTGCCCCCTCCGCTCAGGGCAAGGGCGTGGGCTCCGAGCTTCTCGACGCCCTCATGGACGTCGCCGCCGACGACGCCTACGTGCAGACGATGATCACCTATATCGTCGATACCAACGAGGGTTCTATCGCCCTGCATAAGAAGTTCGGCTTCACCGAGACCGGCCGCATGCCGAATATCCATACCAAGGATGGCGTCCGCCTCGGCCTGGTGCACCTCCAGCGCGATTTCGAGCGCTAAACCACCCTTCCTGGCAAGGATTCGGGTATTTCGTACTCCTTCCTTCCAAACCGGAATACAGAAACGACCGCATTATGCCCTTTTCTTTGTTGAAAAGAGGCAATAACGCGGCCGTTTTCGGTGCTGTTACTTAGTAACAGGCGCCCACTCTGGGCCGGTCTCGCCCAGCTCTGGGTCGAGCTTAGAAATGAGCGGCTTCGGCTTGGCCAAGGCGGTGCCCGGCTCTACCTGGATGCGCTCCCATTTTGCCTGCTGCTGGGTGTAGTCGCCCATAATGACCGGATACTCGTGGCCCTCTGGCGGCAAGCCAGCACCAACGAGCTCTACCGGGATATCGTCCTTGACATCATGGACCTCCGGCTGGGCCGCCCACACGCCCTCGCGGCCCAAGGTTTCATGGACCTTCTGCGCGGTAAACGGCAGGTACGGCGTGAGCATGACATTGCAGTCAGAGACCACCTGAAGAGCAGTCCACAGCACGGTAGCTAGACGCTCGCGCTGGGTCTCATCCTTGGCCAGTTTCCACGGCTCTTGGTCTGCAATATAAGCGTTGGCTTCGCCGACGACGTGCATGATGGCGGTAATCGCCTGCTTGAACTTGGACTGTTCCAGCAAAGAACCGGCGGTCTCGAAGGTCTCTTCCGCCAGCTGCAGGATTTCCTTATCCTTTTCTTCCAGCGCTGCTGGTGCTGGAACCTCACCGAAGTTCTTAAACGCCATAGAAACGGTGCGGTTGACCAGGTTGCCCCAGCCATTGGCCAGCTCATTATTGATACGGCGGACAAACTCATCCCAGGTAAAGTCCGTGTCGTTATTCTCCGGACCGGCCACGGCGATGAAGTAGCGCAGGGCATCTGGGCCAAACTCCGCCAAGAAATCCTTGACATAGATGACAACGCCCTTGGAGGAGGAGAACTTGGAGCCGGACATGGTCAAGTACTCCGAGGAGACGATTTCCGTTGGCAAATTCAGCTCGCCGTACTGGTGAAGCTCACCGCCCTTGTTGCCCTTGCCGGCATAGCCCAAAAGCTCGGCCGGCCAGATCTGGGAGTGGAAGGTGATGTTGTCCTTGCCCTGGAAGTAATAGTGGCGGGCCTCCGGGTTCTGCCAGAAGTCCTTCCAGGCTTCAGGCTGACCAGTGCGGTATGCCCACTCGATGGAGGAAGACAGGTAGCCGATGACCGCATCGAACCACACGTAGAGCTTCTTGGCGTTATTGTCCTGCCAGCCCTCAACCGGGATCGGAATGCCCCAGTCAATATCGCGCGTCATGGTGCGCGGGCGCATATCCTCCAGCAAGTTCAGGGAGAACTTCAAGACGTTCGGGCGCCAGTCCTCGCGGGTGGAAAGCCACTTTTGTAGCTCCTCCTTGATGGCGGGCAGATCCAGTAGGAAGTGCTCGGTTTCAATGAACTTCGGGGTCTCGCCGTTGATCTTGGATACGGGGTTGATCAGGTCCACCGGGTCGAGCTGGTTGCCACACTCATCGCACTGGTCACCGCGGGCGCCATCCGCGCCGCAGATAGGGCAGGTGCCCTCAATATAGCGGTCCGGCAGGGTGCGTCCGGTAGACGGAGAAATAGCGCCCTGGGTGGTCTCTTTGAGCATGTAGCCATTGGCATACAGGCCCTTGAAGAGTTCCTGTACCACGGAGTAGTGGTTACGGGTGGTGGTACGAGTAAAGAGATCGTAGGACAGGCCGAGGTTGGCTAGGTCAGTGACGATCTGGCGGTTGTAGCGGTCTGCGAGCTCGCGAACGGACACGCCTTCTTTGTCCGCTTGAACCAATAGCGGAGTGCCGTGCTCGTCCGTACCGGAGACCATGAGTACGTTGCGGCCACGCATTCGCTGGAAACGTGCAAAGACGTCAGAAGGAACACCAAAGCCGGCCACATGACCGATGTGGCGCGGGCCGTTGGCATAGGGCCAGGCAACATTTACTACTACAGACTCAGTCATGGGTTCTACTGTATCGAAGCCGGCTCCTGCCCACACGATTAGGGCAGACATTTACTCCGCAGGTGAACCGCTTTTTCAGAACAAAGCGCCCACCGCTTCCCCACTGCTGAGGAAACGATGGGCGCTATGAAAGCACACCGTGAAGGGCGCGAATTACTTGCGCTTCATCGGGTGCTTCAGGCGCTCATTGCGGCGCTTCTTGAGAACCTGCGTGCGCTGGTATTCGCGGTGCAGGCGGCGCTCGCGGGCCATCTTGCGCTGGAACTGCTGTGCCTCGCGGTACTCGAGGTAAATAACATCCTCGCTCAAAGCCTTGTAGATGGCGAACATCAGGCCAACGACAATGAACAGGAACGGCAGTGCAGCAACGATGGTGACGTTCTGTAGGTTAGACAGCGCGTCCTCATTAGCCAAGAGCAGGGTCAGGCCTACCAAGGCAGTCAGTGCGCCCCATGCCGCGGATAGCCACGGCTTAGCGGTAGAAGCACCATTTTGAGACATGGAGCCCATCACTGTGGACGCGGAGTCCGCAGAGGTGACGAAGAAGGTAGCCAGAAGTACCGCCGCAACAATACCGGCAACGAAGCCGCCGGGCATGGACTGCAACAGATTAAACAGCTCTTCCTCAGCAGACTCGCCGGTGATGGATTCGCCGTTTTGCTCCATGTGGATAGCGGTGCCGCCGAAGATAGCGAACCACAGGGTGGATACGCCGGCTGGAATAAGCAGGACGCCGAGGCAGAACTCGCGAACGGAACGGCCACGGGAGATGCGTGCCAGGAACATGCCCACGAATGGGGACCAGGAAACCCACCATGCCCAGTAGAAGATGGTGTAGCCGGACAGCCACTCAGCAGCGGCACCGTTTTCAGACTCGGCGGTGCGGCCGATCATCTCGGTGAAGTAGTTGAGGTAGTTACCAATGGAGCCAGGAATCTGGTTGAGGATGGTAACGGTCGGGCCCAAGATGAACACGAAGATAGCCAGCACTGCGGCAAGGACCATATTCGCATTGGAAATGTACTGAATGCCCTTGCCCACACCGGACATCGCGGACAGGAGGAATGCGAGGGTAAGGACCAACACGATGCCGATAACCACGGAATTGGTGGGGTTATCGATGATTCCGGATGCCTTCAGGCCGGCCTGAATCTGCAGTGCACCCAGGCCCAAGGAGCAGGCGGTACCGAAGACGGTGGCGAAGATGGACAGGATATCGATGAACTTGCCCACCGCACCGTTGGCGTTACGCTCGCCGATGAGCGGCACGAAGGCCTGGCTCAATAGCTGCTTGCGGCCAATGCGGAAGGTGGAGTACGCGATGGCCAAGCCAACGATGGCGTACACCGCCCAGGGGTGCAGCGTCCAGTGGAACATGGCATAGGCCATGGATGATCCAACGTTGCCAGTACCCTCGCCCGGGGTGCCGTCACGGTAGTTAGCCAGCGGCTCGGAAGCGCCGTAGAACATCAGGCCAATGCCCATGCCTGCGGCGAACATCATGGCAATCCACGATGGCGTGGAAAATTCCGGCTCCTCATTAATGCGGCCCAACTTGATGGAGCCGAACTTGGAGGCGGCAATAAAGACAACGAACACCACGAAGACAGTGCCGAAGAGGATATAGGCCCAACCGAAGTTGTCCACAACCCAGGTCAGGGCCGAAGAGGAGAAGTTGGCAAAGTTATCCGGGGCAGCCAGGCCCCACACAACGATCGCGGCGATCAGAACACCGGCGATGCCGACGATGGACCAATCGATTGGCATATTGTCACGATCAGCCGCGATTTCCACCTCAGGATCGTCATAGCGCTCCGGGTGGAAGCCATCGGAGTGAATCATATCCTGAAGCTGGCCGGTGGCAGATTGTGCGTCCAGCTGTTCGTCTACAGTCTGATAATTCTCAATAGGCTGCCCGCTCGAAGAAGCAGAGGCCGGCTGCGCCTGTGCGCCGACCGGTTCCTTTCCTTCTTCTGGCACGCCTGTGCCCATATTTTCCGAGTTTGTCATGAGCTATACAGTGGTGCGGAACTACTCAATTATCAAACGAAGCACGTAGAAACTTCGCTGCTCAACGCCGTTTCCCAGGGATTTTCCACGATAATTTGAAAGGTTTTTACGCTTCATTTCCCCATGTAAATACCGCTTTAAGCCGCCCACACGCCCGAGCACTATAACAATTCAATTACAAAGCCCCCGTTGGTGAAGCCGTCTACGCGCGCTACGGGGTGTGACGTAATCGAATAAGCGGTGGGGACTAGCCCTCGCGAGCTGCCAAAGCGGCATCATAAAGCTCGCGGTTGGAAACCTCAGTACCTTTGGCTACCTGCTTGCACGCGTCCTTCAGCCGCATCCCCGCCTCCGCTAGCTCGAGCGCCTTGGGCACCAAGTCTGCGGCGGTAGCGGCAGCGGCTGTACCGCCCTCGATCACCACGGTGATCTCTCCCCGAGCACCGTCTACTGCCCACTCGGCAAGCTCACCCAAATTGCCGCGGCGGATTTCCTCATAGGTCTTGGTCAGCTCCCGGCACACCGCGGCCGGGCGGTCGGCGCCGAGAATTTCCGCTGCCTCGGCCAGGGTTTCGGCCACGCGGTGAGGAGATTCGAAGAAGACGATGGCTCGCTTTTCGTTGCGCAGTGACTCCAGCCACGCCTTGCGGGGACCGGGCTTGCGAGGAGGAAAGGCGTCGAAAAGGAAGTGCCCCACGCCCAGGCCCGAAAGCGCCAGGGCCGTCGGCACCGCGGAGGGGCCGGGAAAACAGGTCACGGGAATATCGCGCTCGGCTGCAGCGGACACAAGGGACAGGCCCGGATCAGAAATAATCGGCATTCCGGCATCGGTGACGACGAGGACGGTGCCTGACGCGGCGGCGTCGATAAGCTGCTGGGCCCGGTCCTTTTCATTGTGGTCAAAATTGGACACCACTCGCCCGGAAATCTCGATCCCTAAGGCCTGGGCCAGATTGCGCACGCGCCGGGTATCTTCGGCCGCGATGACGTCCGCATGCTGCAAGGCATGCATTAAACGCGCGGAGGCATCTCCTACGTGTCCCAACGGCGTGGCGGCGAGGATTACCCCGCGCGGTAGTGGATCCAGACCTAAAACAGACATGCCTCTAGCATTCCATACTCTCTAATGCGCGGTTGCGCTACGTTGTCGCCTAGACTCAACCAAGTGACTATTGCTACCGCTGCCCCATCGCGCCCCACGCACGACACCGTGGCTCCGCCAGCACCCCGCGCCTATCAGTGGGGCAAGGCTGACTGGATAAGCACTAGCGTCGTCGGCGTCCTTGCGCTCATTACCCGTTTTGTCGGACTTACTGCGCCCGTTTCCAAGGGCACGCCCGTCTTTGATGAAAAGCACTATGTTCCCCAAGCCTGGGACATGGTGCGAAGCTGGGATAACCTTTTTATCGGCGGTATTGAAACCAACCCCGGCTATGGTCTGGTGGTACACCCACCGCTGGGTAAGCAGATCGTGGCACTAGCCGAATGGATCTTTGGTTATTCCCCTTTGGGCTGGCGTTTTATGACGGCGCTTTTCGGAGCAGCCACCGTGCTCTTGACGATGTCCCTGGCCCGCCGAGTCTCTTCATCCTGGCAGGTAGCAACCCTAGCCGGCCTCATCGCCGTATTTGATGGCGTGCTCTTGGTCTCCTCCAAGTTCGGCATGCTGGATATCTTCCAAGTCTTTTTCGTAGTAGCCGCCGCCTGGGCGCTCGCCCGCGATCATAACCAGATGCGCGAGCGCCTCCACAACGCGTTTGTGAAGGACCGGATGGGCTCGTCCGCCTTCGGCCCGCGCTTTGGATTCCGCTGGTGGCGCCTCCTTGCAGGCGTCTGCCTTGGCCTTTCCCTGGGCGTGAAGTGGTCCGGGCTGTACTTCATCATGTTCTTTGGCCTGATGTCCGTCTTTAGCGACCTTGCCTTGCGCAAGCGCTATGGGGTACGCCGCTATATCCTCGGCACCCTGGTGCGCGATACCCCTGCTGCCTTGGCCTCCCTTGTGCTCGTGCCGGTACTGCTCTACGCCTGGACCTGGCGGGCGTGGTTTTCCTCCGAAACCGCCGTGTACCGCCATGCCAAGGTGGATGGCACCATCGAGGATGGATCGTGGCTGCTGAACCTGCCCGATTCCTTAGCCGGCTGGTTCTACTACCACTCCTCTGTCCTGGAATTCCACGCCAGCCTGACCTCCTCCGGCGGCCATCATCACCCGTGGGATTCCAAGCCTTGGGCCTGGCTCGTTGCCGCCCGCCCGATCTTGTACTACTCCTCCACCGACCTGCAGTGCGGTGATGGCAGTAACGAATGCCGCAAGATGCTCTACCTCTTTGGCACCCCGGCCATCTGGTGGCTGGTCATCCCGGCCGTGCTGTGGGGCCTGTGGTCGCTCATTATTCGCCGCAACCGCGCCTTTCTTATCCCCTTGGTGGGCTTTGCGGCAGGCTTTTTGCCCTGGCTCGCGGCCTTTGACCGCCAGATGTACTTCTTCTACGCCACGGCTTTTATCCCCTTTGTCATCGTGCTTATTGCGTTAGCTTTAGGCCAGCTCATCGGGCATGGCAGGCCTGTGCGGTGGGGATGGCTGAAGAGCTTGGCCGGCGGCCCCGTACGTTGGGGCACCATCGCCGCCGTGTTCTACCTAGCCCTAGTAGTGGCGATGTTCTTCTACTTCTCCCCCATTTTGTACGGCTACAAGATTCCAGATTCCTGGTACCACTCCATGATGTGGCTGCCGAGCTGGACCTAACTCGGCCAGAGTGGAGTGATTATTGCGGCTGCGCGTTGAGGGACTTCCACCATGCGCGCACGAGGTAACCCTTTTCCGCCGCCCAGGCCCACGCCAGGCTAACGGTTGCCAGCGCGGTAGCGATAAGGAAATACACCTGCTCAATGGTTACGGTACCCAGCGCTATATCGCGCATGCCAAAGCCGAAGAGGAAGGCAAACATCGTGGCCGATACCGGAAGCAGTCCGGTAACCGCCGCGGGGCGCCAAGCGCTGAAGAATAAGCCACAGGCCATGCCAAAGCGCACTGCCGCGCCCTCCATCAGCAGGTTAGCTCGCTCCGGATCCGCAGTGGGATCCAAAATCTTTCCTTCCGCGCCCAACGGTACGAGACCGGAGGCGTGCACGATGAGCACCACTGCCCAGATTGCAAAGATTGCACCCATAACCACCATGGCGGCGCGTGCGACCGTGAGGTTAGCTTGGCGCGCGCTCGAGGTACGCCGCCATTCCGGCTCCACGCCGGCCAAGATGACATCAGAAAGATCCGTGGGCGGCGCCATGCCGGAATCCACGGGCTCCACAAAGCTCAATGAACGCGATAGCGCAGCCGCCTTGTCACGGAAAGCGCGGCATTCGGCGCAGCTTTCCAAGTGAGTATCGATGACGTCCTGAGATAGATCGGAATCTTCGCCATCCATGTGCGCGGAGATAGCCGCTTGGACCTGGCTATGCGTCAACATTGCTGAGCACCCCGTCCATGCTGGCTCTGCCGGAGCCAAAAATTACGATCATCAGCAGGGATACCAGCAACACCAGTGGGTATTCGATTCCCCCATCGGCAGCAAATAACCCGTGGCCCAAATGCACGAAATACAGGGCACACCCCATAAGCAATGCGAGTGCCCCGGCGACAAAGGTGGTGAGCAGACCAACGACGAGGAATGCACCGCCGGCCATCTCCCCGATGGCGGCGATATAGCCGGAAAGCTGTGGCTGCGGCACCCCCAGGGCGGAAAATTGCCCCACGGTTTCATCCATGCCGGTCATAAACATCTTGTCCACGCCGTGTGCGATAAAGATTAATCCGAGGACCGCTCGAAAAATAAGCAGTGCGGCATCGCGTACGGCAGGTCTATTCATGCTGAACAGATTACCCTGAACCCCTCACCCGATGCGAAGGCAATGGACTACACCCATACTCCTGGGAAATTCGCCCTTTGGCGGGGGAAGGAAAAGAACACGGCCGCGCGGGCTGTTTCAATGGGAACCACGCACAAAAGATAAAAGGAGAACACACCATGAGCGAACCAACCACGCAGTCCGAAGAGCGCACCACCTTGGTCTATGACGATGATGGCCTGGGCCGCCCGCCTTGGGCGATGTCCTCGCCGATGCTGAAGGAGTATTACGACACCGAATGGGGCCTGCCCATTTTCGATGAAGCTGGACTTTACGAGCGTTTGAGTCTCGAGTCTTTCCAGTCCGGCCTGTCCTGGGCAGTGGTGCTCAAGAAGCGCGAAGCCTTCCGTGCGGCCTTTTGCAACTTCGATCCGGACAAGGTCGCCCAATTCGATGAGGCGGACGTGGAGCGTTTGCTTGGCGACGCCTCCATTATCCGCAACGAAACCAAAATCCGCGCAGCGATTAATAACGCCAAGGCGACCATCGCTCTGCGCGAGGAAGGCGGGCTGGCGGAGTTCATCTGGGCCTACCAGCCACCGGAGAACCTCTACCCCACCGTGATGGAAGATATTCCGAAAAAGAGCTACGAGTCCAAGCTCATGTCCCGCGAACTCAAGAAGAAGGGTTTTCGCTTCGTTGGACCGGTTACCTGTTTCGCCCTCATGGAGGCCATCGGCATGATTGATACGCACCTTATCGGCTCCCATCGCCGCGGTACCTCCGGGGTGTGGCTGGAGAGCGGCGTGCCGAATTATGGCTTAGCACAGGAATACAACGCGCTCGCGAACTCGCAGACAGCGGGCGCTGACGAGCTTCACGGCGCTGCTAGCTAGTCCGCCTCGCGCGCTTATCCAGCGCGGCGGGCCGCTAGGTCATCGCGGCGGCTGTAACCATCGGGCCCGGCGTGCGGGCCGTCAAAGTCGCCGTCCTCACCATCGCTATAGCTCAGCGGAAGGTGCACGAAGTCCGGGCTCTCATCGTCGATTTCCACAACCACTGCGCCTGGACGGCGCAGATTGCGCGGAATCTTTAGCTCTTCGTCCTCGGCGTTGCGCACGCCCAAACGGGCGCGGCGCAGGTGGCGCACACGGCGGCGCATCAGTGCCTGTTCCTGGCGTACCTGAGAGCGAAGGGCGATCAAGTAGGCCACGGTGAGCACGCCGGCGACGGCAGCCAACCACCAAGTCCAGCCACCGACCACGATTCCGAGGGCTACCGTGAGCACCACGGCCACGGCCAGCCCCAGCAGGGTGCGCTGACGGCGCTGGTAGCGCGTTGCAGACTTTTCCTTTTCCGCTACCGGGTCCCAGCCACCGCGGCCCAAACGACGCTGGGCGAATTCGACCTCGTCCTCGGACAGGTCGGTATCCGTGCCGGTTTCGTCTGCTTCCGTGGCCGCTGCTAGGTTCTCGGAGCCTTCGGCCTCGTCTGCCTCGTCCGCGCCGGCAGGATCTATGGAGTCATTCTCACTGTCCTCGGCCTTGTCTACGGCACCCGGGTACATGAGGTCTACCGGCGAGGTATAGGTTTCGTCGTAGGCATAGGCATCGCTCGCCACGCTAGAGACGGCCGGGGCGCTAAAGACCTCAGCCTCAGCGGCGGCGACATCGGAGGCTTTGTCCTTAGTGGGCTCGTTCGCGGCGTCGTCCTCGTCCTCCAAGAGCACGTCATCGACATCGTCCGCCTCTGCGGTGTTGGCTTCCTTGTCCGCATCAGCCTGCTGGGAGGCAGGAACCGCAGCTGCCTGTGGCTCGACTGCAGACTCGTCTTCTTCTGCAATCGCTTCTTCCACCAATTCGCCGTCGATGGTTTCTGCCCGCTCCGTGGATTCTTCGCCAGCGGTGGAGGCGGACGCTGCAGTAAACGCACGGCTACCGCTACCGAAGGGCTGGGACTTGGCACGGCGTGCGGCACCGGCAATGGTCACGGAGCGCGAAGAGGTCTTAGTGTCTTCGGCATCGGATTCACTGTCGGC
>NZ_JAKRDX010000015.1:0-56026 GCF_022347235.1 Corynebacterium tuberculostearicum
GGGCTGCCAGGAGGGGGCGTCGGCAAGCGGGGTGGCACCCACCGAGGTAGGCAGCGGCCGCTCGGGCGCGGGCTGGGCGCAGCCGGCGAGGCAGAAAGCGGCCAGGATGGCGAAAATGAGAGTGCGCTGCATTGAAAATCCCCCCGAATTGAAAAGTGCAACGCCCCGAAGTTTAGCGGCTGACTGTGAATCGCGCACTCCAACTTTTGTATAGCGCGCGAATCGCTAGAATGTCAGACATGCCTAATACTTCCCAGTCGCAACAGTGGTTTGAGCGTTCCTCCAAGGTGATTCCGGGCGGGGTGAACTCGCCGGTGCGCGCGTTTGGCTCCGTGGGCGGCCAGGCCCGCGTGATTGAGCGCGGTGCGGGCTCGCGCCTGTGGGACGTCGACGGCAACGAGTACGTTGACCTGGTCAGCTCCTATGGCCCGATGATTCACGGCAATGCGCACCCAGAGATTGTGGAGGCCGTGCAGCAGGCCGCTGCGGTCGGCTTGAGCTTTGGCTCGCCCACCGAGGGTGAGGCTTTGCTCGCGGAAGCCATCGTCGCACGCACCGCGGCCGATAAGGTGCGCATGGTCAACTCCGGCACTGAGGCCACCATGTCTGCGGTGCGCCTGGCCCGCGGCTACACCGGCCGCGCCAAGGTGCTGAAGTTCGAGGGTTGCTACCACGGCCATGTGGATGCGCTGTTGGCCTCGGCCGGCTCCGGCGTGGCGACCTTTGCGTTGCCGGATTCCCCGGGCGTTACGGGCGCGACGGCGGCCGATACCATCGTCGTTCCTTATAACGATATCGAGGCCGTGCGCGAGGCATTTGCGCAGCACCCGGGCGAGATCGCCTGCATCATCGCGGAGGCTTCGGCCGGCAATATGGGCACCGTGGCACCAGAAGAGGGCTTCAACGCCGCGCTTGCCGACGTCGCCCATAGCGACGGCGCCCTCCTCATCCTCGACGAGGTCATGACCGGCTTCCGCACTTCCTATAAGGGCTGGTACGGCGTCGATGGCGTGGCGGCGGACCTGGTAACCTTCGGCAAGGTCGTCTCCGGCGGCCTGCCGGCCGCTGCTTTCGGCGGCCGCGCCGAAGTTATGGACTACCTCGCCCCGGACGGTCCGGTCTACCAGGCCGGCACGCTGTCCGGTAATCCGGTGGCCATGGCCTCCGGCCTGAAGTCTTTGGAGTTGGCCGATGAATCGCTCTACGAGCGCCTGCAGGCCAACGCGGATCGCCTGACCGGCATGATTTCTTCCGCGCTGTCGGCCGAGGGCGTAGCGCACCACATCCAGCGGGCGTCGTCGATGTTCTCCATCCGCTTTGCCGAGGGCGAGGGCCGCAACTTTGCCGATATGCAGGCGGCCGAGACCTTCCGCTTCACCCCGTTCTTCCACGCCCTGCTGGATAACGGCATCTACGTCGCACCGAGCCCATTCGAGACCTGGTTTGTCTCGGATGCACTTACCGACGCCGACTTTGAACTCATCGAAGCCGCCCTCAAGCCCGCCGCCCAGGCGGCGGCCGCCGCGCGTCCCGCACATTAAGTCCCGCACACTAAGGAGAGACATGACACGCACCATCGTTCACCTCGTGCGCCACGGCGAGGTCCACAACCCGGAGAAGATCCTCTACGGTCGCATCCCGGGCTATCACCTGTCCTCGCGCGGGCATTCCATGGCGGCGCGCACCGCGGAGTCTTTCCGCGACCATGACGTGGCCTACCTGGCGGCCTCGCCGCTGCAGCGCGCCCAGGAAACCGCGCGGCCGATTGCGGAGGCAACGGGGTTGGACGTGGACGTCGATAAGACGCTCATCGAGTCCGGCAACCGCTTCGAGGGCCTGCGCACAAAAGGCCTGCGTTCCGCGCTGTGGAACCCGCGCCGCTGGCCGCTGCTGGTCAACCCGCTGGAGCCCTCGTGGGGCGAGCCCTATGAGCAGATTGCCGAGCGCATGCTGGGCTCCATCGAACGCGCCCGCACCGCCGCGGCCGGCCACGAGGCGATCTTGGTCAGCCACCAGCTGCCCATCGTGATGGTGCAGCGCACCGTGCTGGGCCAGCGCCTGCCGCACGCGCCGTGGAACCGCGAATGCGACCTGGCCTCGGTTACCTCCCTGCTTTTCGATGACAACCAGGTCACCGATATCTTCTACTCCTCGCCGGCCCAGGAGATTTAATGGCACTACAACGCAAACGCGCGATCGGCGCGGTGCTGGCGGCGGCAGCCATCGCGCTGCCGCTTGCCGGTTGCTCGCAGGATGCCGATAACGCGCAAAACGCGGTTGCTACCGGCGGAAACTTCGAGTTCATCACGCCCGGCGGCGAAAAGGTCATCAACTACGAGGAATCCGAGCGCAAGCCGCTGCGCACCTTCTCCGGCGAGGATGTGCGCGATACGGATAAGACCATTTCCCTGGAGGACTTTGAGGGCGAAATCGTCGTGCTCAACTCCTGGGGCCAGTGGTGCGCCCCGTGCCGCGCCGAGGCCGATGACCTCCAAGAGGTCCACTCCGAGCTACAGAAGCGGAAGATTGGCACTGTCTTGGGCATCAATGTGCGCGACTATAACCCGCAGGTGTCCAATGACTTCCTCGAAGACAACGGGCTGAAGTATCCCTCCATCTACGATCCGCCGTTTAAGACCGCGGCGGCCCTGGGCGGCGTGCCCACCTCCGTGGTCCCGACCACCATCGTCTTGGACAAACAGCACCGCCCGGCTACGGTCTTTTTGCGGTCCATCACCGCCCAAGATGTGATGGACGTAGTGGACAAACTAGAAAAGGAATAAATGAACAACGCAGCGAGCATCGGCAACTCTTTTGCCGAGGCCGCGACCTCCGGCCCACTCATTCTGGGCCTGTTCGCGGCCGCCGTGGCGGGGCTGGTGAGTTTTGCCAGCCCATGCGTCATCCCACTGGTGCCCGGCTATATTTCCTACCTGGCCGGCGTAGTGGGCGGCGAGGTTACCTTCGATGGGGAGCTGGGGGTGGGCGTCGGCAAGCGCAGGCAATGGGCCGTGGTTCTGGCCGCCGCGTTGTTCATCCTGGGATTTACCGTGGTTTTCCTGCTGGCGACGGTCTCCGTATTCGGCGCGATTTCCGCGCTCCGGCTCAATGAGGAGACGCTCATGCGCGTTGGCGGCGGCGTGACCATCCTGATGGGTGTGGTTTTTCTCGGCGCGATCCCGGCGCTGCAGAAGGACACCCGCATGGCACCGAAGCGTTGGACCACCTGGCTGGGCGCGCCGCTGCTGGGCGGGATTTTCGCGCTGGGCTGGACGCCGTGCTTGGGCCCAACGCTGGCCGCCATCATTTCCGTATCGGCCGGCACCGAAGGCATGACAGCCGCGCGCGGCGTGCTGCTTATCATTTTTTATTGCTTGGGCTTGGGCCTGCCGTTCCTGCTGGTGGCGCTGGGCTCCGCGCGGGCAATGCGCTCGATTTCGTGGGCCCGCAAGCACTCGCATACCATCCAGATAATCGGCGGCGTGGCCATGATCCTCGTCGGCCTGGCCCTGGTAACCGGCCTGTGGGGCGAGTTTATTAGCCTCATCCGCCAGTGGACCGGCAACTTTGGCGCAACCCTGATTTAGGAGAGACGTGAAATATTTCCGCAAAGCCTGGCATTGGCTGACCAGCATGCGCACGGCACTGGCGCTGCTTTTCTTGCTGGCGCTGGCCGCGATTCCCGGTTCCTTGCTGCCGCAGCGCGACCTCAACGAGCAGAACGTGCAGGACTTTATTGAGTCCAATGGCAACGTAGCGAAGATCTACGACAAGCTGCAGCTTTTCGACGTCTTTTCTTCCGTCTGGTTCCAGGCCATCTTTATCCTCTTGGCCATTTCCCTGGTGGGCTGCATCCTGCCGCGCTCCTGGGATCACTACAAGGCATGGAAGACCCCGCCAACGCGCGCGCCGAAGTACCTCCACAAGCTGCCGCTGGCGGCCGAGGGGCATTCGGATAAGAGCGAGGAAGAGCTATCCGCGGAAATTACAAAGCGCCTGAAGAAGTGGCGCGTGGCCGAGTACGCCCCAGAAGAAGACCGCGCCGGCGTGCATACCTTCTCCGCGGAGCGCGGCTACGGCCGCGAGCTGGCAAATCTCATTTTCCACGTGGCGCTGGTGGCCATCTTGGTTACCGTCGCTGCCGGCCGCTTGGTCAACTACGAGGGCCAGGTCATCGTGGTCACCGAGTCCGGCTCGCAGGGCGGCGGCCAGACCCTGGACCAGTCCACGGAGTTCTGCAATACCTCCACGTCCAACTTCGACTCCTTCCGCGCCGGCCCGCTTTTCGACGGCACCGGTCTCCACCCCTTCTGCCTCATCGCCCATGACTTCGCGGCCGAATACCTGCCCAACGGCCAGGCGGAGATGTTTACCTCCAACGTTTCCTACGCGGAGGACGAGGACATCTACAAGGATGACTCCGAGTGGAAGGATTATGAGCTTAAGGTCAACCACCCGCTGCGCTTGGCGCACAACCGCGTCTACTTGCAGGGCCACGGCTACGCGCCGACGGTCACGGTGGAATGGCCCAATGGTGAAAAGCGCACCCAGACCATTCAGTTCCAGCCGAATGACACGACCTTCTTCTTGTCCTCCGGCGCGATGCGCTTCGACCCACCGGCCGGCATGCACCCGGATCTCTATGACCGCCGCCAGAACCAGATCGCCATCCAGGGCCTCTTCGCGCCTACGGCCGAGTGGGCCGGCGAGAACGGCAAGCTGCTGCAGTCCGCATATCCCGGCCTGCAGGATCCGGCGATGGCCATCGATATCTACCGCGGTGATGCCGGCCTGGACACCGGCACCCCGCAGTCCTTCTTCTCGCTGGACCCGAACCTAGTGCAGTCCGGCCAGCTACAAAAGATTGACCGCGTGAACCTCAACCAGGGCGAGGACGTCACCCTGGACGATGGAACGAAGATCACCTTCGACGGCGCCAGCGAGTTCGCCAACTACCAGATCTCTTATGATCCTTTCCAGAAGTGGGTGCTGGTCTCCGCGCTGGTGATGCTCATTTCCTTGGTGGGATCGCTGATAATTAAGCGCCGCCGCGTCTACATCCGCCTGCGGCCGAATGCGGCCGGCGGCACCGACGTGGAGATGGGCGGGCTTGCCCGCACCGACCGCGCCGGCTGGTCCGAGGAGTTCCACGAGCTGCACCGCGCGCTGCTGGAGCTGCCGGACCCAGACGAGGTCGAAGAAGACGAACTTTATACCGACGATTAGCGCCCCGGCCCGATCCAACAAAAGTTGGATTGGGTCGTTTCGCTGAGTAAGGTAATCAGCACTTATCCCGCACGTGTGAAGGCTAGGAGCATTCATGCAGATCGATCAGAATCTGTCTAATTTCTCGGATATCGCGGTGCAGACCGCCTTTGTGGTGTACTGCGTCGCGCTCTTTTTGTCGCTGTTTTACTACGGCCGCATGCAGGGCATCATCGAGGGCCGCCGCGCCGTGAAGTCCGAGGCCGCGAAGGTCTTGGTGGGGGCGGGCGCTGGGGGCGTCGACAAGCGCAGCTATGCCGGCGAGGTTGCCCAGTCTTCTTCCGGAATCACGGCCGATGAGCTGAAGGAAAAGGAGCGCAAGGCCGATAAGCTCGGCGGCATGACCAGCGCGCTGATGTGGGTGGGCATTGCGCTGCACGCCGCGGCGATTGTGCTGCGCGGCCTGGCCACCGGCCGCTTCCCCTTTGGCAACCTGTACGAGTACGTGCTGATGGTGAGCTTCGGTGTGCTGCTGGTGGGCAATATGGCTATGCAGCGCAAGGAATGGCGCACCGTGTGGCCGTGGCTGCTCACCCCGACCCTCGCGCTGATGTTTTATGGTTCCACCAAGCTCTATGCCGAGTCCGCCCCGGTGGTGCCGGCGCTGCAGTCGCACTGGCTGCCCATCCACGTCACCGTGGTTTCTTTGGGCGCGTCCATCGGTATTATCTCCGGCATTGTCTCGCTGCTGACGCTGTTCCGTATGGCGCAACCGAAGCATGCCGAGCATGGCTTCTTCGGTGCGGTGGCCCGCCCGCTGCCTTCGGCCGCGAAGATTGACCAGCTGGCCTACCGCCTGGCTGTTATCACCCTGCCGACCTTGGGTCTGGGCATCATCCTGGGTGCCATCTGGGCCGAGTCCGCGTGGGGCCGCTTCTGGGGCTGGGACCCGAAGGAGACAGTGTCCTTTGCCACCTGGATCCTGTATGCCGCTTACCTGCACGCGCGTGCGACGCCGTCCTTCCGCAAGGCGGCGCCGTGGATCAACGTCATGGCGATGGCGCTGATGGTCTTCAACCTGATCTTTATCAATATGGTCGTCTCCGGCCTGCATTCCTATGCGGGGCTGAACTAGATGGCGGAGCATACGAGCCCGCGCCATAAGCAGGGCAAGCCGGCCGGCGATAATGCGGTGATTTTGGGCCTAGGCGCCCAATTTGCCGAGCGGCGCCGCGAGTTGGGCATTTTGCAGCAGCAGCTTGCCGACGCCGCCGGGGTCTCCCGCTCCACCCTCCACACCATCGAACACGGTGGTGCGGGCGTGCGGTGGGAAAAGATCACGGCCGTGGCCGAGGCCTTAGGCCTAGAGATGCGGTTCGTGCCGAAGGAAGCCTAGTCCTTCTCGCCGTCGGCGTCGCGTTTGCGGCGCTGGCGGCGTTTTTCTTCTTCTGCCTCCTGGGCGCGGCGCTGTTTGAAGCGTTCCTTTTCTAGGTTCCACAGGAATTCCTCGTCATCATCGGGGCCTTTGATAGCGCGGGGTTGTTCCACCTCGCGCTTTTTCCATGTCGAGGGCCCGAAGGCCTTCCAGACGAGGTAGGCGGCGAGGACAAAGAGTAGGAGGAGGATGATTCGGCCCATGCGTGCGATTCTACCTGCACCGCGTACAATCAACCCCCATGACGCATAACCCTGAGCCACCCAAGCCGGACCCAGAACTGCGCCGCCGTTCGCGCGCGGCGCTGTGGAAGTACGGGCTCGCCCGCGTGATGCTATTTATCGCATTGACCGTGGTGATTGAGCTGTTGGCCATCACCATCGGCTTTCCCATCCCGGTGCTCATCGCGGCGCTGCTGGCGCTCTTTGTGGCGCTGCCGCTATCGATGCTGATCTTTAAAAAGTGGCGCATCGAGGCCACCCAGACGCTGGCCGAGTACTCCGCCCAGCGTAAGGCCCACAAGCGCTGGGTCCAGGCGGAGCTGGAAGGCCGCGCCGCGCAGGACTAGACGAGGATGAGCGCGGCGGCCTCGATAACGGCCCACAGGAGCATCGCGCGGCCGGTCAGGCCGAGCACGGGGATAAGCTCTGGGCCCTGGGCGCCGCGGTTGACGGTGCGGATGGCGCGCAGCGCAAGGGGGAAGTAGACCAGGCCGGCGAGCGCGAGCCAGCTGCCGAAGGCGATGCCGATGGTCAGCAGGAATGGCAGCAGGAGCAGCACCGTAAAGAGCAGTCGCGCCTTCTGGTTGCCAAGCCGCACGGCGAGGGTAATCTTGCCGGTCTCGGCGTCGGAGGGAATATCGCGGATATTATTGACTAAGTTCACCCCGGAGCTCATCGCGCCGATGCCCACGGCCAGCGCGAGGCCCGACCACGACAGGCGGCCGGCCTGGGTGAATTCGGTGCCGAGCACAGCGACGAGCCCGAAGAAGATAAAGACGGCGACCTCGCCGAGCCCGCGATAGCCATACGGGTTCTTGCCACCGGTATAAAACCACGCGCCGGCGATGCATAGCGCGCCGACGAGGATGAGCCAACAGGCGTGCGCCGCAAAAGACAGCGCGATGCCGGCGAGTCCGGCCACGGCGAAGGCGGCGAAGGCCGCGAGTTTCACCTGCTGCGGGCGGGCCAGGCCGCCGCCGGTGAGGCGCTGCGGACCGGTGCGGTCGTCGTCGGTGCCGCGGATGCCATCCGAGTAATCGTTGGCGTAATTGACACCGATGATGAGCGCCCACGCCACCACGAGGGCGAGAAGCGCGCGGCCGAAGTGCGCGCCGTCGGCAGCCGCTGCGGCACCAGTACCAGCGATGACTGGGGCGAAGGCATTAGCCCACGTGTGCGGGCGTGCGCCTTGGAGCCAGTCTTTGGCAGTTGCGGGATAGGCAGAAAGTGACATGTCAGTTATTGTGCCACGCCACCGCGGGCATGCTGTGCACAAGGGACGCACACGGCGGATATATAAAAGCCACGGGTATGGCGGAAGCGCGTCGTACGTACCCAAGAAAGGACGGCTGTGGGCCACACCCGTGACAAAAGTTCAATGCGTTGAACTTTCTTAAAGTTATCATGTGAATCGCTCGCGGGGCAAGGCCTTTACTACGATGAATATCATGCATTTAAGCGATCTCCCTGAACGTACCCAGGACTACCTCAAAGTCCTGTGGGACCTCTCCGAGCACTCCGGCGGCGCGCCCATCGCGCTCAAGGAGCTGGCGGGGCGATTGAACCAAAAGGTGCCCACGGCGTCGGAAGCCGTAAAGCGTCTCGTTGCCCAAGGGCTGGTGGAACATGAGCGCTACGCTGGCGTTTCGCTGACCCCAGAGGGCCAGGCACTGTCCATGGGCATGGTCCGCCGCCATCGTCTCCTCGAGACCTTCTTGGTCAAAGAGCTGGGGTACACCTGGGACGAGGTTCACGAGGATGCCGATCTCCTCGAGCATGCATGCTCCGATCGCTTCATCGATCGACTCGATCAGCACCTGGGCCATCCTCAGCGCGATCCCCACGGCGATCCCATCCCCGACGCGCAGGGCAGCATCGAGGACCTTGGCACGCTCACGCTTGACGACGTTCCCCTTCACACCCCTGTCACCATCGAGCGGGTATGCGACGGAGACACCGAGCTGTTGCGCTACCTCGACAGCCATGGCGTCGGCCTGGGCGTCGAGGTCGTAGTCGATTCCCGCGTTGCGGGCCTGCTCAACCTGCACGCAGGGGACGAGGAGTTCTCTCTTGCGGAAGTCGCGGCCGCCGACGTGACGGTGCGCGCTAACGAAGTCTAATCAGTTCTTAAAGAGCCCTGCGACACCACGACGGTCCACCTTGCCGGGGCCGGTCAGCGGCATCTCAGCAATGCGGATAATCTCGCGCGGAATCTGCCACCGAGGCAGGTCATCGAGCGCTTCGAGGATGTCGGTGCGCGAGGCCCAGCCGGTGTAAGCTGCGGCGATCATCTGGCCAAGACGTGGATCAGGGATGCCCACCACGCATACACTGTCGACGCCCGGTACCTGCAACAAGAGCTGTTCCAGTTGTTCTGGGTGCAACTTCAACCCGCCCGAGTTGATGATGCTGTCCAGACGTCCAGTGACGGTGAGTTGACCGTGGGCGTCGAGCTCCCCGGCGTCGGAAGTGGCGAACCAGCCATCGACGAAGTCGCGCGATTCCACATTGCGGTAGCCCTGCGCAATGGTCGGCCCGCCCAGGAAAATGCGGTTATCCTCGCCGATGCGCACCTCGGTGCCGGGCAGGGGAGTGCCGTTGTAGACGCAACCGCCCGCAGTCTCCGAGGAGCCATAGGTGGTTACCACGGTGATGTCGAGCTTGCGCGCAGATTCCAATAGCTGGGGATGTGGCGCTGCTCCACCTACCAGGATGGAGTTGAAACGGCGCAGTGCTTGGATGCCGTCCAGCGAATCGAGTGCCTTGTGCAGCTGCATCGGCGTGAGCGCGGTGTACATGCGGTCTTCGGTGTGAGCGAGTTCTTCTGCTGCGCGGGCGAACTCGGCGATGTTAAAGCCTTGAGACAGGTCGAGGCACAGTGGCTCCACACCCGCCACCAACGAACGCACGAGCACCTGGATGCCCGCGATGTGATGGGCGGGCATGGCCAGTAGCCATTGGCCGGGTCCACCCAGGAAAGAATGGGTGGCATCCGCACTCGCCACCAGGTTAAGCGGGCTTAGCTGCGCACCCTTCGGTGTGCCCGTGGAACCCGAGGTAGCCACCACCAAAGCAATGTCCTCAGCAATCGATTCGCCCGCGCGCATGTGGTTGCGCAGCAATTCCGTCCGCGTGCGGTCCGCTGCGGGAAGGGGTAAGAGCGTGGTCTGCCCAGCGATGGCTCTCTCGAGCTCATCCAAAATACCTGCGGGATTGTGGGGATCGACTGGGAGTGGGGCGAGGATATGAGTCACGAATAATCAGGTTACCCGGGCATATCGCTCGTCCCGGGAGGCGGCGCGCCGGGCGTTTAGAGCAAGGCGCGCAGCCCCATGCTGAGCAAATAGAACACACCCGCCAGCACCGCGATGCAGCCGCCCGCCGACAAACTGAGTGCGGCCGCCAGCCAGAGCCCGCCGCATGCCAGCGCAATGCCCGCGATACCGGCACCGAGCATGAGCTGGGTCGGGCGCTTGATCCACGGCTGCAACGCCGCCGCCGGGGCTACCAGCAGCGCCAGGGACAAGATAGTGCCCACTGCGGGAATCACCACCACCATGGTCACGCTGATAAGCGTGAGGGTAAGCAAGTCATAGCGGCCGGGCTTTCCGCCTTGTGCGCGGAAGGACGTCTGGTCGAAGTAGAAGGAGACCAACGTCCGGCGAAATGCTACCAGCACGCCAAGGCTGACCACCACCAGGGCGCTGACAAACCAGACATCCTGCGCATTGACAGTGGTCAGCGAGCCCACGAGAAAGCTATCCACGTGGATAGGTAGCGGTTGGAACCAGCGCAGCAACAAGATGCCCAGGGAAAATCCCAGGGTGAGCGTCACGCCGGCGGCAGCGGTCGAAGAAATGCCCTCGACGGTACTCAACCACCGCATAAGCCAGGCCAAAGGTAGGCAGAACAGTGCCGCGCCCACCATCAAACCCGTGGAGAGATCCAAGCTCAGAAGGTTGGCCACCACTACGCCGAGCACCGCGCCGGGGAAGATTCCGTGCGACAGGCTCTCGGCGAAAAAGACGCGCTTGCCCATGACCATCAAGGTTCCAACCAAGCCAGATAAACATCCCACAGCAATGGCCTCAAGGAGGGGCATCCGCAGGATCTCTGGATCAAGATGAGACAGTCCCATTAGCTAAATACCCCCTTCAAGCCCGCTAGCGGCACGGTGACAACCAGCATCAAGCTGACGATTGCCTGCGGCGAAATCTGGTGCGCGGTTTGGGACAGCATGATGGCAAATCCCACCACCACTGCCAGCGTGGACAAGCCCGCAGCCCAGAAGCACATGCTGCGCGGGGATCCTGCGATCAAGCGCGCCGAGAGGCCTGGAATGACAATAAAACCGATAACCAGCAACACACCCACTGCCGAGCTAGCCGCCACCACGATTAGGCCAACCGCGACATTCGCAATGAGCTCATAAGCCGCCACGTTGACGCCCATGGCGCGGGCCGCTGCTGTATCGAAAGCGACGAGAATCTGCATGCGCCAGGTTGTCAGGATGAGCAGTGCCGCAATCACGCAGAGCGTGACGGAGGTTGCCAGCCTGGACTGCGTGACGTCGAGAAGCCGGCCAAACATGAGCGCCTCCAGCTGCCCGGACTTGTCGCCATAGGCCAAACTGATGACCACGCCGATGCCGTACATGAAGGTCAGCACCACGGCCGTTCCGGCTTCTATATCCAGCTTCCGCGCTGACTGGCGCCGCCCAGAACCCAGAGAAGCCAGCACCAGCACCGTCACCGTGGCCACCGCGGCCGCACCCGGCACGATGCCCGGGATGCCGCCCACGATGAGCCCTACCACGATGCCTGGAAAAACCGAGTGCACGAGGGCTTCCACCGTAAATTCCATGCGGCGGAGATTAACGAGGACGCTAATGACAGCCCCCACAATCGATAGGCACAGCAGGAAGAGGAAGGCATTGCGCAGGTACGGGGCGAAGAGAATCTGCTCCATTACAGTCGCGCACCTTGCTCCATATAGGTTTCCACTGCTTCCTCGGTTCCCATGGTGTGGACCTTGCCGTCGAGCACAAACGCCGCCCAGTCGCAGGTGTGCTGCGCCAAGATGGGGTCGTGAGTGGAGACGAGCAGGGCGATTCCTGCTTCCTTGAGATCCGCAATGATCTGAATCAGGATTCGGCGGCTTTCTTGATCAAGCCCGTTGAAGGGTTCGTCGAGAAGCACCAGCTCCGGGGCCGAAACCAACGCGCGCGCGATGAGCACGCGCTGGCGCTGCCCTCCCGAGAGCTGGCCAAACCGCGTCTCGGCGAGGTGCTCCATCCCCACTTGTCGCAGGGCATTGAGTACATGGCCGCGATAGCTACGCATGCTCGTGCACCTATGCCACCAGCTCACTGATGGCAAAAGGCCCATTTCCACGACCTTGTAAGCCGTGACGGGAAAACTCAGGTCGGAGTCTTGGTACTGCGGGACGTAGCCGAGCGAGGCGTCGATGGTGGCCATGCCGCGCAAGGCAGCCAGGCCAGTGATTGCCTTGAGTAGGGTAGATTTGCCCGCGCCGTTGGAACCTAGGAGCGCCACGGCCTCGCCCGCGCGGATCTCAAGGTCAACGTCGGTGAGGATATCCCGGGCGCCATAGCCGCAGGTGGCATTGTGCAGAGTGACTAATGGGGAAGACATAAAGAGCTACTTGCGCTTGGCGAAGTCGAATTCCTGCAGCGATTCTGGCAACGGTTGCTGCTTGGAGTCCCAGGCGCTGACCAGGGTGTTGATGTTGTGGACGATGGATCCGATGTAGGTCTCGCCCTCACTGCCTGGCACACCTAGCGAGTCGCCGTACAAAGCGTCGTCGGATGTAACCGCCTTGACGCCTGCGGCGCGGGCGATGGCCTCGATGGACTTCGAGTTGTTGGAATTCTCCGCAAAGATGGCCTTGGCGCCGGACTCGCGGACCTTCTTTACCTGCTCATCGATGTGGCTCGAGGTGGCGTCCTGCTGGTGGTTGAAGTCAGACAGTGCGGAGCCGATGAATTTCACGCCATACTCGTTAGAGAAGTAGCCGAAGGCGTCGTGGGAAGAGAAGAGCACGCGGTCTTGCTCAGGAACTGCGGACATGGAATCGCTGGCCCACTTGTCGAGGTCCTCCAGCTGGTCGGTGTACTTCTTGCCGGCGGCGGTGAAGGCGTCCTTGGCCTGCGGGGAGGCCTGGGACAACGTGTTGACGATGTTGTCGACCTGAATCTTGGCCTGCTTCGGGGAGGTCCACACGTGCGGGTCGTACTTGAATTCTGGGGCCTCGCCGTCCTCCCCCGGGAAAGGCCACGGGCGCGGGCTCACGTGTTCGATGCCCTCGTCGATGGTGTACTTGCCGTTGCCATCGCCCATACCTTCGCTCTTGACGCCCGAGGTCACGGCCATGACGCCGTGGAAGCCGGAGGAGTCCACGGCTTGGTCGAGGAAGTGCTCGAGGTCGACTCCGTTAACGAACATGTAGTCGGCCTGGGAGAGCGCCTGCATCTGCTGCGGGGTCATCTCGTGCTCGTGGGCGCTGGCGTTGGGGGCGAGCAAACAGGTGAGGTCGAGGGTCACTGGGCCCTCGCCGGAGTTGGTCTCCGCACCCTGGGAGTCGACCTTGTGGAGCTTGAGGCCGCCGGCGGCTACCTGGGTGAGGTAGTCGCAGATCTGGGTAGTCGTGGCCACGGCCTTGACGGTGTCGCCGTCCTTCGGCTTTGCAGCGTCGGTGGATTCTTTCGAGGCGCTGCAAGCGGCGAGGCTGGCGCCGAGTGCTAGGGCACAGGTGCCTGCGAGAATGCGCTGTAGGGGCCGGCGTGGGGTGCTGTGATTTGAGCTCATAATGAACTTCCTTTGCATTGTGAGAAGCGAACTCAACAAACACTAGCACCCTTGAACTGAATTGTTCAATACCGTGAACTTAGGTAGTCCTATCTCCTTCTTGAGCTGCTAAACTTAAAAAATCCTCTCACTTCAATGGATGAAGTGAGAGGTTGGGAAGCGGTGGCCTTAGTTGGCTACTTTTGTCTTCTTGCTGAAGAGAAGCTGGTCCAGGGAGTGCATGCCGGGGCCGGCGGCGAGCATCAGGCCCGCGACGGCGACGGTCCATTCGGAGAACCTTTGCCAGCCCTGGGCGATGAGAATTACGCCCAGGGCGACGCGTGCTGCGAGCATGACGAATGAGTTGCAGAGTTTCATGTTCGACACTTTAAGTATTAACTATGGGCATGTCCACAATTGCTTGAGATGTCTCACTCCGGTCCGAGGGCGTCCCACGCCATTTACTCCGCTACATGTATGGATTGCGCGGGGTGTCCTCCTGATCGAAGGGACGCTCCCCGCTGTCCTGCGCATCCTTGATACGCTTGAGCATCCACACTCGCGAGACGATGACGCCCGCCAGTGCAAGTGTGGCCAAGCCGATGGCGAAAATCCACATCGTGCTAACTCCTGGCTAGTAGTAATACGGGAACTGCTCCCACTGCGGGTCGCGCTTTTCGAGGAATGCTTCTTTGCCCTCGACGGCCTCGTCGGTCATGTACGCCAGGCGGGTCGCCTCGCCGGCGAAGACCTGCTGGCCCATGAGGCCGTCATCGGTCAGGTTGAAAGCGAACTTCAGCATGCGCTGGGCTGTTGGGGACTTGCCGTTGATTTCGCGGCCCATCTGGATTGCGGCGTCTTCCAAGTCGGCGTGATCGACAACCTCATTGACCGCGCCCATCTCATACATCCGCTGGGCATCATAGGTGCGGCCCAAGAAGAAAATCTCGCGGGCGAATTTTTGGCCCACCATCTTGGCTAGGTAGGCCGAGCCATAGCCGGCGTCGAAGGACCCTACGTCCGCGTCCGTCTGCTTGAAGCGCGCCTCCTGGCGGGAGGCGACCGTCATATCGCAGACCACGTGCAGCGAGTGCCCGCCGCCGGCCGCCCAACCATTGACCACGGCGATAACCACCTTGGGCATGGTGCGGATAAGGCGTTGGACCTCGAGGATATGTAGGCGGCCGCCTTCCACCTTCTCGCGGGCGGTGTCCACGGTGGATTCATCCGCGGTGGCGTCATCATGGGCGTGCTCGGTGGCGTAGCGGTACCCGGAGCGGCCGCGAATGCGCTGGTCGCCGCCCGAACAAAAAGCCCAGCCGCCATCCTTGTCGGAAGGACCATTGCCGGTGAGCAAAATCGTTCCCACATCCGGCGTGCGGCGGGCGTGGTCGAGGGCGCGGTAGAGCTCGTCTACGGTATGCGGGCGAAAGGCATTGCGCACCTCAGGGCGGTCGAAGGCGATGCGCACGATGCCGTTCTTGCGGCCCTCGCCGTTGAGCCGGTGATAGGTGATATCCGTCAGGTCCTCAAACCCTTCTACGGAATGCCACAATTCCGGCCGGAACGGATTATCGGTGCTGTATTTTCTCTGCTCGCTCATAAAAGCCAGCTTAGTGGCAAAAGAAGAATAGTCCCCATTCCCAACCCTCACCCACACACGCTGCCCAGCAGGCCGGTAATAATCAATACGCGATACTGCGAGGTTGTTGCCCCGCACAATACCCGTGTACGCCATACCAGCGCGGTATTCCATGCCATGGGGAGACTTGAACTCCCCGCCCCTTAAAGCGCTAAAGGGGGCCAGGGTCCCAGGATTTTCCCCTCCAGGGTGGGGGCCTGCTCGCTGCAGGTGTGTGGGCTACCATCGCGCGCTTTAAGCAGCGCGCGAGATGACTATCCGTTTTTCAGTTCGGTATTCCAGTTCAGCTGCTGGATGCGGGTATCCAGCTCGCGGTACTGCTTAGACAAATCATCGACGCGCTTGCGCAGATCCGCCACCGGGATGGTGGAGACAAACTTAATCTCGGTGCGGGAATAGCGATCCGAGCGCGTACCCGCCCGCTGCGCCAGGTCGTGGTAGATGCGGCGCTTGCGCAAGAGGCCGTCGCGAAGCGCGAGGGCTTCCATCAGGTTCCTCTTCTCATCAAAGGCGGTGGCGATATTCGTCGCATTAATGGCCTGCACCAGCTCATCGATGCGCCCGGCCACGCCATCGAGCTCGCGCAGCAGCTCCTGCGGATCCTCATCCGGGGTATCGCCCTCCTGCACGCGGGCCACGGTGAGCAACCGCTCGTGCAGGCTATTGAGGCGCTCCTGTGCCTGGGCGCGCTCCGCCAATGCCTCAGCTAGCAGCATAATTCCTCCTTTATTGGTATGGGTTCCCAAAATAGCGCAGAGCGGGGGAGGGGTCAATGGCCGGCGGGCGCTACCATGAAGGCCATGCATATCGATGACGTCCTTGACCGCGCCCACGTAGTCTCCCTCCCGCTCGCCGTGCGTTTCCGCGGCATCACCACGAGGGAGGCCCTGCTCATCGAGGGCCCGGCCGGCTGGGGCGAGTTCGCGCCCTTCCTGGAGTACGGCCCGGCCGAGTCCGCCGCGTGGCTGCGCGCCGGGCTCGAGGCCGCCTACGAGGGCTTTCCAGAGCCGGTACGCGATTCCATCGAGGTCAACGCCACCATCCCGGCCGTATCCGCCAGCGAGGTCCCGGCCGTAGTGGAGCGCTACCCCGGCTGCCGCACCTTCAAAATCAAGGTGGCGGAGAAGGGCCACACGCTTGCCGACGACGCCGCTCGCGTCCACGCCGTCCGCGACGCCGTCACCCAACGCGGCGATATCCCCATCCTTCGCGTGGACGCCAACGGCGGCTGGAGCGTCGATGAGGCGGTCGAGGCCGCGCAGATGATGATGCCGCTGGATTATATGGAACAGCCGTGCGCCACCACCGAGGAGCTTGCCCAGGTCCGCGGCCGCCTTATGCGCGCCGGCCTCTTTGTGCGCGTCGCCGCCGATGAATCCATTCGCAAGGTCGCCGACCCGTATCGCGTGGCCGAGTTGCAGGCCGCGGACGTCGCCGTGGTCAAGCCTGCCCCGCTCGGCGGCGTGCGCCGCGTCCTCGAGGTGGCCCAACATTTGCGTCAGCGCCATATGGATATCACGGTGGCCTCCGCGCTGGATACCTCCATTGGCATCAATATGGGCCTTGCGGCCGTCGCCGCCCTCCCGCGCATCTACGACGACGAGGACATCGACGTCACCCCGGCCGCCGCCGGCCTTGCCACCGGCTCCCTTTTCGAAGAAGACGTCACCGCCCCGCGCCCGCTTATCGACGGCCACCTTCCCGCCGATATCCTAGCCCCCGCCCCAGACCGTCTCGCTGCGCTCGCCGCCCCCGCCGACCGCCGCGACTGGTGGTTCGACCGCCTTCGCGCCTGTTGGCCGCACCTGTCTGACTAGGCCCTAGAGCAAGCTTTGGTGAAACCGCCATGCCGGAGTCACCAACGCCCGCCGCACCTTTTGCGGACTGCTCTTTAGCCCGCGCACGCTGCGCCGATGCGCCACCGTTTCCTGCACCGTCTCCACCACTAGTTTGAGGTGGTAGTCGGTGCACTCATCCGTAAACTTCAGCGGCGCCCATCCGTGCTGCACCGCGTGATTGGTCTTCCACGTCCCGATGAGGAATTCCCGGTGATTATTCTCCGGCGCGTGATAATAAAGCGAGTCCAAGTCCACCACCGTCGTCCCCGCTTCGAAGCCTAAATCCCAGGTATACGGCCCAAGCCGGAAATTTGGCACCGGCTTGAGCCCCACCCGCCGCATCTCGTGGTACATCCGCTGCTCCCACTTCGATGCCGTCCCCACCGGCGCCTCCTCCGCCAGCTCGCGTACCGCGTCCTTTTCCTTGCTGCTCACCAGCTCTAGATCGGCCGCGAACCTCCCCCTTCCGTTGAGCCCGCGATACGCCTGCGCCAGCGCTTCTTTCAGCAGCCACTCGCTGCAGCGCTCGAAGCTCAATGCATCTGCTACCGCCTGTGCCGGCAACGCCATCCTTACACCCTTTATCCGATTCGCCGGCACCGGCCGCGACCTCACCGTATACACCACATCATCCGCTCGAATCCGGCAGTTTTTATCCACCCGGATCACCGCCGGCAGCTGCACCTCGCATAAGCCATAGGCCGCGAGCGCCGCCGTCCCCGAAAACACCGCATCCGGATAAAGCTGCGCCACCGCGGCTACTTTATCTTTCGCGCTCGCCTCTGCAGCGATATAACAGTTGCGCCGCAAGCGCAAAAGTGTTCCCCCACTAATCCTGCTGCGGATTTGATAGTCAGTAAGGCCTAAATCTAGTAATTCATTTCTCGTCCACATGACTCATTGGACTGGAAATCTTCCGGAAAGGTTCCACCTTCCTAGTTTCAACGATTTCGTCCATCTAGAACACCTAAACCGTCGACGGTTTTCGCCATATGGGTGGACGAAATCGTTGAAAGCCGGTGAACCGCTAGAGAGAACCGTTAAAAAACTGCTGTCAGGCTTGAGACTGCCCAACCTGCCACCTGTGAGTACGCTGGAGGACATGTCTACTATCAAGGTCCGCGATGCTCACCTGCACAATCTGCGCAATGTCGACGTCGATATGCCCCGCGGCAAGCTCGTCGCGGTCACAGGTGTGTCTGGTTCGGGCAAATCTTCGCTGGCGTTCGGTACGATTCACGGCGAAGGCCAACGCCGCTACCTTGAATCGGTAGCACCCTTCGCACGCCGCCTCATTAGCTCGGCCGTCGACCCACAGGTCAGCCAGGTAGAGGGCCTACCGCCGACGGTCGCACTGCAGCAATCGACCTCCGGCGGCGGTGCGCGCTCTACGGTGGGCACGGTGTCCGTGCTTTCGAATAGCGTGCGCCTGCTTTATTCGCGCGCCGGGGATAACCCGGAGGGCCTGTACTCGGATTCCTTCTCGCCCAATACCCCGGAGGGTATGTGCCCGCAGTGCCACGGCACGGGCGTGGTCCACGAGCCGACTGAGGACTCCATGGTCCCAGATCCCACCCTCTCCATCGAGGAAGGCGCCATCCAAGCATGGCCCGGTGCCTGGGCCGGCAAGAACTTCCACGACATTTTGATGAACTTGGGCTATGACCTGGATTCGCCGTGGCAGGACCTGCCGCAAGAGGACCGCGACTGGATCCTCTTCACGGAAGAGCGCCCCGTAGTCACGGTCAAGCCCTTGCGCGGAAAAGATCAGATTCAGCGCAACTATGAGGGCACGTGGCGCTCGGTGGCCAGCTACCTCAATAAGACGCTGGCGGAGACCCAATCGGATACCCTGCGCAAGCGCACCCTGTCCTATATGGAATCGCGCGAGTGCGAGACTTGTGGCGGCCGCCGCCTCAACCCGGCCGCGCTGAAGGTCACCTATGCGGGCATGCCGATTGATGAGCTGGGCGCGCTGCCGCTGGATAGGGTGCATGAGGTGCTCAGCAAGCAGAACCCGGAGGAGAATTCGGCCGAGGATTTGCTCCTGCGGCAGATTCTGCCGGCGTTGACCTCGGCGCTGGAGCTCGGCTTGGCGCACCTGAGCCTGGATCGGCCGACGCAAAGCCTGTCCGGCGGCGAGATGCAGCGCATCCGTTTGGCGGCGCAGCTGCGCTCCGGCCTCTTCGGCGTAGCCTATGTGCTCGACGAGCCCTCGGCCGGCCTACACCCCGATGAGCGCGACGCGGTCATGGATATGTGCCGCCGTTTCATCGCGGCCGGCAACTCCGTGCTCTTGGTGGAGCATGACATGGATCTGGTCGCGCAAGCGGACTGGCTCGTTGACGTCGGCCCGCTGGCCGGCGAGCGCGGCGGCAACGTGGTCTATTCGGGCCCGGTCGAAGACTATGACGCGGACACCCCTACCGCCAATGCGCTGGCTCACCGCACGCTCACGCTTGCCGACGACCCCCGTACCCCCTCCTCCCACCTCGCCCTCCGCGGCATCAACGCACGCAGCATCGACAACTTGGATGTGGACTTTGGCTTGGGCCAATTCACGGCGGTCGCCGGTGTCTCCGGATCGGGCAAGTCCACCCTGGTCAGCACGGTGCTCGCCGGCCTACTGCGCCAATCCGCTACGGCCGTTTCCGATGAGGAAGAGACCGAGGAGAAGGGCTGGTCCGTAGAGAGCACGGAAGGCTTTGACCGAGTCAAGCGCGTCGTGCAGATTACCCAGAAGCCCATTGGCCGCACCCCGCGTTCCACGCTGGCAACCTATACCGGGCTTTTCGATAATGTGCGCAAGCTCTTCGCCTCCACCGATGAGGCTAAGCAGCGTAAATGGACGGTCTCGCGCTTTTCCTACAACGTAAAACAAGGCCAGTGCCCCACCTGCGGCGGCGCAGGCAAGATCGAGGTGGAGCTGGTCTTCTTGCCGGGCTCGTACACCACATGTCCAGAATGCGGCGGCGCCCGCTTCAACGACGAGACCCTGGAGGTGACCTGGCAGGGCCGCACCATCGCGGATATCTTGGAGCTGACCGTGGATGAGGCCGCGGAGGTCTTCGCCGAGGAAGAAAAGATTTACCGCGCCATCGCCACGTTGCAGGCCGTCGGCCTGGGCTACCTCCGCTTGGGCCAGGGCGCACCGGAGCTGTCCGGCGGCGAGGCTCAGCGCATCAAGCTGGCCACGGAGCTGCAGCGCTCCCGGAACTCGCGTCGCGGCCATACGGTCTATCTGCTGGACGAGCCCACCACGGGCCTACACCCAGCTGATATCGACCTGCTCAATACCGAGCTGCACAAGCTGGCGGATGCGGGCCATACGGTAATCGTCGTCGAGCATGATCTTTCGGTCATGGCGAATGCGGACCGCATCATTGAGATGGGCCCGGGCGCTGGCGAAGATGGCGGCCGCATCATCGCGGATGCCACCCCGGCGCAGGTTGCCGCAGAGGATACCGCCACGGGCCGCGCCTTGAGTGCACGCCGAGCGCATTAAGCGGCGAGCCTTCGCTGCCCGTTAGCTGTGGGAGACCTCTCTGGGATCTCACAGCAAAATGGGGTAGAGGTAGAGGGTATGACTACTAAAGGCCCTCATGGCGATAATAATGAAACCCGCAGCTGGTCTAGCCCGGCGGATGATGCCACGCGCCAGATAGGCCGCGTGCCCGATAAAGCCGCCGGCCCCAGCCGCGACCAAGCGCGCCGCGAGCACCCCAAGCAGTACTTCCCAGGCGAGCAGCAGCCGCAGAATGAGACTCGTCAATTCGATGCGGCCGCCGGCTACCAGCAGGGCTCTGGCTATCAGCAGGGCTACGGTCAGCAGCAAAGCTACGGCCAGAACTATCAGCAGCCGGCCGGGCAGGCCTATGGCCAGCAATACGCGCAGCAGCCCGAGTACGAGCCGGTGCCGTCGAACTACGATCCGGACCAGCCGGAAAAGCGCAAGAAGAAGAGCGGCGGCGGTGGCGCCATGGCCGGCGTCTTCGCGGCCATCGCGGTACTTGCAGTGCTGGCTGCGGCGGTCCTGTTTTTCCTGTGGCGCAATGCCGCGGACGAGGCGGATAAGCCGGAACCCCAGCCGGTGACAGAAACGCTGACCACGGAGGTTCCCACCACCGTGACCCAGACCGAAGAGCCGGATACGCAGGATGAGAACTCCAATAATCTGCCGAAGCTGCCGGACTTCCAAAATGACCTGCCGTCCGATATCCCGACCGAGCTGCCACCAGAGGTACAAGACCAGCTAGATAAGGGCAGCGACGTGGACATTGAGGGCCTCCTCAATGACCTCCTGGGCGGCGGCGAGCAGCCGGCCAGCCAGAACTAAGCGCCCAGCACCTGCCCGGTAAGGGAAATGGTGCGCGGACAGGTAAAATCGGGCGGCATGAATGAATCGATGCAGTTGGCTGAGAAGGTAGCCGCCCAACTGGCGCGCCACCTTACGGATGTCGTCCTGTGCCCTGGTTCGCGCAACGCGCCGCTGTCGCTGGCGCTATTGGCGCGTGATGATATCCGCGTACACACCCGCCTGGACGAGCGCGGGGGAGCGTTTACCGCCCTAGGCATGGCGCGGGTGCAGCGCCGCCACGTGGGCGTGGTTATGACTTCGGGGACTGCGGTAGCCAATACCTTGCCGGCCGTGGTGGAGGCACACTATTCCCATACGCCGCTGGCGATTATTAGCGCGGACCGGCCGGAGCGTCTGGTGGGCACGGGGGCGTCGCAGACCATCGAGCAGCAGGGCATCTTCGGCGTCTATGCGGATACCACCCAGGTCACCGGCGCGGACGATATCGCGGCGATGGCCCAGCGCTTCCGCGAGGACCTGCAGGTACACATCAATGTGGCCTTTGATGCCCCGCTTGTCGACGACACCCTGCCAGACCACACCTCCGGCGACGGCGTACGCGAGCCAGCACCGGCCTTTGTGGACCACGGGGAAGTGGCCGTGGATTTGAGCAAGAACACCCTGGTCATTGCGGGCGACGAGGCCTGGGAGGTAGAAGGCCTGCAGGACGTGCCGACCATTGCGGAGCCGAGCGCGCCGGGCCCGTATCATCCGGTGCATCCAGCGGCGGCGCATATCTTCCGCAAGGCGCAGGTCTCCGCGAATGATTATGTGGTCAATACTAAGGTGGAGCAGGTCATCGTCGTGGGGCACCCGACGCTGCACCGTGGCGTGCTAGCGCTGATGAATGATCCGGATATTGAGCTGGTGGTGCTCTCGCGCACCAAGGACTTCACCAACCAGCGCGGCGACGAGGCCCGGCTTGGCACCACCGTCAAAGCCACCGGTGAGCCGAGCCGCGAGTGGATGAAAATCTGCGAAGGCGCAACCGATATGGCTGGACAAGCGGTGCGCGAGACCCTCGAGGATGAGGAACTGGGATTCACCGGGCTGCACGTCGCGGCCGCAGTGGGCGATACGCTCTCCGTCAACGACACCCTGGTGCTCGGCGCTTCGAACCCGGTGCGCGATGCCTCCATGGTGGGCCTGCCTTTCGACGGCGTGGATACGTACTCGCCGCGAGGAGCGGCTGGCATCGACGGCACCATCGCCCAAGCCATCGGCATTTCCTTGGCTACGCAATCGCTGGATCCCACCAACTGGCGCGCCCCGCGAGTAATGGCGCTCATGGGGGATGTGACCTTCTTGCATGACGCGAATAGCCTGCTCATCCCGGAAGACCAGGCGCGACCGGAAAACCTCACCATCGTGGTGGCCAATGACAACGGCGGCGGCATCTTCGAAACCCTGGAACAAGGCGCCGATGCGCTGCGCGAGTCCTTCGAGCCGGCGTTTGGAACGCCGCATGGGGTGGACGTCGGCAAGCTGGCAGAAGCCTATGAAGCAGACTACCGCGAGGTGACCACCCTGCAGGAGCTATTGGATACGCTGGCGGAGCTGAAGGAATACTCCACCGGGATTACCATCGTGGAGGCCAAGACCACCCGTGCCACGCGCCGGGCGCTCAATGAGAAGCTCACCGCAAAGGTAGGCCAGTAAGTGGCCCCGCCGCAGCATAAGCCGCACGCGGCCGTGGTGCCGCGCTATACGCCGGCGGTCTATCGCCGCCGCCTGCACCAGCTGACACTGGCGCTGTATCTGGCTGCGCTGGTGGGCGTGGTGGGCATGGTCATCGGGCCGGCGCTGAATGACCATGCCATCGCCAGCCACCCCGCGCGCGCTTTGGCCACGGTCAAGGATGTGGGCATGCTGCGCACCACGGTGGATTTCCAAGACAGTGAGGGGATTTACCACACCCCACAGCACGGGCTGCTCTATCCCAGTGGGCTGGGCGAGGGCCAACAGGTATGGGTGCACTACGCCCAGGACGATCCAGACCTAGTCAAGGTCGAAGGCCGCGAATGGACGCTGGCCATCATCCCGGCGCTTTCGGTAGGGGTAGTTGCCACGCTCATCGCGGCCGTGCTGTGGAAGCTGATTAGCTTCTTTACCCGCCGCGCGGAGAAATAATTAACCAAGATTTTCCGCTGGCTTCACCATAAACTTAAGAAGATGGGCCATGATGGTGGCATGCGTGTTGCGATCGTGGCTGAATCCTTCCTCCCCAATGTCAATGGTGTGACCAACTCCGTGCTGCGCGTTTTAGAGCACCTGCACGAGACTGGCCAGCAGGCCATCGTCATCGCGCCGGGCGCCCGTGAGGGACAAGAAGAGATTCCGGACTACCTAGGATTCCCCATCTACCGTGTGCCCACCGTGCGCGTGCCGTTGGTGGATTCGCTGCCGGTTGGCGTGCCTACCACGGCGGTCGATGAGGCCTTGCGCGACTTCAAGCCGGATATCATCCACCTGGCCAGCCCCTTCGTACTCGGCGCGGCGGGCGCTTTCTCCGCCCGCCAGCAGCGCGTGCCGGCCGTGGCGTTGTACCAGACCGATGTTGCCGGATTTGCCACCAAGTACCATGCCTCCGCGCTGGCCTATGGCGTGTGGGAGTGGCTGCGCACGATTCATAACTCCTGCCAGATGACGCTGGCACCGTCCTCGTTGACCATCCGGGACTTGGAAAAGCACAACATTAAAAACGTGCGCCACTGGGGTCGTGGCGTGAACGCAGAACTTTTCCATCCCTCCAAGCGCTCTGACGAGCTGCGCCGCAGCTGGGATCCGAGCGGCACCAAGAATGTGGTGGGATTCGTTGGTCGTCTCGCCGCGGAAAAGGGCGTGCACCGCCTCTCGGCGCTCAACGGGCGCGAGGATATCCAGCTGGTCATCGTGGGCGATGGGCCGGAGCGCCCGCTATTGGAAGCCCAGCTGCCCGGTGCCGTCTTTACCGGTGCGCTGTCCGGCGAAGACCTCGCTGCCGCCTATGCCTCCTTGGACGTCTTCGTCCACGCCGGCGAGTTCGAGACCTTCTGCCAGTCCATCCAGGAGGCACAGGCCTCCGGCGTGCCGACCATCGGGCCGCGGGCTGGTGGCCCGGTAGACCTCATCGACGAGGGCTATAACGGCCTTCTGCTGGAGGTAAAGACCTTTGTGGAAGACCTCCCCAATGCGGTGGACGCTCTGCTCAATCCGGAGATCCACCAAGAGATGCGGGACCATGCCCGCGAGTCTATTTCTTCCAAGACGTGGAAGGCCCTGTGTGAGCAGCTCGTGGGCTATTACGAAGAGGTACTGGAGGATACTCGCCGGGTGCCGCTGACCATTCTGGGCCAGCGTCCCGAGCTGCCGCGATGGGCGGCTCGTGCCCTTGGCGCCCGCGTAGCCTAGACTGATCATTTGTGTCTAAGGCAGATCTGGATAAAAAGCCCTTCGATGTGGCGCGCATGTTTGACGCCGTGGGCGAGAAATACGACCTCACCAATACCGTGCTGTCCTTTGGGCAGGACGCGCACTGGCGCAAGCGCACCCGTGAGCGTTTGAACCTTAAGCCGGGCGAGAAGGTCCTCGACCTTGCAGCGGGTACCGCCGTGTCCACCGTGGAACTTTCCAAGTCCGGTGCGTGGTGCGTGGCGTGTGATTTCTCCCGTGGCATGCTGGCCGCCGGCCGTGAGCGCGACGTGCCCAAGGTGGCTGGCGATGGCATGAAGCTGCCGTTTGCGGATAACACCTTTGACGCCGTGACCATATCTTATGGCCTGCGCAATATCCACGACTTTGAGCTCGGCCTGCGCGAAATGGCGCGCGTGACCAAGCCGGGCGGGCGCCTTGCGGTGGCGGAGTTTTCCACCCCGGTGGTACCGATTTTTGGCACCGTGTACAAGGAATACTTGATGCGTCTGCTCCCGCCGGTAGCGCGCCTGGTCTCTTCTAATCCGGAGGCATATATCTACCTCGCGGAATCCATTCGCGCGTGGCCCGGGCAGGAGGAGCTTGCCGCGGTTATCAATCGCAATGGCTGGGCCGAGGCCGGCTGGCAGAACCTTACTTTCGGCATCGTGGCGCTGCACTCGGCGGTAAAGCCAGCCTAGGCGCCGCTCCTTCGCGCCCGGGGGAGCGGGGGACTATGCTGCGGTCGAATCCCAGAGGGGCGTATCGCGGCGAAGGGACGAGACCGTGCGGCCGGCGGCGCGCCAGGTGCGTGCGATGAGGTCGCGGTCATCGTCAGTAATGAGGTTGCCCATCAGGCGCGCGGCGGCCGGCATGAGTATGCGGCCAATGGGCCCGCGCAGGGCCAGTGGACCAGCCAGCGGTAGGAACTGTGGGTAGGTCAACAGGCGCGCGGCCGTGCGGGCCAAGAGGAAGGACTCGCCGTAGTGTTCGCGCAAGACGGCCGGCCAGGCCAGGGTGAAATCCTTCGGGCCGAGCAGGGCTACGGCCAGCGCGGCGGTCTCCAAGCCATAATCGATGCCCTCGCCGTTGAGGGGGTTGATGCAGGCCGCGGCATCACCAATGATCATCCAATTGGCGCCGGCCACGTTAGACACCGCGCCGCCCATGGGCAGTAAGGCAGAGGTAACGTGCTCAATCTCGCCGAGTCCCCACTCGGGGCGCTGTTGGGCGGCGTAGAACTCGAGCAGCTTCTTGGTGTTGATCTTGGCGGGGCGCTGCGCGGTCGACAACGCGCCGAGGCCGATATTGACCTGGCCTAGCTCGGAGCCGAGCGGGAAGATCCAACCGTAGCCGGGTTGCACCTCGCCTTCTTCGTCCTTGAGCTCAACGTGGGAGTGCATCCAGGGCTCAGTGGCATGCGTAGAGGAAGCATAGGAACGCGCGGCGATGCCATAGACCTCCTCGCGATGCCAGGTGCGGCCGAGCTTCTTGCCAAAAGTAGAGCGCACGCCATCGGCCACGATGATCCACTTGGCATGCACGGTGGCCTCACCCACGCGGAAGGAGGTCACGCGGTTGCCCTCGAGCACCGGATCGGTGGCGGGGGTGCCGGTGAGGAGGGTGGCGCCGGCTTCCCGGGCGGCGTCGGCAAGCAGGGCATCAAAGCGGAAGCGCGGCAGGGCCGTGCCCACTTGGGAGGGATAGGTCTCCGGCCAGGGCGCGGTAATATCACCGCCGTATCCGTGCAGCTTCAGGCCGCGATTGCGATAGGAGGCGTTGACCGCAATGCCAAGCTCAGCAAGCTGGTGCATCGCGCGCGGGGTAAGCCCGTCGCCGCAGGTTTTATCGCGGGGAAACGTCGCGGAATCAATAAGGAGGGTGTCATAGCCGGCGCGTGCGGCATGGATCGCGGCGGCTGCTCCGGCAGGCCCAGCGCCAATGATGGCGACCTCGACATAGGTTTGGGAATCGATCTGCTCCGACATGAGGACTATCATTGCATGAGTTCGACCCCTCGAGTGTGTTTAGGGGCGCAGTTTGGACTACGGTAGGTAATCGATTATCTCTGGCTTTTAGTTGCAAGGAACACTATTTAATGACTCACGGTCAATCGCATGCCACGCACGTGGATCTTGGTGATCCGCAGCTCAACGAGCGCATTGGTGCGGGCATGGAAGCAGTAGAAGACAAGCTGCGCAGTGAAATCGACCGCGGCCAGGACTTCTTAAAGGACAAGGTCAGCCACCTGTCTAAGGCCGGTGGCAAGCGCTTTCGCCCCATGATGGCGCTGCTGGCCTCCGAGTATGGTCCGCGTCCGGGCTGCAAAGAGGTTGTTAAGGCCGCCACCGTCGTGGAGATGGTGCACGTCGCCACCCTTTATCATGACGATGTCATGGATGAGGCGGACCGCCGCCGCGGCGTGGAATCTGCCAATTCGCGGTGGAATAATTCCGTGGCCATCCTCGCCGGCGATGCGCTCCTGGCGCATGCTTCCCGCCTGATGAGTGAGCTGGATACCCACACGGTGGGCCACTTTGCCGATACCTTTGAAGAGCTGGTGACCGGCCAGATGCGCGAGACCATCGGCGCGGGCGAGGCCAATGCTGTGGAGCACTACACGGCCGTTATCCGTGAAAAGACCGCGGTGCTCATCGCCTCTGCGGGCTACCTGGGCGCCTACCACTCTGGCGCCTCGGCCGAGCATGCCGCAGCCTTGCACCGCATTGGTGGTGCCATCGGCATGATCTTCCAGATTGTGGACGATGTCATCGACATCTTCTCTGACCCAAAGGAGTCCGGCAAGACCCCGGGCACGGACCTGCGCGAGGGCGTATTTACCCTGCCGGTTCTCTACGCCTTGGAGGAAGAGGGCGAAGTGGGCGACAAGCTGCGTGAGCTGCTTACTGGCCCGCTGCATTCCGACGCCGAGGTGGAGCGCGCCATCGAGCTCCTGCACCAGTCTGGCGGCCGTCAGAAGGCGCTGGAGGACATCAATGCTTACCTGCGCACGGTGGAGGAGCAGCTTGCCGTGCTACCGGAGAACTCCGCGAGCCAGGCCCTTCGCCAACTGGCGGATTATACCGTGCGTCGCGTGGGCTAGCTGCTTGGCTAAGCCCCTCTCTATAGCCCCATTCGCCCCTACTACGCTGGCGATTTGTAGGTGGGAGGGTGGTTCGTAGTAAAGTACTTACTCGCACCACACAGTGCATGCCAGGTTGCCCGAGCGGCCAAAGGGAGCGGACTGTAAATCCGCCGGCATTGCCTTCAGAAGTTCGAATCTTCTACCTGGCACAGAATGAAACCCCGCAAGCAAAAGCTTGCGGGGTTTCAAGCGTACCTGCAGCTGTGGGGCGGATGCTACCGGCAGGGCTCCTGTCTGCGGGAGTCTTGAGCCCTGTAGAACACCGCATAGGCGCCGACGAGAAATACAGCTAGAAATACCCCAGCGATCTTGAAGTAGAAAAATCCATTTCCTAACCTACGAGAAATATCTGGCAATGAGGTGGAATCCGATCCCGCCAGGGCCTTGGCCACGTATACCGCATTCAAACCGCCAATGAAATAGCCGAGGCAGAGCAATAATGAAATACCAACTGCAATCTTTAGCAAAACTGTTAAGGATGAATGGTGGGGTTCTGTACTCATCTAATTCCTCTCATCTTGGTCTTCAGGACCAGCAAACTACACCTTCCTGAGGCGCTGTGTACCAACAGGCGTGCTCGGTAGCCATACCATCAGTCACAGGACATCACTGTAGAGATGAAGGTATGGGGTTTAGCGATAGGATATGGGATATGAAGAAGATCCGAACGATGCTGGACGGGGTAAACGAGGTTCACCTTTTTCAAAGCCAGCGAGTAGCGCAGGCAGCGCAGCAAGCGCATTTGCGCAATCGGACTCGCAGTTATCGGGCGCACCGGAAAATAAATGCAGCGATTTCCCACCAGTTGGAGGAGCGCTCCCTGGCGTAAATAGCCTTTCTAACCTTGATGCCCCGTTGTCGTGGGACTGGCGGCAGCAAGTCCACTAGCCCGCACCCTCATTGGCCCTAAGCAATCCCGGAAGGACCAGTTAGAGAGCGCGGAGCGGGGAGGGGTTTAAATCCCGAAGTAGGCACGCAGGTCGGCCGCGATGGCATCGAGGCGGTCGGCGTCGGGGGATTCGAGGTAGCACTTCAGCTTCGGCTCGGTGCCGGAAGGGCGCACGATGACGCGGTCATCGTTGTCGGTGAAGAACTTGGAGCCTTGGGCGAATTTCTCCACCTTTGCCACGGGGGAACCGGCCAGTTCCGTGGGCGGGGTAGATGCGACCTTATCCATCGCTTGGGCGATGATGCTGAGGTCATCGACGCGGAAGGTCAGCGGCTGGGTGTAGAGGGCACCCACGGTGGCGTAGATGTCTTCTAGACGCTCTAGCAAGGTGGTTCCTGCGGCCTTGCACTCGGCCGCGAGGCTGGCGAGCACTACGGAGGTAGCGACGCCGTCCTTATCGCGGACAGCGGTGGGGTCGGGGCAGAAACCAATGGCCTCCTCATAACCAAACGCGAGATCCGGGGTGCGGGCGATCCACTTGAAACCGGTGAGGGTCTCTTCGTGGCCGAGGCCGTAGTGGGCGGCGATGCGCCCGAGGAGGCGGGAGGAGACGAGCGAGTTGGCGAAGTTGCCTGTCGCACCTTGGCGGGCAAGATAGTCGCCCAAGAGGGCACCGGTTTCATCGCCGGTGAGCTGGCGCCACGAGCCTGAGGAAGTAGGCACGGCGGCGGCGCAGCGATCCGCATCCGGGTCATAAGCGATAAGAATATCGGCGCCGATCTTCTCAGCGTGGCGGATGCCCAAGTCGAGGGCGCCAGGCTCTTCCGGGTTGGGGAAAGAGACGGTGGGGAAATCGGGATCCGGTTGGGCCTGCTCAGGAACCAGGGAGACGCGGAACCCGCAGCGGGTCAGGAGCTTTTCGCCCAGGGCGGCACCGACGCCGTGCATGGCGGTCAGCGCGATGGTGACATCGGTATGTGCGCCCACAAGCTGCGCGGCGCGGTCGAGGTACTCGGCGCGGGTATCGACGTCCGCGATGTTCTCGGTGGATAGCGGGACTTCATCGGAATGGGGTGCCGCGGCAATGGCGGCGGCGATTTCGGCATCGGCGGGTGAAATCAGCTGTACGCCTTCAGCCGGGCCGGTGGCGATGCGGCCGCCCAGGTAGACCTTGTAGCCATTATCGGCCGGCGGGTTATGCGAGGCAGTGACCATAATTCCGGCATCCGCCTTGAGCGAGCGGACCGTGAAGGCGGTCAGCGGAGTGGGGTTCTGCGCTGGCAGAACCAAGGCCTTGCCGCCGGCCGCGGAGATGACCTGTGCGGCATCGCGCTGGAACTGCGCGGAGCCGTGGCGGGCATCGCAGCCAATGGCTACCACTGGGGTATCCACGTGCTGTTTGAGCCAGGAGATAAGCCCATAGGTGGTGCGGATGACTACGGCGCGATTCATGCGAGACTCGCCCGCGCCCACGGCGGCGCGCAGGCCTGCGGTGCCGAAGGCGAGGGGGCCGGCGAAGGCGGCGGTGAGCTCGTCGGTATTGTCCTCTTCAATCCAGGTCATCACCTGGCGGGCGGTGTCCGGATCGGGGTCGTGCTCGGCCCAGGTGCGGGCGTAGTCATAATCCACGGCGGCGGCCTTTGACATGGCTTAGAGCTCCTCGAGGATCTTGGCGGAGGAAGACAGGCCCAGGCGGGTTGCGCCGGCCTCAATCATGGCCAAGGCGTCCTTGGCGGTGCGGATGCCGCCAGAGGCCTTGACACCTAGCTTGTCGCCTACGGACTCGCGCATGAGCTTAACGGCGTGCACGGAGGCGCCGCCGGCCGGGTGGAAACCAGTGGAGGTCTTGACAAAGTCCGCCTGGGCGGCTGCGGCGGCTTTGCAGGCGAGGACAATGGCGTCGTCGGAAAGCGCGGCGGACTCGATGATGACCTTGAGTACCTTGCCGGGGATGGCATCGCGCACGGCCTGGATTTCGGCCTGCAGATCCTCGGCGCGGCCCTCGATGGCCAGTGGGATATTGATGACCATGTCCACCTCTTCGGCGCCATCGGCAACCGCGCGGGCCGCCTCAGCGGCCTTAATCTCCGGCTTCACGGCGCCGGAAGGAAAGCCCACGACGGTGGCAATGTGCAGCGAATCAGGAACCTCGATGGGCAGGGCGGACGGGGAAACGCAGACGGAGTAGGTGCCCAGCTCGGCCGCCTCATTCACCAAGGCGCGGAACTGATCCGGGGTGGCCTCCGGCTTGAGCAGGGTGTGGTCGATGATGGAAGCAACGTCGGTGCGGGAAGTCATAATTGTTCTCCTTAGCGGGTTAGGCGGGATTCGGAACGGGCCATCTTGAGGTCAGAGACGACGTACAGGGCAATACCGATGGCGGCGACGGCCGCGAGGATCCACAACACGGTGTTATAGCTGGTGAGGTCCTGCAGCTTTGCCGTATAGGCAATGCCCAGTGGGATGGCGATATTGATGGTCAGGTTATAAAAGCCGATGGCGATGCCGGATTTGGCGGCGGTGATATTGCGCAGCGCGGTATTGACCAGCGGGGCGTACATCAGCGCAAAGCCGGAGGCAAAGGCCACGATGGCGAGAATGAGTACGGCGACGTGAAGCTGCACAAAGAGCGCGGCCGCCACTAGCGCGCCGGCGACCAGGGCGAAGGCGGTGTAGATGGTGGCGCGAGAGGACAAAACGGCACCGATTTTGCCGGAGAAAATGCCGATGAGGATGGCGCAAATATAGCCCGGGATCATCAGCAGGGAGGCCTTATCGATGTTCATGCCGTGCAGGTCATGTGCGGCAAATGGCAGCAGGAAGATAAAGCCCATCTGGGTGGAGTAGACAAAGAAGACCATGAGGATGGTCCACACGTAGCGGCCATTAGTAAAGAATTCCGGGGTGACCACGGGGTGCTTGGCGTCGCCGATGTGGATGATAAACCCCACGACGCCAAGGAAAGCAAAGATGAGCCATGCCCAGTTGAATTCCTGCATGAACATGGTCAGGCCGGTGGCGAAGACCGCGATGAAAAACAGGCCTAGGGCGTCGAGGTGGCCTTCCACGGCCTCATCTTCTGGCACCAGCTTGATAATCGGCGGGATGGCCAGGATGAGGATGAGCGGGATGAGGAACATCGCCGTCCATGAGACATAGGTGGAAATAAAGCCAGAGGTCAACGCGCCGATGAGCAGGCCGGCCTGGAAGGCGGCGGTAGAAAAGCCGAGGTAGGTCTTTTGATCGGCCTCGCTCAAGTGCTTGGTCACGTAAATGACATACAGCGTTTCCGCGGCGGCAAGGCCGGCGGTCTGGATGAGGCGGCCGGTAAGCACCATGGGCCAAAAGCTGGAAAAGGCGAAGGCCAAAAGCGAGCCCACGGCGATGAGGACAACGCCGGTGAGCATGAGCTTGCGGATGGAGATGGAATCCGCCAGCGCGGCGTAGACCACGGCGCCGATGCCGATGATTACGCCGGCGAGGGAAGCCTGGAGGGAGGCGGTTTTAACGGAGATGTCCAGCGCCTGGGCGATCGGCATGGTCATCGTCTTAAAGCCGTTATCAATAACCAGCGAGAAGACGAAGACAAAGAGCAGGATAGGTACGGCAACCTTGGGGTTTACCGCGGAGCCTGTCCGCTTGTCCTGCGGGGAAGCGGTGGGGTGGGTGGAAGTCACGGGGGAGAGGGTCCTTTTAGTCGAGCGCGTTGAGCGGAAGCGCGAGTTCAATCATGGTGCGGAAGGCGGTCTGGCGCTCTTCCGCGGAGAGGTGGGTATCGTGCACCAGGTTGTCGGAGACGGTGAAAAGTCCCAGCGCGTCGACGCCGGCCTCAGCCGCGGTGGCATAAAGCGCTGCGGATTCCATCTCTACGCCGAGCACACCCATGTGCGCCCAGCGCTCGTTCACGTTCTGGTCAAAGTTGTAGAAGATATCCGAGCTCAAGATATTGCCTACGTGGATGTGGGCCTGCTGCTTTTCGGCCTGATCCACCAAAGCCTTGAGGAGCTTCCACGAGGCGGTGGGGGCGTAGCTGCCCGGCAGGTTGTACTGGCTCAAGAAGTTGGAATCAGTGGAGGCGGACGAAGCAACGATGACATCGTGCAGCTCAATGTCTTCCTGCATGGCGCCAATGGAACCGACGCGGATGAGCTTCTTTACGCCGTAGTTGTGGATGAGTTCCCAGGAGTAGATACCGATGGAGGGAATGCCCATGCCGGAGCCCATGACGGAGATGGGCTTGCCGTTAAAAGTGCCGGTAAACCCCAGCATATTGCGCACACCGTTGAACTGGACGGTATCTTCCAGAAAGTTCTCGGCGATGAACTTCGCGCGCAGCGGGTCACCGGGCAGGAGGATGGTTTCCGCAATGGGCGCGCCCTGCGGATTGATGTGTGGGGTGGCAATATCGGTAGCGGACATATCTGCGCTCCTTGGCATGGGGTGGGGGATTTTACAGACCAAGCTTAAACCCTCAGGGCCCCGAATCAATGGCCTTGTTTGCAGCTTTTCAACAACTGCGGAAAGCCTCACTGGACTCAGTCACCAGCGTGCGCGCCGAGGCGGATGCCTGCGGTGAGCATTGCCACGCTTGCCGACGCCCCTGTTTCCCACACCCCCAATCCACATGCCTTCACACGGCTGCCGACGCACGGTAGGAGACGTGGCCGAGCGGTCCGCAGGGGTGGGCTGCCATGCCGTTTGTCTAACTGCCTTCAAGAGGCGCGAAAAGGTGTCACAAGAGCTATGTATTTTTGCGCTCTGACGTGGCGATTTGTGTAAAACGTTGAAAGCAGGTTAGATTATTGGAGTCCGCAACGGAGAGCACAACGAAATAGCGATGTGTTCAACGCTAGGATGTGCCCCCTTAGCTCAGTCGGCAGAGCGTTTCCATGGTAAGGAAAAGGTCGACAGTTCGATTCTGTCAGGGGGCTCCATTCATGTTTGGGGCAAGGAATTCCTCCAAGGTGAATATGGCGGTGTAGCTCAGTGGTAGAGCAAGCGACTCATAATCGCTGTGTCGCGAGTTCAATTCTCGCCATCGCTACCGGGAAAGAAAGGCGCCCGCAGGGCGCTTTTTTATTACCGCGCTGAAGACAGTGCAGGCTGTGCCTAGTTTCGGATTGGAACTATGGCTCTGGTAAGGTCTTCAACGCTTGGTGCTGAGACATCAAGGGATAAAAGAATAGGGGCGTGGCGCAATTGGTAGCGCAACGGTCTCCAAAACCGTAGGTTGCAGGTTCGAGTCCTGTCGCCCCTGCATAGTAAACCCCGTCACCTCAGGTGGCGGGGTTTCTTCATGCCCTATTTTCTTCGTGACGCTTAGCCCGCCCACATGTTGTCAAGGCCACGTCCGGCAAATGCCATGGTCAGCTTTTCATGCTGTGCAAGCTTTGCTAGGGTTGACAAAGTTATGGAGGTGCGCGTTAAGCGCCCTATGAGATTTAGTTCCCAAGGAGGGTTAGCTGTGAGCGATGAGCAGCAGCCGAAGAATTCGGGTGCATCGCGCCCGACCGGTAAGCGTCAGCTCTCTGGTGCGGCTACCACGTCCTCCGCGGACTACGCCGATAAGCACGTCGTCCGCGTCGAGGATAAGAACCACGATGACACCCCAGGTGGTGGCGTAGCCGCCTTCCCAGGCGAGGTCGTATCCGAGATGAAGAAGGTGGTGTGGCCTACCGCTAAGGAGATGCTGCAGTACACCCTCATTACCTTTGCGTTCCTTATCGTGCTGACCGTTTTGGTCTGGGGCGTTGACACCCTGGCTGGTCTCGGAGTTGAGCAGGTTCTCTCAGATTAGTAAGATAAGCGCATAATCTTTTATCCCGCTGTTTCCGCTTAGAGGAACGGCGGGATACTTTTTGCCCATACGCGGGCGGGTAGGCTGGTCCTACGCAACGCGCCGAGGAATTTTTTGGAGTAAGAATTATGAGCGACGAGAATAACGTCGAAACCGTAGGCACCTCCCTGGAAGAGGCAATGCAGTCCAACGTGCAGGAGCAGGCGGCAGAGCACGCTAGCTCCGTGGAAGAAGCACAACAGGAAGACGCTACCCCAGCCGCTCCGGCAGCGGAGGAAGCTGAAGGAACGGCTGAGTCCACCGAGGCTGCAGGCGAGTCCGCCGACGCAGCGGAACCGGCAGCGACCGAAGCAGAGGCCGAGGGTGCAGCCCCTGAGGCCAGCGAAGACGAGTCCGAGGATGCCGCCTACCGCAAGCGCCTGCGCGCCTTTACCCGCGAACTGAAGAAGCAGCCGGGCCAGTGGTACATCATCCAGTGCTACTCCGGCTACGAAAACAAGGTAAAGACCAACCTGGACATGCGCGCCCAGACCCTCGAGGTAGAAGATTCCATCTTCGAGGTCGTTGTACCTATTGAGCAGGTCCTGGAGAACAAGGACGGCAAGAAGAAGATCGTGAAGCGCAAGCTGCTGCCGGGCTACGTCCTGGTCCGCGCTGAGCTTAACGACGCCGCATGGTCCGTCATCCGCGAAACCCCAGGCGTGACCTCCTTCGTGGGCAACGAGGGCAATGCCACCCCGGTTAAGACCCGCGACGTGGCTAAGTTCCTGATGCCCAACGAGGCGCCGTCCACCAAGGGCGATGCTGCCCCGAACGAGGCAGAGGGCGAGCAGGTTGTGGCTATGCCGGAGAAGGAAGTGGCCAAGAAGTATGCGCACGACTTCGAGGTGGGCGAGGCAGTGACCATCCTGTCCGGCCCGCTGGCTGCCGTATCCGCAACCATTTCCGAGATCGACCCGGAGACCGGCAAGATGCAGGGTCTGGTGTCCATCTTCGGCCGCGAGACCCCGGTGGAGCTGTCGCCGACCGAGATCGAGCGCATCTCCTAAAAAGTGATTTTGTGCAGGGCGCACGGTGTTCTAAACTGGAACGCCGTGCGCCTTTGGCGTGCGTATAAGAAAACGTTTCATCCTCCGGTGGCCCACTGAAGGTGAGCATCCGGACGGGATCCCGTTATTCATCGTGGCGGATATCCCGGTAACACAGGAAAGAGGTAATTCGATGGCTCCTAAGAAGAAGGTATCCGGTTTCATCAAGCTGCAGATCGAGGCAGGCGCCGCTAACCCGGCACCGCCAGTTGGCCCGGCACTGGGTGCCCACGGCGTCAACATCATGGAGTTCTGCAAGGCTTATAACGCCGCTACCGAGAACCAGCGTGGCAACGTGGTTCCGGTTGAGATCACCGTCTACGAGGACCGTTCCTTCGACTTCAAGCTGAAGACCCCGCCGGCAGCTAAGCTGCTGCTGAAGGCCGCTGGCATCAGGAAGGGCTCCGGCGTCCCACACACCGACAAGGTCGGCTCTGTGTCTTGGGATCAGTGCAAGGAAATCGCAGAGACCAAGTTTGCGGACCTGAACGCACGTGACATCGAGAACGGCGCTCGCATCATCGCCGGTACCGCCCGCTCCATGGGCATCACCGTTGATGGCGCACCGGAGAAGTAAAAACTTTATGTGGTAGGGCCAGCTACGGCCCGCCGAACACCACACCAATCCAGAAAAGGAATTGTTAAATGAGCACCAAGTCTAAGGCTTATAAGGCCGCTGCGGAACTGGTAGATAAGTCCCGCCTGTACCGTCCGATCGAGGCTACCAAGCTGGCCAAGGAGACCTCCTCCAAGAACTTCGACGCCACCGTTGACGTCGTCTTCCGCCTGGGCGTTGACCCGCGCAAGGCTGACCAGCTGGTTCGCGGCACCGTTTCCCTGCCTAACGGCACCGGTAAGGACGTTCGCGTTGCTGTCTTCGCTGAGGGCGAGAAGGCTACCGCCGCTCAGGAAGCTGGCGCTGACATCGTTGGCACCGCTGAACTGATCGAGCAGATCAACGAGGGCAACATCGATTTCGACGTTGCTATCGCTACCCCGGATCAGATGGCCAAGGTTGGCCGCGTTGCTCGCGTCCTGGGCCCACGTGGTCTGATGCCGAACCCGAAGACCGGCACCGTTACCGCAGACGTTGCTAAGGCAATCTCTGAGGTTAAGGGCGGCAAGATCTCCTTCCGTGTTGATAAGGCTGCTAACCTGCACGCCATCATCGGCAAGGCATCCTTCGATGCTGAGAAGCTGGCTGAGAACTACGGCGCCCTCATGGACGAGATCCAGCGCCTGAAGCCTTCTTCCGCTAAGGGCATCTACATCAAGCGCGCTACCATCTCCACCACCTCCGGCCCGGGCATCCCGGTTGACGGTTCCGTGGTCAAGGATTACACCGCGTAAGCAGTTCTAACGCACTGCGTTCAAAGTTAAAGGGCTTCGAGGATTGCCTCGAAGCCCTTTTTCTATGTCTTAGCCCGCCTGCAGCTACACGGCGTCAATATCGTCTGGCACCCAATCGCCGCCGTCGTAGTAGACGTTGCGTGCCAAAGGAATTTGGTGCGAAGCAGACTCCAGGATGTGCATAAAATATCCGGCTGTATTCGGAATGGCGAGGGTATCTCCTACGGCAATGCCATCCGGGAAGTCCAGTTCGCGGCGCAGGATAACCTCGTCTTCAATGCAATAGGCACCCACCACAAAGCCGGTGCGTGGCTCGCGGGAGATTTCCTCTACTGGGCCGGCCGTAGGTACTAAGAGAGGGTCGAGCAGGATGTCATCTGCGGCGGTCCGGCACTGGGTGCGATTCATCGCCACGCCGATAAGGGGCAGGCCATCAGAGCGTTCTTTGAGGAAGCTCACCTCGGTGAGGATGACTCCGCAGCCGTCGAGGAGGCTGCGGCCGGGCTCCAGGTGAAGTGCGATGTTCCGCTCGCGCAGCGCCGTGCCAGCGGTGCTGTAGCCGCGGACCTCACCGGAGAGGAGCTGGTCCAGCCACTGACCGCGGGTCGGCTCCTGCCAGAAGGGGTAAGTATTGGACAGCGGATCCGCTTTCCACGTGAATGGTTCACCGGTACCAGCACGTTGGGACGCGATGCGCTCGAGGTAATTCTCCCACTGCTCGCGGGATTCCAGGTAGCTCATGGGCACACCGCCGCCGATATCGATGAAACTAGCGGGCTGGCCCAACGCGCGTAAGTGCTCAACTAACGCAATAGCCTCTGCAAGGGCGGCTCGGCGGTCGGCCTCGCTATAGCCATGCAGGTGCACGTGGACGCCCACAACACGAAGCTCCTGTGGCCACTCGGCTTGCCGCCATGCCGGCAGCCTTTCCCCGAAGCGGGTGGGAGGTAGGGAGTCCGGATCTGGAGCGAGGCGTGGCGCCACGTGGGCGGTGGTTTCTAAAGCCTGCGCGATGGCGGCGATGCGCTGGGATTCGGCGCGAGAATCACAAGAGATAGTAACTCCCCGCGAAACCGCGAGGCGGAGCAAGCCATCTGTTTTGATAGCGGCGCTGAGGATGATGCGCTCGGGGGCGACACCGCGGTCGAGCACTTGGCGGAGCTCGTTCTCGCTGGCTACATCCACCCCGAGCCCGGCATCGCGCGCAGCATCGACAAAACACAGCGCCTTATTAGCCTTTCGTGCGAAAAACACCTGGTTCTCCACACCGTGGGAAGCGCCCGCATCGAGCAGCTCATGGGCATTGTGGCGCAGCGGCGCGGGATTCAACACGTTCACCGGAGAACCGTAGCGCGAGGTCAATGCGCTGACGCGCTGCGGGTTTTCGACGAGCTCACGCATCCACCGTTCCCACCGGGCGCGCAAGGGGACGGTGCCGTGGACGGGTAGTGGTTCTACAGGGGTGGTGGTCATGGGTTTCCTACTTTCTCCGCCCAGCGGGGGATGTCATCGTGCACGGAACGGTTAAGGGAGTCATGGCCGGGCAGAGAGAGCTCATTCATTCGGCCAATTTCCACCACGCCAGGAACGTCGTGGAAGGGGGAGGGGGTGGCTTGGGGAGCAACGGTGGCGTCAATAAGCAGGTTCACGCCGCCCTTTTCCCGCCAGGAATCTATCTGCCCCGGCGTGCCTAGGTAGTCGGTATTCACCACACCGGAGTGGATCAGCTCGACCAGACGCCTGGCTGTGACCGGTGGCGGACCAAAAGCCACGCGCTCAAGGGTGCGTGAAAGCTCACGGAAGCCGGGCATGGGGCCATGCGCCTTGTGCCAATCGACGCACTCTTGGAATACCCCACGAAACGCCGCACCCACGGCCGCGGCCGGGGTGAGCGGACCGGTAGCTTCGGCCGCACGAAGGGACGCCTCGAGCTCAGCGACGGCATCGCCCGTGAAATCCTGACCGTCGATAACGGCGGCGAGGTCCGCAGTTGAGAAGTCACCGAATTCGCCTGCAGCCCCAATGAGGATCTCACGCAGATCCGAAGCGTTGTCGATATGCGCGCAGGCCTGCCGCCACCGCGGTGACACCTCCGGCAGTGGTGTCTCAGGGGAGGGTTTTACCTCCATGAAGCGGCCGCTGCGGCTAACCGGGTAGATGGTTTCGGCGGTATCGCCATACAGCAGGCACACATCGATGAAGCTTAAGGCGGCACCGCGTACGCCGATTCGCCGTGCGGAGCTGGGGAGATCGGCACCGAAGTAGAGACCGGTGACCGGTACGCACGAGGCCTCATAGGCCAAGGAACCGGCGTGGAGATGGTCGTGGCCGGTGCAGACCAGGACCTCGTCGAAGGGGGCGCCATCGACCATGAAACCTTCTCCTTCGGTGCTTACCGCGGTCACGCGGTGCGGCAGGTGCCGGATGCGAACGTGGGCCGGCGCGCGGCGTACTGCGGCGGACCAGGTATCGGCGAGGAATTGGCCCACCTGGGCCCGCGGCGGGAAGGCATCGGTGGTGTCTTTGCCGCGGCGGGTGCGCCAGGCGTTGAAATTATCGTGGGCCGTGGTGACGATGGCGCAGTTGACGTTGAGGCGCCACTGTAGCGGCTGCTGCGGACGGTAGACGGCGCCCGCACCGGCGGGGTAGGGGTCAAAGACGGTGACATCGAGTGGAACGCGGGCGCGCTCGATGAGCTCCTCTACGGCCCAAAGTCCACGCGGTCCACCTCCAATGATGGCAATGCGGCAGGCAGAGCTAGCAGAAGTCACTGCGACGACCTCTCGATGCGCGCGGCAAGTTCAGCGGGCGAAATGTCGAAGTTTTCGCACACCCAGGAATCGTTATAGATGGTGTCCAGGTAAGGCTGGCCGGCGTCGTGCAGCACGGCAACCACTTCGGCCCCTGCCGGCAGGGAGGGGGCGAGGCGTTGGAAGGCGGCGATGACGGCACCACCGGAAGCGCCAGGCAGTAGGCCCTCGGCTTGGGCGAGCTGTCGGGCGGCAACGATGGCATCGAGATCCGGAACCCGCTCCACGGAAGAAGGCGAAAACTTGGTGGATAGCTCGGTCACGATTCCGGCGCCATAGCCAGGCAGCATGCGGGTGCCACGCTCACCACCAAAAAGCACGGAGCCTTCGGCATCAACGCCGATTGTGTGAGCGTCGGCGCCCAACTCGGAGAGCTTGCGTACGCAGCCGCCAAGGGTTCCGGTGGTGCTCATGGCCACGAGCAGGTGGCTGGGCGCTTGGCCGAGCTGGTCCAGAATCTCCGTCATGGTGCCTTCCGCGTGGGCGTGGAAGGCGGCTTCATTGGAGTACTGGTTGAGGTTGAAAGAATCAGGGATCTCTTCCAAAAGCTCGGCCACGCGGGTGCGGCGGGCGGTGAGCCAATCGCCGGTTTCTGGATCGGGGTGGTCGAGCAATTCCACGTGTGCGCCGTAGGCCCGCATGGTAGCCACCGTGGAGGCGTTGACCCGCGGATCCACCACGCAATGGAACTTCATTCCTTGCAGCGGGGCCTGGCGAGCTAGAGCCATGCCCAGGTTGCCGGAGGAAGATTCCACCAGCGTCGAACCCGGGCGGATATCGCCGGCTGCAAGCGCCGCCTGGATAAGGGCTCGTGCCGTCCGGTCTTTTGCAGAACCGCCGAGGTTGAATTGTTCGAGTTTGAGATAAAGGTGGACATCCGGCCGGGGACTAATCGCCTCCACACGCATGAGTGGGGTGTTGCCAATGGGCGGATGCGCTTGAGAATGAATCCTAGGGCTCATCATTGGCCCCATGGTAGACCTTTACGTCCACCTTTTCCGCCGGCTTAGTCCTTGATCTCCGCATAGGCATCGAGGGCAGCTTGGCGCGATTCCTGCAGGTCCACGATGGGCGGGGCGGACAGCGCCGGTGCCCAGCGGCGCACGTACTCGCCGTCGGGGTCGAAGCGCTGGGCCTGCGTTTCGGGGTTGAAGATGCGGAAGAAGGGCGCGGCGTCATCGCCGCAGCCGGCCACCCACTGCCAATTAAACGGGTTGGAGGCGGCATCGGCGTCCACCAACGTGTCCCAGAACCATTCCTCGCCCAGGCGCCAGTGGATGCCCAGGTTCTTGGTGAGGAAGGAGCCCACCACCATGCGCACGCGGTTGTGCATATAGCCGGTGGCCCAAAGCTCGCGCATTCCGGCGTCGACAAGCGGAATGCCCGTAGTGCCGGCCTGCCAGTCTTTGAGCCGTGGGTCGTCCCAAGACCAGTCGAAGCGGTCGAATTTCTCCCGCACGTTTTCGGTCGCGAGATTGGGCAGGTAGTAGAGGCGGTGCCAGGCAAAGTCGCGCCACAGCAGCTCGGAGTGGAACTTGGCGGCCTCTGGCTCCTCGGCCGCGGCGAACCACACCTCGCGCGGGGAGACTTCGCCAAAGCGCAGGTGGGGCGAGAGTAGGGAGGTGGCATTGAGCGCGGGGATATCGCGCTCCTCGGCATAGTTGGCTAGGTCCAGCTGGGCTAGTCGCTCGCGCGCGCCGGCCTCGCCGGGCGTCCAGCGCTCGGCCAGCGATGCCGCCCATGCCGGTTCGGTGGGCTGGGGCCAGGCAGATGCACTGCTTGCCGACGCCCCCATCTCCGGCACCCCCTCCGGTTCATCTCCCGCCACCTGGGAGGCGGCGGCCTTGGAGAAGGGAGTAAAGACCTTATAGGGCTGGCCTTGGCCATTGGTGACCTCCCAGGGCTCGACCAAGGTGAAGCCGGGCGAGGACGTCGCGGTGATGCCCTGGGAGGCCAGGGTTTCCTTGACGGTGGCATCGACCTCGCGCAGCGGGCCGTGGTAGCGGCGGGTCCACGTGACGGTGGTGGCGCCCAGTTCGGCGGCCAGGCGGGGGATTTCCTCGCGGGCATCGCCGGCGGCGCGAATGAGTTCTACGCCGTGGCCGGCAAGGTCGTGGGCGAGGGCGTAGAGGGAGCGCTCGCGCCACCACGTGGTCGCGCCGCCCAGCGGGCGGGTGCCGGGATAGGCAGGCTCGTCGAGGACGACGGCGACCAAGGGGGCGTCGCCAAGCGAGGCGGCCTCGGCCGCGCGGGAAAGGGCCTGGTTATCGTGCAGGCGCAGGTCATCGCGGAACCACATGAGGCAGGTCATGGCGGCCATCCTACGCGGCGGAAACGGCGATTTGGAGAAACTGCGGGTGGGGAGGTAGTGTTTTCCACGAAGTTTGAACGGCCACTTCACGGCCGAGTCAAAGTTCACCGAAGACCGTTGGTCATCCATTTGGATCGAAGGTTCTCCATCCTAGGAGGCGGCCCACGCAGGAGACACTTTGCGATTATTCGCGGCATTCTCTTATGTCGCGCGCCCTGTGCTCTTGCACGGGGCTTTTGTTGTTTCGGGCAACCGAAGCGAGGAAGGCCCCGGCGGAATAATAAAAGAGATGTTTTGGAAGGAGGCGAGAGACAATGGCAAACCCAAAGAACACTGCAGACCTGGCAGAGCTGAAGGAGAAGCTGGCTGGCGCTAACTCTGTTGTATTGACCGAGTACCGCGGCCTGACCGTATCCCAGCTGCAGGAGCTGCGTAACGATCTGGGCTTTGACGTTGAATACTCCGTCGCCAAGAACACCCTTTTCAAGATCGCTGCCAAGGAAGCTGGCATCGAAGGTCTTGATGATTTGCTGACTGGCCCGACCGCAATTGCGTTCATCAAGGGCGAGGCAGTGGATGCTGCGAAGGTCATCACCAAGTTCGCTGATGACAACAAGGCACTCATCATCAAGGGTGGCTACATGGACGGCAACGCACTGTCTGCCGACCAGGTTGAGGCCATCGCCAAGCTGGATAACCGCGAGACCACCCTCGCAAAGCTGGCTGGCGCTATGAAGGGTTCTATGGCGAAGGCAGCCGCTCTCTTCAACGCTCCTGCAACCAAGGCTGTACGCACCGTCGCAGCCCTGCAGGACAAGAAGGAAGCAGAAGCTTAAGTCGTCACAAAAGACGCACAATTACAACACCGTGTGCGCGGCCTAAATCACGCGCAGCGTACACACAACACAGAAAGGACTTGCCATCATGGCTAAGCTCACCAAGGACGAGCTCATTGAAGCTTTCAAGGAAATGACCCTCATCGAACTGTCCGAGTTCGTTAAGGAATTTGAAGAGGTATTCGACGTTGAGGCTGCTGCTCCGGTTGCTGCTGTTGCAGCTGGCGCTCCGGCTGAGGGCGGCGCTGGTGCCGCTGAGGAGAAGACCGAGTTCGACGTCGTTCTGACCGACGCTGGCGCTAAGAAGATTGGCGTTATTAAGGCTGTCCGCGAGATCGTCTCCGGCCTGGGCCTGAAGGAAGCTAAGGAAATGGTCGAGGGTGCTCCTAAGGCTATCCTCGAGGGCGCTTCCAAGGACGACGCTGAGGCTGCTAAGACCAAGCTGGAAGAGGCTGGCGCTTCCGTCGAGCTCAAGTAATTTCACTGAGCTTTACGCTTTCAAACCCCCACTCTTACCGCCGCGCGCGGTGGGAGCTGGGGGTTTCCTCGTTTTATGCTCGCGGGCGCAATGCGGGTAGTACAGCAATGGCCAATAGTGTCAAAGTGTGACACTATGGCGTTGCTGAGTTCAGGAGGGGTAGCTTAGAGCGCTTTCACACAGATGGTAAGGCGCCAAAGTACGTGCCCCCCCTGAACTGCGAAGGATACTGCGTCGCAAACTCATCATGATTGACCGAGCAGCCTCTCTTGCCGATTTGAGGATTCCACCAGCGAATCACTTAGAAAGGCTGAAAGGGCAGTGGGACGGATTTTATTCCATCCGTGTTAATGCGCAGTGGAGAGTAGTCTTCCGGTGGACAGGGAAAGGAGCTGTGGACATTGACTTCATCGACTATCACAAATGAGGGAGAGGAAGCCTCGGATATCGTCCCCGTTCCACACCCTGGAGAGGTTCTGCGCGAGGAATTTCTGGAGCCGCTCGGACTGGCTCAATACCGCTTAGCCAAGGATATTTTTAGCTCCAAGTCCCAAATTTCCAAGCTGGTGCGTGGGCGCATTGGGATTAGTGCGGAAATGGCGCTCCGTCTTTCCGCCTATTTTGGCAATTCGGCGGAGTTTTGGCTGGGGCTGCAAGAAGAGTTTGATCTCTGGTGCGCGCGGCAGACCACGGATACCAGCAGCATCATCGCTTGGAATACGCAGACGGCCTAAAACCAATCCGGCGTGGCGGGGCGGCCTGTAGAAACAGGGAATCGCCGCCACGGGTTGTAGAATTAGCCCCCATGCTGCCCAAGTCCCGCATTATTTCCGTCCTGCTCCTAGGCCTCGGCGTCGCGCTCATCGCCGCCGGAATTGTGGCGCCGGCGTTTTTGGATTACTCCCCGCGGCTGCCGCTGAACCTGAAAAACAGTACGTGGACACTGCACGATGATTCTGCGGATTCGCAGCAGCTGTCCAAGGACGGCACCACGCCGTATTCGGGCCCCATGACCTACCAAATCAACATGGATATCCAAGAGCCCTCGGACGAGGAGAAGGCCACCGTACGCATCGGTGAGACCCGCATGCGCGGCGAAGGGGAGGGCCTTAATGACCTGAGCCAGGCCCAGGTGTGGACCTATCCCGTGGACCGTCTTAGCGGCGAGGCGGCGGGGGAGGCGTCGCTTAGCCATACGCTTGCTACGCCTTCGGATAAAGTCACGGTGGATGGCTACTGGCTTAAGTTCCCAGCAGGCGCAGAGAAGACCAACTACCCGGTCTTTGACCCGACCCTGCGCAAGGCCGTCGATGCGGTCTTTGAAGAAGAAACCACGATGGACGGCCGCACGGTCTACCGCTACCACCAAGAAATTGAGCCAACCAACGTCGCGCAGCTATTTGCGGCCGATGGCAATACCACCAGCCTGCCCAAGAAAGACGGCGGCGAGGAGCAGGGCTACCTAACCCACTCCGGCAGCCGCGACTTCTATGTGGACCAACAAACCGGCCTCGTGGTGGGCATGGATATGGATATCGATGATTACTACGCGGACCGCGAGGGTGTGGGCCGCGAGCGCGCCTTCGTCTTTAATGGTTCTACCTCTGAAGAGGACCAGCAGGCGCTGCTCAAAGAGGCGGCAGATTTCCCGCGCGACCGCGTGGCGGAGATCGTGCGGTGGGGTGCCATCGGCCTCGGCGCACTGTTGACCCTGCTCGGAATCATTGGCGCACTGGGCCTAATTGGCGGCAAGAATAAGCATGCCCGCTCGCGGCATAACCGTGGGCGCATCGGCGGGAACGCGGTTCCGGCCAGCCACTAAAAGCCCAGTTAAGAAACTAATCCGCCACCAGGTTTGCGGTGTAGCGAGAATTTAGTGGTAGGGTGCTCGGTGGTTGTCGCGCACAGTCGCGCGACGTGGACGCGTTAGCGCCGCGGCGAGCACGAGCTTGCCCCCTAGCGCGGTAGCGACACGCCCCAAGAGTGGTGTGTCTTTACATGGCAGGTCTTTTCCTATAAGCTGTTTCGTTGCGCTGGAATCTGGATCTTCGGTGCACATTTAGCCTTTCAGGCCGGTGATGGCAAAACCGACTTGACAAGGTGATTTTGTGCATTCTGAACCCAGACACTCCACAGCAGACCGAATGCTAGAATTACCAGCGGTTTTGCGGCTCGTCGGCCAGGGCGAGCAGGCAATCCGCGTGAGGTGCTGGAAGGACCCATCTTGGCAGTCTCCCGCCAGACCAAGTCAGTGGCCAATATCCCCGGAGCCCCGAAGCGATACTCGTTTGCAAAAATCAGCGAGCCTATCGCCCTGCCGGGTCTCCTTGACGTACAACTTGATTCCTTTGATTGGCTCGTTGGCGCGCCGGAGTGGCGCGAGCGCGAGCAGGCTGAGCGCGGCGATGACGCCCGCGTGACGAGCGGCCTCGAGGACATCCTCGAAGAGCTCTCGCCGATTGAGGACTACTCGGGCAATATGTCCCTGTCCCTGTCGGAGCCGCGCTTTGAACCGGTGAAGAACACCGTGGATGAGTGCAAGGAAAAGGACATCAACTACTCCGCGCCGCTGTACGTGACCGCAGAGTTTATTAATAACGACACCCAAGAGATTAAGTCGCAGACCGTCTTCATCGGCGATTTCCCGATCATGACGGATATGGGCACGTTCATCGTGAACGGTACCGAGCGCGTCGTCGTCTCTCAGCTGGTGCGCTCCCCGGGCGTGTACTTCGATCGCTCGATCGATAAGTCCACCGAGCGCCCGCTGCACTCCGTGAAGGTTATTCCTTCCCGCGGTGCATGGTTGGAGTTCGACGTCGACAAGCGCGACACCGTCGGCGTGCGCATTGACCGCAAGCGCCGCCAGCCGGTAACCGTGCTGCTTAAGGCACTGGGTTGGAGCGAGGAGCAGATCAAGGATCGCTTCGGCTTCTCCGAGCTCATGATGTCCACCCTGGAGTCTGACGGTGTAGCGAACACCGACGAGGCACTGCTGGAGATCTACCGCAAGCAGCGCCCAGGCGAGCAGCCCACCCGCGAGCTGGCTCAGTCCTTGCTGGATAACTCCTTCTTCCGTGCAAAGCGTTACGACCTGGCTAAGGTCGGCCGCTACAAGGTCAACCGCAAGCTGGGGCTCGGCGGCGACCACGATGGTCTGATGACCCTGACCGAGGAAGACATTGCCGTCACCCTCGAGTACCTGGTCCGCCTGCACGTAGGCGAGCGCGAGATGAAGGCACCGAACGGTGAGATGATCGCCCTGCACACGGACGACATCGACCACTTTGGTAACCGTCGCCTGCGCACCGTGGGTGAGCTCATCCAGAACCAGGTCCGCGTCGGCCTGTCCCGCATGGAGCGCGTTGTGCGCGAGCGCATGACCACTCAGGACGCGGAGTCCATTACTCCGACCTCCCTGATTAACGTGCGCCCGGTCTCTGCTGCTATCCGCGAGTTTTTCGGTACCTCGCAGCTGTCCCAGTTCATGGATCACAACAACTCGCTGTCCGGCCTGACCCACAAGCGCCGCCTCTCCGCGCTGGGCCCAGGCGGTCTGTCCCGTGAGCGCGCCGGCATTGAGGTGCGAGACGTTCACGCTTCTCACTACGGCCGTATGTGCCCGATTGAGACTCCTGAGGGCCCGAACATTGGCCTGATTGGTGCGCTGGCGTCCTACGCCCGCGTGAATGCTTTCGGCTTCATTGAGACCCCGTACCGCAAGGTTGTGGACGGCAAGATCACCGACCAGGTGGAGTACCTCACCGCCGATGAAGAGGACCGCTTCGCAATTGCTCAGGCCGAGGTTGAGCAGGACGAAGAGGGTAACCTCACCGGCGAGCGTATTGAGGTCCGCCTGAAGGACGGCGATATCGGGCTTACCGACGCCGCCGGTGTCGACTACGTTGACGTCTCCCCGCGCCAGATGGTTTCCGTGGGTACCGCCATGATTCCGTTCTTGGAGCACGACGATGCTAACCGTGCCTTGATGGGTGCGAACATGCAGAAGCAGGCAGTGCCGCTGGTACGCTCCGAGGCCCCGCTGGTTGGTACCGGCATGGAGCAGCGGGCTGCGTACGACGCTGGCGACGTGGTTATCACCCCGAAGGCCGGTGTGGTCGAGAACGTCACCGCTGATGTCATCACCATCATGGATGATGAGGGCCAGCGCGATACCTACATCCTGCGTAAGTTCGAGCGCACCAACCAGGGCACCAACTACAACCAGACCCCGCTGGTTTCCATGGGCGAGCGCGTTGAGGCCGGCCAGGTTCTGGCCGATGGCCCTGGTACCCACAATGGTGAGATGTCCCTCGGCCGCAACCTGCTGGTTGCCTTCATGCCGTGGGAAGGCCACAACTACGAGGACGCCATCATCCTCAACCAGCGCATCGTGGAGGAGGACATCCTGACCTCCGTCCACATCGAGGAGCACGAGATCGATGCTCGCGATACCAAGCTGGGCGCCGAGGAAATCACCCGCGAGATCCCGAACGTCTCCGAGGACGTCCTGAGCGACCTGGACGAGCGCGGCATCATCCGCATCGGTGCCGACGTCCGCGCCGGCGACATCCTGGTGGGTAAGGTCACCCCGAAGGGCGAGACCGAGCTGACCCCGGAGGAGCGCCTGCTGCGCGCCATCTTCGGTGAGAAGGCCCGCGAGGTTCGCGATACCTCCATGAAGGTGCCGCACGGTGAGGTAGGCAAGGTCATTGGCGTTGCCCGCTTCTCCCGCGACGATGATGACGATCTGGCCCCTGGCGTCAACGAGATGATTCGTGTCTACGTTGCCCAGAAGCGCAAGATCCAGGACGGCGATAAGATGGCCGGCCGCCACGGCAACAAGGGTGTTGTGGGCAAGATCCTGCCGCCAGAGGATATGCCGTTCATGGAAGACGGCACCCCGGTGGACATTCTGCTCAACACCCACGGTGTGCCGCGTCGTATGAACATCGGCCAGGTCCTCGAGGTTCACTTGGGCTGGCTGGCACACGCCGGCTGGAAGGTCGATACCGAGGATCCGAAGAACGCCGAACTGCTCAAGACCCTGCCGGAAGAGCTCTATGACGTTCCTGCAGATTCCTTGACCGCTACCCCGGTCTTCGACGGTGCTACCAACCACGAGATCGAGCGCCTGCTGGCTTCTTCCCGTCCTAACCGCGACGGCGATGTGCTGGTGGATGAGCATGGCAAGGCCACGCTTTTCGACGGCCGCTCGGGCGAGCCATACAAGTACCCGATCTCCGTCGGCTACATGTACATGCTCAAGCTGCACCACTTGGTCGATGAGAAGATTCACGCCCGTTCCACCGGTCCTTACTCCATGATTACCCAGCAGCCGCTGGGTGGTAAGGCCCAGTTCGGTGGCCAGCGCTTCGGCGAGATGGAGGTGTGGGCAATGCAGGCTTACGGCGCTGCCTACACCCTGCAGGAGCTGCTGACCATCAAGTCCGATGACGTCGTTGGCCGCGTGAAGGTTTACGAAGCCATTGTTAAGGGCGACAATATTCCAGATCCGGGCATCCCTGAGTCCTTCAAGGTGTTGCTCAAGGAGCTGCAGTCCCTGTGCCTGAACGTGGAGGTTCTCTCCACCGACGGCACTCCGATGGAGCTGTCTGGCTCTGATGACGATGACATGGATAGCCCATCGCTTGGCATTAACCTGTCCCGCGATGAGGGTTCCTCCGCTGACATCGCCTAGTTAGTTTCTTGGTCCACCGCGGGGAAAATCCCCGCGGCAGGGCATAAACGTTTCATTCATAAAAAGCCATCAATTCCTCGACAACGAGGATGAAAGGGAGACATTACGTGTTTGACGTAAATCTCTTCGACGAGCTCCGCATCGGTCTGGCCACCGCAGACGATATTCGTCGCTGGTCCAAGGGCGAGGTCAAAAAGCCCGAGACCATTAACTACCGCACCCTGAAGCCGGAGAAGGACGGCCTCTTCTGCGAGCGCATCTTCGGCCCTACCCGTGACTGGGAGTGCGCTTGTGGCAAGTACAAGCGCGTCCGCTACAAGGGCATCATCTGTGAGCGCTGTGGCGTTGAGGTGACCAAGTCCAAGGTTCGCCGTGAGCGCATGGGCCACATTGAGCTGGCTGCTCCGGTAACCCACATTTGGTACTTCAAGGGCGTTCCTTCCCGCTTGGGCTACCTGCTGGACCTGGCTCCGAAGGATCTCGAGCGCATCATCTACTTCGCGGCGAATATCATCACCTCCGTGGATGAAGAGGCCCGCCACAACGACCAGTCCACTCTGGAAGCAGAGATGCTTCTGGAGAAGAAGGACGTTGAGGACGATACCGAGTCCGAGATCGCAGAGCGCGCCTCCAAGCTGGAGTCTGACCTGGCTGAGCTGGAAGCAGCCGGTGCCAAGGCAGATGCCCGCAAGAAGGTACAAAACGCTGCCGATAAGGAGATGCAGCACATCCGTGAGCGCGGCGAGCGCGAAATCGCCCGCCTGGATGAAATCTGGAACACCTTCATCAAGCTGGCTCCGAAGCAGATGATCATTGATGAGACCATCTACGAAGAGCTGGTTGACCGCTACGAGGATTACTTCACCGGCGGCATGGGTGCAGAAGCCATCCAGACCCTGGTCCGCAACTTCGACCTCGAGGCTGAGGCCGAGGAACTGCGCGAGATCATCAACAACGGCAAGGGCCAGAAGAAGATGCGTGCCCTGAAGCGCCTGAAGGTCGTTGCTGCCTTCCTGCGCTCCGGCAACGATCCGGCAGGCATGGTGCTGGACGCCATCCCGGTTATCCCGCCAGAGCTGCGCCCGATGGTGCAGCTGGACGGTGGCCGCTTCGCTACCTCCGACCTGAACGACCTCTACCGCCGCGTAATCAACCGCAATAACCGTTTGAAGCGCATGATCGACCTGGGCGCTCCAGAGATCATCGTGAACAACGAGAAGCGCATGCTGCAGGAGTCTGTAGACGCGCTCTTCGATAACGGCCGCCGTGGCCGTCCGGTTACCGGCCCGGGCAACCGTCCGCTGAAGTCCCTGTCTGACTTGCTCAAGGGCAAGCAGGGCCGCTTCCGCCAGAACCTGCTGGGTAAGCGTGTGGACTATTCCGGCCGTTCCGTTATTATCGTTGGTCCGCAGCTGAAGCTGCACGAGTGTGGTCTGCCGAAGCTCATGGCGCTCGAGCTGTTCAAGCCGTTCGTCATGAAGCGCCTGGTAGAAAACGACTACGCTCAGAACATCAAGTCCGCCAAGCGCATGGTTGAGCGCCAGCGCCCAGAGGTGTGGGACGTTCTGGAGCAGGCCATTTCTGAGCACCCGGTGATGCTTAACCGCGCACCTACGCTGCACCGCCTGGGTATTCAGGCCTTCGAGCCGAAGCTGGTTGAGGGTAAGGCTATTCAGCTTCACCCGCTGGCTTGTGAGGCGTTCAACGCCGACTTCGACGGTGACCAGATGGCAGTCCACCTGCCGTTGTCCGCTGAGGCACAGGCTGAGGCCCGCGTCCTGATGCTGGCGTCCAACAACATTCTGTCCCCGGCATCCGGTAAGCCGCTGGCCATGCCACGTCTGGACATGGTTACCGGCCTGTACTACCTGACCATGGACAAGTCCGAGGACGAGATCGGCGGCAATGGTCGCTTCCGCGAGGCAGAGAAGGACAAGCCGGCTACCGGTGTCTTCTCCTCCTACGCTGAGGCCCTCATGGCCTATGACCGCGGTACCGTTGGCCTGCAGGCTCCGATCAAGGTCCGCATCGATCATCTTCGCCCGCCGAAGGAGATCGAGGAAGAGCAGTTCCCGGATGGTTGGTCCAAAGGCCAGGCATGGATGGGTTACACCACCATCGGCCGCGTCATGTTCAACGAGCTCCTGCCGTGGAACTATCCGTACCTCGAGGGCATCATGGTCCGTAAGGGTGGCGGTTCCGGCAACAAGGTTCTCATCGGTGACGTGGTCAATGACTTGGCGAATAAGTACCCGATGATCACCGTGGCTCAGGTGCTGGACAACATGAAGGATGCCGGCTTCTACTGGGCAACCCGTTCCGGCGTGACCATCACCATGTCTGACGTTCTGGTTCTGCCGAATAAGACCGAGATCCTCGAGTCTTATGAGAAGGAAGCAGAGCGCATCGAGCGCAAGTACTGGGAGCAGGGTGCCCTGACCGAGCGCGAGCGCTACGACCGCCTGGTTGAGCTGTGGAAGGACGCTACCGATACCGTCGGTGAGGCCGTCGAGAACATGTACCCGGACCACAATCCGATTCCGATGATTGTGAAGTCTGGTGCGGCCGGTAACATGCGTCAGATCTGGACGCTGGCCGGTATGAAGGGCATGGTTGTGAACTCGCACGGTGATTACATCACCCGTCCGATTAAGACCTCCTTCCGCGAAGGCCTGTCCGTGCTGGAGTACTTCAACAACTCCCACGGTTCCCGTAAGGGTCTGGCCGATACCGCACTGCGTACCGCTGACTCCGGCTACCTCACCCGTCGTCTGGTGGACGTGGCTCAGGACGTCATCGTGCGCGAAGAGGACTGTGGCACCCGCCAGGGCGTGCGCGTCCCAATCGGCGAGGAATCCGGCGACAAGGTTGTTCTCTCCGAGCTGTGGGAGACCTCCGCATCCGGCCGCGTTATCGCAACCGACGTCAAGGACGCCAACGGCGAGGTCGTGGCCGAGGCCGGCTCCGACCTCACCGAGGAGCTCACCCAGAAGCTGCTTGACGCTAAGGTCACCGAGGTTAAGGTTCGCTCCGTGCTGACCTGCCAGACCCCGGCTGGCGTGTGCGCCAAGTGCTACGGCAAGTCCATGGCCTCCGGCCAGCTCGTCGATATCGGCGAGGCCGTTGGCATCGTGGCTGCGCAGTCTATTGGTGAGCCGGGTACCCAGCTGACCATGCGTACGTTCCACCAGGGTGGTGTCGGTGGCGATATTACCGGCGGTCTGCCGCGTGTTCAGGAGCTCTTCGAGGCCCGTAACCCGAAGAACCGCGCTCCTATCGCCTCCGTTGATGGCACCGTGTCCCTGTCTGACGAGGGCAACTTCTGGACCCTGACCATCACCCCGGATGACGGCTCTGATGACGTGGTTTACGAGAAGCTCTCCAAGCGCCAGGGTCTGGCTCAGGTCCGTCGCCCGATGGAGTCCAACCCGGATGCGATGATCGAGCGTTCCCTCAAGGACGGCGACCACGTGGAGACCGGTGACCGCCTCATGCGTGGTGCGGCCGACCCGCACGACGTGCTCGAGGTTCTCGGCCGCCGTGGCGTGGAGCAGCACCTCATCAATGAGGTTCAGGCTGTCTACCGTACGCAGGGTGTGGCTATTCACGATAAGCACATCGAGATCATCATCCGGCAGATGCTGCGCCGCGGTACCGTCATCGATGCCGGTACCACGGACTTGCTGCCGGGTAACCTCATTGACCTCTCTGAGGCTAAGCAGCTCAACGCTGCCCAGGTTGCTGAGGGCGGCGAGCCGGCTCAGCTGCGCTCGGAGATTATGGGTATTACCAAGGCTTCCTTGGCTACCGAGTCCTGGTTGTCCGCTGCTTCGTTCCAGGAGACCACTCGCGTGCTTACCGACGCCGCTATTAACAAGCGCTCCGATAAGCTCATCGGTCTCAAGGAGAACGTCATCATCGGTAAGCTGATCCCGGCCGGTACCGGTATCTCTCGCTACCGCAACATCTCCGTCAAGCCGACCGAGGCTGCACGCAACGCTGCATACTCGATTCCGACTTACGGCGATTCCATCTACGGCGATGACGGCTTCGGTGAATTCACCGGTGCTTCCGTCCCGCTGGATGAGGACTTCACCTTCTAGGTAAGAGCGAGGGCAGTAACGCCGTAAAAGCTGCCCAAACAAGAAGCGTGTCTGGACCCCAGACACGCTTTTTTCATGCGAAAAGGCGGACAGCTTAGAGAAGGCGTACTGATCTCCAAGAGGGACATTTAGCTGATTTATCACGTATTTAAGTGACGCGAACAGTCCGAAGGGTGACTGACTAGGCGGATCTTCCGTTCCCGGGAGATGTGTACGACGTTAACCATCGATAATAATAAAATAAAATGCAGGCATGAGTTGTTAAAAGTGGCTGATTTCAATAATATTACAGGTTGAGGACAGTTAGAAATCAGCTAAAAATCAGTTGTTCGTACGCCCAGACCAAGAGTGGGGGCATGCTCCTGTTCTCTGTTGTTCCCTAACTTTTCATAAGGAAGGCCTTTTCATGGAATTGAAGAGTTCTAATCGCGCTGCTCGCCGTCGTGGTACCACGATCGCTGCTGCTGCGCTTTCGGTCGCGCTTGTGGCGCCGTTTGTTCATCCAGTTGTCGCCCCACAGTCTGCAGCAGCCGCGCAGGCTCAGACCTCAGGCACTGTTGCGGCTACTCCCGTGACGGATCCGTCTAAGCGCATTGAAGCGGATGGCATCGCGAATGGTTACGTCACGAAGCGAATCGACATGACCAACGCTTTTGCAACGCTGTCTGGTGTCGTTGGCCTGAAGGAAACGAGTGCGTCGTCTTCCTTGAAGGGAACTATGGGCATCAATGACGCCACGGTGTACATGCAGTTCAAGGACGTTGACGGCACGATTTCGCCGATCTACACTGCGAAGTCCCACCAGCTTGGCAGCTCCGCCGGCAACTACGCCTTCGATCTTCGAGCAAAGGATGAGGATGGCAATCTGCTTTCCCACCCGGACAGCCCTGTGCCGGGCGGCGAGTACTCCTTCATCGATGCGAACGGCAAGCCGCACATCTTCCGCGCTGAGCGCGGTCAGGAGTACCGCATTTGGGTTGATTCGCCGCTGAAGAATGAGGAAACCGGCAACGACCTTACCTACGTTCGTCAGGCTGGTGGCGGTGTTCCGGGTGCGTGGGCACCTGTCACGCAGGGCACCGCAAACGGTGCTTTCTACTTTGAGGGCAACAACATGCAGCGCACGGGTGTGTTCTTGGAGGAGCGCGCGCCGAGCGTTTCGGAAAACTCCTACATGGTGAGCCCGGAATTTTCCATGGATGAGGAAGGCTGGCACAAGCCTGAAGGAAAGGAAGCGCCGCGTTACTCCTACTTCGGTAGAGTCTGGTCCGACGCGGAAGGTGGTCCGGACCGTAACGAGACCGGCCCGCTTTATCAGTGGAAAGGTGATCAGCCGATCGAGGGGGCGAAAGTCTACGCCTCCGTTCTTTCCGACGATGGCATCGCTGAATACGAGCGACTAGCAATCGCCGATATGCCGTACCGCGAGCAGGCTGCCGCCACCAAGGCCATGATCGAGAACATGCGTGCGAATGGTAAGGAGCCGATCCTTAAGACCGTTGGCGCTGTTACCGATGCCGAAGGCCGCTACACCATCCGTATGGGTGAGGATGTCGGCGACCGCATGAAGAATTACACCTACATCTGGGCGGAGAACGACGGCAAGGTCCTGAACTCCTTCAGTGGTTTCCCGACGCCGGTCTTCCAGAAGGTGAACGGCAATGCGGGTGAGAATCCGAACTGGGGCGGTGCAGTTGGTATTCCGAGCTACACCAACCAGCGTTGGTACAACATCAACTTCGCTGAGGTGCAGGCCGACATCGCAAATTTGGACATCGTCAATTACGATTCCTACCTCAACCCGGCAGACCTTCCGGAAGGCATCAACAACCTCGAGCCGGCGAAGATCAAGTTGACGGGCGCGCTGCCGTTCTCTGGCAATAACAAGATCCGTTGGATCGGCCCAGACGGCAAGAAGATTGGCGAAGACTGCGCGGTCGACACCCTGGCGGACGCTGCTAACTGCTCCCTGGCTCCTGAAGATTTCGCAACTCCTGGCACCTATGTCGCACAGCTGGTCAATGCATACGACGTTGTCGTTGGTCAGGACTCCTTCCTTGCGTTGGACAAGGTTCGCCAGAACGGTGAATTTGAGCCGCAGTACGAGGACGCTACTGCTCCTACCGGTGAGAAGACGACCGTGGAAGTGCCGAAGGACAAGGACGGCAAGGAGATTCCGGAAGGGACCACCTTCAAGCCGGCTGGTCAGGTAACTGATCCGGACGGCAACAAGATCGACAAGCCCGAGTGGATCAAAGTTAACCAGGATGGTTCGATCGTGGTTGAGCCGCCAAAGGATGCGAAGCCTGGCGACTACACCATCCCAGTCGTGGTAACTTACCCGGATGGCTCCCGCGAGACCATCGAAGCAAAGGTCAATGTAAAGACCAGTACTCCTGCTCCGTCGATTATTGCTGGTTCTGAGGACGATGAGGTTCCGGCTGATGGTTCGGAGAAGACCTTGGATGACAAGGTTGAGAATCCGACTGATGATATGACTGGTGAGGTCCTGGATAAGGACGGTAATCCGATTAAGGATGCGACGGTTGAGGTTGATCCGAACACCGGTGACATTAAGGTGACGGTGCCGGAGGGCACTAAGCCGCAGGATGGCAAGGATGGCA
>NZ_JAKRDX010000016.1:0-53463 GCF_022347235.1 Corynebacterium tuberculostearicum
GAACTACCAGCCCGAACCAACGACGCAAACCGCGCCACAACAGCAGAATCCGGAACCCATTTCGACTCCACACAATCACCTAACCCATGTCAGGTGTTTCCACGACCGCTAGAAATCAAGATGCCGCAACGCCCGGGTTGCAAGCTCAGAACTCACGCTAGGAACAAGGTGTGGTTCCACGATGCGTTCAGCGCCCGAGATATGCCTACCTTCAAGGCTTGCACGCATCTTAATACTCATCGGCACAGTCGAGGTTTCTGCCATGCAAGTATCGTACCCCAGCATCTTGAACACCGTTCAATAATTATCGAAACAGGGGTTAATCCCCTCTCCTAGTTCCGCTCGGAAACACACTTACCGACGCCAAGTGACAGTGCGACTTCCACGAGACATTAAGAACCCCACGTGCCTTCCAACCACGTAGGTGGTCGGGGCTCGTGGGGGTTGCTTAGTGCAGTGTACGGGTATTTCCCCTACTGCTGTGGTGCGGCACCCAGGGTTTCCTCTATGCAGGCCTGTTGCTGGGCAGGGTCCTGCATCTCCAGGCACTTGTCGGCGCCGGTGTCACCGAAGAGCTTGACGCCGAGGGCCATGACGGCGATGGTGCCGGCCAGGGCCAGGATGGAGGTAACCAGGCCGACGATGGACATCCAGGTGCGGCGCAGCTCCTTCGGGCGCTTGCGGCCGACGACCAGCGCGATGATGGAGACTATGATGCCGATTGGGCCAAGCAGCAGCGGCGGAACAATCAGCAGCAGGGACAGCAGAGCGATGATGCCGATGACCATCGCCCAGATAGCAACTGCGTTCTTCTTTGCCGGCTGGCTGTCGACACCGGCGTAGGCCGGGTAGCCGGCGCCAGCGGCGGTTGCGTTCGTGCCGTAAGCATCGTGGGAGGCGTGGTCGTGAGCGGTGTTTTCTACGCCATAGTTGTTTGCGTCGTGGGTGTGCTCCTCGTTAGCCTTGGAGGTTGCCTCACCGTAGGAGGGCAGCTTGCCGGTGCTGTCGCTGCTAAATGGGTTCTTCGCGTTGTCCGGGTTCTCTGGGTTGTTCGGGGTGGTCATGTGGTTGGCCTCCTTGGGGCAGCCCAAATTGCGTGCTCTTTATCAAATATGTGCGTCTAATAACTTTCGCGTTTGTAATCGCTTTCGGCCACGTTACTTACGGAACCTGTGAAATCGCTGGCAACTAACGAGTGGCCGAGTTTGTGGGCGGTCGGGCCGCGGCAAGCCTTGCGCACCTCCACATGGATGGTGCCATGGGTGGACAGATGCGATATTCGACGTTTGGGAAACGCCTAGTTTTGAGTAGAACCGTTCAAGGAATCTTCCATGCAGGCTTGCTTTTGCGCTGGGTCATCGATGGTCGTGCACATTTCAGGGTCAGGCGTCATCGTCCAACCAATATGCGTATACAAGTAAACCAAGAAAGCAACGGACAAGATTAAAGCGATAATTGAGGTAATCAAGCCGGCGATGGACATCCAAGCGCGGCGCAGCTCTTTTGGTCGCTTCTTGCCTTTTAGCAATGCGATGATGGAGACGATGATGCCAATCGGCCCTAGCAGCAGCGGTGGAACAACTAGGAGCAAAGACACCAGCGCAATGATGCCGATAACGAGAGCCCACACCGCAATCACGCTTTTCTTTTCGGCCGAGGAATAACCGTCACCTCCACCGGCAAAGGCCGGGTATACCGCGCCTTCGGAACTGTCGGAATTCTTTCCGTTGCCCGGGGTGTGAGGGCCGTTCGGGATGGTCATACGCTTAGCCTCCTTGAGCGCAGCCCAAAAGCCTTAATCGTGTTATTGCTAATCGTTCTTTTGCTTTTAACTACGTTACCCACGCTGGCTGCGCATTGTACGGCGATCGCTTTCTGGTAGAGCGCAGAAAAGGCCGGGCTGGGTGCACTCCGCGCCAGGAGTGCACCGGGCTAGGAATGCACTGCGCTAGAAGTGCACCGCACGAAAGGTACTGGAGTACTGTCCCAATCCGGCCTTGCTTGACCTTGACTTTGACCATGACCGCCTACCCCTACCACTTGCGCAAGTACTCGATGCGTTCGCGCAGCTGCTCGGCATTACACAGCGCGGTGGGCGGGCCGCCACAGGCCTTGCGCACCTCAGTGTGGATGGCACCGTGCGGGCGGCCCGAGCGCTGGGCAGCGATGGATACGACCGTATTGAGCTCTTTGCGCAGCTGGCCTAGCTCATCGACAACTCCAGTATCGCTGGACTCAGACTCCATAGACTTCTTCCGTGAGGCCGGTGCATAATCCATGCCGTAGAGCTTGCGGCGGTGAGCCTCCTCCGCCTCAGCGGCGCGTCGCGCCTTTTCCTCCGCTTCGCGGCGGTCCATTTCTTCGGATTGTTTCTTGCGCAGCAAATCTTTGACTTGGTCTGCATCAAGTAGCCCGGGAATGCCAAGGAAGTCTGCTTCCTCATCGGTGGTCATATCCCCGGTATTGAACTGAGAACCGTTATACAGCAGGCCCGAGAACTCTGCCTCGGCACCAAGCGACTCATAAGACTTCTCCAGCATGTCTGGTTCGGTCTTTTTCTGATTCGCCTGCTCTAGCAGTTCGTCGTCCCAGCCTTCCCTGTCCGGCTTTTCCTCACCCAAAACGTGATCGCGGGACTTTTCCATATTTTCTGCCAAGCCCAGCAAGACAGGCACCGAAGGAAGGAAAACGGAAGCGGTTTCACCCGGCATGCGCGAGCGCACGAAGCGGCCGATGGCCTGGGCGAAAAAGAGCGGGGTCGATGCCGAGGTAGCATAAACGCCCACCGCTAGGCGCGGGACGTCGACGCCCTCGGACACCATGCGCACTGCTACCATCCACTCATCGGTGGACTCAGAAAATTCCTGAATGCGGTCCGAGGAGCCGGGATCATCAGACAAAATCACCGACACTGGCGTATTAGAAAGCTGTTTGAGGATCTTGGCATACGCGCGTGCTGTCGTCGTATCCGAAGCCAGCACCAGGCCGCCGGCATCCGGCATATTGCGCCGCATTTGCATCAGGCGGGTATGCGCCGCCTGCAGCACAGCTGGGATCCACTCGCCCTTGGGGTCCAAGGCGGTGCGCCACGCCCGGGCGGTTTGCTCCGCATTCATAATGTCGCCCAAACGGGCTGCATGTTCCTCACCGGCCGAATCGCGCCAGCGGGCTTCGCCCGAGTAAGAAAGAAAGACAACGGGGCGCACGACGCCGTCGGCAAGCGCATCGCCATAGCCATAGGTATGGTCCGAGCAGGATACCTTGTGCCCCTCCCCATCGTCCACGTATTGGACGAATGGAATGGGCGAGTCATCGGAACGGAAAGGCGTACCGGTCAAAGCCAGGCGGTGGTTCACATCGTCATAGGCTTCCTTGACGCCATCGCCCCAGCTCTTGGCGTCGCCTGCATGGTGAATCTCATCCAGGATCACCAAAGTGCGCCGGGCAGAAGCCACCGCGCGGTGCTTAAAGGGGTGCATACCCACCTGCGCATAAGTCACCACGATGCCGTCCATCGAAGGATTAACGGCGGAGGAATTGCTAAACGCGGGATCTAGAGCCAGACCTACGCGCGCGGCAGCGCTAGACCACTGGGTCTTGAGGTGTTCGGTAGGCACCACCACGATTACGCGCTCGACCGTACGGTCTTCCATGAGCTCGGTGGCAATGCGCAGCGCGAAGGTAGTCTTTCCGGCGCCCGGGGTCGCCACCGCCATGAAGTCCTGCGGCCTAGTGGCGAGGAATTTATCGAGGGCGGATTGCTGCCAGGCGCGAAGGTTAGTCTTTTTAAAAGTCCTCACTTGCGGCGCAGACCCTTATACACACGCTCACAATCGGGGCACACCGGAGAACCCGGCTTTGCCTGCTTGGTCACCGGGAAAGTTTCGCCGCACAGCGCAACGACGTACTTGCCGTTCACTGCGGAATCGAGGATGTGATCCTTTTTGACGTAGTGGAAGAACTTCGGCGTGTCATTATCCGTCGTCGAAGTGTCTTCACGAATATCTGGCCGTTCAATTGTCTTCGTAGTCGTAGTCACGCACTCCATTTTGCCGCATCGGCATCGAACTTTGCGAGTCAGGCGGCTACCCTTGGAGAACATGTACACGTCATGCACGCCAGCCACTGCGCCCCTCTCCCCTTATCGAGGGAACGCCGATGCGCACGAGGGGAGCCGAGTCTAGGTTGTTTGGCAAAAAAGAGCGCTACCTCATCACAGATGCCAAGCTCTCGCCTGGCCAGGACCGCAAGCGCCGCGAAATTCGGTATGGAATCTTCCAGTTTTTGCGCGTTCCTTCCCTGCTCATCGCCGGCTTCTTCCTTTATATGCATTGGTGGCTTTTAGCCGCCATCATTGTGGGCGTGACTTTTCCCCTCCCCTGGATAGCCGTGGTGATTGGCAACGGCCGGGGAGAAAAGAAGGATAAGCGCGAGAAAAACGTGTACAAGCCAGCCATGAACCGGCAGCTTTATAGCCAGACCCACGCCCCACAGGTATCCGGCGGCACTGCCCGGCCTATTGAGGCACACCACGACATCATTGATCACGAAGAAGAGTAAAGGATTCCTGCCTACATGACGACCGCTTTTGGCCCCGACTTTGATGCCACCGCGCTAGCCACGCTGGCCGCAGAGCTTTCCGACGTCTTTACCGCCGCCGGTTTTACTACCGATGGCGTAGCCGGGCACCTAGGTCCGGAAGTTACCGAGGCCCTCTTCCGCGGCGAACCCGCACCAGTTGCGCTCGCCGCGCACAGCGAATCTCAATTGGATCTTTTGATCCGCTTCTTCCTCCTGCATGAACACCTGCCGGCCACGCTTTTGGGCGAGGCGGTAGGCGCGCGTTTGGCTACCCAGTTGCTCGATGCCAATGTTGCGCTTGCCGACGCCCATGGCAAGGCCTACATCGCCCTCGATATCCGCCCCCACACCATCGTTGGCGCCAACCGTCTCATCTTCTCCGACGTCGACGCCTCCTTGGTCGACCACGTACCTGGCCCAGACCATGTGCTTGGCGTTGGCGCGGCAAGCCTCTCCCTGCTGCAATCCACGCCAGTAAGCCCAGTGGGCAGCGTCTTAGATCTAGGCACTGGTTCGGGCGTCCAATTGCTGGGGCAGCTCGATTGCGCTGAAAAGATTACCGCCACCGACGTGCATGAGCGTGCGTTGGAATTGGCCGAGGCTACCATTGCCGCTACTGGCGATAGCGAGAAAGTGGAATTGCTGCAAGGTTCGTGGTTCGACCCCGTAGCCGGCCGCCGCTTTGACCGCCTCGTAGCTAACCCACCTTTTGTTGTTGGCCTTCCCGAAGTTGGCCACGTCTACCGCGATTCCGGGTTAAATCTGGACGGTGCCAGCGAGCTGGTTGTCTCTCGAGCCACCGACCACCTAACCCGTGGCGGAACGGCTCACCTTCTGGCAGCTTGGGTACACACCAGCGGCGAGACCTGGCAGCAACGCGTTGCTTCCTGGCTACCGGACAAAGGAATTGCCGCCTGGATAATCCAGCGCGACGTAGCCGATCCCGCACTCTATGTGTCCACCTGGCTCGAGGATGAATCCCTGGATGTACGCTCCCCTGAAGGACAAGAGCGCTCTCGCGCCTGGCTGGAGCATTTCCAGCAGCACGAGGTCAATGGCATTGGCTTTGGATTTGTCGCTATCCAACGCATCGGCGACGATGAACCTGCCGATATCTTGGCCGAAGAAATGCCCCAGGCCTTTAGCGACCCACTTGGCCCTGAAGTAGAGGAATACTTTGCTCGTGTAGCGTGGTTGCGCGACCTCGTACCCGGCGAGCTCCAGGGAAAGCACTTCCAGGTACGCCCGGGGCTGGCACGCGAAGATATCAGCACCCCAGATGCGGAATTGGGCCAGGGCTTTACACGAGCCGCTCTACGTCTTACTCGCACAGACGGTCCGCGCTGGAGCCACGAAGTAGATGAACACATCGCTGCCATTGTCGCCGGGCTCAACCCACAGGGCTTGAACCTTGAAGAAACCATCGGCTTGTATGCGGCGGCACATGGATTCGACGAAGCAGAACTTACTGCTGCCGCCCTACCTGCCGTGATCGATATGGTCCGACATGGCCTGCTTATCCCAGCTGATCTCCTCTTGAATACCGATTCGCCGGACCTCAGCTAAATCCACACTGTCCCCAACTCGCTATATAAGGAGAAGTAAACCATGCGCGCAGTTTTGACTCGGGTATCAGAGGCCACAGTGACCGTCGATGGAGAAACCGTAGGAGCCATCGATTGCCCCGAAACGGGTGGCCTTCTCGCTCTAGTTGGCGTCTCGCGCGAGGATATGCATGATTGGCAGCCCCGCGCTGAGAAGATGGCACGCAAGATTGCAGAACTGCGCATTCTTGATGGCGAAGTATCAGTCATTGATTCCGCAGCCCCTGTGCTTGTGGTGAGCCAATTTACTTTGTACGGCCGCACTGCCAAAGGGCGGCGCCCTTCGTGGGCGGATGCCGCTCCAGGACCCGAGGCCGAACCGGTCATCGCGGCAATTATTGCGAACCTCAGGGAACGCGGCGTGTCAGTGGAAACAGGCCAATTCGGGGCTAAAATGCGCGTTTCCTCTGTGAACGAAGGACCTTTCACCGTCTTGGTAGAGACCTAGCCCGCACCCTCAATTTCTGGCCCGCGAGATCTGAAAATCGTGTTAAGCAGGCCCTTTACAAGCTATCCCGTGACCCAGACCACTTTTCCGGATTTTGTGTAGAGCAAGCCATAAAGCACTGGGGAATGCAAATTCTCAGAGAGTGATAAATACCCTACTCGCAGTGCAATAATTTATTATCACCCTGCAAGATTTTGTTCTATACTGAAGGCACAGCGAAGCAAAAGGGCTGGATATGCAGGATGCGAGATAATTTCTCAAAATCCTACAAACGCAAAATTGAGTGAGAAGAAATTTTCTCAATCATGGTTGCAGAAGCCCAAACGCTTCGGCCGACCAACTAGATGTAGGAAAGAAAATGTCCCACTCAATCACGCGGCGCAACAAAGCCCAGCACCCAGAGAACCAGGCTGAGATGCCCCAGGATCTCAAGACCTCCAAGGCAGCTCCCTCCTCCAAAGAATCCGCACCAGCCCCTGGCATTGACACCCCGTTTGATGGCCAGGAGGGTGCACCGAAGTGGAATAAGGAAGACACCGTATGGATGCTCTCCCTGTTCGGCACCGCAATCGGCGCCGGCGTCCTCTTCCTCCCCATCAACGCCGGTATCGGCGGCATCATCCCACTAATCATCATGACGGTCGTAGCACTGCCAATGACCTTCTGGGCCCACCGCGGAATGACCCGCTTGGTGCTTTCCAGCTCCAAGCCAGACGGTGACCTCACGGATGTCGTCGAGGAACACTTTGGCAAGAAGGCCGGCGTTCTGATGAACATCCTGTACTTCCTGTCGGTCTACCCCATCCTGCTGGTTTACTCGGTAACCATCACCAACACGGTCAACTCCTTCCTGGAGCACCAGCTCGGAATCACCCCGCCGGACCGCTGGCTTACCTCCCTCCTGCTGGTAGGCGGCCTCATCCTAGTCGTCCGCATGGGCAAGGACGTCGTAGTTCACGTCATGTCCTACCTGGTCTACCCATTCATCGGCATCCTGGTTCTGCTTTCCCTCTACCTCATCCCGAAGTGGAATACCGCGCTCTTTGATTCCTTCGACCTCAACGTTGCTCGCGAGGCTTCTGGCCACAGCATGGGCGTTACCCTGATGCTGCTGGTTCCGGTTATGGTCTTCTCCTTCAACCACTCCCCGATGATTTCCTCCTTCGCCGTTGACCGCCGCCAGACCTACGGCAAGTTCGCTGAGGCCAAGTCCCGCAAGACCCTGCTCCGCGCAGAAATCCTCATGGTCGTCGTGGTTATGTTCTTCGTCTTCTCTTGCGCCCTGAGCCTCTCCCCGGCTGACATGGCAGAAGCTAAGGCACAAAACATCACCATCCTGTCCTACCTGGCCAACCACTTCGATAACCCGCTCATCCAGTGGATTGCCCCAGTCATCGCCATGATTGCAGTTGCTAAGTCCTTCCTCGGCCACTACCTCGGCGCAGCCGAAGGCTTCGAAGGCCTCGTCATCAAGGGCAGCAAGAACGCAAGCAAGGACGACGCTGAGTCCGCCCACAAGCTCGATACCATCACCCTCATCTTCATGCTGGTCACCGCTTGGCTCGTCGCTTGGGCTGACCCATCCATCCTGGGCATGATTGAAACCCTGTGTGGCCCGACGATTGCCATCATGCTCTTCATCATCCCAATGGTCGCCATCCACAAGGTTCCTGCGCTGAAGCGCTACAAGGGCAAGGCTTCCAACTACTTCGTCTTCTTCATGGGCCTCGTCGCCCTAGCAACCATCATCTACTCCATCGTCCAGGCTTTCTAAGCACCGCCGCAGACGAGAAAATCGCAGAGGATTCAAGGAAAGAACAATGTTCATCAGCATCTTCGATATGTTCAAGATTGGCATCGGCCCCTCAAGCTCACATACTCTTGGGCCAATGAAAGCCGGCAAGGCTTTCGTGGACGAGCTCAAGGAAAAGGACCTCTTTGACAAGGTCACTCGAGTTCAGGCAAATGTCTACGGTTCCCTCTCCCTCACGGGCATCGGCCACTCCACCGACAAGGCCATCCTCCTCGGTCTCGCCGGTGAAGAGCCAGAGACGGTTGATATCGACGGCATCTCCGAATTCATGAAGAACGTCCGCAGCAGCGAGAAGCTCATGCTGGGCGGCTCCCACGAGGTAGAATTCCCCAAGGACGGCGGCTTCTTCTTCCACGACGAGTACCTGCCAATGCACGAAAACGGCATGTGTCTTATCGCCTTCGCTGGCGAGGAAGACATCCTGCACAAGACCTACTACTCAGTCGGCGGCGGTTTCATCGTCAAGCAGGAAGACTTTGCCAAGCGCACCGACGCCAAGGTTGATATCCCCTTCCCATACGCCAGCGCCGCAGAGATGCTCGAGCTGTGCGAGAAGAACAACATGACCCTCCCGGAGCTGGGTCTTGCCAACGAGTTGGCACTGCGTTCCGAAGAAGAAGTCAACGAGCACCTGGGCAAAGTTCGCGATGTCATGTACACCGGCATCAAGCGCGGCTCCGCTACCGACGGCCCACTCCCAGGCTCTCTGCTTGTCCCCCGCCGCGCCGCTGCCCTCAAGCGCCGCCTGGAGCAGTCCGAACCGCACGATGGTCTGAACATCCTCAGCTGGGTCAATATGTTCGCTCTGGCTATCTCCGAGGAGAATGCATCCTGCGGCCGCGTTGTTACCGCTCCTACGAACGGCGCATGCGGCGTTGTCCCGGCAGTACTGGCCTACTACGACAAGTTCGTTGAGCCCGTTACCACCGAGATGTTTGCTGATTACATCTTCGCCTGCAACCAGATTGCTTCCCTGTACAAGATGAACGCTTCCATCTCTGGCGCTGAGGTCGGCTGCCAGGGTGAGGTTGGTGTAGCGTGCTCCATGGCTGCTGGCGGTCTCGCCCAGCTCATGGGCGCTACCCCAGAGCAGGTATGCATCGCAGCCGAGATTGGCATGGAGCACAAGCTTGGCCTGACCTGTGACCCGGTCCTCGGACAGGTTCAGGTACCCTGCATTGAGCGCAACGCTGTCGCTGCCGTTGATTCCATCACCAGCGCACGTATGGCGCTGGAGCGCGAAAGCAAGCCATGCGTTTCTTTGGACGAAGTTATCTGGACCATGTATAAGACTGGTAAGGATATGAACGCCAAGTACAGGGAAACCTCACAAGGTGGCCTGGCCCTAGCAGTTCACCCACCAGTTCCGGTGTGCGGATAGAGACCACCCAGTAAAGAAGCGATGAGCCGGGTGAGCACAGCGCTAAGCCGCTTGTGTTCATCCGGCTTTCTTGGCGCTACTCCCCCTTTCGCCTATTCGCTTCCGTGTGATATCTTCTCTATAACCTGACAGGAATTAAAGGACATGCTTCAGCTAATGAACTTCCCTAGCGGCAATGCCTCCGAAGAAAACTTCCTCGAGCAGTACATTCCCCTCGTCGAATTCCTCGGTAAGGCAATGGGCCCCAACACCGAAATCGTACTTCACGATCTCGACGTCCCCGATAAATCCATCATGGCCATCGCCAACGGCCACATCTCCGGCCGGCAGCTAGGCGGCCCGGTGACCGACTTCGCTTTGTGGTTTATGAAACAAGGCGATGCGGCAGCAATCCCCATGATGACCGGCTACCGCGCCGTCAATGCGGAAGGCAAAATTTGCCGCTCTTCAAGCTACTTCATCCGAGATGACTCCGGCCATATGCGCGGCATGCTGTGCATCAATGTCGATGTCTCCGAGTTGGTACACATTCGCGATGCTGCCGCCGCGCTTATCGGCAACGCAGACGATCCCGCGTTTGACAAGTCCAAGGCTTTCGGCGGCTACCCCGGCGCAGAGGAGCAACCCCAGCGCCCCGTAGCGGTACCTGACCCGGTTCCAGAAGAAGTAGCTGAAGAGACTGCAGAAGAGCCTGAAAGCGAAGCGGTAAGCGAGTCTCTGCGTTCTAACGTGGAGCACCTTCTCGATTCCATGCTGAACTCTGCGATTTCCAACCAGAGCACGCCAGTTCCTCGCATGCAGCGCGAAGAGCGTCTCGAGGTGGTTTCTGACCTTGAGGATGCAGGATTCTTCCTTCTTAAAGGCGGAATTGCCGCAGCTGCAGAGCGTCTCGGCGTATCTGAGCCCACCATCTACCGCTACCTCGTACAGGTGCGCGGATAGTAGTCCCACATTTCTAGCTACTCGCAGCTCGTAACCGTTCCCCGTGGTTCCTCTCCCCCGAAAAGGTGGATTTGCACCACGGGGAACAACTGTTTTTAAAAATTCTCTCCGCACCGGGAACTAAAACTCTCAAGACTCCGTTGTACTTTGTGAAACCGGCGACAAATTCAGGAGGCTTCACTATGACGAAGACATCTGCCACCACCGCCAAGGGCACTTCAAGTGCCACTACTGATGAAGAACAGGAAGTAGACCGCGGATCTCGCCGCAACCAAACCAACGATAATCCTTCTGCAGACCTCGTCCGCGTTTATCTCAACGGCATCGGCAAGACCGCGCTGCTCAGCGCGGAAGATGAGGTAGAACTCGCTCAAGCCATCGAGGTTGGACTGTACGCGGAGTACAAGCTCAATAACGCAGAAAAGCTCACCCGCGCAGAAAAGCGTGACCTGAAGATTCTCGCCCGCGAAGGCAAGAAGGCGCGTTCCCACCTGCTCGAAGCCAACCTGCGCCTCGTCGTCTCGCTGGCAAAGCGCTACACCGGCCGCGGTATGCCACTGCTGGACCTCATCCAGGAGGGCAACCTAGGCCTTATCCGCGCAATGGAGAAGTTCGATTACGCCAAGGGCTTCAAGTTCTCCACTTATGCCACGTGGTGGATCCGCCAGGCGATTACCCGCGGCATGGCTGACCAGTCCCGCACCATTCGCCTCCCAGTCCACTTGGTGGAGCAGGTAAACAAGCTTTCCCGCATTAAGCGCGAGATGTATCAATCCTTGGGCCGCGAAGCTACCAACGAGGAGCTTTCGGAAGAATCCGGTATTGATGAGAACAAGATTGAGATGCTGCTGCGCCAGTCGCGCGATCCGGTCTCTCTCGATATGCCGGTAGGTACCGATGAAGAAGCTCCTTTGGGTGACTTCATCGAAGACGCGGAAGCTACCGATGCTGAAACTGCGGTCGTCGCTTCTATGCGCCACTCCGATATCCGCGGTGTGATTGACACCTTGGAAAAGCGCGAGCAGGACGTCATCCGCCTGCGCTACGGCCTCGATGATGGTGTTCCGCGCACCTTGGATCAGATTGGTCGCCGCTTCGGCCTCTCGCGCGAGCGTGTACGCCAGATTGAGCGCGAAGTCATGGCTAAGCTGCGCGATGGCAACCGCGCCGATCGCCTGCGCGAGTACGCTTTGTAATCCACGCCTACTGTATTCGGCAGCACACCCTCTCCCCGGGCCCATTTGGCAACGTACCGCCATGGGCTCGGGTTTTGGCGTTGATAAGGCATCGGCTTGGTTCCTAGCGGCGAGCCAAGCCTTAGGTAGGCTAATCTGGACTGCAGAGTCTAGAAAGCGCTTTCCCGTTCTTGGGCGGGACTATAGCCGCGTAACTGTATTCACACAGAAAGGTATGCCCACGTGAGGGACCTAGTTGATACAACGGAGATGTATCTGCGGACCATCTACGAGCTAGAGGAAGAAGGCATCACTCCCCTGCGCGCCCGCATTGCGGAGCGTTTGGAGCAGTCCGGGCCTACGGTTTCTCAGACTGTAGCTCGCATGGAGCGCGATGGCCTTTTGCACGTGCGCACCGACCGCAGTTTGGATCTCACGGACAAGGGCCGCGACCTAGCTACCGCAGTCATGCGCAAGCACCGGTTGGCAGAGCGTTTGCTTACCGACGTCCTGGGGCTCGACATTGCCAAGGTCCACGACGAGGCCTGCCGGTGGGAGCACGTCATGAGTGAAGAGGTGGAAAAGCGCATGGTCGCCGTTCTCGATGACCCGACGCGGTCCCCCTTTGGCAATCCTATTCCGGCGCTGTCTGCACTTGGCTTCGATGTTCCGCAGCCGGATCAGGGCACGCGCGCGGTCGACCTCCCCAATGGCGAGCAGGTCTCCGCGACCGTCATCCAGGTCAATGAAATCCTGCAGGTTGATGATGGAACCTTCCAGGAGCTCACCGATGCCGGCATTCGTGTGGGTGCCAAGGTATCTGTGGTCAATAACAGCGGCACGATTACGCTGTCGACACCGGAAGGTGGCAGCGTCGTGCTTTCCGACGATTTGGCGCACGCAGTGCGCGTGGAGGTACAACCATGAAGCTTCTTGTCACCGGTGGCGCCGGCTATGTGGGCAGTGTCTGCGCCGCAGTATTGGTCGAACAAGGCCATGACGTAACCATCATCGATAATTTCTCCACTGGCAACCGTGAGGCCGTTCCGGAAGCCGCCCGCGTCGTCGAGGGCGACGTCGCGGACAAGGCTGCCGATGTCTTGGGCGAAGGTGGCTTCGAAGGCGTCATTCACTTCGCTGCGCGCTCCTTGGTGGGCGAATCCGTGGAAAAGCCTGATGAGTACTGGCAGCACAACGTCGTTACTACCCTGACGCTGCTTAATGCCATGCGGGATAACGACGTCAAAAACCTCGTCTTTTCCTCCACCGCTGCAACCTACGGTGAGCCCGACCAGGTCCCGATTACGGAAGACATGCCGACCCAGCCCACCAATCCTTATGGTGCGACCAAGCTGGCCATCGACTACATGATCACGTCCTTTGCCCACGCCTACGGCCTGGGCGCTACCTCGCTGCGCTATTTCAATGTGGCTGGCGCCTACGGAAATATTGGCGAGAACCGCGAGGTAGAAACCCACCTCATCCCCATCGTGTTGCAGGTTGCTTTGGGCCACCGCGATAAGATCTTCATGTTCGGCGATGACTGGGATACCGCAGACGGCACCCCAGTGCGTGACTACATCCATATCCGCGATCTAGCCGACGCCCACGTGCTTGCCCTCGAGTCCAATGAATCTGGCACCCACCGCATTTACAACTTGGGTTCTGGCGATGGGTACTCCGTCAAGCAAGTCATCGAGATGTGTCGCAAGGTCACCGGCCACGACATTCCGGCTGAGGTGGCCCCGCGCCGCGCGGGCGACCCAGCTACGCTCATCGCTTCCTCTGAGAAGATTCAGCGGGAGCTCGGGTGGAATCCCACCCGTACGGACCTGGAAACCATCGTCACCGACGCGTGGAACTTCACCCGACAGCTTGGCGATAAGGCACATTCCGCAAAGCGGTCCTAGACGCCGCGCGTGTTAGGCGGGGCTGTCGACGTGGAGCCCCGCCGCTTCGCGGGCTAGCTCGCAGCCATGGCATAGGCTGGAGACCAACCGCTTTCCCATACCACTGCGATATCCCTGCGCTATGAGGCGCCCCAAATTGTGATGGGGCGCCTCTTCTACCACTACGGAAAGCGCCGGACCGGCATAAATTCCGAATTCGTGGGACACCTGGCTAGCAGCATATAAAGCTAGGGCGTTATAGCGAATAGACCCCTGGAATGTACGGGCTACCGCCAATAACAGGTCTCCTGCTTCCTGCGGTGCGGAGACGAGCTCCGCAATGACTAGGTCACGGGTCCAGGTGGTAGACATCCACATGGCTGCCACGCACAACAATTCTTCATTTTCTAGGGTTTCCTCCAGCGATTCGACCTCGCTGAGCACATAGCGCACATCGGCGATGAGGTGTTTGACCACCTGCACTGGATCTGTGGTGCCGTATCCGTGCCCGGCGCGCAATTGGCGGGCAATCTCTTCGGCGCATCGCTCCATGGCCCTAATCTCTTCTTCCCCAAAGTATGGGTTCGGGTCCTTAAAGCGCTGCACCATGTCATGGCGGCTAAGTTCCGGCAGCATGCCGTTATTCACGCAAGCGCGCATCGTGTGGCTCGTCGAGATGGCGGGTATGGTTCCTTCCATCCAGTTCTGCAGCGGGCCCTCGCCGCTTTCTGTGGCGTGGCCAAAGATGAGGTCATAGGCGGTATCGGTGGATAGTTCTTCGGCCAGCCAGCAGGCATCGATGCCCATACCTGTCCGGTCTTGGAAATGGTATAGAGACTGCAGAATGTCCCAGAGCTCTCCTTCCTTGCGCTGGGAGAGCACGAAGCAGAAAATGATTTCGGGGTTTCCGCAGTGAAACGCTTCCATCACCTCGTGCAGGGCACCAGGCACATCGTGCAGATCGAGGCGGGCTACTGGTCCGATGCTGTGTCCGCGTTGGCTGGGTTGGATGGAGATGAGGATGACTGATTCGGTAGGAAAGAATCCGAGGATTCCTGGGATATTGGCGAGGATATCGCCGGGCGTACGGATGGGCTGAGTTGGTGTTGTGATGTCCATGGCCCCAGCTTCAACCTCGCGCGCAACTCTGTATAGGCCACCAGGGGCTAGGTGGTGGGGATCTGTGGATAGGTGGGGTGAAGGGGGCGTCGGCAAGCGGCTTTCCACACCCCGCCCGCGATTGCGCTGGCAATGCGCAGCGGTTTGGGGCACAATTGTTTATTTAACCTCGCAGTGCGCGCGGGAATAGTAAGCACGCGCGCGGCGTTGGGGTAGGTAAGAAAGCAAGGAGGTAACACAACATGCACGAAGAAGATCGCCGCATGTATGAGCTGGAATATCCGGCTCCGGTGATTAGGGATGATTCCGGTGACGGACAAGGCCCCACCATGATTGTTGCCATGCACGGATATGCTGACGCTGGCCAGGCCATTGAGGCAAGTGCTGACCACCTGAAGGCCGCTTTGGAAGGCCGTCAGCTGGCATCGTTTAACTCTGATGAGCTGATTGATTACCGCTCGCGCCGCCCAGCCATCACGATTGATAAGGATCGGGCGCTGGAAATCGAGTCCATGGATCTTGGTATTAAGGTCCTGCGCGATAATTCCGGCAAGACCTTCCTACTGCTGTCTGGCCCTGAACCAGACATGCGCTGGGAGGCGTTTACTACCGCCGTGGTGAAGCTGGTGGAAAAGTTCAATATCGAAGACACCATCATGCTCTATGCCGCGCCGATGCCGGTGCCGCATACCCGCCCCACGGTGGTTACGGCCCATGGCACCTCCTCCCGCTTGACCGAGCACATGCTCTCGATGGATTCCACCATGATGGTGCCGGGCTCCGCCGCACTGTATCTGGAAAAGGCTCTGGCGGATAAGCACCGCACCGTGGCTGGATATACCGTCCACGTGCCGCATTATCTGGCAGCTTCGCCTTATCCGCAGGCCACGTTCCAGTTGCTGGATTCGGTGGCGCGGGCGGCGCGCCTCAATATTCCTTTAGGCAGCATTGAGGCCGATATTTCTCGCGTGGAAAACCAGCTGGAGGAGCAAGTTGGTGGCTCGGATGAGATTGAAGGCGTAGTCCAACAACTCGAGCAGCAGTATGACGCTTATATGGAGCGCTACCGCAAGGAGCATCCGCAGGCGATCATGCCTGGCGAGGAGCCCATGCCTACCGGTGAGGAAATCAGCGAGGAGTTCCAGGCATTTTTGGCTTCCTTGGATGAAGAAGAAAGCCAGCAGATCATCAATACCGAGATCGATGACCGCGAAGATTCCGCCGAGGAGGAAGGCCCGCAGTCCGATGATGGGAAGGATGGCCCTGATTCTGCTTCGGGCGAGGGCGACTTAGGTGACGATATCTAACTAACCCGCCCCCATCGCCGCTAAGGTGGTGGGGGTGAACTTATCTCAGCTGCTGCCAGATTTAACGGAAGTACCCGACCCCCTCGTAGACGAGGCAATTTGGGATACCTTTACCTCGTGGACTACCGGCCGGGGTATCAATTTGTACCCAGCGCAAGAAGAAGCCTCGCTCGGTATTTTGGCCGGCGATAATGTCATCCTCGCTACCCCTACGGGCTCGGGAAAGTCCATGGTGGCTAATGCTGCACACTTCATCGCCCTAGCTCGTGGCCAGCGCAGTTTTTATACCGCGCCGATTAAGGCCCTTGTGAGCGAGAAGTTCTTTGCCCTGTGCGATATCTTCGGCGCCGAGAATGTGGGCATGATGACTGGCGACGCCACCGTTAATGGCAATGCCCCCATCATCGCCGCCACCGCCGAGATTGTGGCCAATATTGCGCTGCGCGATGGCGCCGAGGCCAATATCGACCAGGTAGTGATGGACGAGTTCCACTACTACTCCGAGCCGGACCGCGGTTGGGCCTGGCAGGTGCCGCTGCTGGAGTTATCCAAGGCGCAGTTCCTGCTCATGTCCGCCACTTTGGGCGATACTCAGTGGCTAGAGGAAGATCTCACTCGTCGTACCGGCCGCGCCACCAACCTCGTCGCCGGCTCCACGCGTCCTGTGCCGCTGGACTTTTCCTATGTCTTTAGCGCGGTGCACGAGACCATCGAGGAGCTCTTGGCCGATAAGAAGGCTCCCATCTACGTGGTGCACTTCTCGCAGCGCGAAGCGGCCGAGCGCGCCCAGGCGCTTACCTCGCTTTCGGGGATCATCACCAAGGAAGAAAAGGAAGCGATTGCCCAGGAAATCGGTGGTTTCCGCTTCACCACTGCCTTTGGCAAGGATCTGTCCAAGCTCCTGCGCAAGGGCATCGGTATCCACCACGCGGGCATGCTACCCAAATACCGCCGTTTGGTAGAGCGCCTGGCGCAAAAAGGCCTGCTTAAGGTCATTTGTGGCACCGATACCCTGGGGGTGGGCATTAACGTGCCCATCCGCACCGTGCTGATGACTGGGCTTGCCAAGTTCGACGGACAGCGCCAACGCATCCTCAAATCGCGCGAATTCCACCAGATTGCCGGCCGCGCCGGCCGCGCTGGCTATGACACCGAGGGCACTGTGGTGGTCGAGGCCCCCGAGCACGAGATTGAAAATGCCAAGGAACGCCGCCGCATCGGCGATGACCCCAAGCGCTTGAAGAAGCTCAAGAAAAAGTCCGCCCGCGAAGGCGAGGTGTCCTGGTCCGAGAAGACCTTCGCGCGCCTTACTGAGGCTGAGCCGGAACAGCTTACCTCTCAGTTCCGCGTATCTAATTCCATGCTGCTCAACGTCTTGGCGCGCCACGGCAATGGCTATGACCACATGCGCCACCTGCTGCGGGACAATCACGATAACCGCAGCAAGCAGAATAAAGACATCCTCACCGCACTCGATCTCTTCCGCGGGCTAGTAGATTCCGGCGTGGTGCAAAAATCGACCAAGGGATTAGATATCTACGGTCGCCCCTACCATTTGGTGCGAGAGCTGCCGCGAGACTTTGCGCTCAATCAGCCGCTGGGCCCATTCGCGCTGGCGGCGCTCTCGCTGCTGGATCCGGAGGCAGAAACCTATAACCTGGACGTCATTTCCGTGTTCGAGGCCATCCTGGATGACCCGCGCCAGGTGCTCATTGCCCAGCAGAAGCAGCGCCGCGGCGAAGAGATCGCCGCGCTGAAGGCGGACGGGGTGGACTACACCGACCGCATGAATATCGTAGAAGACATCACCTGGCCAAAGCCGCTCGAGGAGCTATTGGAGCAGGCCTACGATACTTTCGCTGAAACCAATGCGTGGGTCAAGGAATTCGATCTGCGGCCTAAGTCCGTGGTGCGCGACATGCTCGAGAACGCCATGACCTTCTCGGATCTGGTCGCCACCTACGGCTTGGCCCGCTCCGAGGGGGTGATTTTGCGCTACCTGACCGACGCCTGGCGCACTCTTAAGCAATCCATTCCAGACGAGTACAACACTCCAGAGCTCGAAGATATCGTTATCTGGCTAGGTGAGCTTATCCGCCAGGTGGATTCCTCGCTTGTCGACGAATGGGCGCAAATGGCCGGCGAAGACTCCCCCATCGACCAAGACACGGTGGACCGCGAGCTGGCCTTTGGCGTGGAGGACCCCACCGCGCTCACGGCCAATCGCCGCGCCTTTACCATCATGGTGCGCAATTACATGTTCCGCTTAGTGCAGCTCTTTGCTTTGGAAAAGGAAGACCGCTTGGCGGAGCTGCTCGATTACTTGGACGAGGTCCCGGACTTCGGCGCTATCCTAGATGATTACTTCGATGAGTATGATGACATCGATTCCGGCCCCGAGGCCCGCGGCCCGGAGTTTTTCCGCCTAGGCGATACTGACTCGCGTGCATGGTCCGTGCGCCAGATCATCAAGGACCCAGACGGCGACCACGCCTACCAGTTCGTCGCTACGGTAGATCTCGATGCCTCCGATGAGGCCGGCGAAGTCCGGCTGTCAGACCTGCGCGTGGAGTACTAGCCAGCGAAAACGACAAAGCCGCCCTGGCAGCCGCGCCCGGGGTAAGGGGGGCGTCGGCAAGCGCGAGGGCGGCTTTAGGCCGGCTACTTTAGCGTGCGGCCTCGATCTGGACAGCCTGTGCCACAGCCTGGACAACGGCCGCTACCTTGACGGCCTCCCAGACCTGCTCCTTGCTCAGGCCAGCCTCGTTGAGCTCGTGAGCGTGGGCACCCAGGCAGTGCTCGCAGCCATTGATGGCGGAGACTGCGGTATTCCACAGCTCGAAGTTGGCCTTGTCTACGCCCGGCTTGGAGATAATGTTCATGCGCAGGCCGAACTTAACCTGTGCGTAGTCATCGCCCAACCAGCCCTTGGCGCGGTAGGCAACATTGTTCATCGCCATAACGGTGGCTGCGCCGTAGGCTGCCTCAATGGCCTCCTCGGAGAGGTGCTCCTTTGCTTCCTCCGCAATCTCAGACAACACGGTGTCATTGCGGGTTGCAGCTGCCGATGCCAGCAGGCAGCCCCAGAGCTGCTCCTCGTCCAGGTCCTTGGAACGGGTCAGGGTGCCCAGGTTGAGCTTCTGGTCCTTGGCGTACTCCGGCAGGGAAGACTTCAGATTATCAATAGACATAGCTTTTCTCCTTTGAGGTTTTGATAGGAATTTACTGCGCTGGATTTAAAAGGAAACCCCGCCACGAAAGCGGGGTGAACCTGCATCTCAGTGAGATTTAGAGTGCGGACTGAACGACGTCCATCTTGTTGATGTTCTTGGTTGGGTCGTTCTTCTCCCAGTTGCAAGCGCAGACCTCTTCGGACTGCAGGGCGTCGAGGACGCGCAGAACCTCGTCTACGTTACGGCCGACAGCATCCGGGGTAACGGAAACGAACTGGATAACACCATCCGGGTCGATGATGAAGGTAGCGCGGTCAGCAACGCCATCGGCGTTTTCTACGCCCAGCGCACGGATAAGGTCGTGGCGCACGTCGGAGAACATTGGGAAAGGAACTTCCTTCAGGTCCGGGTGGGTTGCGCGCCAGTTGAAGTGAGCGAACTCGTTATCGGTGGAGCCACCGAGAATCTGGGTATCGCGGTCCTGGAATTCCTCGTCCAGCTTGCCAAAGGCAGCGATCTCGGTCGGGCAGACGAAGGTGAAGTCCTTCGGGTAGAAGAAGACGACCTTCCACTTGCCCTCGTACTTGTCCAAGGATACCTGCTCGAAGTAGTCCTCCGGCTGGTTAGCGTTAACGTCATGCAGGTCGCCACCGGTCAGGGCGGTGAGGTTGAACTCTGGGAACTTTTCGCCGACGGTCAAAATAGGCATAGTCTTCAACTCCTTTAGCAAAGGCTTTTCCTCTAAGTTTCCTGCCGCTTGGCGTACAAGCAGCGGGGCCGGACCGTGTCCGGCCCAACACGATCAGTTATACCATCTTTTCCGTTCGCGTCAATAGCAAATCCTATAGGTAAGTGTTAGAGTGATAGGCATGCATAATAAAGAGTATCGCCCTACACTTGCTCAGCTGCGCACCTTTGTCACCGTTGCGGAAAACAAGCACTTTGGTACCGCGGCCGCCAAACTCGAAATCTCTCAGCCCTCCCTCTCTCAGGGCCTCGTTGCCCTCGAGCAGGGCTTGGGCCTGCAGCTTATCGAGCGCTCTACCCGCAAAGTCATCGTCACCTCGGCCGGTGAGACCCTCCTCCCCTACGCCAAGGCCACTCTTGAAGCCGCCGATACCTTCCTCGCCCACGCTCGCGGCGCCAACGGCACCCTCGCCGGCCCGCTGACCATCGGCGTTATCCCCACCATCGCCCCCTACATCCTTCCCGATCTACTCTCCATGCTGGCTGAAGCCTACCCGGACCTCGAGCCGCGCTTCGTCGAGGAGCAAACCCAGCACCTCATTACTCGCCTGCGCAATGGCAACTTGGATCTTGCCATCATGGCCCTTCCGTCGGAGGCCACCGGCATGGTCGATAGCCCGCTGTACACGGAGAAATTCTCCATTGTCTGCCCGCCCGATCACCCCATCGCCGGCCGCGAGGATGTCGAGCTTGCGGAGCTCAAGGACTTGGATTTACTGCTGCTTGACGACGGCCACTGCTTGCGCGACCAAGTAGTCGACCTCTGCCGCCATGCCGATATCAACCCAGCCGAGGCCACCAATTCCGTCACCCGGGCCTCTTCCCTAACCACCATCATGCAGCTGGTCATGGGCGGCCTGGGCTGCACCCTCGTCCCCGAGTCCGCCCTAGCCACCGAATGCCACGGCAAGGACGTCGCCATCGCCCACTTTGCCTCCGATGTCACCGCCGAACGCGAGGTGGGCCTCGTGTTCCGTTCCTCCGCCGCCCGCGCCGAGGAATTCCGCGAATTCGGCACGCTCATCACCGCCGCCTGTAACAAGGCGATTGAGCGCTCCCGGCAGTAGTCTCACCCGGCGGCCCCACACGGGGGCGTCGCCAAGCACACCAAAGGCCACCGCCCCTAACTGGAACGGTGGCCTTCAACTATGGTGCGCTACGCCTGTGGAAAGATGTTGCGGCCCGCGCACTGGCGGAACATATGCGCCTGTGCCAAGAGCGTCACCGGATACGCCACGATAAGGCCGATGCCCAAAAGCAAGAAGCCGGCCACAATGATGAAAAAGTTCAAAATTGCCAATAGCAACATTTGACCGTAGTTGTTCTTACCTGCCTGGAAGCCCTTCTTCACGGCGTCACCAACGCTATCGCCGTCGGCCGCGAACCATTGCATCAGCGAGAAGAATGGTTGGATAAAGAAGCTAATCAGCGAAATCACGGCCATGATGCCCATGACGCTTAATACTGCCGCAACTGCTTCGTCCTCCGTCATATTCTCGGCGTCGTTAAGCAACCCATAGACAGTTCCGCCTACTGCAGCGAATGCAATGAGGCTCGCCACCGCCCCGATGACAAGCATGATGACCAGCGGCTGCCACCAACGCACGTTCTTAAAAAGGTAACCCCAACCGGTGCGGGCGTCATCGATCTGGAAAAGCGCTAGGCGCATAATTACCAGCGACAATACAAGGCTTAGGACAGTCGAAATGAGCTGAGAAACCCAAGAACCCGCGGTTGGCTCACCCGAGCCGGAGTAGCTCGCGGCATTAATGCCGCCAGCAATGGCTACAAAAACGATACTTAGAACAAAAAGCGCTAGTGCTCCCAGAATCCACAGCTTCCAATTGCCAAAGACAGTCCGAAAAGCCCAAGAAACCGCATCTATTGCGGAGGCCTTACCGGTAAACGGCCGCTGGCCTGCTTGGTAGCCCACATAGCCTTGGGTATTTTCTTCATGGCTTCCGCCATAGGACGGAAGCTGTCCGTAGTTTGGTCGGTCCTCGGGGTGATCGGTCGGCTCGTAGCGCGGAAAATCATCATTTCCACCCGCATACGGGTTTGTCATAGGCGGTGCTCCTCCTTCAGGAATGCACATAGAAAAATGGATAAGTATTTTAACTTTAACAACTTTTTCCTCATTTCAGGTGGACGGGTAAACTCGTTGCCTAGTCATGACTAAGAACGAATCCCCTTCTCGCGACGAGCTCTTCGCCGCACTCGAAAATGTCACTTTGGCCGAGGCGCGCTCCTTCCGCCGCCGCCTCAAGAAGGCCCGTGCGCCTAAAGCTCTGCGAGAAATCGGCGCTGAAATCCATGCCGCGGCCGATCGCGTCGCACTTACCGACGCCGCCGTTCCCACCATCACCTACCCCGACGCCCTCCCCGTCACCGCCCGCAAGGACGATATCGCCGAGGCAATTCGGGACAACCAGGTCGTCATCATCGCTGGTGAGACCGGTTCTGGTAAGACCACCCAGATCCCGAAAATCTGTCTCGAGCTAGGCCGCGGCCGGCGCGGGTTCATCGGCCATACCCAGCCGCGCCGTATTGCAGCGCGCACCGTGGCCGAACGCATCGCCTCGGAACTGGACCAGAAAATCGGCGAGTCCGTCGGCTACGCCATCCGCTTCGATGACCGCGTCTCTGAGACCACCGCCGTCAAGCTGATGACCGACGGCATTCTGCTCGCCGAGATGCAACGCGACCGCTTCCTTAATAAGTACGACACCATCATTATCGATGAGGCCCACGAGCGCTCGCTCAATATTGACTTCCTCTTGGGCTACTTGAAGCGCCTATTGCCCAAGCGTCCCGACCTCAAGGTGATCATCACCTCCGCAACCATCGACCCTGAAAGCTTCGCCGCCCATTTTGCCGACGCCGACGGCAACCCCGCCCCCATTATCGAGGTCTCCGGCCGCACCTACCCCGTAGAAATCCGCTACCGGCCACTCGAATTCGAGGCCGGCGGAAAAGTCGTGGACCAAGACCCGCTCGACGGCTTGACCGAGGCCATCGAAGAGCTCATGCGCGAAGGCGACGGCGATATCCTGTGCTTCTTCCCTGGCGAGCGAGATATCCGCGATGCCATGGAAGCCATCGAAGGCAAGAAATGGAAAAACGTCGAGGTCACTCCTCTCTTTGGCCGCCTATCTAACCAAGAGCAGCACCGCGTGTTTAGCGAGCACCGCGGCCGCCGCATCGTCTTGGCCACCAATATCGCCGAAACCTCGCTCACCGTGCCCGGCATCCGCTATGTCGTCGATACCGGCACCGCCCGCATCTCGCGGTATTCCACGCGCACCAAGGTCCAGCGGTTGCCTATCGAGCCCATCTCGCAGGCCTCCGCCAACCAGCGCTCCGGCCGCTGCGGCCGCGTTGCCGATGGCATCGCCATTCGCCTCTATAGCGAACAGGACTTTGAAAGCCGCCCCGAATTCACCGACCCAGAGATTCTGCGCACCAACCTCGCCAGCGTCATCTTGCAGATGGTCTCGCTCAAGCTAGGCGACATCGAACAATTCCCCTTCATCCAGCCGCCCGAGCACAAGGCCATCCGCGATGGTCTCACGCTTCTCCACGAGCTCGGTGCCCTCCACGACAAGCAAGACAAGCCCTCGCTGACCACCATCGGCCGCGATCTTGCCCGCATCCCCCTGGATCCGCGCATGGCGCGCATGCTCATTGAAGCCAATACCAACGGATGCCTTGATGATGTCATGGTCATCGTTGCCGCCATGACCATCCAAGATGTGCGCGAGCGTCCCCTCGACTTCCAAGCCCAGGCCGACCAAGCCCACGCCCGCTTCAAGGACAAGACCTCGGATTTCTTGTCCATGCTCAAGCTGTGGGATTACATCAAGCAAACCCGCAATGAGCAATCCGGCAATAAGTTCCGCAAGCGCATGAAGCAGGAATTCCTCCACTACATGCGCATCCGGGAGTGGTTTGACTTGGTGCGCCAGCTCAAGGACGTCGCCAAGCAGCTGGGCTGGACCTACCAGGAAGGCACCGAGCGCCGCTCCGATGACATCCACATGTCCCTCCTTTCGGGCCTGCTCTCCAATATCGGCGCCCGCGATGGCAATTCCAAGGAGTTCCAGGGCGCGCGCAACACCCGCTTCCTGGTATTCCCCGGCTCCGCCCTGGCTAAAAAGCCTCCCGAGTTCCTCATGGCTGCCGAGCTGGTGGAAACTTCCCGCCTCTGGGCGCGCGATGTCGCCGCCATCGATCCTGCCTGGGTAGAAAAGCTCGGCGCGGACCTGCTCAAGCACAACTACTCCGAGCCCACCTGGTCTCGCAAGCGCGCCGCCGCCATCGCGCACCAAAAATCCACGCTCTACGGCGTGCCCATCGTGGCCGACCGCACCGTTCCCTACCACCGCGTCGATCCCACCGCTGCCCGCGATATGTTCATCCGCAACGCCCTTATCGCCGGCGACTGGAACACCCACCACGCCTTTTTCAAGGCCAACGCCCAAGCGCTTGACGACGCCGCCGCATACGAAGAAAAGGCCCGCCGCCGCGGCCTCATCGTAGACGAAGACACGCTCTTCGATTTCTATGACCAGCGCATTCCGGAAAAAGTTACCACTGGCCGCCACTTTGACTCGTGGTGGAAAAAGGAGCGCCGCCGCACTCCTGACCTGCTGGATTTTGATCCCGCAAAGCTCATCGACGACTCCCACGAGGTCACCGAGGAATCCTTCCCCGACCACTGGCGCAAGGGCTCTATCGATTACGAACTGACCTACAAGTTCGAGCCCGGCGATCCTCTCGACGGCGTCACCGTAATGGTTCCCATTCCTATGCTCGCCGGCTTGGATACCGAAGGCTTCGATTGGCTCGTTCCGGGTCTGCGTCTCGAGCTCGTCACCGAGCTCATCCGCAGCCTGCCCAAGGCCCTGCGCCGCACTGTCGTACCCGCGCCCGAATTTGCCGAGCGCGCCATCGACCGCCTCATCCCTTATGAAGGCCCCATCACCCAGCAGCTTGCCGACGTCCTCCGCGAACTCGGCGGTCAAGGAATCAACGCCACCGACTTCCAGGCCAGCAAGCTACCCGCCCACCTGCGGATGAACTACGGGGCCATCGATAAGCGCGGCAAAATCGTCGACTCGGACCGCGACCTCGCGGCGCTCGTCCGACGGCAGGCCGGACACATCAAGTCCTCCGTATCCCGCGTCTCGCGCACCTCCGAGTCCACCGCCGTTAGCGAATGGACCGACGACACCCTCGGCACCATCGATGACACGGTTACGACCACCGTCGACGGCCACGAAGTCACCGCCTACCCTGCCCTGGTCGCTACCAAGGACGGCGTCGAACTCAAGGTTCATCCCACCAAGGCCGCCGCAGATGCCGCCATGGTAACGACCACCCTTACGCTCCTCATGCGTGAGATATCCGTCAACGCCTCCCAAATGGTCAAGGGCCTGCCATTGCAACAGCGCGTCGCCGTCGATTCCTATCCGCACGGCGGCGCCGACGGCCTTGTCAATGACGCCCGCATCGCCGCGATCCGCGACCTGATGCTCGAAGCCGGCGGGCCCGTCCGCACCCCCGCGGCGTTTCAGAAGCTCAAGGACACCGTCAAGCCCCAGGTCCCAGGCCGCGTACGCCAGGCAGTGGTAGCTATTGCCCCCGGACTCGCCGAATACTCCAACCTGCGAGCGGAACTTGCTCATTGGGACGGTCCAGCAATCGATGACATGCGCGCACAATTGGATTTCCTCCTTCCCCGAAACGCCATCACTGTCCATGGAATGTCCCATCTGCGCCATCTACCGCGATATATCCAAGCCATGCGCATTCGCCTAGAGGATATGAACCTTGACCCCGACCGCGATGCAGACCGTCAAGCCGAGGTAGATAACGCCAAGGCCTACCTATCCAACCGCCTGCGCAATCTACCGGCCGGCCGCGAAAAGACCCGCGAGGTCAAGGACGTGCGTTGGATGATAGAGGAACTTCGAGTTTCCCTTTTTGCTCAGCGCCTTGGCACAGCCCATGCCGTTTCACTCCGGCGCATCCAAAAGGCGGTGGACAAACTGCGCTAAAAGTCCTCGCGATCGCGCCTTCGCATCAGGCGAATCTCGGATTCAAAGTCATCTGCGCTTTCAAAGGATTTATATACAGAGGCGAAGCGCAGATAGGCCACCTCGTCAAGGTCACGCAGTGGCTCTAGGATGGCCAAGCCAATCTCGTTCGCGTTGACCTGCGAGGAGCCATGACTGCGCACGGTCTCCTCCACTTCTTGCGCCAGCTTCTTCAAGGCATCGTCGCTCACATCTCGCCCCTGGCAGGCACGGCGCACACCGCGAATCAATTTATCTCTACTAAAGGGCTCGGCCAGACCGTTTCTCTTCACCACAAGCAACACGGCCTTCTCAACCGTGGTAAAGCGCCCCTTGCACGAAGCACACTCGCGCCGGCGCCGAATCGACGCTCCAGCATCGACCACACGCGAGTCAATGACGCGGGATTGCTCATTGTGACAAAAGGGGCAATACACAGTGGTCCTTTCACTGACGTTGATACGCCAGTAGTTTACTCATCTCCAATTCCGTGCGGCCACTGGGCTTCACCCCGCTGTAGCCCCTAGTGCGCTACTGCAGCTTCAACTTGCTGCACACCAGAAGCCGGGGGTTGAGGAGCACTATTTCCTTCAGTGCCCGCAAGTCCCCCTAGCAATGTGCCCACAAAGACCGCGACACCAAACACTGCACCCAATGCGTAGTTACCTGTGTTCGACTCACCCACACTGTTTCGTCCCCTATTCGATCTGTTCCCAGAGCCTCCGGCCGACGTACGGTTCGAACGATAGGTCGTGCGATCTTCCACACGTAGGGTTCGAACATACCGAGAGCTTTCGGTGCCGCGGGCCGCAGAACCGTAGCCGCGCTCCACATCCCACACGGACGCAGAAGGCACCACTACAGGTTCGGAAGCTTTGCGAGTTACCAGGTTATTGCGAGAATTGATCAGCAGAGACATAACTTTCCTTTCGACGACTGAACCCACCGTAGGCGCCTCATGCGACACGTCATGACACCCAGTCGCCATAATGTTCGATTTAGTTGGTACGTTCGATTTATAGCATCGCTTCGAATACTTGTCCACCCCAACACGCAAATCTCGAACATCTGTACTTTTCGTGCTACAAATGACGTGTGGCAACTTTTCAGCGCCGCCAGCTAACAGACCACCGATAAATCCAGCCGATCCCCTCCGAGGAGCCAGCAATGGGCCGCAAGCCAAAGAAGACCACCGAGAAGACCGACTACGCTTCCCTGTCTGACCGCCAGCGACGAATTCTTAACGTCATTAGTGACGCCGTCATGCTGCGTGGTTACCCACCAAGCATCCGCGAAATTGGTGACGCAGCAGGCCTGCAGTCCACCTCCTCTGTTGCCTACCAGCTAAAGCAATTGGAAGAAAAGGGCTTCTTGCGTCGTGACCCAAATAAGCCGCGAGCCGTAGATGTTCGACACCTAAATACCGACGATGGCGCCAAGAAGCCGGGCCGCAAACCGGCTAAGCCCGAACAGCAGGTTCCCGCAGAGGCAGGTGCTGTTTCCTACATTCCTGTGGTTGGCCGAATCGCAGCGGGTGCGCCCATTACCGCGGAAGAAAACGTAGACACATACTTCCCAATGCCTGACGAGGTGGTCGGTGGCGGCGACCTTTATATGCTGCAAGTAGTCGGCGACTCGATGCAGGATGCCGGCATCCTTGACGGCGACTGGGTAATCATTCGCTCCCAGTCAGTTGCAGAAGAGGGCGAGTTCGTGGCCGCCCTGCTCGAAGGATCTGAAGCTACCGTCAAGGAGTTCCACCGCGATTCCTCCGGTGTGTGGCTACTTCCTCACAATGAGGCCTACGCTCCCATCAACGGCGATGATGCGGAAATCATGGGCAAGGTCGTATCGGTATTCCGCAAGCTTTAACCACGCACCTGACGCAGATTCTATACCCCCGCAAGGGCCAAGCGTGGCCCTTGCGGGGTCTATCTATGTACACCCTTCGTTGACGCGGCCCGTTTCCTGCCACCCCCATTTTGGCTCCATTTCGGACCCGGACACCAAAAGAGACGAAAATCCCACTTTCCCACTTTTGCCTCTGACCAGGTACTTCAGCGCACCGGATATAGAATGCCGCCGTGCAAATTTTTGCTTTAGTCCGTTTATTCCCGATTTTTGAGACAATGGACTAAGCAAAACAACATCGCCGGATTTTCACTTCCGCATAAAGTGGCAATTTTTACCCCCACGCCATGACGCGATGTCTCTAGATTCAAGGAGGAATCATGTACGCAGAAGAGCGGCGTCGCCAAATTGCTTCCCTCACCGCCGTTGAAGGCCGCGTCAACGTCACTGAGCTCTCAGAACGCTTCGAAGTTACGGCCGAGACCATCCGCCGCGACCTTGCGGTGCTCGACCGTGAGGGCGTCGTCCATCGCGTGCATGGCGGCGCAGTAGCCTCCCAATCCTTCCAGACCGCGGAGCTCACCCTGGATACCCGCCAGCGGTCTGCCTCCGGCGCAAAAGCGGCTATCGCCCGCGCGGCCTTAGATTTTCTTCCCCAGGGCGGCGGCAGCATTTTCTTGGACGCAGGCACCACCATTAACGCGTTCGCGGAGCTCATTGGACAGCAATACCCGCAGGCGCAGTTTAATATTGTCTCCAATAGCCTGCCTATTGCGCTGTCTCTTGCAGGCAATGGCGTGCCTGACGTCCAGCTACTTGGCGGTACGGTCCGCGCGATTACCCAAGCCGTCGTTGGCGATACCGCACTGCGCACCCTGGCTATGATGCGTGCCGACGTCGCATTTATCGGTACCAATGCCCTAACCCTGGATCATGGCTTGTCGACGGCCGACTCCCAAGAGGCAGCCATCAAATCCGCTTTCGTCACCAATGCCCACAAGGTTGTGGTCATGTGTGACTCCAGCAAGCTGGGCAATGATTACTTGGTAAGTTTCGCCTCTGCCGCCGATATCGACGTCGTCATCACTGACGCCGCTGCCCCCGATTCCTTCGTGGAGGCGCTGCGCGAACGCGAGATTGAGGTCGTGCTCGCCAGCGAATAATCCCCTCCCCCGATCCTTCGCCTACTTTAGGCGAAGGACTCCATGCGCTCGACCACTGCGGTACGGGCAGCGTCAGGGCTTTCCGCATCCAGCGCCACCTCGGAAAGCTGCTGGCACTGTTCCAGGGTAACCTCTGCCAGCTGCGCGCCGACGCCTGCTACAGCCGTCGACGCTGCGGATAGCGAATTCACACCCAAGCCGGTAAGCACGCAGGCCAACATCGGGTCGGCTGCTGCCTCACCGCACACGCCTACCGCAACGTTATTGGCCTGGCCCACGATGCAGGTGTGCTGAATGAGCCGCAGCACAGCCGGCTGCCACGGGTCGGTCAGGTAGGCCAGCTGAGGCGACAGGCGGTCCGCAGCCATCGTGTACTGAGTCAGGTCATTGGTACCGATGGACACGAAATCAAGGTGCGGCATAATCTTATCCGCCATGAGCGCTGCGGCCGGAACCTCGATCATCGCGCCGGCAGTCAGGCCGCGCTCGCGACACAGGCCAGCAAACCACTGGGCCTCAGTAGAGGTGGCAACCATAGGAGCCATCACCCAGGTAGAGGCTTTGTCATCGCGAGCCTCAGCCGCCTGAGCAATCGCATCCAGCTGGCGGGTCAGCAAAGCCTCATTATCGCGTGCAATACGCAGACCACGAACACCCAATGCTGGGTTTTCTTCGGAGCTCAGCGTGGCATAGGAAATGGGCTTATCGGAGCCAGCATCTAGCGTACGCACGACAACCTTGGATTCAGGGAAGGCATTAAAGACCTTGCCGTAAATCTTTGCCTGCTCGTCAACGCTGGGCTCTTCACTGGCCGAGAGGAACGATAGTTCCGTGCGGTACAGGCCGATACCCTCTGCCTGCGAATCCGAAGCAATGCGGGCGGCGTTGCCATCAGCGACATTGGCAAGCAGCTGCACGCGGTGGCCGTCCTTGGTTTCAGCCGGGCCGCGCCACCGGGCAACGCGTGCCGCACGCTCGCGGTACTCGGCCACAGCCTTTCTGGAAGCCTCTTCGTCGGCCCCAAGGGTGACGGCGCCCACTGCGCCATCGACAAATACCAGCGTGCCGCTTTCAATATCGCTCAGCGCGGCACCTACAGCAACGATGCACGGAATATCCAACTGACGGGCGATGATGGCCGTATGGCTGGTAGGTCCACCAAGCTCGGTGACAAGGGCCTTGATGTGCTTGGTATCCAGCGTCGCGGTATCGGCCGGAGCCAAATCGTCCGCGAACAGCACGGCCTCGCCGTCTACGAGCGGCAGGCCCGGCTCGTCCTCGCCGCGCAACTCTGCGATTACGCGGTCGCGCACGTCCTTCAAGTCAGTGGTGCGCTCTGCCATCACGCCGCCAGCGGCCTCGAACATGGTGACAAACTTATCGGTGGCACCGACAGTGGCGAATTCCGCATCCCGGCCGGTGCGGATATTCTTGCGCACCGCCTTATGCCAACCACGGTCCTTAACCATGCCGGCCGTTGCCGTCAGAACTTCCGCAGCCTGGCCTTCGGCGGCAGCAGCCCGCTGCTCCAAGCGGCCAGCGACAGTATCTACGGCCGCAAGGAAGCGGTCATATTCAGAATCGCTCGCTTGCTCTGGGTCAATGCTTCCCTCGGTAGGCAGGGCCGGGCGAGGGCGGACCCACACGGCTTCGGCGTAGGCGACTCCGGCAACGACACCGGTTCCTTTGATTGTGGACTCAGACGCGTTTTCCATGAGCGTACTTCCTTCGAAGATAGCGGTTTATTAACTTCCAGAACACCACAAATCGGATAGAAAAGCAATGTATACCACAGAAATTCTGTTGACTTTCGGACACAATCGGACAAGAATCAACATTAAGGGCGGGCCATGCCCGCGAGGTTCTCCCCAACGGCGTTCGGCCCCAATATACAACCTGCGAAAGGGACAACTTGATTCTCACGCTGACCCCCAATCCCAGTATTGACGCCACCCTTGTGCTCAGCGAGCCATTGACCTCCGGTGATGTCCACCGGGCCAGCGAGGTCACACAGGTTGCTGGCGGCAAGGGTGTAAACGTCACCCATGCCGTGCACTTGGCCGGCGAGCAATCCTTGGCTCTTTTCCCGGCCCACGACTCCGATTCTTTCCTAAATCTCATCCACTCGGCCGGGCTACCTTCCTCTGCAATCCCCATGGACGGCACAGTTCGCGTCAATACCACCATCACAGAGCCTGATGGCACTACCACCAAGGTCAACGGCCCAGGCCCCGTGCTTTCCGACGCCGACTCCCGCGCCATTACCTCCGAGCTCACCGCCCGCGCCCTTGCCTCCGACTGGGTGGTCCTAGCCGGCTCCCTGCCGCGTGGCGTTAACACCGATTGGTATTGCGACCTCATCTCCGCGGTCCGCGCGGCCGCACCACAGGCTCGCATTGCCGTCGATACGTCAGATGCCCCAATGCAGGCCATTGGCGAAAGCCTCAATTCTGCTGCGCCGGATCTCATTAAGCCGAACGGCCTAGAGCTCGGCCAGCTCACCGGAACCGACGGCCGCGAACTAGAAAACCAGGCCGCACGCGGCGAGTACTCGGGGGTTGTTCGGGCGGCCCGGGACGTCGTCAAGCAGGGCATCGCAGAAGTACTCGTCACCCTTGGCGGTGCCGGCGCGGTGCTGGTTACCGCGGATGGCGCTTGGGCTGCAACTCCACCGCCAGCAACGGTGAAATCCACCGTAGGCGCCGGTGACGCCGCGCTCGCCGGATACCTCCTCGGCCGCACCACCGGTAAGTCGCCGGCCGATAGTCTCGCGCAGTCGGTGGCCTACGGAACTGCGGCTGCATCCAAACAAGGCACCCAATTCCCTCGCCCAGAAGAACTCGATATCGCACATACCCTCGTAAACTCGCTAGCCTAAGGAGTGCCTAATCATGGCTTCCGACCTCATCACTACCGACCTAGTCGCGCTCGACGCTGACTTCGGCGACAGCGTTGACTCCGTCATCACTAACCTGGCCACGCTAGTCCATGACACCGGCCGAGCCACCGACATCGCCGGTTTGGCACAGCCCGCCATCGACCGCGAGGCCAAGGCCGGTACCGGCGTCCCTGGCGGAGTCGCCATTCCGCACTGCCGCTCCGAGGCCGTGACCGAACCCACCCTCGCATTCGCCCGCCTGAGCCGCGGCGTGGATTTCTCCGGCCCCGACGGCGACGCCCAGCTCGTCTTCCTCATCGCGGCCCCAGCCGGCGGTGGCAAAGCCCACCTGAAGATTCTGTCCAAGTTGGCCCGCGCTCTAGTGCGCAAGGACTTCCTCGAGTCCCTGCGCAACTCCCCCACCAAGGAAGAATTCGTCCGGCTTGTCCTGGACGTAGTCAATGCCGAAAAGCCGAAGAAGAAGCCAATCGAAGAACCGGCCGCCCAGGGCGCTGCTGCCGGCACTGCCGCAACTGCTGCCGGCACTGCCGCCGCCGGTGCCGTCGGCTCCTCCGCCGCGGCGCCCTCGGCCGCATCCCCTACCGACGCAGAATCTTCGGCCGATGTCACCCGCATCGTGGCCATCACCGCCTGCCCCACCGGCATCGCCCACACCTACATGGCGGCCGACGCCCTCACCCAAACCGCGGCCGAGCGCGATGACGTATCTCTGACCGTTGAGACGCAGGGCTCGTCTAATAATGAGTCTGTCTCCCAATCCACAATCGACGCGGCCGATGCAGTCATCTTCGCCACGGACGTCGGCGTGCGCGACCGCGAACGCTTCGCCGGCAAGCCGGTAATCGAATCTGGCGTCAAACGCGCCATCAATGAGCCCGGCACCATGCTCGACGAGGCCGTCGCTGCCGCTCACAACCCGCACGCCCACAAGGTCTCTGGCACCGCTACCCACGCCGACGCGGAAGAAGAAGGTCAGTCGCTCGGTTGGGGCAAGCGCATCCAACAGGCAATTATGACCGGCGTGTCCTATATGGTCCCGTTCGTCGCGGCCGGCGGCCTGCTGCTCGCCCTCGGCTTCCTTTTCGGCGGCGCCGATATGGCCAACGGCTGGCAGGCACTATCGACGGACTTTTCGCTCGGCAACCTCCCCGGCCACGACGTGACCATTGACGGCGAACTCATGCACTTCGAGCGCTCCGGCCTGCTGCTCTACCTTGGCGCAGTTCTCTTCGCTATAGGCCAAGCAGCAATGGGCTTCATCGTCGCCGCGCTGTCGGGCTATATCGCCTACGCGCTCGCCGGCCGTCCGGGCATCGCCCCGGGCTTCGCGGGCGGCGCGATCGCGGTCACCTTGGGCGCTGGCTTCATCGGTGGTCTGGTTACCGGTCTGCTGGCAGGCTTCATCGCGATGTGGATTGGCAACTGGAAGGTACCGCGTTGGCTAGGCTCGCTCATGCCGGTTGTTATTATCCCGCTGCTGACCTCTCTAATCGTCGGCCTCGCAATGTACCTGCTGCTGGGTGCACCGTTGGCAGCCATCATGGAAGGCCTGCAAAATTGGCTATCGTCCATGTCCGGTTCCTCGGCTGTATTGCTGGGCATCATTCTCGGCCTGATGATGTGCTTCGACTTGGGCGGCCCAGTCAATAAGGCGGCCTACCTCTTCGCCACGGCCGGGCTGTCTACCGGTGACGAGTCCTCCATGCAGATCATGGCCGCCGTCATGGCGTCCGGCATGGTCGCACCAATTGCGCTGTCGCTGGCTACGTTTATCCGCAAGTCGCTGTTTACCCCGGCCGAGCAGGAGAACGGCAAGTCTGCCTGGCTGCTGGGTCTGTCCTTCGTCTCGGAGGGCGCCATCCCGTTTGCGGCGGCCGATCCGTTCCGCGTCATTCCTTCGATGATGGCCGGCGGCGCGGTGACGGGCGCGATTTCGATGGCTTTGTCGGTCGGTTCCCGTGCCCCGCACGGCGGCGTGTTCGTCTTCTTCGCCATCGACCCGTTCTGGGGCTACCTCGTGGCCATTGCGGCCGGCGTGGTTGTCTCCACTGCGGCGGTGCTGGCGATGAAGCAGTTCTGGCCTAACAAGGCCGCCGAAGAAGCCGCCCAGAACGTGGCAGCATAAACCAAACACTCGTACACTGGATTCTAAAAATCCCCGTAAGAAAGGATATTTTCGATGGCTTCCAAGACTGTAAAGGTTGGCTCCTCTGTAGGCCTGCACGCACGTCCTGCATCTATTATCGCGGACGCTGCCGGCGAGTTCGATGAGGATATCTTCCTCAACCTGGTCGGCGACGATGATGAGGACGAGACCGATGCGGCCTCTTCCCTGATGATCATGGCTCTTGGCGCAGAACAGGGCGATGAGGTTACCGTCACTTCTGAAAACGAAGAAGCAGTGGAAAAGATTGCTGCTCTCATCGAGAAGGACCTGGACGCTTCCTAAGTCCTAAAACGGTTCCACTTTAGGCTCCCCACCCGCGCGGTGGGGAGCTTTTCGCTTGCCGACGCCACCTATCCCCACGGTGGCACCCACCTCACCTGCCCGCGCACCCGGGCTAGCCGGCCTCGGCGCGGCGGGGCGTTGGGGTCATCGTCATTGACGCCATTGTGATAGGGACAGCAGGTCGCAAGGTTCGCAGCGTTGGTCTCGCCGCCATGCTTCCAGGCTTTGAGGTGGTGAATCTGACACTTGTCGGCGGGATAATTGCAGCTCTCCCACGGGCATACCGGGTTGACCGCAGCCGCCATGAGCCGCTGCTTGTCGTTGGCCACGCGCGAGGTCCGGTAGAGGTTGACCGGCCCCTCGTGGGGATGGGCGAGCGTGACATAGCCGTGATCGCTCAGTGTCCGCGCGACAAGCTCCGCTCCGGTGATTCGAGCGCCATTGGTGAGTTGGAGGGTGATTTCCTCGCCGCCGCCGTCGACTATTCGGTCGAGTTCATCAAGGGTGAGAACCACCTGCGTCGTCACCGTCGCCCGCGTCGCATCCGCCTTGCCAAAGAAGAGGTCTTTGGCAGATTCCAGGGGCTTATTGGCGTCTAAGGCAGCGTGCATATCCGCCACATCGGCCGAATCCCCGGTAATGGTCAGTGACCATGGGCCGCCGGAGCGGCGGGTAATGCGCACTCCCTTTTCGGGCGTACGGCGCGGTCGCAGTTCGCGTACCAAGGCGCGGGCACGCTTTTCCAGGGCGGTGGCGCTGCCGCGAAAGGCACACAGTTCGGTGCGTAGGGTCCAGGCATCCCGCTGCGTCGGCAAGCGCAGGGCATACTTTTCAATCAGCAGTAGCACGTCGAGGGAATGCCTAGTCTGCCGCGCCGCTCGCTGTTTGGCAGCAAAGCCGCACCGGCCGAAATAGGTATCGCATAGACGCAGCAGGTCGCGCGCGGCGATGTCGGAGGCGCCCCGCGCGATGAGCTCGCGATCGCTCAGCCCTTGAACGGCGGCGACAATGTCCATGCCGGCGTTCACTGCGTTTAAGTATGCGTCCAATGCGGTCATGCCGCTAAGTAAAATAGCCCCCGCACGCCTTCGCGAGCCGCATATCGGCCCGCTGTGGATAACCCGCGTTGGCCCGTCAACAACACTGCCCGCCGCGGGCGCGCGACGGGCAGTTATCCACAGGTGGAAATTTAGTACTTGGCGCCGTGCCCCTCGCCGACGGAATCGTAGAGCTTCTTCATAATCGGATAGGCCACGATGATGCCTACCGAGCCCCACGCAATGCCCTCGAGGGAGACCCCGCCCACGGTGAGGGTCAGGTTGCCGATGCCCGCGATAAGCGCCACCGCGGCCGCAGTCAGGTTGACCGGGTTATTGAAATTAACCTCATTATCCATCCAGATGCGCACACCCAGCATGCCGATGAGTCCATACAGCACGATGCAGGCACCGCCCAGGACGCCGGTCGGGATGGTGAAAATCAGCGCACCAAACTTCGGCACAAAGGCCAAAAGGATGGCGGTAAAGGCTGCTACCCAGTAGGCGGCGGTGGAATATACACGGGTTGCGGCCATCACGCCGATATTTTCGGCGTAGGTCGTGGTACCGGAGCCGCCAAAGCCGCCGGCAAGGGTGGACGCGAGGCCATCGGCAATGAGGGCGTCACCGGCTAGGTCATCGAGATCGCGCTTTGTCATCTCGGAGACAGCCTTGACGTGGCCGACGTTTTCCGCGATGAGAACTACCAGCACAGGAAGTGCCACGGCAATGGCGGAGACGTTGAAGGAAGGCGCGTGGAATTCCGGCAGGCCCACCCACGGGGCGGCATCGATGGCCGCCACGGCGTCATCGCCGAGGTTGCCGGTCAGCGCGGCGAAAATCCAGCCGACGACCACACCGAGCAGGATGGACAGACGCGAGACCATGCCGCGGCCGGCGACGGTGGCCAGCACGATGACGAGCAGTGTCACGGCGGCCACGAGCGGCTGGGAGGCAAAGTTCTCGGCCGCATTCGGCGCTAGGTTCAGGCCGATGAGGGCCACAATCGCACCGGTGACGGCCGGCGGCATGACGGCATCGAGCACGCGGCGGCCGGCGATTTTGACTACCACACCCACCGCGGCCAAGACGAGGCCGGTGACCAAAATGGAGCCGGCTTGCGCGGCGATGCCGTACTGTTGCGACGCCGAAAGCGGCGCGATGAACGCGAACGAGGAGCCGAGGTAGGACGGCAACCGGTTGCGGGTGATAAGCAGGAACAATATGGTTCCGAGGCCGGAAAAGAGCAGCGTCGTATTGACGGGGAATCCGGTCAAGGTGGGAACCAAAAGCGTAGCGCCGAACATGGCCACCACGTGCTGCATTCCGATGCCGATGGTTCGGCCCCAGCTGAGTCGTTCTTCCGGCGCTACGACCGCGCCCGGTGCAATCCTTTTACCGTCTCCGTGGACGGTCCAACCTTTTAAGCTCACGAGCCTTAATTATGGATCACCCGGGGTGGTTTTAGGAAACTTCCTCCACGATGAATTCGGCGAGTTCGTGGGCGGTGGGTGCGGGAAGGCGGACGTCGACAAGCGTGCCATCAGCCGTGTACTCCTCGTGGCGCACCGTGCCCTCGGCATGTACGCGGGCCACCACATCGCCGCGGGTGAAGGGAACCTGCAGCTTGACGTGGCTGTCGCGGGAGTTGAGGAAAAGCTCCACGCGCGCGGTAAGTTCGTCGATTCCCTCGCCCGTGCGCGCGGATACGTAGACGACGTCCTCGTGGTCGAGTACGTGACGCAACTCGGCGAGCACTAGCGGGTCGGCCTGGTCGATCTTATTGATCACGATGATCTCGGGCGGGGCCTGTTCCCCGGTTTCCGCGACAATGTCATAAATGACCTGGTTGACGGCCTCAATCTGCTTGAGCGGGAATGGGTCAGAGCCATCGACCACGTGCAACATAATATCAGCGGCCAGCACCTCTTCCAGGGTGGATTTGAACGCCTCGACCAGCTGCGTGGGCAAGTGGCGGACAAAGCCGACGGTGTCGGTGAAGACAACCTGGCGGCCGTCGGCAAGCGTGGCACGGCGAGTGGTGGGGTCCAACGTGGCAAAGAGTGCGTCCTCCACCAGCACGCCGGCGCCGGTCATGGCGTTAATGAGCGAGGACTTTCCGGCGTTGGTGTAGCCGGCAATGGCTATCTGCGCGATGGTCGAGCGCTGGCGCTTGGAACGCTTGACCTCACGGGCGGTCTTCATAGCGCGCAGCTCCTTGCGCAGCCGGGCCATCTCCGTGCGGATGCGGCGGCGGTCCGTCTCAATCTTGGTCTCACCGGGACCACGCAGGCCGACGCCGCCGTTGGAGCCGGCGCGTCCGCCCGCCTGGCGCGAAAGGTTGCCGCCCCAACCACGGGTATGGGTGTAGAGGTATTCCAGCTGCGCCAAGGAAACCTGCGCCTTGCCCTCTTTGGACTTGGCGTGCTGGGCAAAGATGTCAAGGATGAGCATCGTGCGGTCAATGACCTTGGTGTTAAGCGCGCGCTCGAGAGCGGTGAGCTGGCCAGGATTGAGCTCGCCATCGCACACCACGGTATCGGCGCCGGTGGCCTCGACGATGTCGCGCAATTCCTTGACCTTGCCGGAGCCAATGAAGGTGCCGGAATCCGGCTTATCGCGCTTTTGGTAGATCATCTCTACTACTTCGGCGCCGGCGGTCTCGGTCAGCGCTGCAAGCTCGTCCATGGTGGCTTCGACTTCGGCCACGGTCCCTTCGGTCCACACGCCAACCAGAATGACGCGCTCGAGGCGCAGCTTTCGGTACTCCACCTCGTAGCCATCGGTGGTGTCCTCAGCGCGGATGGTGGTCTCACGGGTAACGCGACGGAAGGCGTTACGCTCTGCCAGGTCAAGGTCACCGGTGGTGGGCGTCGCCTCTGGTGCGGCTGGGGCGTCGTTATCGCGGAACGCGCGGGCGAGGAGATCGTCGTTATTGTGCTGGGAAAATTCGGTCATACTACCTCTCATTTTGGCACGTTGCGGCCGAAAGCGGGAATTGCGGATTCTTAGCTGGCTGCACAAGGCGATACAATGGCGGGCATGAACGTTAAGGACACTGGGGTGAAGCAGAATACCGAGATGCAGGCCATTGGCCTCAATTTCGAACGCTGGCAGGACGCCGTCGAGGCCGCCATCGCTAGCGATCGCTTGGCCGTTACCGGTGAGGTACGCGGTGGTCAGCTGATTCAGTTCACCGATCCATCGGGCGCGCAGCTCAATATTCTCGCGGTGGAACCTTTTGCTACCTACATTGGCTTCAATGCGGTTACGCAAGGGTTCGCCCACGTAGAGATGGTCAACGATGTTCTCGCCCTGCTGGAAATCATCGATCCTTTCGGCACCACCATCGCCCAGGCCACCGCGAACCTGGCGCAGGGGCCTTTGCTTGCCGACGAACCCTTGCAGCAATGGCAGCAAATCTCCCTCACCGCCATGGGCCTTGATGTCCGCACCTACGAGTCGGCAGATGCCTACGAGGCGGCCGAGGGCGAATTCCCGGCGCTCTTCGAGTCCGCAGGAGCAAAGGTTATTTCCTCCGGCTCTGGCGCGGAGGTTCCTACCCCAGCCGCTACTTTTGCGGCCCGCGTCATGGAATCCGAGTGGCGTACCAATGAGCTAACCGGCGAGAAATTCGCCCACCTCGTCATGGATGGCCTCTTCCCCTTCGATCTCTGCCTGCCTGCAGGGGGCGACGAGCTACCGGCCAAGGACACTATCGTGGCCGGCACCGCCCTGCTGACGGCTTCTATTGAAATGCCCAGCGGTGGCTGCGGCGACGGCGCTGGCTGCGGTTGTGGCTCTGGTGGCTGCGGCTGCGGCGGCCATTAAGAACTGACGCAAAGGTCTGGTGGAATAGCTGTGTGGATGCCTTTCCCGGAAAATGCGAGAAACCGGCGGGTGCTGGTTCTCGCGCTGATCCTGGTGGGATCAGTGGCGGTTGTGGCAACCCTAAAACTTCCCGGGGTTTTCATCGCGGCACTACTTATCGCGGCGGCGCTGCTTATGCTCCACACCCGGCCGGACGCCTCGGAGCAGGCGGCGCTGCGCAGCTCTATTCGGCTCTCGGCCGAAGATATTGAGGACGTCTTGGCGGAGTACGAAGACTTCCGGTCCTCCGAGGCGGCCGAGAAGATCGCGGACCGCACGCTCTACCGGCCGGCGCTTTTAGATCTGGATTGCTCCGACCCCACCATCGAAGCCTTCCACTATGAAATTTCGGGCGCCCGACGGTTCCTGCGCCGGTTGAACCTGCGCGTCAACGCGGAAGAGATCAGCACCAACGAGCTGGAATCCTTGCTCAAGGTGACAGATGAACGAGCCCGCGAGCTCAAGGAAACCTGGCTATCGGCCCGCCGCGCCGCCTTTGCGCTCGGGCCGAAGTATGAAAAGAACGAAGTAAAAAATCGCGCCCTGCGCCGCCAAGCCCTAGAAGAGCAAGCGTTCGAGGAAGAGGAAAACGAAGGGCGCAGCGCCTAAGCACTCACCGCGCGCGCCGGGCCCGACGCGGTCTAAAGGGAGGTCTCGCCGGTGGCGACGATCGCCGACGGGCCGGTCAGGCGCGAGCCACCCTCGTAGATGTCCACCGTCACTTCCCCGCCGGGAACGTGTACGTGCACGGTGCCGTGAGGGGTGGTGGTGTGGTCAACGGCGGCGTCGGCAAGCGCGGCGGTCGCGGCCGCCACGGTGCCGGTGCCGCAAGAGCGGGTCTCTCCTACCCCGCGCTCAAAGACGCGCATGTGCACGTGGCCATCGCGCAGCGGGGTCACGACCTCAACATTCACGCCGGCTGGGAAGAAGGCTTCATCGATGACTGGCTGCTCGAAAGTCTTGGCCGCAAGTCCCTCGGCGTCCAGCCCCGGCACTACGGCCGCGAGGTGGGGGTTGCCCATGTCAACGCCTAGACCGGCGTAGCTCTCCCCGGCCATAGACGCGGTGGATACACCCGTTACTTCGGCCGGTCCCATCTCTACGGTGACCTCGGCCGCTTGCTCATCACACGAGTGCACCGTCACGCGCTTGGCGCCGGCGCGGGTACCGATGGTGAACTCGTCTTCTTCGACGAGGCCGCGCGACCGGAGCCAGTGGGCGAAAACGCGGGTGCCATTGCCGCACATTTCGGCCACGGAACCGTCGGCGTTGCGGTAATCCATAAACCAGTCAGTGGGCGCGATGCCCTCGGCCAGCGCCTCGATTTCCCCCGCCGCGAGCAAGGCCTCGGCGCGCACGACGCGCAGCAATCCGTCGCCGCCGATACCGGCGCGGCGATCGCACAGCGCCGCTACGCGCTCGGGGGCAAGCGGCGTGGCGGCCGCGTGGTCTTCGACGATGACAAAGTCGTTCTCAGTTCCATGACCCTTGGCAAATTTCATGCTCCCTACCCTAGCGCGCGCAGCGCCTGGGCGGTCGTATCGCCCGCGGCATCCAACCACGTGATGCGCTTGTCGCGATTGAACCACGAGCGTTGGCGGCGCACGTAGCGCCGTGTCCCGGTAATCGTGCGCTCAACGGCCTCATCCCAGGTGAGTTCGCCGCGCTGGGCCTGGAATACCTGCGCATAGCCTATGGCACGCCCGGCCGTGGAATCGGCCACCAAGCCCTGGGCTTGGAGGCGCTCGACTTCCTCGATGAGCCCACGCTCAAACATCTGGCGGGTGCGCAGCTCGATGCGCGGATTAAGCCAATCTGCGTTGGTGCGCAGGCCGAGCAAACGGGTACCCCACCGCGGCGGGGCGTCCTTCGGCGGTTGGCTGGCCTTATAAGGTTTACCGGTCAGTTCGATGACCTCCAGGGCGCGCACAGTGCGCCGTGGGTCCTTATCTTCAATGATGGCGGCCGCGGCCGGGTCCACCTGCGCCAGCTCCTCGTGCAGGGCGTCGGTGCCGATTTCTACGCGCCGGGCCTCATACTTGGCGCGGACGGCGGGGTCGGTGGGTGGGAACTGCCAGTCGTCGACAAGCGCTTGGGCATAAAGCATCGAGCCTCCGACCAGGATTGGCGTCTTGCCGCGGGCCATGATGCCTTCCACGTCCGCGATGGCATCGCGCTGATAGCGCGCCACAGAAGCGGTTTCGGTCACGTCCCACACATCGAGCTGGTGGTGCGGGATTCCCTCGCGCTCGGCCGGGGTGAGCTTGGCGGTGCCAATGTCCATACCGCGGTAGAGCTGCATGGAATCGACGTTGACCACCTCGCCGTCCAGCTCCTGCGCCAGCGCCAACCCCAGCGCGGATTTGCCGGAGGCAGTGGGTCCAAACACTGCAATCGGGCGCATTAGACCTCCCATCCTGCAACGTAGCGGCCAACCCCCAGGGTGGCGTCGGTGGCCAGCAACTGCTTCTTCTTAGGGCCTAGGCCCGCCAATTCCTCCCAAAGGGCGGGCTCTACCACACCGCGCTGGGAAAGCCATTCGCCTGCCTTGCTTGCCGACGCCCCCATCAGCACCTCCTCGCACCACTCGTGCGCTTCCTGGGCACCGGGAACGAGCGCCATGGGGGCTCGCTCGGTCAGGCCCGCGCTGCCATCTGCCACGACGATGGTGAGCGCCGCTGGATCCGGCTGGCCGATGCGCTCCCGGCTAGCGCGGGCGTTAAGCTGCGGCACGCTGTGCAGCACGTACCGGGCCATAATCTCGGGTAGATAATTGCCGCCGCCTAGGTTCGTGGCCGCACCCCACGCCTTTAAGCTGCCGGTGTGGGCGGTGTACCAGCGCTTGTCCTGGCTGCCGACGATATCTGCCTGCGTTATGCCGGCGGCCGCAGCCTCCACCGCGAGGGTGCGGGCAGCGGCAAGCAGTGCGCGAGAAGCGGCGTCACGAGCGGAAAGCTCCACGGCCAGCGCGGGCGAGGCTGGCATTACCATGAGATTGAACATTATTCCTCCATACTATCTACCCAAGTGGAGGTAATTAAATAGAATCTGGGCACGCGTGGGATATTCGCGGTAATGTATCCAGTGATTTTATTCGGCAGCCGTGACGCGCGGCGATCTATACATAGGAGGGCTTGTCATGTCTCCCATCCCTACCCCAGGTTCCATGCCCAAGAAGGGCCCTCGTCCCACCGCAAAGCCTGTTCCCGTCCAGGCACCAAGCAAGAATGACCCGGCTAAATGGGGCCGCGTCGATGCGGATGGTTCCGTCTTCGTTTCCGCTCCGGAGGGCGAACGCAAGATTGGCGAATGGCAGGCCGGCACCCCCGAGGAGGGCCTACAGCACTATGGCGCGCGCTACGACGATCTCTCCACCGAAATTGAACTGCTCGAGGCTCGCCTGCGCGCCAACCCCGGTGAGGCCGCTGGCATCAAGAAGACCGCAGCGCAATTACGCGAAACCCTGCCTACCGCTGCGGTTATCGGTGATATCGCAGCACTTGACCGCCGCCTTGTTGCCGTCATTGAGCACTCGGTAGAAGCCGGCGAGCAGGCGCAGGCCGATAAGGAGCGTCGCCGCGAGGAAGCTATTGCTGCCAAGGAGAAGCTGGCGGCGGAAGCAGAAGAGATTGCTGAAAACTCCACCGAATGGAAGGCCGCCGGTGACCGCATCCGCGCCATCTTAGAAGAGTGGAAGCAGATTAAGGGCATTGATCGCAAGACCGACGATGCCTTGTGGAAGCGCTACTCCCGCGCCCGCGACTCCTTCAACCGCCGTCGGGGCTCCCACTTTGCCGAGCTGGACCGCGCCCGTGCGGTTGCCCGCAAGAAGAAGGAAGAACTCGTCGAGCGTGCCGAGGCCATCCAGGATTCCACCGAGTGGGGACCCACCGCCCGCGCCTACCGCGATTTGATGACCGAGTGGAAGGCCGCCGGCCGCGCCCCGCGCGACGTGGACGATAAGCTGTGGGCCCGCTTCCGCGCCGCCCAGGACAAGTTTTTCAATGCCCGCAATGCCGTCAATGACGAGCGCGACCGCGAGTTTGCAGAAAATGCCAAGGCCAAGGACGCCTTGATTGCGGAATACGACGGCCAGATCGACCCGTCCAAGGGCATCGAGGGTGCGAAGGCTAAGCTGCGCGAGCTGCAGGAAAAGTGGGAAGAGATTGGCTTCGTTCCCCGCAAGCAAGTGCGCGAGTACGAGTCCAAGATTGAGGCGCTGGAGCAGCGCGTCACCGAGGCAGAAAAGTCTGAGTGGCGCCGCACCGACCCGGAGGCGCAAGCACGCGTGGCGCAGTTCCAAGCTAAGGTCGATGAGTTTAACTCTCAGGCCGAGGCAGCTGAGGCCAAGGGCAATGCGAAAAAGGCCGCTGATCTGCGCGCACAGGCCGAGCAGTGGCAGGCTTTTGCCGACGCCGCCGCTAACGCCGTCAACGATAAGTAGTGCACCTCGTCCACATTGCGCGGCCACCGCGGCCGCCGCACTCGCCTACCGCTCACGCCCAGCCCAGCGAACCTGCGGACTGCATTCGCAGCTTCGTCTTTTGGGCCAACTTGGCGGCCCAAGAAGCAAGCGGCGATGCCGCGGCATCGACGTCGCCGGGCCGCGTGGTTCAACGTCTGCAAGGTTCTAGCGAATCACAGACCCATCTCTTTGCCGTAGTGGACGGCGACTCCACCCTTGGTGAGGTTTCTGAGCTGGGGCTGCCACAGATTCCCGCAATAGAACCCAGCCCAGAACTGGATTACCTCGGGTTCATCCACATTAGCCTGCCGCTTTTAGAAGAGCGCGAGGCAGCAGAGATTGAATGCGTGCTGTGCGATTTGCCCCTCCCTGGCGAACAGCTCGATGAGGAGGAGCGCAAAGTAGCCGAGTGGATGGGGACAAAGGCGCTGGAGCTGGCCCGGAAACTCGGCCGCACCGTAGCTCACGTGGGACTATTGCACCCGCCGGGCGCGGACCCAGACTACGACGCTATGGGCAGCATCTACCGCCAGCTGGGGTTTACGCAAAGGCACGCGGAGCACCAGCTGGTAATGGACATCCCCGAAAGCCCTGTCGCAGCACTGCTCCCCGCAGGGATCACCGCCCGAGTCTGGCCAGATTACGACATCCCTGAAGGCTACCTCAACGAGGTCATGCGGCTGCTTAGCCTAGCGTCTACAGATGCGGAAACTGGTGATCTGACGGTGGAGCCCATCGTGTGGACGCGTGCTCGATTGCGCGAAGCGCACAGCCGCCTGCGTTCTCGTCGCGGGCACACGCTTCTTATCGCACTCACCGCCGAGGACGGGAGCATTCTCGCGCTGACCGAAATGGCGCGGCACGAGGACGCGAATCCTGAGGTATGTGAGTGGACCCTGACTGTGACCGATCGCCCGCACCGCCGCCGCGGACTTGCGCAGCTAGCCAAGCTCACAGCGCTGCATGAGGTGGCAGGCTACTGGCCGCGGGTGCGGCGCTGCTATTGTTCCGTTGCGGCCAAGGATGCGGCAATGAATGCCATTTACCGCAGCCTGGGTGCCCGGGAACTCTCCCGCTCTTCTGCGTGGGAGTTGCGGCTGCGGCACTAGTGGCGGTGATAGGCCTACTGCTCGCCGCGCTGGGCGCGATGACGTTCGGCAGCTTGCTTGCGGCGATTGTCCACCAGTGGCTCCCGCTGCGGTGCCGCGTCTATCCTGGATTGAAATTCGCCCACCTCATCGAGTTGTCCGGCGGTGGCGCGCACGCGGGCTTCGGCAGCCTTCTGCTCTGGGCTGCGGCGCAGCGCCACCGTGCTATAGGCCAGAAATGCTAGGAAGGTAGCTAGCATTCCTACCCACATTCCCAGCGACGCCCCGTCGGCGGTAGAGCCACGGAACCAGAAGCCCCATAGGTTGGCGAAGAAGGACACCGTCACCAGCATCCATGCAATCAGTCCAGGCGTGGCGCGTCGGGTGAACAGCGTCACCGGAGTAAGAATGCCCAGCCCAATGAGCGCGAGCCACGCAGAGACGGTTTCCATGATGGAAATCCTGACGCCGCTTGACGTGGTGCCAAAGGTCAATGCCTCCCAACCGTGGGCTGGACCGGCGTAGGGCAAAATCAGGTAGAGGATATACGCCACCACCGCAATGCACAGCGTGACCTTGTGACCGCCGAGGTCCATTGTTTGTGCTGCTCTCCGCTCAGCGTTAGCTGCATTGTGGGCTGCGGTGGTCGTATGTTCCTCAGTCATGGCTCCCTAGCTTACTCCCCTGCTAGCAACCGCAGGAATCGCCGGGTTCGGCTGCCGCGGGCTTGCCAATCGACGGCAATCCCAGACCGACGCCGATGGGTGCGGTGGTAGGCGTTTCGCCGGCAGCGGACATGTCGCCGGCCTTGGTGCGGGTGTGGGAGGTCACGGCGGCGTCGGCAAGCAAGAAGAAGGAGCCCGCACCAGTGACCTGGGTATGCACCACATCGCCCGGGCGAATCTCCGCCGAAATATCCGTGCCTTCCGAATCAACCGGGGTGAAGTGCACTAGGCGGCCATCGCGCGCACGGCCGGTCATGCGGTGGGTTTCATCGTTCTTGCGGCCGCCTTCGGCCTGCACCAAAAGCTCCACATCGGTGCCGATGAGCTTCTTGTTTTCCTCGGCCTGGATGCTATCTTGCAGGGCAACGAGACGCTCGAAACGATCCTGGACGACCTCCTTGGGAATCTGGTCCTCCATTTCCGCAGCCGGGGTTCCCGGACGCGGCGAATACTGGAAGGTAAAGGCCGAGGCGAAACGAGCGCGGCGCACAAGCTCCATGGTGTCTTGGAAGTCTTCCTCGGTCTCGCCTGGGAAGCCCACGATGATATCGGTCGTGATTGCGGCGTGCGGAATCTTGTCCCGTACCTCGTCCAAAATCCGCAGGAACTTCTTAGTGCGGTAGGAACGGCGCATGTCCTTAAGGACCTTGTCGGAGCCGGACTGCAGCGGCATATGCAACTGCGGGCATACGGCAGGGGTCTCGGCCATGGCGTCGATGACGTCCGAAGTAAACTCCGCTGGGTGCGGGGAGGTAAAGCGCAGGCGTTCAAGGCCTTCGATCTTGCCCACCTCGCGCAGCAGCTTAGAAAAGGCGAAACGGTCACGCGGCATATCGGGATCGGCGAAATTGACGCCATAGGCATTGACGTTTTGCCCCAACAAAGTCACCTCGGATACGCCCTGGTCCACCAAGGCTTTAACCTCGGCCAAGATATCGCCGGGCCGGCGATCCTCTTCCTTGCCGCGCAAGGAAGGAACAATGCAGAAGGTGCAGGTGTTATTGCAGCCTACAGAAACAGAAACCCAGCCGGCATAGGCAGACTCACGCTTGGCTGGCAAGACCGACGGGAAGGCCTCGAGGGAATCAACGATTTCCACCTGTGCTTCATCGTTGTGCCGGGCGCGCTCTAGCAGCGTCGGCAGGGCCGCCATATTGTGGGTGCCAAAGACAGCATCAACCCACGGGGCATTATCTAGGACGGTGTCCTTGTCTTTCTGCGCCAAGCAACCGCCCACGGCAATTTGCATGCCGGGATGATTTTCCTTTGTCTTCTTCAAGGCACCCAAGGTGCCGTAGAGCCGTTTATCGGCATTTTCGCGCACGGCGCAGGTATTGAAGACGATGAGATCTGGCTCCACGCCTTCGCCGGCGGCCGCGTAGCCGGCCTCCTCCAAGAGACCAGAGATGCGCTCGGAATCGTGCACATTCATCTGGCAGCCGAAAGTTCGGACTTCATAAGTACGGTTATCTGCGATTGTCTGCTCCACGTCGGCATAGTTTAGCCATGAAGCTAGGCATCTCATAACTGCCGGACTTAGCCATTCCGGCGCTACCCTGCCTTGGCCGTATCAGTCCTCTGCGCGCAGCTCCACGCACCGCGCGTCAAGGGCTGCGATTGCGATCTGCAGCGACATTCCTTCATTGAAGCCGCGGCGTGCCAGCACCCCCACAATGCGACGTAGGGCCTTGTCGCGCTCCTTGCGATCCTCCGGTACGGATTTAATGGAGCGAGCCTTCTTTTCCGCAAGGGCCTGTGCCATGGCTTCTTCATCGGCAGGGTCAATCTGCTCGAGCGCCTCAGCACGATCGGCCTCGCTCACGCCCTTTTCCCGCAATTCCCTGTTGAGAACCGAGCTGGACTTGCCGCGCCGCTTATGTCGTTGGCGCACCCACTCGTGTGCAAAAGCAGCGTCGTTCACCAGCCCCGCGTGGGCCAAATCATCCAGCACGTCCTCCACGACATCTGGCTCGAACTCGGCGTTTACTAGACGATCATAAAGCTCTTTCCGGGACCTAGAACGCTGATCCAAAAGACCCAGCGCCCGAGAGCGGACCTTGGCCTTGGCTTCTTCTGCCTCTCGATCAAAAAGCCCACCCCCAGCTGCTCCATTCTCATAGGCCTCGAGGGCCTGACGGAGTTGGGCGAGCTTTTCGGGGGCGGGCTGATTCATGATGCAGATTCAAATAGTACGCGGACTGTGTGGGGACGGGTTAGACGTTTCTAGTCGTCGTCAAAATCGACGTTTGGAACGAGATCCACGGACTCATCAGTCAATGGGTCATCGGCACCAGGAACGTCCATCGCGGCACCCTCCTCGCCTTCGGCCGCGGCCTCGCCGATACCGAGCTTCTGGAAAATCTTCTGCTCGATTTCATTGGCCAGATCCGGGTTATCCTTCAGGAAATTACGCGCCTTCTCCTTACCCTGGCCCAACTGGTCGCCTTCGTAGGTAAACCAAGAGCCGGACTTGCGGATGAAGCCGTTTTCGACGCCAAGGTCAATGATGGAGGACTCGCGAGAGATGCCTTCGCCATACATGATGTCGAACTCGGCAATCTTAAATGGTGGCGAGACCTTGTTCTTTACTACCTTGAGCTTGGTGCGGTTACCGATGGCATCTTGGCCATCTTTTAAGGTCTGGATGCGGCGGATATCGCAGCGCACGGAAGAGTAGAACTTGAGCGCCTTACCACCGGTGGTGGTCTCTGGCGAGCCGAACATCACGCCAATCTTTTCGCGCAGCTGGTTAATGAAGATAGCGGTGGTACCGGAGTTGTACAGGGCACCGGTCATCTTGCGCAGCGCCTGGGACATCAGGCGGGCCTGGAGGCCGACGTGACTATCGCCCATCTCACCTTCAATTTCCGCCTTCGGGGTAAGGGCAGCTACGGAGTCAACGACGATGATGTCAATTGCGCCAGAGCGCACCAGCATATCGGCAATCTCCAAGGCCTGTTCGCCAGTATCTGGCTGGGAAACCAAGAGGTTATCGGTATCCACGCCAAGCAGGCGAGCATACTGCGGGTCGAGCGCGTGCTCGGCGTCAATAAACGCGGCAATGCCGCCGTCCTTTTGCGCGGATGCAATAGCGTGCAGCGCAACAGTGGTCTTACCGGAAGACTCCGGGCCATAAATCTCTACGATGCGCCCGCGCGGGAAACCGCCAATACCAAGAGCGACATCGATTGCGGTATTACCGGAAGAAATGGCCTTAATCGGTGGGCGGTTGTCATCGCCCAGGCGCATCACAGCGCCTTTGCCGTAATCCTTCTCAATCATGGCCATCGCGGCATCGAGGGCCTTTTGGCGGTCATCCCCCTTAGAGGCGGCAGAAGAAGACTTCTTTTTGGTTGCCATTAACTTTCATCCTTATCTTTAACGACGATGTACTAACGCATTATTAGACTGCCGTGGAACTCAAACGGTTCCCTCCGTCAACGCCATCCCACTGTAGACGACTGCATCGACACCTCCGCCATATTACATACATCTGTTCGAATTTCGAAAGTGGACACGCCAGTCCGCCACATTCAACGGCGCTATAAAGTAGGGTAATCGACTCCCAACCTGCGCTCCTTCGGTACATCAAAGTCATCGCACAGGCTCAGCCATACGCGACGCGGATCGACGCCGCGTTCGATAAGCTCATCGGGCGTCGCCCCGAGGTCGGGCAAGACATGGGAGTGGCTAATCCACTTTCCCTTAGACTCGCCAAATTCGTCCACAATGAGCTGGTGATACTCGGTCAATCGCATGCGCGCTATCCTACTCAGCACTTAAGCACGGGCGCCAGCGGTCCAGAAAGCGTCGATTGGGAGCCCGCCGCAATGGCCCTGCCTCACAACTATCAGCCTCGGATGAACACCGTTCAAAACCCTCAATTGTCTGCAGTTTTCATGCAGTGCTAACCTCTTGAGCATGAAAAAGAACTCTCTGGCAACCACCATTGCCTATGTTGCCGTGTTTACCGCTCTCGTCATCGTCCTTGCCTTCGTGTCCATCCCCATCGGTTCGGCCGGCGTGCCCATCGTGCTGCAAAACGCAGCACTGATCCTCGCCGGCCTAATTTTGGGCAGCAAGCGCGGCGGATACGTGGGACTCCTCTTTTTGTTCCTGGGCCTTGCCCTCCCAGTTCTGGCAGGTGGCGGAACCACGCTGCGCGCGCTGGCAGGCCCAACCGCGGGCTACATCATCGGCTATGTTCTCTCGCCTGCGGTTGCAGGTGCAATTGCCTACCGCTCCCCTAAGAACAAGGGCGGCATGGCCGTCGTACTTGCCGTTGCCGCAATTGTCGGCCTTGCCGTCCAATACATCTGCGGCGCCTTTGGTCTCATGATCCGCTCCGGCTTGGAAATTGGTCCAGCCTTCGCCGCCCAATTGCCCTTCATCCCTGTCGATGCCGGAAAGCTTGTAGTTGCCGTCATCATCGCTCTCGGTGTTCACTCAGCCTTCCCCGATCTGATGGGACGAAAGGCTGCCTAGTGCCCACGATCGACTTTTCCTCGGTCACGGTGGCCTTTGATGACACCGTGGTGCTCGAGGACATCAACCTCACCCTCACCGAACAACGCATTGGCATCATCGGCCAGAATGGTGGCGGGAAATCCACCTTGACCAGGCTCATTAATGGGTTGGGCGAGCCTAGTGAAGGTACGGTGACGGTGGACCAGATGGACGTCGCCAAGCAGGGCAAAAAGGTGCGCGAAAAGGTGGGGTTTGTCTTTTCGGATGCCGAAAACCAGATTGTCATGCCCAATGTGCGCGATGACGTCGCCTTTTCGCTCCGCCGCTTTAAGCTGCCCAAACACGAGCGCCTCGCCCGCGTGGATGCTACCCTCGAGCGCTTCGGTCTCGCCGAATTTGCTGAACGCTCACCGCATACGCTCTCCGGCGGACAAAAGCAACTACTCGCGCTGGCAGCGGTCATGGTCATCGACCCGATTCTCATCATCGCTGATGAGCCCACTACCCTGCTGGATCTGCGCAACCGCGATCGAATCAGAAGAGAATTCGCGCGATTGGAACAGCAACTACTTGTGGTGACGCACGATCTGGAATTTCTGCGCGATTTTGATCGGGTCATTTGCATCGATGACCACCACATCGCCGCGGATGGCCGGCCGGCGGAGGTCATAGATTTTTACCAAGACCTCATGGCCCAGCGGCCGCTGTAGGGAGAATTGTCATGCAACGACGCACGAATCTCCCACTTTCCGTCTATGTTGATGGCACCAGCTTTGTTCATCGCATCAAGCCTAGTTGGAAGATCGCATTCCTCTTAGTCTTTATCCTGGTCACCAGCATCTTTTTCAAGTCCATTCCGTGGGCAGCAGGCGGCGTCATTTTCGTCGTCTTTCTCTATGCTTGCGCCCGGATTCCACTGCGCATTGCGTGGAGTCAGATCTGGCCGCCTCTCTTTTTCCTAGTCCCCTTGGCAGGCTTTCAATGGTGGGCCAAGGACTTCGACTATGCGGCGGTGATGTTCCTCAATGTCTTCGCCGCTATGATGGCTGCCTTCTTGCTCACGCTGACCTCCACGGTCGATGAGATCATGGAGTCGCTGGAAGAGTCGCTGCAGCCCCTAAAGCGACTCGGAATACCGGTAGAAAACATCAGCTTGGCTATGTCACTGACTATTCGGCTCATCCCGCTGATGTTTGAAACCGTCTATGAGGTCCTTGATGCCCGTAAAGCGCGCGGTGCCGGAATGTCCCCACTCGCATTTGGCACCCCGGTTATCATTCGCTCCATCCGGCGAGCGCGCGCCATGGGTGACGCTTTGCAGGCCCGCGGCGTCGGCGACTAGCAGCAATAGTTATCGCCTCCCACGCACCACCAAATGATGGCCGAGGGAGGCGATAATTATTTAAAAGACTGTCGGGGGTTTACTCCCCACGCAGCTCACGCAGCCGGGCCTGCACAGCATCATTGTTGGCACTGCCTGGCTGAGCAGCGTTGTCGGCAGCAGAGCCGGACGCTTTATTGCCCTCAATGGCCTGAGCCTTATTACCTTCCACGGACTTAGAAGAGTTCATTTCACTGCGAATCTGCTCCAAGCGGGAATGACCGGCCATCTGAATACCAGCTTGTTGTACCTCGGCCATGCGGTTTTCCACGGAGTTCTCAGCAAGCTCAGCCTGGCCGAGTGCCTTGGAGTAACGGCGCTCAATCTTATCGCGCACAGCATCCAGAGACGGCGTATTGCCATTGGCAGTCAGCTCGTTCATGGAGTTCAAAGACTCAGAGACCTTTTCCTGCATCTTTGCCTGCTCCAGCTGGGAAAGCAGCTTGGAACGCTCATTGACCTTTTCGCGCAGCGCGGCGTTATTACGCTGAACCGCATTCTTGGCCTTTTCTGCCTGCTGTAGTGCCTGGTCGTGCAGCTTCTTGGTATCCTCCACGGACTCCTCAGCCGTAACCAGCTGGGCGGCGAAGGCCTCTGCCGCGTTCTCGTACTCCACGGCCTTATTTTCATCGCCCTTAGCACGGGCCTGATCAGCCAATTCCAGAGCCTGGCGAGCATTGCCCTGCAGCTTTTCTACCTCTGCCAAACGGCGGTTAAGCTGCATTTCCAGCTGGCGCTGGTTACCAATCACGGCGGCCGCCTGCTGAGACAGCTCCTGGTGCTGGCGCTGAGCATCTTCAATAGCCTGCTCGATCTGCACCTTCGGATCGGCGTTTTCCTCGATCTTATTATCAAAGAGTGCCATCAGGTACTTCCAGCCCTTAACAAATGGGTTCGCCATGGTGTGCTTCAACCTTTCTAGGTTAAAAAATGTGCGTAATGTTCTGCTGTTTATACTAGCGAAGCGCTGTTTCCGCCGCTTGTACTCCCCGCGGTCGCGGGCGCTTGCCGACGCCCATTACGTTGTTGGCAGTTCCGCTTGAAGGAACTCAGGATTCGTACTCCTAGCCCCATGCTGGGGCAGGCTATGTTTATCTGCGTTCCTTCTGCCTTGTTGCAGTGGAACTAGTCGCTGGCTTCGGTATGGCTTGTTTTCGTCCCTGTCTGAAAATGATCCGGGGGGTGATGCCGCCGAAGGCAGTGACATACTCCAGACTGCTAATAGGAACCTGACCCGCACAGAATGTGCGAGGTCTCAAAGTAATGTGGATGCCAGCGTGAAGTATGTCCGACCACCAGCGATGAAATAAGTCCCATACTCATTCAATTCGCTTGGAGGTTTGCTATGACCTACGACTATGTCATCGGCATGGACGTTGGTAAATACTTTCACCACGCTTGCGTCTTAGATATCGACGGCACCCAGGTGCTATCTAAGCGCATCAACCAAAACGAAAAATCCCTGCGCGCACTGTTTTCAACGTTCAGCGCACACGACCACAAGGTCCTTGTCGTCGTGGACCAGCCAAATAACATTGGTCGACTAACTGTCGCGGTTGCTCAAGATCTCGGGATCGACGTGCGCTACCTTCCCGGTTTGGCCATGCGTCAACTCTCACGCATCCACGCTGGCAATGCCAAAACTGATATCCGGGACGCCTATATCATCGCCCATGCTGCAAAGAACCTTCCGGAATCCCTCCGCAGCGTCGACCGTGTCGAAGAAGCTTTCCTCCAATTGAAGGTCCTCAACGGTATCGACGAAGACTTAGCGCGCTCCTACACCAGGCTCATCAATCAGATTCGAAGTGC
>NZ_JAKRDX010000017.1:0-51069 GCF_022347235.1 Corynebacterium tuberculostearicum
CAGAACGTATTCCTTACCCGGAACCAGACCCTCATAGTGAACATGGTCAGTAACAACCGTGTCCTTCTTAAGAGCCTCATGCTCATCAAGCTGATCAACCTTCGTACTAATCTTAGGCGTCAACTCATCATGAGAATCAACAGTCTGAGCCTTGTCATTGATATCCGTGTGCTCAGCAATCTTATTCTCATCGCCAGACTCGGAATCCTTACCAGACGCATCCACCGCAGTAGACGTCAAGTACTCATAGGCAACGCCCTGCTTAACAGAACCAGCCTTAACATCATCATTAACAATGATCTTGACATCAACATCACCCGAAGCAGACTCCGGAGTGAACTTCACCGGCTCGTCAGGATTGGACTTACCAATAACAGACTCATCAGCCTTATTACGCAGCTCCGCATTCAGAACGTATTCCTTACCCGGAACCAGACCCTCATAGTGAACATGGTCAGTAACAACCGTGTCCTTCTTAAGAGCCTCATGCTCATCAAGCTGATCAACCTTCGTACTAATCTTAGGCGTCAACTCATCATTAGTGGACGGGTTAGAGCCGCTTCCGCCGCCATCATCCGGGAGACCTGGCTGGTCCACCGGCATAACAGGTTGGGCGTCCTCATAGCCACTGCCGGCTGGATTCACGATGGTGATATACGCGTCTTTGGGTTGCTTTGGGATCGATTTAACTCTTACCAGTTTTTGGGAATCGACATACCGGCCCTCAAATTTGAAGCCTGTAAGTTCTGTAAATTCTTCGTGAGTACCTGTATAGCTGGGAAAGTTCAGACCGCCGGTACGAGTATTGTACTTCGGATCTAGGCCCGTGATTGTACCTGCAACCTTGTATTTCGACATTTGGTTGGCAGAAGTAAATGCAGCTAGGTAGACGTAGTAGTTGGCCGCTTTACCCTTCTCCCCTTTGGCAACTGCGCTCTTCAACATCCGTGCGAGTCGAATCGCGGGATCTCGATACTCTGTAGAAAGGTTAAGTCTCTTAGCCTTCGCCTTCTCGTAAGAATGCGTTGTTTCAAAAGGTGTAAAAAGTCCCGGTTCGGCACACCACCCCCAACCCACATCATTTTTCGGATTTGGCTTGTTGTTTTTAAAATCCGCCCCTTCGGGGATTTGCGGTGCCCCCGCCCAAACAAGGTATCCCCAGCTGGTGTCTATTCCCCGCTCGTTGTATGTAGCCTCTTCTCCTTCGGTCGCAGGCTTTTTTAGGGGATTCTTTTCAGTCTCATCACCCAACGTAGTGTTGGGCTTAAAATCCTTCGGCTCCGCCGCGCTGGCATTGTTTAATGGCACAGTCAGCAAGGCTGCAATCACCGCAATTGTAGCGAGAATTGCAGTTAAGAGCGTCCACCTCTTTCGAGGCAAGCTTCTTGAAATATCCATTTTTCCTCTTAGATTGGCAAATTATATTTTTCCGATCAGCAGGGAATCTCGCTGCTCACAGCCAGTTTTCTATGCTGAGCACACCTCACCTGATTACGGCCCCAAAGCCAAGCTATCGATCAGTCTTTTAGCGCATCTTGAACATTACCACCATTTAGGTAGCTGCGCGTAATACATTTTTCAGCATAAATACAGCTACAGGGCATTTTGTCGGTTTTTAAAAACAACCTTCAATCGTCTGAGAAATCCCTAAAAATCAGTCGCTGATCCTTTTGAAACAGATTCCATTTGTACATCGGCCATGCCCTAGCGGGCGCAATCCCGTACCGTTTCGATTCCGCAGGATTTGTCTCTCGTTAGAGCTGCACAAATGCCTAATACAGTTTGCACATCCGGAGCGTGCCCGGCAGTGCCGGTGGCAGGGTCTCGCAGGTCGTGGACGACAAAGCTATTCCAGCCCCACCTTGTTCTTGACTTATAGCTTCAACACTGGGGGCGTCACTTAGCCCAAACATGCAGTGCTCAGGAGGTCCCTCTCCTGGAGCTTCGCGCTATAGGTGTTGCAGTTGTCGTTGATATATGGGGCCTGCCAGGGCCCCACCAATGCTTCTGTCATGCTTAGCAACTTGGTCGAAACGATCCATGCTGTGCCTGCCCTAGAGCTGCACTCAGTCTGAGCCACCAGAAGCGTTAACCATGGAAGCATCACCCCGTTTCTAATGCCACAACGATCCTCGTCAGGGGTAAAGGTTTAGGTTTCTTCCCTATTGTTTCTCATGTGCAGCACCCCGGATCTTGTTCCCAAGCTAATGACGTGCGCTGCGGTGTGTTCCTAGGTATCGGTATTTGCTTTGAGTTCTGAAAGGTTTTGGTTTCCAGCTTTAGAACTCTGAATGGGCTTCAGCAGGGTGCGCGACCTTAGAGGCTACGACGCCTGGAATTTTTGGCCATTTCATCTATTCAAACGTCGCGAATTTTTCCTCACTAACGACGCTGTCCATCGGGGTATCAACGGACCATTGGCCACAGCAGCTGCATTTCAGGCACCGGGTGTCCCTCGGTAAGAACGGCCCTTGCCGTACACAGCAAGCTTCCCATTGTAGGCAGTACTGATGCATTGCTTCCCGCCATCCGAATGATGAAGAAGACCTGCGGTTTTCTTGGTCTACATAATGGCTTGGTTGAGTTGCTGTGGTGGCCAAGGTAAAGAGCATATCGCATCCCTGATAGTGCCCAGCCTGCAATCTTGCGAGGATAACAGGCGGTGTATGCGGATCCTGTCCTCATCTGTCATATGTATTGTCCACTTCCCACAGGTTGCCTGCTCTTGGTGCTGGGAATCCATCATTGGCAAGGCCGTGTCATGTTTCTGATCCCTCGTTGCTTTATGTGTGGTGCCAGGTGGACCGCCCTCTGCCTGCGGCGACCAGACACCGGTCATACACAGCGGCATGACAGAGTCTGTATGAGCCGATACCAATACTTTTCACTGGCTAAGGGGATGCCGTATTGGCCGCACACCATAAGCACCGGAATCTGCGTGGTTGACCAGGCGACTATGTTCCAGAGGGTTTCCTCCTACCAAGAGCACGGAAACTATGCCCGCGGGAAAGTATTTAAGTAATTTTTCCTTTGCGGCCGACTTTCTGTGGCCAGTGCCAGGGTGCGGTCTAAGAGTTTTCCCGGTTTCGGTGCGGCTCCGTGGCATGTGAGCTCCATTGAATGCTTGTCTACCTCACCGCGATCCGCCACCAGGCGGATACGGTTCGTTGCATCCTGATCAACTTTGTTGGGCATACTCCCAATGGCCCAACCACTTAGAGAAAACTAGGGGCGCCTCACCCTCTACAATGACACCCATGGATGCACAGGAGCGGCAGGACGTGGAACGCTACGGCTCATGGGAGCGGATGACCGGTGGGCAGTGGTTCCTGCCGAGCATGCCGGAGGCGAAGGAAGAGCATCAGCACGGCTTTCGGCTGGTCAAGCAGCTCAATGAGTTGCAGAATACGGATCCGGAGCGCGCGAAGGACATCCTGCGCGAAATACTGCCGGAAGAATCTGCGGTGCCGGGCCTGCACGTGCCGCTCAACCTGGAGTATGGCTGCAATTTGGTGTGCGGAGAGCACGTCTTCATTAATTTTGGCGCTACCATTTTGGCCCAAACCCAGGTGACGCTCGGCAATGGTGTCATGGTGGGACCCAATTGCTCCCTGATTACGGTGGGGCATCCGGTCAACGATCATGAGATGCGCGCCGGCGGCTGGGAGATAGCCAAGCCCATCACCATCGGTGACAACACGTGGCTCGGTGCCAATGTCACCGTGCTGCCGGGCATCACGATTGGAAAGAATTGCGTCGTCGGCGCGGGCACGCTTATTACCACCGATATTCCGGATAATTCGCTGGTCCTGGGATCACCTGGCCGCGTGGTGCGCAAACTAGAAGATAACAAGGAAGCTTGGGAGCGCCAGGATCTCAACGGCCCCGTCGAGGGTTTTGGAGCCGCCAAGTAAATGTTTGATCTCGCTCGCATCGGCGCGGGACTGCCCGTAGCCGAGACCATCGATTCGCTACCTAGCACCGGAAACGTCGTCATCCAGGCCCCGCCCGGTACGGGTAAGACCACGCTCGTGCCACCAGCGCTGGCCAATCACGCGGCAGGGCGCGGCAAGGTCATCGTCACCGCCCCACGCCGTGTGGCCGTGCGCGCGGCCGCGCAGCGCTTAAGCGCGCTTAGCGGTACCCCGAACAAGGTCGGCTTCGCCATCCGAGGCGAGTCCCGCAAGGGCAGCGAGGTCGAGTTCGTCACGCCGGGCGTGCTGCTGCGTCGCCTATTGAAGGATCCGGAACTCGAGGGCGTGGCCGCCGTTGCCATCGATGAGGTTCACGAGCGTCAGCTCGATACGGATCTCGTGCTAGGCATGTGCCTGGAGCTAGCCGAATTGCGCGAGGACTTTCGCGTCATCGCCATGTCTGCAACTGTGGATGCGCAGCGCTTTTCCCAGCTTATGGACGCGCCTGTCCACGTGACCGAGGCGGTGACCCATCCGCTCGATATCCAGTACGCCCCCATGCCGGGCAGGGCGGCGGGCACGAGGGAGTTTTACGGGGACGTCGCCAAGCAGGCAGCCCGCCAGCAAGAATCAACGCTGGTCTTTGTGCCCGGCGTGCGCGAAGTCAACCTCGTGTGCGATGCCTTAGCAGGCCATAATGTGTTCCCCCTGCATGGCAAGCAGACCACCGCGGAGCAAGACGCCGCGCTATATACCGAGGAGCAGCGCATCGTCGTGGCTACCTCCATCGCGGAGTCCTCGCTGACCGTGCCGGGCGTGCGCGTGGTGGTAGATGCCGGGCTCTCCCGCGTTCCCCGGCGCGATGCGCAGCGTGGCATGTCCGGGTTGGTGACGGTGTCTACCTCAAAATCGAGTGCCGATCAGCGCGCTGGTCGTGCCGGTCGTGAGGCGCCCGGCACCGTAATCCGCTGTTACTCGCAGGATGATTACCAGCACTTTTCTCCGCATACCACCCCGGAGATCCTCTCCGCGGACCTCACCCAGGCCGCGCTGTTTCTGGACTGCTGGGGCGCAGGCCCGGACTTCCCGTTGCTCGATCCGCCGCCGGCCCAGGCTCTTGCGGCCGCACAGGCGACCCTCAAACGCATTGGTGCCACGCAGGAACTCGCCCTCCTGCCCACCGATCCACGCCTCGGCGCTTCTTTGCTCCGCCACGGCAGCCAGGCCGCGCCCATCATTGCCTCGCTTGGCGACGCCCCCTTAACCCCCAATCTCACCCGTCACCGCCCACCTCAAAAAGAGGTCAAGCGGCTCGCCCGCCTCGTCGACGATCTCGGCCCCGCCGATCCCGGGGAGGTCGTCGCCACCGCCTTTCCCGAGCAGGTGGCCAAGCGCATGGGTGAGGATTACCTGCTGGCCAGCGGCACCCGCGCGCGCCTGCTCGATAACTCGGGCCTCACCGGTTCCCCGTGGCTCGCCATCGCAGAGGTGTCCCTGTCCAATGCGGGCAATGCCATCATCCGCTCGGCCGCCCGTATCGAGGAAACCGCAGCGCTGGACACCATCGGCGTCACCGAAGAAACCCGCGCCTTCCTGCGCGATGGCCGTGTGCGCGGCGTCAAGGTCAAGGCCGCGGGTGCCATCACTCTTTCCGAGACCCCGGTCAAAGTCACGGGCCCCGCAGCCGAGGAGGCGCTTGCCGCCGGCATCCGTGAAGAAGGCCTAGGGCTCTTTACCTTCAGCGAGAAGGCCCAAAGATTAAAAGACCGCCTGCACCACCTGCACGCCCACTATGGCGAGCCGTGGCCCGATGTCGATTCCGCGGATCCCGCCGAGTGGCTCGGCCCCGAACTACACCGCATCGCGGAAGGAACTCCCGCCGCCAAGCTCGACATGTACCCCGCGCTACAACGCCTCCTTCCCTGGCCGGAAGCCACCCACCTCGACGATCTCGCCCCCGAGCGCCTCCCAGTCCCCTCCGGCCGAGACGCACGAATCGACTGGTCTGGCGACCGCCCCGTGGTCCACATCAAGCTGCAGGAATGCTTCGGCCTGGCCGAATCCCCCGAATACTGCGGCCACCGCGTGCAATTCCATCTGCTCTCCCCCGCGGGCCGCCCGCTCGCGGTGACCGATGATCTCGCCAGCTTCTGGTCCGGACCTTATGCTGGCGTGCGCGCCGATATGCGCGGGCGCTACCCCAAGCACCCATGGCCGGAGGACCCGTGGAATGCGGTTGCTACCGCGCGCACCAAAAACCGAATGTAGTTAGCCCCACTGCTGCCAGCCCAGGTAACAGCTCATGACCACGACCAAGGTAAGTAGCGCGTAGCGGATGAATTTGGCCCCGCCACCGAGTACGGTACGTGCACCGAGGAGTGCGCCGGCGATATTGGCTACGCCGAGCACGATGCCGAGCGTCCACCACACGTGTCCGCCAATAATGAACACGACGAGCGCACCTAAGTTGGTAGCGGTATTGACCACCTTGGCCATAGCTGCAGAAGTCAGGAAGTTCTGCGCAAAAATAGAGGTGAAGGCCATGATCAAAAACATTCCGGTACCCGGACCGAAGATGCCATCATAAAAGGAAATGATGCCGGAGAGCACCAAGACCACGACGGTCCGCCAACCACCACGGGTTCCGGCGGCATCGCTGCTGCCAAAATCTGGGTTGAAGGCAACGAAGATGCCCACGGCCACCATGAGCACGATGATGATGGGGCGCATGACGTCCTTATCGAGGCTCGAGGCCACGCTGGCCCCTAACCCGGAACAGACCAGCGCGATGAGGAGGAACCGCGCCATCTCCGCCTTGTCCAGCTTCACCTTGCGCGCAAGCGTTACGGCCGCAGAGCCGGTGCCGGTCACCGCGGCAAGCTTGCTAGTACCCAGTGCCGCCGCGGGCGCGAGGCCCGGCAGAACCGCAAGCAGCATCGGAATCAGGATCAACCCGCCACCGCCAATGACCGCATCGACCCACCCCGCGGCCGCGGTACCGAAGAAAAGAATCACCCACTGCGCTACATCGATTTCCATGCCCACGATCATAAATCTTGAACGATGTAAGGTGATAACCCGCCTATCGCCCTCTCCGTAGGGGAGCAGAAAGAGGCACTATACTTTTGTCGCAGCAGGACTAGGAGGCTCGCATGGCGGCACAGCAGGAAGGCGCCGGGCTCAGTGCCCATACCGTGGCACGGTGGGCCGTTGTCGTTCCGGCATCGGTCGTACTGGGCTGGCTCTTTAGCCTGTGGCACGTACCCGCGGCCTGGATCTTGGCAGCGATCCTTTCCTCCGGCACTATGGCGCTTTTTACTGGGGAAGATCTGCGCGTAAACCGGAGTTTTTATGCCATGTCGCGTGGTTTTATCGGCATGATGGCTGCCATTCCGCTGACCGTGGTGCCGGTGGGCCAATTGCTGGGCTTCCTGCCTGCCGCCCTGACGATCTCTTTTGTCACTTTGATGGTGGGAGTTATCGGCGGCCAACTCTTACACCGCGCGCAGCCAGACGATGTCTCCTCCGAAACCGGCATTTTATCCATGCTGCCGGGCGGTGCGTCGCTGATGCCCGCGCTTGCCGACGAACTCGGTGCCGACTTCCGCTACGTCGCCCTCACCCAATACCTGCGCCTATTGGTGGTTTCGATATCGCTACCCGCCGTGGTCGCCTTATTGGACACGCCCGCCGGCGAGGGGGCGGATCTTTCGGTTGACGGCGAAACCACCTGGTGGATAGTTGCCCTAGTGGTTGTCATTGCGTTCATAGGAGAAAAGGTAGGCAGGTTCCTCCATCTCCCCGCCGCCGCAGTCCTCGGCCCCTTGCTGCTGACGGTTCTAGCCTCTTTCGTGTTGCCGGAGGGCCACACGCTCGAACCGCTCTATGCCTTTAAGGTGATGGCCTTTTTGTCCATTGGTTGGGTCTGCGGCGGTGGGCTTTCGCTGCCGGCGCTCAAGGCCTTTGCCAAGCAATTGCCCGCCACGGTTCTTTTCATCGTGGTCATCATCGGCATCTGCGCGGCCACCGCCTGGCCGCTAACCAAGTGGCTGCACATCACTTACTTCGAGGCCTACCTGGCCACCAGTCCCGGCGCGCTAGAGACAGTACTCGCACTCTCGGCGGAGGGCGGGGCCGGCCCAGCGGTCATCGCAGTCCAGCTCACCCGCCTCATCGCGGTACTGGTCGTAGCGGGCTACTTGCCACAGCTGCTACGCCTGGCCCAGCGGCTGCTGCGCCGCTAGTTGCCCAGAACGGCCTCGCGCAGCACGGACATCGGCACGGAGCCAAGGGCGAGGGCCTCCGAGTGGAACTCGCGCGCGCTCATCCCCTGCTTCTCGGCCGCGGCGCGGGTCTCCTGCCACAGGCGCTGGCCCAAAGCATAGGACGGCGCCTGGCCCGGCCAGCCGAGGTAGCGATTGACCTCAAAGTTGAGGTTCGCATCATCCATAGCGGTGTTCTCGCGCATGAAGGTCTTCACGTGCGCCTTGTCCCACACGCCGGAGGTAGAGCAATCCGGCAGCTGCTTGCCCAAGTGCAATCCGATGTCTACGACCACGCGGGCGGCGCGCAGGCGCTGCGCATCCAACATGCCCATGCGGAAGCCCGGATCGTCCATGTATCCCAGCTCGGCCATGAGCTGTTCGGCGTAGAGAGCCCAGCCCTCGCCATGACCAGAGTTCCACGTCACCGCGCGGCGCCACAGGTTGAGATCCTCCTGCACCAGTGCGGAGCCGAGCTGCAGGTGGTGGCCTGGCACGCCTTCATGATGAACGGTGGTCAGCTCTTGCCAGGTGTGGAAGGTGTCCTGGCCCTCCGGCACGGACCACCACATGCGGCCCGGGCGGGAGAAGTCATCGCTCGGCGGGGTATAGAAGATGCCGCCGGTGCCGGCCGGATCGATGCAGCACTCGATCTCTTCTACTTCCTCTGGAATATCGAATTCCTTGCCGTTGAGCTCAGCGATGACGCCATCGGCGGTGGACTGCATCCACTCCACCAGCGCATCGGTGCCGCGCAGGGTGTAGCGGTCCTCGTGGTTAAGCTTGCGCATCGCCGAGCGCACCGAACACTCAGAGCCGTAGAGCTCGTGGGCAATCTTTTCCTGCTCCGCGCGCAGGCTGCGCACCTGGTCCAGGCCCCATTCATAGGCCTCGTCGAGGTTAACGGCATCGCCCACAAAGAGCTTGGAAAAACGCTCGTAGCGCTCGCGACCCACGGCGTCCTTGGTGGGTGCCTGGGGCTGCAGGTCATTGGAGAGCCAATCGGAGAACTCGCCAAAGGCTTCCTTGGCCTGCTGCACCTCGGCGCAGTCGGCGTCGAGGCCGAGGGACTCGAGCATCGAGTCGGCGTCGGCAAGCCGCTCGCACTGCACAATAACCTCGGAGATCTGGCGGTGTGGTGCCACCATGCCGTGGGAGGCTGCCTCTTCCAGGGAGCTGCGGTAGCCGGCCAGGGAGGTCTTCACCTTGGACAGGCGGGAGCGAATGGCATCGCGGTCCTCGTCCGTGTCCTGCGGCATAAGCAGCAGGGTATCGCGGATGGTCTGGACCGGGGAGGCGATGTTATTCAGGCAGCGCACATCCTCGCTGTGGTGGTGCAGATCTAGTTCAAGGCAAAGGCGATCGCGCAGGACGGCCGCGGTGACATAGTCCACGTCATCAAAGTCATCCTCATCATCAGACTCATCGGTGGTGTCATCCAGGGCATCCAAGTCCGCCACCATTTCACGGGTGCGGTCTGCAATGGCGGTGAAGTATTCGGGGGAGAAATCCTGCAATTCGCCCTCGTAGCCGTCAATGCCCCACGCGGTGGCATCGGTGGGGGAAAGCTCGGCTAGGTCGTGAACGAAGTTATCGCACGAAGCGTCCAGTAGAGAGGGCTGGCGCTTAGCGGTCTGCTCAGAACTCATAACGAGGAAGTCTATCCCTAAGTATCGCCTATAGGCCACCCGGGGAGGCTGAAGTTGCGAACTTGTTAACTAATCGTTGTCCCACTTTGTTCCGGGATAGCTCCAGCTGCTGAATTCATCCAGGATATCCTGCGGTTTCTCTTCCATCACCAAGGCATCGACAAAACGCGGCAAGATGAAGCCGGACTCGGCCATGGCGGCGTACATGGCGTAGAAAGGACGCCAAAAGTCCGCGGTATTAACTAGGCCTACCGGGCCGCGGATGTGGCCCAGCTGCTGCAAGGTGAGTACCTCAGTAAGTTCTTCCAGGGTGCCAACTCCGCCGGGGAGGCAAATATAGGCATCGGCAAGCTGCTCCATGCGGGTCTTGCGCTCGGCCATGGAGCCCACGACCTCTAGAGTGGTCAGGCCGGGGTGGGAAATCTCCAGATCCACCAGGGACTGTGGCATCACGCCGGTGACGGTACCGCCGGCGGCCAGGCAGGCCTCTGCCACCTCGCGCATCAAGCCGATATTGCCGCCGCCATACACCAGGTTCAGGCCGCGTCGGGCCAGTTCGGTGCCCAATTCCTGTGCCGCCTGAGTGTAGGCCGGGGAGTTTCCTGTTGCTGAACCACAATAAACCGCTACTGACTGCATGCTCTCCAGCATAGATATCTGCGCCCCCACCACCACCTTTAGACTATTCGGTACATGAACCTTTTATCAGGTTAGACAAAGCAGTCTGGGATGCTTATACTCCTTTTTATGATCAAATCTGGCCCAGTGTTCACGCGGCCCCGCACACCGGCTGCGAAGTGCCTCCATTTGGTGCGCCTGAACCCGATCATCACCCGGAGCGAGCTGGTGGAAGCCACCGGACTTTCCCAGCCCACCATCACGCGCGCTACTACTTCCCTACTCAACGCGGGCCTCATCCAGGAACGCACCGACCTCACCCAGTCCCGCGGGCGCGGCCGGCCCACCGTGCCGCTCGAGGCGGCCGATAATGACTGGGCGCTCGGCGGCATCTCCGTGGGCACCAAGCAGACCTACATCGGCCTCTATGACACCAAAGGCCGCACCTTGAGCGAGGAAGAACTAGCTACCCCGGTGGCCGCGCTCAGCGAGGATGACTTCCTCGAGCACATCATGGCCGGCATCAACCGCATGATGACGGACCTGGACCACCGCTTGGTCTCCCTCGGCGTGACTACCTCGGGCACCGTGGATGACAACGGCCTGGTCACCGCGGAAAATCTCAATTGGCACGGCGTGGACATTGCCGAGCGCCTGCGCTTCCAGTTCGGCGTGCCCGTGGTGGTCTCCTCCGCCATCCCGGCCATCCTCGGCTCCGAGACCCAGGCGGCCGAGATTGGCACCAGTGAGCGCGTCCTGGTCCTCTTCGCGGACGATTCCATCGGCTCCGCCCTCTCCGTGGAAGACGAGGTCAGCCCCATTATTCCCGTGCCCCCGACGCACTCCGAGCTGCTAGGCTATGGCGCGTCCGAGCACCTGCTGGCCACCCAGCACATCCTGGAGGCGATACGCCACGAGGGCGTGGAGGCAGCCTCGCTTGCCGACGCCGCCCAGGCAGCCAACTCCCACCCCGCCGTCCGCGCCATTTTGGACGAGCGCGCCCGCCAATTGGGCGCCATCACCGCGGAACTGGTCAAGGCCCACTCCCCGGCCACCGTGGTTATCGCCGGCGGCGCGTTTACCGACGACCCGAAAGCCCCCAAGCAATTCGCCGCCACCGTCCGCGCCTCCGCGGGCGATGAGTTGCAGCTGCGCATGATTCCGGGCCATAAGGAGATTGTCCGCGCGGTAGCCCGCACCGTGGCCACCGACCAGCTCCTGCGCCAACCGCTGGAGCTAGGCCGCTCACTCCAGCACGCTTAGGACCTCGCGTACCGAGTCGATGCCGCGGAAGAGGTGGGCGTTGAGCCCGCAGTAGTTCGCGCCCTCCACGTAGTCGATGCGGTCATCAAAAAAGTGCGTATCCTTCGGCTGCGCGGCGAGCGCATCCACGGCCACGCGATAGGCTTCTGGGTGCGGCTTGGCCACGCCAATATCGCAGCTAAACGTCACCGCCGCGCAGTCCTCCAGCCACGGCTGCTTTTTTCGCACTTGGCCCGCCAGCGTGGTGGGGATATTGGACAAGATGCCCACGCTATAGCCTTCCCCGATAAGCCCCTTGACCAGCGCCACCATCTCCGGATCCGCCTCCAGTAGGCCACTGTTTTCGCACGCTACCGCCTCCGCGACGGGAACCTCCCCCAACCCGGCGCGGGCCGCTACCTCGTTCCAGTAGTGGCTATCGCTAAAGATGCCGGCATCGTAGTCCGGCCGATAAAACCCGTAGGCCTCCCACATCGCCTCTGTATCTGGCGGCGCGAGGAGGCGCTCCAAGTCCGCATGGCTTTCTGGGGTGGCCGGGCGCATGAGCACGCCGTACATATCAAAGAGGAGTTTGGGCATAACGGGGGCCAGTTTATGCCCGTTTCGGCGCTTGGGTCAGCACGGCTACGATCCCCACACCCGCACCAGCGACAAAGAGAGGCAGCATCGCAGAAGCCTGGTCCATGGACAGAGCGAAGATGCCGCCGATGGCACCGAGGAGCAGCATGCCGCCGAGGCTATAGAGCGAGCGCGTGACTACCCCACGCTTGCCGGCGACGCCATAAACCAGCAGTGCGAGCCCGGCGAATGGGCCGAGCATCAGCGCCGCAGTGGTCAGAAATACCCCCAAGGCCATGTGCGTGGACATGATTGCCGCTCCCACGATGAGAAAGAGCGCCAGAACTAACAGGGTTATGGCGCACAAAGCCTTGCGTTGCGTTGACATAGAAACAATCCTCCCACCGCACCGCAGTGCCATGGGAGGATTGAGCTAAATCTTGATGGGTTTGTTATTCACCCACGCGCGCTTAGGCAGCACCGCCATCGGGGCGGCCGGCCAGGCGCTCATCGATACGCAGCAGGCCAGAGCCGTCATTGCCCACCAGCTTGATCTGGTCCAGAATCTCAGAAACGGTAGCTTCTTCTTCCACCTGCTCGCTCAGGAACCAGTCAACGAGCTGGCGGGATTCCAGATCCTGTGCGTCCAGCGCCGCGCGAGCGATGGTGCGGATTTCCTCGGAGACCTTCTGCTCGTGCTCCAGGGAAGCCTGGAAAGCATCCTGCGGGTTAGCAGCCTTCACGGAACCAACCGGGATGTCAGTGAGCTCTACGCGATAACCGCGGGAGAGCAAGTGGTCCGCAATCTTCTCGGCATGCACGCGCTCTTCAGCGGCTTGGCCCATAAACCAATCGCGCATACCCGGGAAGGAGAGGTTGTCCATCTCGAAGGCCAGCTGGGTATAGACCATGGAAGCGCCGTACTCGCTAATGACCTGGTTATTCAGGAGGGTTTGCAGTTTCTCGTCCATTGTAAAAACCTTTCTGTGCAGGGAAATCAATAAGTGCTAAACACTACACTACCGAAGATTCTCCCGTGATCCAGCAAGGCCTACTTAAGTAAACTTGCACGTCATTATGCTTTTTTAGATTGGATAACCTAAGTTAGCCAAGACAAAGCTAGCCCCCAAGCGCGGGCAAAGTTCCCCTAAGAACTCGAGGTCATCGCGGATACTCTGCTTTTATCCCGACGCGAGTCCGCGGCCAGTTCGGCATCTACTACTTGAGCCTTCGCACCCTAGGCTAAAAATGTGATGTTAATCACCCAAGCGGCCGCTCAGGCGATTCAGGCGCTGCGCGCTCGCCCCTTCCAGGCCACGGAACTCTACTTCGATGCCACGCTCGGCGTATTTCTTCTGCACCGCATCCAGCGTCGCCACGGTGGAGGCGTCCCATACCTCGGCCTTGCTCATATCAATCACCACGCGCTGGGTATCCAGCGTGTAATCAAAGGCATAGACCAAATCATTGGAGGAGGCGAAGAAGAGCTGGCCGCGCACCGCATACTCGGCATCGCCTACGTGCTCCACCTCCACCAGGTGGGCCACGCGGCGGGCAAAGCCGATCGAGGCTGCCACCACGCCGAGCACCACGCCCACCGCCAAGTTATGCGTGGCCAGCGTTCCTACCACCGTCACCAGCATCACGAGCGTTTCTGATAGCGGCATGAGCTTCAGAGTGCGAGGGCTAACCGAATGCCAATCCACCGTCGTTGCGGCCACGATGATCATCACCGCCACCAGGGCGGCCATCGGAATGCGACCGACGGTCTCGCCAAAGAGCAGGCAGAGGATGAGGAGGAAGACGCCCGCGAGGAACGTCGACAAGCGCGTGCGCGCCTGGGATGCCTTCACGCCGATCATGGTCTGGCCAATCATGGCGCACACGCCCATGCCGCCAATGGCCGCGGCGAGGATATTGCCCACGCCCTGGCCAAAGGACTCGCGCGTCTTATCGGAGTGGGTATCCGTAATGTCATCGACCAGCTTAGCCGTCAGCAGCGATTCCATCAGGCCCACCAATGCCATGCCAAAGGCATAGGGCGCAATCAGCTGCAGGGTATCTAGATTCCACGGAATATCCGGCACGAAAAGCCCCGGCAGCGAGGTAGGCAGCTCGCCCTGGTCCGCCACATCGGGCACCTTCCACCCGGCCGCCACCGCAATAATGCTGACCACCAGAATGGTAATCAGCGGGGCGGGAATCACCGTGGTCAGCCGCGGCAGCCCCAGCATGATGGCCAGGCCAATGGCCACCAGCAGATACACCATCCACGGCACATCAATAAGGTGCGGCAGCTGCGTAGTAAACATCATGATGCCCAGCGCATTGACGAATCCCGTCATCACCGAGCGCGGGATAAAGCGCATGAGCTTGGCGACGCCCACCGCGGCCAGCACCACCTGCATAATTCCCGCCAAGAGCACCGCAGCGACCACGTAGTCATGCCCATGTTCATGCGCGAGCGGTGAGACAACGAGCGCCACCGCGCCGGCCGCCGCGGAAATCATCGCCGGCCTGCCGCCAGTAAAGGCGATGGACATGGCCATGACCACGGAAGAAAACAATCCCACCCGCGGATCCAACCCTGCGAGGATGGAAAAGCTTAAGACCTCCGGGATCAAAGCAAGCGCCACCGCCAGGCCGCCAAAAACCTCCTTGCGCAGGCGCGCAGGCGAGGAAAATGCATAGCGGAAACTGGCGATGACGCTGGTAGGAGCAGGCTGTTCTTTAATCACGCCTGCACATCCTAGTGGACTTTAGGAGCCTTCCTTAAAAGAGCCATCCGCGGTAATCACGGGCAGCACGGACCACGCGAAGTTGATCCACTGATCGGTCTTCTTCCACGAGAAATCCGGCTCAAAGATGGTCTTCGGCTTGGTGTAAATGACGGCCGAGCGCACATCGTCTGCGGTTTCCTTGAGCAGGTTAACCACCAGATCCAAGGTCTTGCCGGAGTCCGCGACGTCATCGACGACCAGGACCTTCTTGCCTTTCAGCGAATCCGTATCCAGCTGCGGGGACAGAATTACAGGCTCGTCTAGGGTCTGGCCGATATCGGTGTAGAACTCCACATTGATAGCACCCATGGCCTTAACACCGATGGCATAACCGATAGCACCGGCTGGGATCAGGCCGCCGCGGGCGACGCCCACGATGAGGTCTGGGAACCAGCCAGATTCCACAATCTGTTCCGATAGGTTTCGGCTCGCCTCGCCGAAGACCTCCCAGGTGAGGTTTTCCCGGTCCGGGTGGATCCAATTTTCAGTCACGATTGTGTGGCTCCTTTTGCGTCATGGGCTTTCTTTGTAGTTTAACGAGCATTGCCTGCCAAATAAAAGGCACCTACCGGAAGGGAACCTCGCCCAAAGTCCGGCGTAGCTTGCGCGTGCGCAGGCGCTCCGGATTTTCGGCTAGATGCTCCATCGCACGCACCGCGCACATTACGTGAGCTTCCTTCGAATTGGAATAGAAAGCCTGCGCCTGCGCCGGCAACTTCGGCACGGCGTGCAACGGCAGGTCAGAGACGGAAAGGAGAGTTCCATAAGGGACGCGGTAGCGGTAACCATTGGCCGCGAGCGTGCACGATTCCATATCCACGGCCACCGCGGTGGAGGTACGCAGCCACTCCCACAAGTCCCGGTTAGTGCGCCACTCCCAATTGCGATCATCGGTGGAGAGCACCGTGCCCGTTCGCATGAGCGAGTTGTCGTCGCCGTATACCGCCTTCACCGCAGACTCGAGCATGCGCTGCACCTCCGGAATCGCCGGGATGGGAGAGGTCGCCGCAACCTTCTGGTCCAAGATGTGGTCATTACGCTGATAGGCATTGCCCAAAATCAGGTCACCGATGCGCATGCGGCCGTCCATGCCAGCGCAGTGGCCGATCATGATCCATGCTTCCGGCCGCAGCACCGCCAAGCAATCCGTAATGGTCTTGGCATTCGAGGGGCCTACGCCGATATTGATCATCGTGATGCCATCGCCGCCGGCAGTAATCAGGTCAAAGCGCGGCATCTGGTATCGGGAAGTCAAGGTCAGACCGTCCACATCAAGGTCCACCGCATCGTTGGGATGGATGGTCTCCCCATTGGGCAGCACCAAGGCGGTATAGCGCGAGTCTTCCTTGGTCAGCTCGCGCAGACCGAATTTCACAAACTCGGTAGTGTGCATCGCGTAGTTAGTAAACAGAATGTATTTCTGTACCGTATCTACCTCGATGCCGGTGTAATGCTCGATGCGCGCACATGCGATATCGAAGCGCTGGGCGCCAAAGTGGAATAGCGGCTTTTCCGCACCGTGGAAGGCATCCCATTCGCCATCAATGATTGCATCATTGACCTCATCCAGCGTCGGACGCGGAATAGGCCCGCGTTCCTGCGGGGCTTTCCTTGTGTCCTTGATGTACTCCGGTGGAATGCGCTGGTCGGATTGGCCAACAAAGATATCGCACGGATAATTCCCCGCCAAACGAGTCAGCTGCTCGTGCAGGTAGTCCCGAATGATGTGCGGCTTGGAGATTACCGCCGAGTACTTGCCGGCCTCGTTAACGTAGCCGAAGGGCTCGGAACGATCGATCGGCTGCCATTTGCGGATATCCACCGTGACCTTGGGATAAACCACATAGCGATAGTCATCAAGGTTTCCTGATTCCAAAGTCTTGCGCGCGAGCTCGCAGGAATTCTCGTAAATCTCGATCAGGCGGTTTACCGCCTCATCAACGGAGTGGACATGCTGCAGATCGGTCATAAGCGCGAGTGTAGCGGGGACTTCGCAGCGCGGCAGCGGTCCGCGCAGTTCTTTATTCTTTTCCGCGGTAGCTTCAGTGATACCAATACTGACATGATTTACTGCGAGAAAATCAAAGACCTAGGATCAGTCCTTTAAGCTGCTAAGAGTGTCAAAGCAAAGGCCTCAAAGGGAATGCGACGAAGAGCTCGACTATGTCAACTCGGGCATCGTCCCATCAATCCGAAGTATTCCTAATTCACATTGTCCCCAGTATGAGAGCGAGAAGAGGCACTAGCCCCAATACTGCAGACGATTCCTACTAGGACTGCACCTAATGCTCCTAACAGGATTCCCGTGGAGGAGGGCAACAGTAATCCACCCACTGCGGAGCCGACTGCCGAGCCAAGGTAGTTCGCAGATGCATTAGCAGCAACAGCAGTCGCCCCTTCATCAGGGTTTGCACTAAGCATCGAATGCTGCTGCGGTGCCATAGACGACCACCCCAAAAGCCCCCAAGCAAAAAGACACACCACTGCCACCACGTGGCTCGAAGGGAAGAGCAGCAGTAGAGCGAAATCAGTCACGAGTAATGCAATGATAATGACCGTTAGTTTGCGTGAACTATTAACCTTGTCGAGCACCCTCCCAATCCCAAAAGCACCCGCTGCCCCGCCGATACCCCAGACCCAAATACCAGCAATGGTGTCTACCTGCACACGATCAAGCACTACAGGAATATAGGTGTACAACCCCAGCGAACCCACTCCAACAAAGAAAGTAACTAAGATCGTCAGGAAATTATCCACTCGGCCGATGACTCGGAGTCGCTGCCCCAACGAGGAAGAGGGCACAGCTGGTACCACACTCGCTTTGCGCAACGCTAGACCCGCTAACGCCACTATTCCAATGGCCGAGACCAAACCGATGGTAGCCCTCCAGCCTAGCTGTTTAGCTACCCCCAATCCCACCGGTACGCCCACGACAGTTCCCACCGCTAAGCCAGCCAGCACCATTGACAGTGCGCGCCCGCGATACTTTGCTGGGACGGACATCCCCGCTACGGCTGAGGACAACGGCGAATAAATTCCCGCTGCCGCACCTGCGATCAAGCGCGACACGAGAAAAACGCTCACTGTAGGCGAGACTGCAGTCACGACATTCGCCAAAGAAAACACAGCAACAGCTCCAAGCAGACCACTCCGCGGATCTTTGCCTGCCCTACCCGAGAACAGCGGACCAGATATTGCGTACGCGCCGGTGAAGGCGGTAACACCCAAGCCGATCACACTGCCACTTGTACCCAAGTCGTTTGCAATCTGTGATAGCAGTCCAGCGATAACATATGCGTCCAATCCGAGCGCTACACTGCCCAAAACTAACGGCCACAGCTGTTTAAGCATTCGAAATCACCATATCGAGTAAACCAGGGAACCGTTCGTCTAGATCGCCTCTGCGCAAAGAGATAACACAAGTTCGTCCCTGGCTTCTTGTCCACGTCACACCGGCTTCACGCAGCTGCCGAGTGTGGTAGGTCAGGGTAGATCGAGGCAGGTCATCAGCGAGCGTCAAACTATCGTGCTCCTGACCGTCTGCCAGGCGCCTAACCATCTCTAACCGGATGGGATCACTTACCGCAGCCAGAACACGGACGAATTCAAGGTCCTCGGTGGCCGGATGCTCATACTTTCGTGGGCTCATCACAACTCCAATCGTGCAAGAATTCCTGAACGATTGACCACAGTAAGCTACCCGAGAGATTCGTGCAAGATTTCTTGCACGAATTCAGGTGCGCAGATAAAGCCCCACCCAGACAGCGATAAATGAACACCGGAGTCTTGAGGAGCTCTATTTTTAGATACCAAGCTTTCAACCCCAGACGTCTCTAATTCATAACCTTCAACGTTGGCACAATAAATCGAGCCAAGTTTATGAAAGTAGAGAGCCCTATTCCTTCTTCTAACGGTACGTACAACGTAGCTTGATTTAATAGACCCTTCTACCCAAAAATATGCTCGAAAGTTCTTTGGTCAGGAAAGCATGACAGACACCGTCACCTCTTCAGGGAAAAGCAACTAATCTGCAGCACCAGAAATGATTTAGAGAACGAACAATCGCTGGTGACCAGTTGAAATGTTTAGTTCTCACGCACTTGCAGTTGGTTAAATGCGCAGGGCACACCGAAGCCCTCGACGCATAAGCGTTATGGATACCAACTCGCACCCCTCCACTGCACAGAATTGCCACTGCAAGAGTAGTTCCCTGCAGAAAATGGCGTCAGCTACTCCTAGACCCCAGGGGAGGTAATGAAGCGGTATCCCAATCCGGGTTCAGTGAGCAGGTATTGGGGATTAGATGGATCGGTTTCCAGTTTGCGGCGCAGCTGCGAGGTATAGATGCGCAGGTAGTGACTTTGTCCTTCGAATCCCGGGCCCCAAATCTCTGCGAGGAGGTCTTCTTTGCGCACCAAACCGCCGTGGGCACGCAGCAGCGTCGTAAGCACGCCCCACTCAGTGGGGGTCAGGTGAAGGGGCTTTCCTGCCTTGGTGATGGAGTGTCGAGGGACGTCGATAAGCACATCACCCGCCCGCACCATCGTGGCTTCCCGCTGAGCAGATGGCTGCTGGGGACTGCCATGCCGCAAAGCCACGCGCACGCGGGCCAAGAGCTCTTCCATAGAAAAGGGTTTGGTCACATAATCATCAGCACCGCGATCTAGGGCCGAGGCACTAAATAGGGGATCGGACCGGGCCGTAAGAATCAGAACGGGAATTGCTGACCACCCTCGAATCCCATCGAGGACCTCCCGCCCATCCATATCCGGCAGACCCATATCCAAAATCACCACATCGGGCTGATGCTGGGAGACCACCTGCAGACCCTCCGCCCCGGTGCTGGCTGAATACACCTCATACCCACGCGCTTTAAAATTAATGCTCAAGGTGGTGAGCAAACGCGGATCATCATCCACAATGACAATCGTGGCCTTCTTATCAGTCATGGCTTTTCTCCTCCCGCAGCGGGAAACTCAGGATAAAGGTCGCTCCTGGAGTGGCCTCTACGTTGATAGTACCGTCCATGGCCTCCACAAATCCGCGTACGACGGAGAGGCCTAAACCCACCCCGTTGTCATTGCTGGTATCGCCCAAGCGCTGAAAAGCTTGGAAAAGCTCCTGCTGCTTTTCTGGTGAAATTCCCGGCCCTTCATCGCTCACACTCAGCTCCACGCGCTCATCTATAACCTGCGCATCAACGTTGACTGGTCCGCTCGGCGCATAGCGCAAAGCGTTATCGAATAGGTTCGCCAGCACGCGTTCCAGCAAAACGCTATCCGCGCAACAGGTGCGGCCACGGAGTCCAGAACCAATATGAATGCGACCAAGTTGGTCCTTGCTATGTCCAAAGGCACAGGAAGCAATAGCCCGATTGGCTACCTCGTATAACTCCACAGTATCCCGGCGTGCAGTTACCGCTCCTGCACTCAAGCGCGAGTGATCCAATAAGTTGGTCACGAGCAGCGTGAGTTGATCGATGCTAGCTGCGGTTTCCGCCAGCAGTATTTCTTGATCCTCTGGACTGAATTCGATTTCGGAATTCCGCAAAGAGGACACAGCCAGCTTGGCCGTTGCTAGGGGCGTGCGCAGATCGTGGCTCACGCTCGATAGCAGCGCACGACGCAATTCATCAGCGGCAGCAATGGCATCGGCACGTGCGGCTTCAGCCGAAAGCTTGTCGCGGCGCACGATGCCGGCTAAATAGCCTGCCACAACCGCCACCAAAGCACGGTCGCGGGCGGATAACGCTGGGCCTTCCATCACAATCTGGACCGTAGTGTCCTCGCTGGAGACCAACGTTTCTACCTCACGTTTATGAGTCTTTGCGGGGATATGCAGGTGTCTACTTTGCCGGGGCGAGGCCGCCGAAGCGTGCCAGGTAGAGAGTATGTCCCCGGAGGCGTCAAGAAGCACGGCCTTATGGCAGCCGAAGGTCTCTCCTACCTTGCGAAGCACTGCGTCGATGGGAGATACGTCCGCACGGCGGTTGAGGGCTGCGCGGGAAAAGACCGTCAAGAGCTCAGCATCGCGCGTGGCAATGGCCGCATTATGGTGCTCTATTTTGGTGCGCCGCACTTGTAAACCCACGGCCAGGGCAATGGCTACCATGACCACGAGGATGACAGCGTTAGCTGGCTCAGCAATATCGAACGTGTACAGGGGCTCGGTAAAGAACCAATTGACCGCCAAGCCCGAGGCAAACGCAATAATTACCGCCGGCCACAGGCCAGCGAGCATGCTTACGAGAAGGATCAGCGCAAAGTAAAAAGCAGAACACGTGCCTGTTCCCAATGCCGAGCCGTCGATGCCTTGCAACAGTGCGGTCAAGGCGATGAAAGCGACAGCCGCGCCCACCCAAGACACCGCCCGGCGCGGGAGGGAATGCAATGGTCGCAGCAGTGGTGAAAGAGGCGAGGGTTTATCAGACGGAAGATTAACAATGTGACAATCGATCTTGCCTGAATCCCGCAACACGGCCTCAGCAACGGTGCCGCGCCAGTGCAGGCCTAAGCGACGCCGTGGTGAAACCCCCAGGACCAACTGGGTGGCGTTGACGCTGCGGGCAAAATTAAGCAGCGCTTCTGGCACCGAGTCACCGGTGACCTGATGCAAACGGGCACCCACGTCCTGAGCCAAGGATTGTAATTTGGACAGTTGTTGAGCGGAACCTGCAACAGAAGATTCACCGGAAGAAAAGGAATCCCCAAAAATTACGTGAACCACATGTAGCTCGGCTGAGGATTTGGATGCGATGCGGCGCCCGCGGCGAATGAGCAGTTCTGCGTGCGCGACGTTCTGAATGGCCACAACCACCCGTTCCCGCGCTTCCCAGGTATCAGTAATGTCTTGTTCAGAGCGGTAGGACGCGAGAGCCTCATCAACCTGGTCCGCCAACCACAACAGGGCAAGCTCCCGCAATGCAGTCAGATTGCCCACCCTAAAATAATTATTCAAGGCTGGGGCAATGCGCGCTTCTTTATAGACTTGGCCATCCCTCAAGCGGGTGCGTAAGAGCTGCGGGGATACATCCACCAACTCGATCTCGTTCGCCGCACGCACCACCTCGTCTGGCACCGTCTCCTGCGGGGAAATACCGGTGATCTGGTTTATTACGTCATTGAGGCTTTCAAGGTGCTGGATATTCAGGGTAGAAATCACATCGATTCCTGCGGCTAGGATTTCCTCTACGTCTTCCCAGCGCTTAGCGTGTTCCTCACCGCGCGGATTGGAATGGGCAAATTCATCGACCAGAACGGTTTCCGGCTGGCGCGAGATGATGGCTGCAGTATCGAGTTCTCCGGTAGATAGCCCGGCGGCGTAGCGCCGCGGGATGGTCTCAAGGCCATCACACAGCGCCCGAGTGAATTCGCGCCCATGATCTTCCACGATGCCAATGACCACATCGCGGCCGGCCAGCACAAGGCCGTGCGCCTCGTTGAGCATTGCACAGGTCTTACCAGACCCAGGCGCCGCGCCGAGGTAGATCTTCAAAGCGCCACGCTTGGTGCGCGCCGGAACTTTCTTGTCGTTCATATGGCACTCATCTTATGAGCAGGACGGTGGAATGGGCAGTGCTCGGTTGAGAGTAGTGACGTTGACTGCGTCTTCGCCCAGGAACCCGAGGCTGGCATGCTCTGTGTTGTCTTCGATGAGGCTTCGCACTTCTTCGGTGCTCATCCCCTGCTCTCGTGCGACACGCGGAGCCTGTAGTTCAGCGTACGCAGGGCTAATGCCAGAATCGACACCAGAGCCGGAACCGGTTACCGCATCGGTGGGCACATCTTCTGGGGCGGCGCCTTCGCGCTTGGCGATGTCCCCGCGCCGCTCCTGCACGGCTTTTTCTAGCTCGGAGCTGCTAGCGCCGTAATTGCTCATGCCTTCGGAACGGGGGAAGAAGTACGGGCCTTCGGTCTGGCCATCTTGAAGCTGGGTCGAACCAGCTAGGCACTCACCTTGGTAAATGAGGTTGCCCTCGGCGGAGTCCGGCTTGATGCGGGAGATTCCCCACACGGCAGCGGGATAGATCATTCCTAGTGCGACAACGCACAATAGTACGGCTACGAATCCAGCGGCGAGGTTACGAAAATAGACACGCATTTTTGGTCCTTCTTTTTCTATATACCTGGAAGCAGGTTGACTACCTGGTCAATGAGCCAGATGCCTAGGAATGGGGTGATCACGCCGCCCAGTCCCCAAATGCCCAGGTTACGGCGGAGCAGGGACGAGGCAGAGGCCGGCTTATAGGCCACGCCCTTGAGCGCCAATGGGATAAGAGCAACGATGATGAGCGCGTTGAATACGACTGCAGACACAATGGCGGATTGCGGCGAGTGCAGGTGCATCACGTTGAGGCGCTCGAGGTGCGGAAGCTGGGTAGAAAACAGGGCCGGCAAGATGGCGAAGTACTTCGCTAAGTCATTGGCCAAAGAGAAAGTGGTAAGCGCCCCACGGGTGATGAGCAACTGCTTGCCAATGCGCACGACATCGATAAGCTTGGTCGGATCAGAATCCAAGTCCACCATGTTGGCGGCTTCCTTCGCTGCAGAGGTACCAGTATTCATGGCCACACCCACGTCCGCCTGCGCCAGCGCCGGCGCATCGTTGGTACCGTCACCGGTCATAGCGACCATGCGGCCGTGCGCCTGTTCCTCGCGGATCCTGGCCAGCTTGTCTTCTGGGGTGGCCTCCGCGATGTAATCATCGACGCCTGCCTCATTAGCAATGGCCGCTGCCGTCAATGGGTTATCGCCGGTCACCATGATGGTTTTGATGCCCATCTGGCGCAGTTCGGCGAAGCGCTCCGCCATGCCCGGCTTGACGACGTCACTGAGTTGCACCACCGCAATAACCCTGCGGGTGCCGTCGGATTCTTCCACGGCAACGGGCAGCGGGGTTCCACCACCTTCTGCAATCTGGGTCACGGACTCTTCAATTTCTTGTGGCCAGTCGCCACCCGCCTCGGTTACCCACTGGCGCACAGCATCACCGGCACCTTTGCGCAGCTTTCGGCCTCTGAGGTCAAGCCCGGACATGCGGGTAGAAGCGCTAAATGGAATGACCTCGGCGGTCTTTTCTTCCTCTCCTGCTGCGGTAGAAAGGTGGTAGTTTTCGGTCAACCACGACACGATGGAGCGGCCTTCCGGGGTCTCATCGGCAACCGAAGCAACGCGGGCTATCTCCGCAGCTTCCTGCTCATCGACACCGCGCGCAACGATAAGCCCGGTGGCCTGCCGGTTGCCATAGGTGATGGTGCCGGTTTTATCCATGAGTAGGGTCGCTACGTCGCCCGCCGCCTCTACCGCGCGTCCGGACGTAGCCAGAACATTGTGGTGTACTAGCCGGTTCATTCCCGCGATTCCCACCGCGGATAGCAGGGCAGCGATGGTGGTTGGGATGAGGCAGACCAACAGGGCCACCAGCGAGAGCGGGGAGAGCTCCGCGCCGGTAAACAACCCCATTGGGGCCAGTGCGGTAACCGCAATGAGGAAGAGGATAGTCAGGGTAGACAGGAGGATGCTCAGCGCTATCTCATTCGGGGTCTTGCGTCGCTCCGCCCCCTCCACCAAGGCAATCATCGTATCGACGAAGGTTGCTCCCGGCTCCGAGGTGATCTGTACCAAGATGGAATCAGACAGGACCACGGTTCCGCCGGTTACAGCACAGCGATCGCCACCGGCCTCGCGAACCACGGGAGCAGACTCGCCGGTAATGGCAGATTCATCGACGGTTGCCGCGCCTTCAATGACGTCGCCGTCACCCGGGATCGTCTCTCCGGCCTCCACGCGCACGATAGCGCCCTTGGTGAGCTCAGAAGCGGCAATGACCTCGATGCCGCCATCGGTAACCAGGTTAGCGGTGGCGTCATCACGCACGGCGCGCAAGCTATCCGCTTGGGCTTTACCGCGGCCTTCGGCATATGCCTCAGCAAACGCCGCGAACGCAATGGTAAACCACAACCATACGGTTACCACCCAGCCATAAACGCTGGGGCTAAAGATGGACCACAGGGTAGTCAGCGCGGCGCCTACCCACACCACGAACATGACGGGGTTGCGGGCTTGGGCGAGTGGGGACATCTTGTGCGGCAACGACTTTAACGCTGCCGCAGCCAACCCACTGTTTTTGGTGGCAGGGCGCTGAGGAGTGCGTTGCTCAGTGGTCATAGTTGGTGTTGTCATGAGAGTGCCTCCGAAATGGGACCCAAGGTAAGAACGGGGAAGAAGGTAAGGGCGGCGACCAACACAATGACGCCGATGGTAAGCAGCGCGAAGGTCACGCCGGACGTCGGCAAGCTGCCGGCGGTAGTGGCCTGCCGGCGTTGACCGGCTAGGCTGCCCGCCAAGTACAGGGTGAAAACGATGGGGAGGAAGCGGCCCAACAGCATGGCGATACCGAGGGTGACTTGCCACCAGGGCTCGGTTACCGTCAGGCCCGCGAAGGCCGAGCCGTTATTATTCGACGCCGAGGTAAAGGCATAGAGCACCTCGGAGAGACCGTGCGCGTTATCCGGGGTTCCCGGCGCGCCGAAGTTGGTCGCGGAAAGCTCCACCAGCTTGCGCTGAGCCACCGATGCGCCCACGCCTACCAGGACGAGGACCGGCATGGTGAGGATGTACAGGCTCACCGCGGAGATTTCCTTGCGGCCGACCTTATTGCCCATGAACTCCGGTGTGCGCCCCACGAGCAGGCCGCCGATAAAGACGGCGAGGATTGCCACCATCAGCAGACCGTAGAGGCCAGTGCCCACGCCGCCCGGTGCAATTTCGCCCAGGAGCATATTGAGGATCAACAAGCCGCCACCCAATGGTGAATAGCTATCGTGCATCGAATCGACCGCACCGGTAGAAGTGCCCGTGGTAGACACCGCAAAGAGTGCGGAAGCGTCAATACCTAGGCGCTGTTCGATGCCCTCCAAGTTGCCGCCCGCGGCTTGGGCTGCCGCACCGGTGGTAGTGTGCTGCGCCCATACCACCAAAGCAACCATTACGGTCCAAATGCCGCCGATGACGCCAAGCAGGGTCCATGCATGCTTTTGGGATTTCAGCATTACTCCGTAGGCACGGATAAAGCAGAAAGAGATAACCAGCAAAGAAAAGATTTCTACCAGGTTGGTAAAACCAGTGGGGTTCTCAAAAGGGTGCGCCGAGTTGGCACCGAAGATGCCACCACCATTGGTTCCCAGCAATTTAATTGCTTCCTGGCTAGCCACCGGAGCGCGCGGAATATCCACGCCCGCGGAGCTCACCAGGTTGGACCCGAAGGTTTGCATGGTTCCGCCCAAGATGAGGACGAAGGAAATCAATAGAGAAAGCGGCAAAAGAATGCGCACCAAACCGCGGGTGAGGTCAACCCAGAAATTTCCGATGAGGTGCTGCCCACTCTCAGTGCCCAGCTTGTCTCGGCTATATCCCAAGTGACCGATACCGCGAATGAGCGCAACCGCCACACACATGCCGACAGCCGCGGAGGCGAAGTTCTGAACGGTCAGGCCAAGCATCTGCGCACCATTGCTCAGGGTTTCTTCGCCCGAATAGGACTGCCAGTTGGTATTGGACACGAATGACGCCGCGGTATTAAACGCCATCCACGGTTCCACCGCTGCGGAGCGGGAATTGCCAAAGCTAGGCAAAACGGTTTGTAGGCGCTGCACCGCGTAAAGAACGAGTACGGATGCCAAGCTGAAACCAAGCAATGCACGGCTGTAATTCTTGCTGTTATGCCCGCGGTTTGGGTCAACGCGCAGGACCTTATACACCGCACGCTCTATCGCCCAGTCCTTGTCAGAGGTGTAGCTGCGTGCGATCCAATTGCCCAAAGGAACATATGCCGCCGCGAGCAAGACGACGAGGGCGAGGAACTGCGGTAACACCGCCCCAATGCCGGCGATCATGCGAAACGCTCCGGATCAACTAAGGAAATGATGAGGTAGGTCACCAAGGCCACAACAATGACGAGGCCAATGACCGCTGTAATGGTGTTCATGGTTATGCATCACCGTCCAGAAGCTCGTTGAGGACGGAGGGACAGCCAACCGTCAGGATGGCTATCAGGATTGCCACGATGTCTAACATGTGGGAAACCCCCTTGTGCGAGTGAAACTTTCCTGTGCCTGACAGATATGCCTGCCAGGTGCCGGTACCAAGGCAGCACCTGCTACGCACAAACGTTAGGACCACACCCCCGCTGCCCTAGGCAATCTTTGCGCTATCTTTACGCCTCTCGCTCGCAATTTTTATATTTCCTTTACACCCCTTGTGCGCCACCTTTTCTTCAGGCCGGGAACCGCCCTTTATCCACAACGAAGGCCCGCCGACAGCACATCGGCGGGCCTTCTCCCCATGACTAATCTCTCGGTACCCAAGGAGGGAGTGGAGCGCACCCTCCTGCAAGCACCGCCCGTGATTAGGCAAGCCTAAGTTTATAAACCTTTCGTAGGATGGTCAAGGGTTTGCCCATAAATTTCTTAACTCCTGACAAAAACACAGTTAACCTGCAATAACGAGTACAATCCGGAACCATGGCTGAGTTGAAATCCACTATTTCCGAGCAACTCCGCAAATTCTGGCGCGCCAACGAGAAGGAATTGACCGATTCCCCGCGTCGCGGCGTCGCCTCCCCTGCCGAGGCCACGGCACTGCGCGAGGAAGTCGCGGCCGAAATCGCGGACCTCATCAAAGCGCAGAAGGTCAAGACCAGCCCCGGCGATACCGCCCTCGACGCCGATGCCGCTGCTACCCTCCCGCTAGGCGCCCGCATCAAGCCACGCGGCGTTTTCGAAGATGACTGGGGCGCACGTCCTACCGCACAACGCCCCTGGCCGGTCATCCTCATTCACGGCACCTGCGATACCAAGGGCGTATGGCAAATCCTCGGCAATGAGCTGCGCCAAGACGGCTGGGCGGTCTTCGCCCCTGACTACGGCCGTCGCGCCACCCAGCCCCTTGCAGAATCCGCCGAGCAACTCGATGCTTATATCCGCACCGTGCGCATGGTCACCGGCGCGGACAAGGTCATCCTCATCGGCCACTCGCAGGGCGGACTCCTCGCCCGCTATTGGATGCGCATGATTGGCGGCGCCGAGCATGTCCTCCATCTGATGTGCATCAGCGCGCCAAACCACGGAACTACTTACGGAGGCATCGTCAGCCGCCTCATTCGCACCCCGCGCCAAGAGGCGGTGATGCGCTCCGTCATCGATGGCTGGTTTGGACCAGCGGGAATGGACCAAATTGTCGGCAGCGAAGCGCTACGCGAGGCCAATCGCGATGGCGACTTGGAATCCGGCGTGAGCTATACCTGCATTGCCACGCGGTCTGATGCCGTCGTGGTCCCGCCCGAGACCTGCTTCCTCGACCCCCGCGGCGTCGCAGAGGGCACCGTGCGAAATATTTATGTCCAAGACTTCGACCGCCGAGCAGTGGTCATGCACGAGGATATGCCCATGGATAAGCGCGTCCACGCCATCGTGCGCACCATTTTGGAACTGGTGGAGAGCATCCCGCGCTAGTTATAGCCCCAGCTCATCCAGCACCGCGTCAAAGGCCGGTCCCACCTGGGTGCGCCACAGCGTATCCACTTTCTGATCACCCCGGCCGGGCCCGCCATTGATAACGGCCACGCGCTTGCCCTGCTTCTTTGCCTCCAGCACAAAGCGGTACCCGCTCATAACCGCCAGCGAGGAGCCGGCCACCACGAGCGAGCGGGCCTGGCCTAGCACGGCAAAAGCGGCATCGCGGCGCTCGGGCGGCACGGGCTCACCAAAGTAGACCACGTCCGGCTTCAATAATGCAGAACCACAGCGCTCGCACCCTGCCATGCGGAACGCAGCCACGTCAGCTTCATCAAGCGTCACGTCACCGTCCGGGTTCACTTGGTCCGCCTCCACGACGAGGCGCTCCAAGTACCCCGGATTTGCTGCGGCCAAGCGCGCATCGAAGTGCGGCCGCGCCTCCCGCTGCCCACACATTAAGCACACGACGGTTTCCATGTCGCCATGCAGTGCCACCAAGTTCGCGGTTCCCGCCTGTTTATGCAGGCCATCCACGTTTTGCGTGACCACACCATTGACCAGCCCGGCGCGCTCTAGTTCTACGAGCGCATAGTGCGTGCGGTTCGGCACCGCGGAATCCATGACTCGCCACCCCACAAAGCTACGGGCCCAATACCTATGGCTCGCGGCCGGGTCGTGGCGAAATTCCTGATAGGTCATCGGCCGGTGCCTACTAAGGGAGCCGCGCGGGCCCCGATAATCCGGCACGCCCGACTCCGTAGACACACCTGCCCCGGTTAGCACCATCACTGGGCCCTCGCGCAGCTGCTTGACGACGTCCCCTAAGGCCTTCCCTTCCTCCGTATGCGGCGCCGATTCTTCGACCACTCGGGCGATCGAACGCAGCGCAGACTGGTGGGCAAGGGAGACGGCGGGATCCATGCCCCCGATGCTAGCTTTCGGGCAAGTGCTCTACGTATAGCCACTCCGAATCCAGCTCCCCGTGGCGCGAGCACTTAGTGTGCCAGCCATCGGGGCGCACCTGGGCCACCATGCGGCGGCCACAGATCTGGCAGTAGCGCGGCACGTCGAGGCCGGCTGCAGCCGCGGGGTGCAGCGTGAATACCTCTTCGATCGGCTTGCCGGTATTCGGATGGAAAATCGGCTCATCCCCAGCCAGCACGGCGGCAGCCAATTCGGATGTTGGCTCGGATAAACCAGGCACTACAGGGCCTTAATCGGCAGGTCGATGCGGTGCAACATGTCCACATCCTTTTCAATCTGCTGGCCCAGGGTGGTCAGGTAGTTGCCGGCGATAATGGCGTTGATGCCGCCGAGGAGGCCGCGCTCAGTGCCGTCGTCGCCAAGCGAAAGCTCGCGGCCACCAGCAAAGCGCAAGGTGGTAGACGGCATGGCCAGGCGGAACGCCGCCACGGCGCGCAGGCCCTCTCCCAAGGGAACCAGCGGGCGGTCCGCGAAGGGGGTGCCCGGGCGCGGGTCAAGGAAGTTCATCGGTACCTCGCACGGGTCAATCTCTGCCAGCTGCGCTGCAAACTCGGCGCGCTGCTCCAGGGACTCGCCCATGCCGATGATGCCGCCGCAGCAAACCTCCATGCCCACCTCGCGCACGTAGTCGAGGGTCTGCTTGCGCTCCTCCCAGGTGTGGGTGGTGACCACATTGGGGAAGAAGGAGCGGGAGGTCTCCAGGTTGTGGTTATAACGCTGGGCGCCCATATCCTTCAGGCGCTGTGCCTGCTCGCGGGTCAGGGTGCCCAGGGAGCAGGAAATCTCAATATCGACGGCGTCATTAATCGCGGCAATGGCCTCGCCCACCTGGTCCAGCAAGCGATCGTCCGGCGACTTCACCGCAGCGACGATGCAGAACTCGGTAGCGCCGGACTTAGCGGTCTTTTGCGCTGCCTCCACCAGCTCAGGGATGTTCAAGCGCACGGCGCGCACCGGGGACTCGAAGAGGCCGGACTGGGAACAGAAGTGGCAGTCCTCTGGGCAGCCGCCGGTCTTAATGGAGATAATGCCTTCCACCGATACGTCCGGACCACACCACTTCAGACGGGTCTGGTGAGCGATATCAGCGATTTCCTCCAGTTGGGAATCCGGAACCTGCAATACCTGCAGTAGCTCTTCCTGGTTAAGGCCTTTGCCTTGCTCCAGGGCTTTCTCACGGGCGATGTCAACGATGCTCATGGTGCTAAACCCTACTTGAACGGCGTTCAACTTTGGTTAAAACCACATATAAATCTATACGGAACTACCCTCGGGGGGCATGACGCTTTATGATGACACCCTCTCCCTCCTCCAAGAGCTGATCCGCAATGCCTGCGTTAATGACCTCACGCCAGACTCCGGCCACGAGGTGCGCAATGCGGATAGCCTGGAAAAATTCTTTGCGGGCGAAGACGTGCAGATTGAGCGCTTCGAGTCCCACCCGGGCCGTGTTTCCATCGTGGTGACCGTCCCCGGCGATCCGGACCAGGAACCGCTGACCCTCATGGGCCACACGGACGTCGTCCCCGTGGACGAGCCCAAATGGACCAAGCCGCCTTTCGAGGCGCTTATCGAGGACGGCAAGCTCTACGGCCGCGGTTCCGTAGACATGCTGTTTATTACCGCCACCATGGCCGCCGTCACGCGCGAGGTAGCCCGCGCCGGTAACACGGGCGGCACCCTCGCCTTCGTCGGCATGGCCGATGAAGAGGCCCGCGGCGGCCTCGGCGTGCGCTTTATGTCCGAGAACCACCCCGATGCCTTTTCCTGGAAGAACTGCCTGTCTGAGACCGGCGGCAGCCACCTGCCCGGCGCGGTGGGCTTCAACGTGGGAGAAAAGGGCGCCGGTCAGCGCCGCCTGCACGTACATGGCGATGCCGGCCATGGCTCCACCCCTTATGGCAAGGACTTTGCCATCGTAAAGATCGGTGAGGTCGCCCGCCGCATCGCCACCGCTGAGCCGCCCACAGCCTCGAATGAGATCTGGGAGGGCTTTGTGCGCACCTTCAAGTTCGACCCCCAGACGGAGCAGGAGCTTATCGACGGCACCGGTGACTACTCCAAATTCGGCAACCTCGACGCCTATGCCCACGCCTTTAGCCATACCACCATCGCCGAGACCGTCCTGCGCGCTGGCGGTGCCATCAACGTGCTGCCTTCACATGCCTACCTGGAAATGGACGTGCGCCCCTTCCCCGGCCAGACCCAGGAGGATCTGGATGACTTCCTGCGCAGCGCGCTCGGGGACATGGCCGATGAGGTAGAAATCGAGCACCTCATCACCGAAGATGCCACGCAATCCTCCACCGATACCGAACTGTGGCGCGCTATTGAGGCCACCTCCAAGGAATTCTTCCCCGACAAGGACGTTGTCCCAGTTCACGCCACCGGCGGCTCGGACCTGCGCTTCGCTCGCCGCAAGGGCGGCAATGCCTATGGCTTTGCCATGCACGCCGAGGGCCGCGATATGGCTAGTGCCAATTCGCAGCTGCACAGCCACGACGAGCACCTCTACCTAGAGGACCTCGAGCTCACCGTCCGCGCCTACCGCAGCCTGGTCAATCGCTTCCTAGGCCTGTCACAGGCGTAACAAATGTGGCAAGATGTCTGGCATGAGCTTTGCACGTAAGTCCGCGCTGCTATCTGCAGCTACCGCCCTGACCGTAACCCTCGCCGCCCCTGCCGCTGCCCATGCCGACGCCGTTGATAACCTCCTCGACAAGATGCCTGCCGGCCAGATTTCCTGCTCCCAGGCACAGCAGTACTGGACCAACTCCGCTGACTACAACCAGAAGAAGTCCCAGGCCCTGGCCGTTGCCACCGTGCACCCACGCGGCAACGAAGTCCGCGGCGCCATCGGCCGCATGGATGAGGCCATTGCTCGCTGCGGCCTGAACGGCACCACTGGTCAGGGCAAGCCGGTCAACACCGGCGGCCAGCGCGGCAATGCCCCCGCACCAAAGCCGGCCCCGGCACCGGCCCCTGCCCCGGCGCCAGCCAAGAACGCCAAGGTCATCGAGCTGGGCACCATCCCTGGCCAGCCGACTGTCGATGTCCCCTTCCTGGGCCAGACCTTCCGCATCCCAGATGCGGCCAAGATTGCCCAGAACGCTGTATCCCAGTTCCAGCTGCCACAGATCCCGCAGATCCAGCAGCTGCAGCAGCTGTCTTCCTTCTAATATTCTCACTTGGCCGGACCGCTTAGCGGTCTAGCTGAAAATAGATCCCGGCATGCGCACTGCAGCCGGGATTAAATTTATGCCCACAGTGGGGACACGCAGGCGCAGCGGAGTAGGCATGGTAGTTCATTTCGGTGCGGCAGGCGCCGCAGAGTACCGAGGGGGCGTCGACAAGCATGGGCCCAAACTCATGCTCAGTGAGCTCGGCGTGGCACAGCGCGCAGGCAAAATACTTCCCGCACGTAGCGCACTTATTGGCCACCACATCCAGCGGCGAATGCCAATGCTTGCACCGGCCCTCCGTATCAATCGCGCCGTGAATCTTCATGGCCGTCAGCATACGCGCCATCCTGTTGCCACTGCTGTTTCTTTTCCTCTGATTTCTTGGCATTGCGCACGGCCTGAATGCCCACCACGATGGCAATGATGAGCGGTACCCACACCTTGCTGTAATCCATGAGGAATACGAGCCAGTCGGGCGGATCGATGTCGATGTTGAAGTCGAAATTCGGCACCGGCAGCTCTATCTGCGGAAACTCCGGCACCGGGAGCGCGATATCCGGCAGGTTAATCTCCGGCAGCTCCCAATCCGGCAGCAATCGGGACAAGATGCGGCTGATGATCGGGCCTAGCACGATCACGCCAATGGCCCAGCCGGACTTTCCCAAGCCACCCAAAAGCGGATACAGCACCCGCTTAAAGGAGCTTTCCTCCATGGCGTGGCGGCGCTTTTCCCCCACGGAGCCGGCCGGGGGCTCGAGGGCAACTGCCTCCTCCCCATTGCGGTAGTACACGTCGAGGAGCTCGCCAAAGGGGGAGGCTTGGATATCTAGATAAGGTTTGCTGCGCGGGGCGGAGTTCTCGAGCAGGGTGAGGTCTTTTTCGATCTTCTTCTTAAGCGAATAGCGGCCCGCACGCGGTCGATCGTGGCGGCTGCGTACCTGACCGTTCACCACAATCTGCAAGCGTGGGCTCGGGTTCTTCCGCCAGAGCCGGAGGCGTTCCGGCAGGGTGGCATCGCCTGGAACCGGGGTGAAGTCCTTCGCTTTCTTAGGCCACTGGCCCATCTCCGCGAATTCGGCATCATACCCGCGCTGCACCTCAATGGTGCCCACCTCGGGGTGCTCTAGGCGCCACCTCTCCATTAGCTTTTCCCTTCCTTAGAGCCCACCAGGGCGCCCAGCCTGCTCGCGGCCCATGCCAGGAAAACAAATACTGGGAGGTATATCCAGGTGCCCTCGTTGAAGTAGAGGGATATGGCTGCAAAATACGCCAGCCCCGCCACGCAGAAAATGGTCCAGGAGGCGCGGAAAGTGGCGCCGTCGACAAGAGCGATGGCCACGGTCAGCACGGCCATGAGGATGAGCAAGGCGAGGCCGGGGACAAGGTGGTAGACAGCCGGCGGCAGGCCAACGAAGACCGCGGCCATGGCTATGGGCGCCCACCACTGCCACCAGACGCGGCTGGGCTCGTCTTTCGTTTCCGCTTCTTCTTCTAGCTCCTCAAACACGCACCCAACCTATCACAGGGCTTGGCAGAACTTATGGGGGAGAAATCCTCCCCGTGGTCGGCCTAATCCTCCCCGGGGAGGATACCGCGATGAGCAGGGCATACCTAGCGTGGAGTACATGAAAAGCACACCACTCATCCTCGCGGCGGGCGTGGTATTTGGCGCCATCTATGGCACCAATGCACTCCTGCCAGACTTTTATGACAACCCTACGTCTGAAGTGCAGGTCGGCTCGGCCCGCATCCCCGGATTATCCTGCACGGAAGAAGATGGCTCCACCAGCAGTGAACCACGCTGGGACTGTGACGGCACCCAGATCCGCGCTAAAGAAGTCGGCGTACAGGACAAAGACCAAGCCACCCGCCGGTACCTCCGGGCAATGGGGGAAGGTACGGCCATACCGGAAGGAGACATCGACCGCGACGGGGATAAGCGCACGCTTAGCGATGGCGACCTCGTAGCCATCAGCATTGAGGGCGATGGCCTCACCACGTTCCTCTCCTTGCACGGACCGCGGGCTGAAGAACTTGCCCAGGAGGTAGAAAAAGCATGAAGAATCTGTACTGGCTATCTATCGCTTTCGGCCTGGTAGTTTCCGGCTTTTTCTTTGTTGATCGCCGTTTTACCGAGGTCGGACTCCTCGGCGCGCTCATCTGTGCGGGCCTGACGCTTGGACTGGGATTCTGGTGGTTTAGGCCGCGGCCAATGTGGCAGGGCATCCTATGGGGCGCGCTCGCCCAGCCGGTAGTGGTAAGCCTCAACGACCAGATGGTGGGGATTTCAGACAAGCTGGGGCTCACCTACCTGGACGGGGCCTTTTACTCGCCGCTTCCGGAGGAAACCATCAAGCTCCTTGGCGTCGTCATTATTATTGCGGCCTTTGGGAACGTGCGGCATCCGTACCAGGCCGCCGCGATCGGCATGGCGGTAGGCCTGGGCTTCGATGCCATGGAAAACGTGCCGTTCATCCTCAACGCGGCCATCGATGACCTGGATGGCGATCTCTGGGGCGTACTCATTACCGGTACCGGGCGAATCTTCACCGGCGCCTTTGGCCATGCGCTGTATACGGGGGTTGCGGCGTGGGGCGTCGGCAAGCTCTATGCGGGTGCGCGCCACGGCTACTGGCAGGTGGCCGGATTCTGGCTGGCCGCCATCGCCCTGCATACCCTATTCAATGCCTCGACCATCATTGCGGGTGATTGGCCGGTGACCATTCTCCTTATCGCCCTCATCACGTGGACACTGGTCATTTGGGGCCTGCGATTCATGCGCAAGCAGGACAAGAAACACGCGGCACAAAGCAGCGAAAATTCCCTCCCAACTAAAGATCCGGAATATAGCTCCTGAGCTGGTTCAATGCGGAGAAAAAGGCTCGTGTCCGAGGGGTGTTATAAGGTGTGAATCGTACACAAGTTCACACGATAATTTAGGTACGATGCGCCATGGAAGAACCCTACTTTTCCACGACCAACACCACCGACCCCACCACACGCTTAGCCTTTGAGATGCGAAAGGCGGAATACGAGTTCTGGGTGAACCAAGTCCCAGAACTCGATTCTGATTTCGAATTAGTCACCAACTCCCTCTACCGCACCACCGGCGTCAATGAAGGCCGGATTGGCCATATCCTCATGGCACTGCACCGCTTGGAGGAGCTGCCTGAGCTGCAGGCCTTACAGCACCGCCTCTATCACTTAGACCTCGACCGGATTATTGCCATCAATAAGTCCCTCAACCGCTTAGGCAACCCCACACCGGAGGTAGTCGCGCGCATCGATGAGCAACTCACCGCCTACCTCACCCCTACCCGGCCGAACCAGACCATGCGGACGCAGGCACAGATCAAGCGCAAGCTCAACGAGCTCATCAACCTCGCCGATGACACATTGGCCGTCACCCAGGGCCCCACCCAGCCGCGCTACACCATGGAAAACTGGGGCGATAACACCTCGGCGGTGACTTTGAGTGCGGACCCGGCGGTTATCGCGAGCGTCGATAAGTGCATCCGGCAGACCGCGCTGGAGCTAGATTGCTCGCTTGCCGACGCCGCCGTTGCACTACTCACCGGCCGCACCCAAGCCCCCGAGATCATCCTCAACGCCTACAAGGCCACCGACGTGCCCAATTCCCCGGCGTTTATCGAATCCGTGGGCTGGCTCGACCCGGCGCGCTCCAATGCGCTGCCCTACACCAAAATCCGGGAGATGAACCCTAACCACGAGGTCAAGGGCTATGTTACTCCCGCCGCCATGGCTGCGTACCTGGAAGGCGTCGATGGCACCTGCCGCTACCCCGGCTGCAACCGCCCGGCATCTGCCTGCCAGAAGGATCACCGCATCAACCACGCGGACGGCGGGCCGACCACGCCGGCAAACCTCGCCTGCTTATGCCAGCACCACCACAATATAAAGACCGATGGCCGGGCCTTTTATGTCATGGATCCACACTCGCGCGACATCATCTGGCTTTTTGAGGACGGCACCTGGACCACCACCGAGCCCTCCGGCCCGCTGGCGCAGAAGAACAAGAACTGGGTGCAGACCTTCGCCCAAACCATGACTGCACACCGCGCCCGAGCATATGAAGAGGCCCAAGAGCTCATGCGCCAGCAGAAAACCACCCCTAGGGAGGAGGAATAAAACCGCCAGCTTCCCTACAGTGGCTGGCATGACGCAAAATTTATTCGCACTTGACGAGCTCGTAATTACCCAGACCAAGTCCTTCCTCAACGATCAGTTCATGATCACCGATCTAGATGGCACCCCTGTGGGCACCATCCTGCAATCCACCAGTCTCAAAGACATGGTGTTTAAATCCTCTCGCAGCCTAGAGGTCGCACTCACGGATGCCGAAGGCAACCCCCTACAAACGGTCATGACGATTTCGGACCCGCCGAATTTTCTGCAGGATACCTACGAGGTGCACTTGCCGGGAATCGAGCAACCCATGGCTGTTATCACCAAGCGCTTTTCCATGCTCAAGACAAACTTGGACTTGACCATGGAGGGCTTTCCTGACGTCGAAATTCACGGCGACTTCTGGGATTGGAACCTTTCCATCACTTCAGAAGATCGCCTGCTTGCTGACGTCTCTAACGAATGGACTGGCATGGGTAATTTCTTCATGGGCAAAAACACGTACCGCCTGCGCATCACGCCGGGCCTCAATGAGCAACATCACGCCGCCATCATCGGCGCTGTGATGAGCATGGATATGCTGCGCACCAAACAAAACAACAGCGACTAGAAAAAATAAAAAGGTGCTGTTGCAAAGTTGGGCGGAGAGCAGCGAAGACTCAGTTTCTCACTCCCTGATGGCCGCTGCGTGTGGGCGTTGTTAGGCCGTCTCGAAGACTCGGTTGACGATCACCGCGTCCGGGTTCGGTTGCCCGTAGACAAACATTGCGCCTTGCCCTTTCCGCAATGAGTGCATCGCCTCCATCTCTTTCAACATCCGATATGCAGATGTCCGGTTCTTAACCGCGCCTTTCGGCCCGAGGATCCGCTTCAGCCGACCATAGTCGCCTTCCAGGATGTTGTTGCGGTATTTCACCCGCCGGTGTTCCACTGTTGGCGGGCAGATTCCCTCTGACTTCAACTCGGCGATTGCCCTAGCTAGGGAGGGTGCTTTATCACCGTTGATCACTTTGGAATACCCGGCTGACGCATTGGATCTGACGGCCTTAGCCAGAAAACACTTCGCTGCGGCCACGTTCCGCTTCGGAGAGAGGTAAAAGTCTAGGGTCTGGCCACCGGCGGTGACCGCCCGATAGAGGCCTCATCCACCCGCCAGGAACTAGCCTGCCAGTCAGGTACCTGTCGGGACCACCGTGTTTGCTTGTCCAGCTCACGGGCGTATTTCTGGACCCAGCGGTAGATCGTGGTGTGATCGACCGGCACGCCCCGCTGAAGTCATCATTTCCTCCAGATCGCGGTAGCTCACCCCGTAGCGGCAGTACCACCCACTGCCCATAGAATGATGTCACGGGGGAAATGACGACCGGAGAAGATGCCCATGGCTGTGACTATTTCACGTCACTCTTCCTACTGCCCCAACTTTGCAACAGCACCTTTCAGGGTCATATGGGGGCAGTGGAGAGAAGTGGTGGATCAGTGGACGGCGGTGGATGCCGGAGTAGGCGTGGCGTGTTCCTCTTTCGACTCGGTCGGAGCCAGGTGAGCCGGATCCAGATCAATGCGGCGCAACAGCTGGGCGTTCAGGGCCACCACGATGGTCGAGGCAGACATCAAGATCGCGCCCACGGCCGGGGACAGCACGAACCCGATCGAGGCGAGCACTCCGGCGGCCAGCGGCACAGCGAGGATGTTGTAGCCAGAGGCCCAGATCAGGTTCTGGATCATCTTGCGGTAGCTGGCCTGGGACAGCTCAATCATCGACAGCACTGCCCGCGGGTCATCACTGGCTAGGACCACCCCGGCAGATTCCATGGCCACATCCGTGCCGGCACCGATGGCGATACCGACGTCCGCGCGGGTCAGAGCGGGGGCGTCATTGACACCGTCACCGACCATGGCCACGCTCAAACCCCGGTCCTGCAGCTGCGTGACCTTGGTGTCTTTGTCCTGGGGCAGGACCTCGGCGAAGACCTCATCAATGCCTAGGTCCTGACCAACCGCCTGGGCCACCTGCTGCGCGTCGCCGGTGATCATCGCGACCTTCACCCCGCGGTCCTGCAGGGCTTTCACGGCGGCGCGGGATTCGGGGCGGATCTTGTCCTCGACGGCCACCGCACCGATGATCTGACCGTCACGGACAATATGGAGCACACCGGCCCCACGCCCGGTCCAGGCGCTGGTGGTGTCGGTGAGCTCGGCCGGGGTCGTGAGGTTGAACTCGCGCAGCATGTTCGGCCCACCCACGAGGATCTCAGCGCCATCGACAGTGGCCCGGACCCCCCGGCCGGAGGCGGCGCTGAAACCAGTTGCACGGATTTGCCGACGGGAGGCCTCGGGATGGGCGGCCGCGGCCGCCACGATGGCGCGGGCCACGGGGTGCTCACTGTCGGCCTCCGCGGCGGCGGCCAGGGCCAGCAGCTCGCCCTCGGTGACGCCAACAGCTGCCGCGACACCGGTGACCGCGTGCGCACCCTCGGTCAGGGTGCCGGTTTTGTCGAAGAGAACCACGTCGATGGTGCGCATCCGCTCGAGCGCCATCCGGTCCTTGATGAGCACCCCGGATTTCGCGGCCCGCTCGCTGGAGATCGCAATGACCAGCGGAATCGCCAGACCCAGGGCATGCGGGCAGGCGATGACCAGCACCGTGACCGTGCGCACCACGGCATCGTCCGGGCTGCCGATGATGGTCCACACCACCGCAGTGATCAGAGCGGAGATCAGCGCGAACCAGAACAACAACGCCGCCGCCCGATCCGCCAGGGCCTGGGCCCGGGAGGAGGACTCCTGGGCGTCGGCAACCATGCGTTGGATCCCGGCCAAGGCGGTGTCCCCGCCGGTAGCCTCCACCCGGATGCGGACGGTGTTGTCGGTGGCCACGGTACCGGCGACCACCTTGTCACCGGTGTCGCGGAAGACGGGACGGGATTCGCCGGTGATCATCGCCTCATCGAATTCGGCGGCTCCATCGAGGATGGTTCCGTCGGCCGGCACCCGGGCACCGGCCCTCACCAGCACGACGTCGTCGACGACCAGGTCGGAGATGGCCACGGTGCGGGTGGTCCCGTCGATGACTTTCTCGGCCTCATCCGGCAGCAGGGCAGCCAGCGCGTCAAGCGCGGAGGACGCAGCCCCGAGAGCGGACATCTCCAGCCAGTGGCCCAGCAGCATGATGGTCACCAGCAGGGCCAGCTCCCACCAGAAGTCCAGCTCGAAACCGCCCAGCCCCAGAGTGGTGACCCAGGAGGCGACAAACGCCACGGTGATGGCCATGGCGATCAGGAGCATCATCCCGGGTTGGCGGGATTTCAGTTCTTTCCATCCGCCCTTGAGGAAAGGCGTTCCGCCGTAGACGAAGATGATCGTGCCCAGCACCGGGGGAATCCAGGTGGATCCGGGGAATGCCGGGAGGTGGTAGCCGAGCAGCTGGGCGACCATGGGGCTGAAAATAACGACGGGAATGGACAGAATCAGCGACCACCAGAAGCGGTCCCGAAACATTGCGGTGCTGTGTCCGGCGTGTTCGCCGTGACCATGAACGTGGTGGTCTTCGTCCAGGGCGGAGTGCGGGTGATCGTGGGGCATCGCCTGGCCGTGGGTGTCGGCATGTGCGTGGTGTTCGTGGCCGGCATGATCCGGGTGGTGGGTGTGGTCTGTTTCCGGAGCGGGGTGATCACCATGGTGATCACCCGAATGGTGGGGAGTGCTCATGACGTTCCTTTCGCTCAACCCGGTCGGGGTCGAGATGATGGGTAAAACTGATCAGGATAAGACGGTGTAGCCGGCCTCCTCGATGGCCCGGCGAACCATCTCCGGAGGTACGACACCGGTGACCGTGACGGTGGAAACACCACCAGCAGCGAGATCAATCTGGACGTCGTCGACCTGGGGAAGGGCCTGAAGGGCCTGGGTCACGCTTTTCGCGCAGTGCCCGCAGGTCAGGCCGGTGACCTGGTAGCTAGGGGAGGACCCTCCTGCTGACGAGTCGCTGGTGGCAAGGGTGGAGGCGGTGTCGGCACGTGAGGCAGGTCCGCAACAGCTGCAGCCGTGGGAGGCCATCGGCAAGAGGCGGGGCGGGGAGGTGATCATGGGAAAGCTCCTTCGGTTCGGTGGGGTGCGGCGATGCCGCTCTCTAGCGTATACCCCCAGGGGGTATATTTTCAGCATACCCCCTGGGGGTATATTTTCAAGGGGTAGAGGGCACGGCCCTCACGCGGGGCAGGGTGTGGTCACCGAGCAGCCTCCTCACTTTCGGGAGGGGACAGCGGGAGGCGGAGGGCAAACACCGCTCCGCGACCAGGTCCGGGGGAGGTGGCGGTGAGAGTGCCGCCGTGGGCCTCGATCAATGCCTTGGAGATGGTCAGACCGATACCGGCCCCGCCGTTGTCCCGGCTGCGGGCGGCATCCCCCCGGTAGAAGCGTTCGAAGATGTGTCCGAGCTGGTCAAGTGGGATGCCCTCGCCATCATCGGCGACGTGGATGAGCGCGGTGGACGCCCCCTGTCGGTGGACGCTGATTCGGACCTGCCCGCCGGCCGGGGTGTGCCGTAGCGCGTTCGACAGGAGATTGCTCATCACCTGGCCGAAGCGTTGCCGGTCCACGAGCACCCGGGCGGTGTCTGCAATGCTCTCGACCTGTAAATCGACGCCTTTGTCAGCATAAGCTTCCCCCGCGGCAACAGCGGCGGTATGGAGCAGATCCCCGAGCCCTTCCTCCGCCAGGTCCAAATCGATCCGGTGTTCCTGGGCCCGGGAGACATCGTCGATGTCTTCCATCAACCGGGTCAGGCGGGTGAGTTGGTCAGCCATGATCGTGTGGGTGGCATTATTCCAGTCCACGACCCCGTCCTGGAGACCATCGAGGTAGACCGTGAGCACCGATAAGGGGGTGCCCATTTCGTGGGCCAGATCAGAGAGCATCTGGCGGCGGACCTGTTCGGTGTGTTCCAGCCGGTCGGCCATGGTGTTGAAGGCATGCGCCAGGGTGGTGAACTCGGGGCCTGCTTTTCCGGCGGGCACGCGGATACGGGAGTTGCCGGCCGTCAGGCTGGTAGCGGCGTGGGTGAGATCCTGCAGGGGGGTGCGCAGACGACGCGATAACCACAGGCTGGCCAGCAGGGCGCTGATCAAGGCGGTGGGCAGGGCGACGGCCAGGGTGATCAGGTTGGCGCCCCGGTAGGCCTGCTCGGCATGGAACAGCTCCAGCGAGGGGTCCTCCCGGCCGGTCATCAACATATGATCATGGAACAGGGTCGGACCCACCATCGTGGCCACGGCCGCGGCCACCAGCAGGCTAATCACCACGACCAACACCTGGGCGGCCAGGAAGCGGAAGGTCAGGCCGGGTCCGTGATTCATGGCTGCCCCACCCGGTAGCCCACGCCACGCACGGTGTCGATAAACCCCCGGCCCCGGGTGTCGGTGCCGAGCTTGCGACGCAAGTTGCCGATGTGGACATCGACGATGCGTTCATCACCGACCCAGGTGGTGTCCCAGACCTCGGTGACCAGGTCGTGGCGGGTCAGCACCTGGCCGGGGCGCAGGGCCAGGGCAACCAGCAGCTCGAACTCCGTGCGGGTGAGCTCCACGGTCGTCTCCCCCACCCGCACCTCATGGGCGACGGGGTCAAGGATGAGGTCCCCAACGATCAAGGGGGTGGTCACCTGCGGTGGGGTGATGCTGGTGCGCGGGCGGCGCAACACCGCATGCAACCGGGTCACCAGTTCCCGGATGCTAAAAGGTTTGGTGATGTAGTCATCCGCCCCCAGGGTCAAACCGCTGATCTTGTCGTCCTCACTGCCACGCGCGGTGAGCATGAGGATGTAGCAGTCCGAGAAGGTGCGGATCCGTCGGCACACCTCCAGGCCGTCGAGTTCGGGCAGCCCCAGATCCAGCACCACAACATCGGGGGAAAAGCGACGGGCCTCGTCCACGGCCTGGGTACCGGTGTGCGCTTGGCGGGTATCGAAGCCGGCCCGGATGAGGTAGGAAGCCACCATCTGAGCCAAGGGTTGTTCATCATCGACGACCAGCACCCGCCCCGGGGGCGTAGCGGTGGTCGGTGTGCGGTCAGCCATAGACCCCAGTATCGCTCCGGCCAGGGGGGAATACCACCCTCGCTCAGTACCCGGCGGGGAAATCTTTATCAAATCTTCAAACATCACCCTTCGACCGCCGTCACCCCTGTGCCCGACCCCGGGCCGGCGGCATCGCCCCCCTGGTCGGTTCAGCAGGCACCACCAGGGATTTCACTGCCTGCACCGCATACCCAGGGCGGGTAGAAGGACATCGCCCACGGCTGTGGGGTGGTGTCCCGGTGGTGACCCAGCCCACCGAATTCACCCTCTTTTTGCCCTGCTATAAGGCTGTGAACAGGGTTTTTGAATTCTAGTCCGTCAGGCACCCGTGCTAGATAAAGGTATGGCATCGACCTTGAGGCGGTGTCTTCTTATGGCCTTACCACGATCCAAGGAGATTGAAGTGAAACGAGCAGCGATCGCAGCCGCCGCCCTTGCCCTCGCCCTCACGGGGTGTTCGGCCGCCGACCCGGAACCCACCGCCGATGGGACGGTGTCCCAGGACACATTCCTGACTGCCCATGGCCTGGCCGACATGGACGCGGTGGAGATCATTGATCACCTCGACCGGCAGAAGGTCACTGAGCGTCCCACGGATCTGATCGCCTCAGTACGTGCCGATGAACTGCTGCTCTCGAGCGATGACCAGGAAGTTGTGCTCGATCTTCCCGACAATCAGACGTATGTCTCGATCGCACCCTATCTCACCTCCACCCACGACTGCTTCTACCACAGCCTCACGACCTGCCAGGGGGAACTCGACAATGAGGATATCCAGGTCACGATCACCGATGAGGCGACCGGTGAGGTGCTGGTGGACGAGACGACAACCACCTTCGACAACGGGTTTATTGGCTTCTGGCTTCCCGATGATGCCACCGGCCAGATTGAGGTCAGCTACCAGGGCCATACCGGCACCACGGAGTTTTCCACCGCTGACGACGGTGCCACCTGTGTCACAGACCTGCGCCTGACGTAATGGCTCAGCAGGATCCTCACCTGCGCCTGTCTCCCGTGTCACTGAAATCTAGCACCAAGGAAGGTCAAATCATGATGAACGCGTTTTCCCGACGACAGTTTCTGCTCGGCGGGCTCGTTCTCGCCGGCACTGGGGCCGTGGCCGCCTGCACCAGCGACCCTGGACCCGCTGCCTCGGCACCAGGTCCCTCCCTTCGCCCCACTCCCACCCCCACTGCGCTCGGTGAGCCGACGGTGCGCCGGACACTGAACGCCCGGCCCCTCTCTCTGGATATCGGCGGCATCGAAGCCAAGACGTGGGGATACGTCTCTGACACCGGGGATGCGGCCATTGAGGCCACCGCCGGCGACGTCCTCCAGGTCGATATCACCAATGAACTGCCTGAAAGCACCTCCATCCACTGGCATGGCATCGCACTCCACAACGCAGCCGACGGTGTGCCCGGCATGACCCAGGACCCCATTGAACCTGGCAAGTCTTTCTCCTATGTTTTTGAAGTCCCCCACGGTGGCACCTACTTCTACCATTCCCACTCCGGCCTGCAGCTTGATCGCGGCCTCCACGCCCCACTGATCATCCGTGACCCGCAAGACGCTGAGGACCAGGACGTCGAGTGGACCATCGTGCTCGACGACTGGGTCGATGGCATTCAGGGCACTCCCGACGATGAGCTCGACAAGCTCACCGGAATGGGTTCGGGTGACCATAACGGGAAGAAGGGGATGGGAGGTCACGGCCATATGATGCACGGCACCCCGGACCGGGTACTGGGCGGGGATGCCGGCGATGTGATGTATCCGCACTACCTCATCAACGGACGTATCCCCCGTGCTCACCGGACCTTCGAGGCTCGCCCGGGCGACAAGGCCCGCCTGCGGTTTATCAACTCCGGCGGTGACACCATCTTCAAGGTGGCCCTCGGTGGCCACCGCATGACCGTGACCCACACCGACGGCTTCCCTGTCCAACCCAGGGAGACCGAATCGATCTACCTGTCGATGGGCGAGCGTGTCGACGTCGAGGTCATCCTCGACGACGGTATCTTCCCGCTCACGGCTTTGGCGGTGGGTAAGGACGACCGTGCCTTCGCCGTCATCCGCACCGCCGGCGGCCAGGCCCCCCACCCCGATGTCGACTTCCCCGAGTTGTCGTCCACCGGACTGCTTCTGTCCTCCCTGAAGCCAGCAGACCGTGCACTCCTGCCCGAGGACACACCAGACCGAGAAGTCAGCATCGACCTGGGCGGGCAGATGATGCCGTATGAATGGAGCATTCTCACCGACGGCCAATCCTCCTCCGCGACCGTGCAGGAGGGCCAGCGCCTGCGGATGGTCATGCGCAACAGGACCATGATGCCCCATCCCATGCACATCCACGGCCACACGTGGGCGCTGCCCGGCAGCGGCGGGCTACGCAAGGACACCGTCCTTCTCCGCCACGGTGAAACCATGATTGCCGACCTGATCGCTGACAACCCCGGTGAGTGGGCATTTCACTGTCATAACGCCTATCACATGGAAACCGGGATGTTCAGCTCGCTTCGCTACGAGTAACCCCCACAGCAGGGTTGAGTGCCGAGGTGGGCGGGGGTGCCCCCGAGTAGTGGACACGGCGTTGGTGTCAGGGTTGAGCAATGTGTGCCAGGAGTTGACGGGATTGAAGTATGCGTCGGCGTGCACGGCAGCAAGTTCAATGATGCGGTCGTAGCACTTGTTAAAGCCGGTGGTTTCGGCATCAATGACCGCAAAGACCGGCTTGCCCGGTGTGCGCGGGGCGTAGCGGTTGAGGAGGTTTTCTAAAAAGCCCATGGCCTCAAACCTAGAGGCCCATACCGACATGCCCACCTAAACGCTATCGAACACTGCAACCAACGTGGATTTCTGTGGATAACCACACTAGCCCTGTGCGGGTTGTCCACAAGGTTAGTGTGGTTGGCCTTTCGTAGCGGGCGTGGGTGTGGTTGCCTTAGTGCTATGAGCACTTCGCAGGACTATCCGAACTCCACCCCAACCCCCGCTACTACGACCACTGGGGAGGGTCAGCGGCGGGGCCGAGTTTGCGGGATATTTCCCAGCAGGAATTAAATACTGCTACCCAGTACATGATTGATGAGCATGGATATGCTGCGCACTAAGGAAAAAGGAGCGACTAGGAAAAATAAAAAGAGCCGGAGTGGAAACTTCTGTGGTTTCCATCTCCGGATTTCGATGGTGGGATGTTCACGATGGCAGCTCAACATTGCTTTTCAAGAAGCGTATCCCGAGCTGCGGATATGAAATCTCCCGGGAATTACCGGATGGAACCGGCATCTGCATAGAAAACGGAATAAGAAAAATTACAACAAGGTGTTTTCTCCAAGCAGCAAGAAGCGTTTGCTCGGATTTGTGGCGCAACATGTTTGGAAGACTTGTTCAATTCGCTTTTTGCCACGTTGCCGGATCCACTCCCTGGAAACTGGCACACTGAAGTGAGACTTCACAACGCGTGATGTTCAAGATGGAAGTTCAAGCCTGTTTTAAGAAGCACTTCCCGGCCTGAGCGTGTGGCCTATCTCTCAAAGCTGCCTTCCAAAATCTCTACTCCTCACAACGAGCAATCCGAAAACTAAGACACACATCACCCCTGCACCAATACTAAGGGAAGAAACACCCCAAAGACTCGATATTGCCCCTCCGAGCGCACCACCGATACCTACACCAAAATTGAAGATAGTAACGAAAAAGGACTGTGCAATGTCTGCCAAGTTAACTGCATTTCTGGCTAAGGCAGTCTGCAGAACTGTCGGTGCACCACCAAACCCCAGTCCCCAGACGATTATTCCAGAAATGAAAAAATAGTTGGGAGCTGCCGGTACCGACAAGAGCAAGAATCCTAAAAGCATCAACGCGCCTGAGATTAGACCAGTCAGGAACAATCTCTTATCTACAACGACAGCAGTAAGTAAAATACTGATCCCCGCAGAAATCCCGAAAAATAGAAGCACGACATCTACGCCAAGAGCTATTCCCACACCACTGGTTAAAGGTTGAATGTACGTGTAAACCATGTTGTGCGCTACTGTCCAGCCGAAGAGCGCTACAAGCACCCCCATCACACCAGGCATCAAAATCGATCTCTTAAGAACTTTGGTTCCTGGGCCATCTCCAACAAGTCCCGGCCGGGGAGGAACTGTAAACATAATCCATAACGCCAAAACGATGGATGCAACTGTTAGCATGCCGAGCGTCAATCTCCAACCAAAGTGTTGACCCCCTAATGCACCAAGCGGGACTCCAAAAGCTAAGGCGAAAGGCTGCCCAAAACCGATAATGGCAAGTGCGCGACCTTGGTTTTCCGAACTGACCAAACTCCGAGCGTAATTTGCCACAAGGCCCCAAACGACGCCTCCAGCCATACCGGCAAGAAACCTAGCAAGAAAGGCTAACCACAAATACGAAGTAATAGCAGTGAGAGCGTTGAAAACGCCAAGCCCCATGATAGCTATAACCAAAAGACGCTTACGCGGCATTTTTCGAGTTGCTGTCATCACCGGTATTGCAGCCACCACAGATCCAGCTGCATAAGCGGTTAGAAACTGTCCTACTTTTCCCGTTGTCGTTCCAAAGGACTCACCCATATCAACCAAAACCCCCGTAGGAATGGTCTCGGTCATTATGGCCAAGAAAGCGGCAAACGCTAACCCTGTCAATTGTAGGACTGGTATATCTGCTTTCGATTTCCGATTCGACATGATTGGCAATAATCAATCTTCCTAAAATGCTCGCAGTCCGGTCTCCCTACATCCGGAGTGCAAGCAACGTAGATTCTGGCTCCCTATCCTCCTCTATGCGCTTTCCAATCTTGTGCTTCCACAAAATACGTATCGAATTCATCTTCTCGACGGGCAAGCTCATCTTCAGGCGCCTTGCCACTCATTATCCGTCCCAAGATACGGAAATACTCAAACCTCTCCACACCGGGTGCGATAGTTACCAGTACATCCGCATCGCTACCCTTAGCGGCTCCAAAAGCATGAGGAACACCCGGAAGAACCAATGCGCAATCACCCGCACCTAGCTGGTAAATGTGGCCATCCTCCCAAAACTCCAGTTCCCCTTTAGTGACGTAGAAGAACTCACACGAAATCTTATGAAAATGTGGAACGGCTCCCTCACCCCCATCAAAAAGTTGAATATTTTGTACACTCACATTTCCTTTTGCATCCGAGGCATCCACCAGCAATCTTGCCTTCGGAAGGCGAGAGGAGGAAGCATCTGCCACTATTTCGGGTTCAGAAATTAACATCTTAAATCTCCATTGGTTGTTCGCTGACGAACTATATAGTTCGCTACCGAACTTCTTTTGTCAAGCGCTACACTAAGTTTCAGCAACCCGAAAGGAACAAAATGGACCCCATCTCCACAGCCATGAACAAATGGACGAGGATAAATCCCCACGTCGATGTGGATGCAATGGAAACAACCCTTCGCCTCACCCATCTGTTAAGAGCAATCAAAAACGAAGTGACGACCATCCATGAACAAGCTGAATTAGCTCCGGGCGACTTCGATGTTCTAGCAACGATCCTCCGCCAGGAAAACATCACCCCGGGACAACTTGCACACGCCCTACTTCTGTCAAAGGCCGGAATTACCGGAAGACTTAACAAGCTCAAAAAGCAAGGACTCATTGATGAAGAAATGAATCTTAGCGATAAGCGAGGAAAAACTCTGACACTAACGCCAGAAGGACACGACCGAATAATGTCCATCGTTGAAGCCCATGCCACAGCTGAGCGAAAAGCCCTCAACCACCTGTCCAGTACACAACAGGATGAACTGCTCGAATTGCTACGATCTTGGAGCAAAGAAAGCCCAGCCTAAACGACAGGATGTGTTGGCGAGGTTAGATGATTAGCCATTCTGGCGTGCTGCTTTTAGGATGGTGCTGTTGCAAAGTTGGGGCAGTAGGAAGAGTGACGTGAAATAGTCACAGCCTTGGGTATTTTCTCTGGTCGTCATTTCCCCCGTGACATCATTCTGTGGGCAGTGGGTGGTACTGCCGCTACGGGGTGAGCTACCGCGATCTGGAGGAAATGATGACTTCAGCGGGGCGTGCCATTCGATCACGCCACGATCTACCGCTGGGTCCAGAAATACGCCCCTGAGCTGGACAAGCAAACACGGTGATACCGGCAGGTACCTGACTGGCAGGCTAGTTCTTGGCGGGTGGATGAGACCTATATCCGGGTCGGCGGCAGGTGGTGCTATCTCTATCGGGCGATCACCGCCGGTGGCCAGACCCTGGACTTTTACCTCTCTCCGAAGCGGAACGTGGCCGCAGCGAAGCGTTTCCTGGCCAAGGCCCTCAGATCCAATGCGTCAGCCGGGTATCCCAGAGTGATCAACACCGATAAAGCACCCTCCCTAGCCAGGGTAATCGCCGAGTTGAAGTCAGAGGGAATCTGCCCGCCAACAGTGGAACACCGGTAGGTGAAATTCCTCAACAACATCTTGGAAGGCGACCATGGTCGGCTGAAGCGGATCCTCGGGCCGAAAGGCGCGTTTAAGAACCGGACACTGTATATCGGACGTTGAAAGGGATGGAGGCGATGCACTCATTGCGGAAAGGGCAAGGCGCGATGTTTGCCTACGGGCACCCGAACCCGGACGCGGCGATCGTCAACCGGGTCTTCCAGAATATCTAAGCAGGCTGGGCCATAATGCTGGCCAGGCGACGAAGAAAGGAGTGTTCGCGGTTCTCCACCCAACTTTGCAACAGCACCGTAGCTCGAGTCACCACTTAGTGTAATATTGGTACACACCTTCGATTCATCGAGAGGGTGACCTGACAAAACAATGAAAGGATTGGAAGTGGGATTCACATTTAATGCAGAGAGGGCCATTTTTTGGCTTTATTTAAACCGCAAATCATACGCATCTCGTCTCCCATTTGAGGTTGTCGAAAACGAACATCAGGAGTCAGTCTTTGTTGAACTGCTTTCCGCTGCGATGATCCTTAATACACGTACAACCGATAATTCTTTCGACTTTCATTTTAGTGACAGAGGTCTCGCAGAAGCGGCTCGAATGCACAGCGGATATAGGGCTTCTCTTGCACAGCGTCGGATTTTGGAATGGCTTTACTCGACAAAACGCCCCACCAACTTGGGCGAAATTCTAAACACCCCCTACATCGAAGACTTTTCCGGCGATCTAACTATCCGTGAAATCGAAGAAACAGCAGAAGATCTCGTCTCACACGAGCTAATTAAATGCATGTCTAGTTGGCAAAACAGCTTTCTACATCCGGAAATAACCCCAGAAGGACGCAGAGTGCTGAGAAGCAATATGAGTCTCGACCAAATCATGCAGTCAGGAGCAGCAACCACCTTGAATATCAACTCAATCAACCATGGTGTAATCGGAACTCAATCCAACGGCACCAACTACGGGTCTGTAAGTTCCCACAACCGGATTGACGTCAGTAAGCCAAGTGAAGAGCTCATTGCCGTTACGGTCAAAGAACTTCGCCACATTGTCGACCAGCTCGAGGGACTCGATGAAGAATCAACGGAGGATCTTTTGGATGACCTGGAGGTAGTGGAACAAAAGTCGAAACGCCGAGGCATTCAATGGACGATTGATTCCCTTAAAGCTTTTGGAGCAGCTTTCGCTGAGAAAGCAGGTACAGAAGCCTACCAACAGGTCGCCGATGTACTAACCCAAAATGGACTAAACCCCTAGTAGGTAACAGCGCTATATCGCTAATTAAGACTGCCATACCCCGACTGAGTTATAACCTGTTTTAGGTTTTTAAGGCAAGACTGGAATCTGTCCGAAACCAAACGCGAATTCGTCTGGGAATTACATCGACACTTGGCCCCTCATCTGAGTCGCCAGGTCGATCCCCCCCAACCGCACCCAGGTGACCAAGACAACGCCTAAAATTAGGAAAACCGGAGGTCACGGACCCTTTCGAGTTTGTTACCTCCGGTGTCGCAGTTTGTTCAACTGCTCAGGGTGCCCGGGGCGGTGTCTGGTTCGGAGACATCGTTCCGCATGTCTTATGAGATAGTTCCGGTCTAACCAGCACTAATGTCTCATTACATCGATCCGGTAGAAAACTCTGAAGTTAAATTTGCCCGGCCGCGACAAAAAGTGATGTCT
>NZ_JAKRDX010000018.1:0-40591 GCF_022347235.1 Corynebacterium tuberculostearicum
GGTGTCCAGCGCCGGGCGTCAAGACGATGACCTGGCCACCTGGGGCGAGCACGCGCTGGAATTCAGCAGGATTGCGCGGGGCGAAGACGACGGAGATTGCGTCGACGGCGCCCCGCGTTCCTCCACGCACCGTCCTTCGCGCTCACGGGGAGGGGCTGGGGCGTCGGAAAGCGTGTGCCGGTGAGCGGCAAGGGTGAGGAACCTCCGCACGCGCTCACTGGGGAGACGAAAAGAACCGCCCCACGCGCTTCCGGTGAGCGCGAAGGGCGGTGGAGGTGGCTGCGGCCGGCCGGGAGCTAGACGGCGCGGAGGCGGTCCAAGCGGGCGCGGGCGGTGACCGTGAGCGTCGGGGGCAGTGCGGCCATGCGCTCGGCGAGTTCGCCGGCGCTGATGTGGCGCGCGGACGGGCTCATGCCCACCTGGGCGGCGACGGAGGCCTTATCAAGCTCGATGGGGAACGAGATATCCACCGGGTCGGCCGCCTGCTCGAGGAAGCCCTCGGCCTGCTCATACATGCGCTCGACCTTGCCTTCTTCCACGCCGAGGATGCCGAGCGGCTCGCGCAGCTCATCCAGGTGTCCAGCGCCGGGCGTCAAGACGATGACCTGGCCACCTGGGGCGAGCACGCGCTGGAATTCAGCAGGATTGCGCGGGGCGAAGACGACGGAGATTGCGTCGACGGACTCATCCCGGATGGGCAGGCGCTCCCATACATCGGCCACGACGGCGCCGACGCGCGGGTGGCACTTGGCCAAGTGCTTCGCGGCGTGCGGGGAAATGTCGAGGCCGACGCCGCGGGCCTCCGCAATGGAGTCCAGAGTATGGGCCAGGTAGTAGCCGGTGCCGGCGCCCACCTCGAGGAGGGAGGCGGGCGTGGACTCGGCCAAGGAGGCGGAATCCAGTGCATCCTGGACGGCCCCGGTTACGGCCTCAACGAAGGGCGCGAAGTGGCCCATGGCCAGATAGGTCTCACGGGCGTTGACCATATCCATGTCATCGCCCTTGTGCTTGAGCCCGGCGCCGGCGGCAAGGGTGACATAGCCCTGCTTGGCCACATCAAAAGAGTGGCCGGATTCCGAGACAAGGCGAGAGAAATCATCGGCACCAGAAAGCGCGGTGCCATCGTTGGGATCGGCCAGAATGTCGACGATATGAGAAAGCATGTACCTAGACTAGCTAGAAACCTCGGTCAACAGGGAACCGAGCTCGGCGGCCTCGTCCTTGCTCAGCTCGATGACGATGCGACCGCCGCCATCCGAGGGGATGCGCATTACAATTTTGCGGGACTCCTCTACTGCTTCCATTTCTCCGCCCGTGGTGCGCGGCTTCATTGCTGCCATAGTGAGTCTCCTTTAGTTAACTTCTTTTCCTTCCAGCTTAGACCTTTTCTGCGCGGAAGATAGTTGTTCCTCCAGTTGCGCGAGGAGATCGTCCACCTGATCCTGGCGGTATCCACGGGGAACAACCTCGAATTTCACCTGGTCAAGGCGGCCTTCACGGAGGGCGGCGCGGTTATTTTCCCGCACCTTCTGCGGCTCGTCGAGCGGGTGCATGACCTCGCCGCGTCCAAAAATGGAGCCCCACACCCAGGTGCCGATGACGGTCAGGGCGATAAGGACGAGGAGGAGCATAATCCAAGACAGCATGGCTTAAACCTTACCTTTTAGCGGCGGGCGTTGAGCAACGGGCGCGAGGACCCCGGCGCGGGCGAGCAGCGTGCGCGCGACTACCTCGGCCATCGGCGCCAGCTCGTGCAGCGGCCGGTTGCGGTGTACCCGCGTGCCCAGGTCTACCTGTGCGATTGTGCCCCGCTTGCCGACGTCCACCATTAGCCCCGCTTCCACCCCATACCCCTCCACGAAGGGCAGTTCTAGGGCGGTGGCGCGGCGCAGGGCGTATTCGCCGCCGAGGGGCTGATCGATGTGGGCGAGCTCGGGAAAGAACTGCTTGATGAGCGGCTTGGCGGTCAATTCGGTCACGCGGCCACCGCCGGTGGGCTGGCCGTTGAGGCTGCGGCGGTAGCGGGCTTTGACCATCTCCACCGCTGGGTCGGCGAAGGGCGCGGCCAAGGCAGTGACCATGCCGGGTGCAGCGGATTCGAGGTCGGCGTCGACAAAGACGACGATGTCTCCCTTCGCCGCGGCAACCCCGCGCCAGAGGGATTCGCCCTTACCGGGGCGCGGTCCCTCCGGGAGGATATCGCGCCAATTGCGCACGTCCGCTCCGGCGGCGGCAGCTCGGGAGGCGGTGGCGTCGGTGGAGTCGGCGTCGATGACGAGCACTTCCAGGGGGTCATCGGCGAGGCAGGCGCGCACGACGTCTGCGACGGTGCCCTCCTCGTTGAGCGCTGGAATGATAACGGAGACGCTCATGCAAGGCCTCGCGTGGTTGCTAGCGGGGCGACCTCGCCTTGGATGGCGGCAGTCATGCGGATGACATCGGCGGTTTCTGCCACCTCGTGGACGCGGAAGGCGGCCACGCCGCGGGCGGCGGACCATGCGGTGGCGGCCAGGGTACCGGCCACGCGCTCGCCTACCCCGCGGTCGAGCGTCTCGCCCACGAAGTCCTTATTGGATAGCGCCATGAGCACCGGCCAACCGGTGGCCACGACCTCGTCGATGCGCCGCAGGAGATCGAGCCCGTGGAAGGTGTTCTTGCCAAAGTCATGCGTCGGATCGATGAAGGTCAGGTCCTCCGGGCAGCCGAGGGAGGCGGCGCGCTCGGCCAGTTGGGTGGTTTCCGCGATGACATCGGCCACCACATCGTCGAAGTGGACGCGATGCGGCCGGGTGCGCGGGGTGATGCCGCCGGTGTGCGAACACACGTATCCCACGCGGTGGTGGCCGGCGACCTCGATGAGCTCGGGGTCCCACCCGGCCCAGGTGTCATTGACCAGGCCGGCGCCGGCTGCGATGGCGGCCTCTGCCACCTCGCTGCGCCAAGTATCGACGGAGATGAGCACGTCCGGGTGGCGCTCGTGTACCTTCTCGATGGTCGGCACCACGCGGTCGATTTCCTCCGCCGCGTCCACGGCCTTGCCGGGGCCAGCCTTCACGCCGCCAATATCGACGATCGACGCACCGGCCGCGATCACCTCATCACAACGGCGCAACGCCGGGTCGAGGTCAAAGGTTGCGCCCTTGTCATAGAAGGAATCCGGGGTGCGATTGACAATCGCCATCACGCGCGCGAGGCTCAACGCGGCTCCCTGATGCGCTTATCGCTCATGACTTGGTGGCGCTGGATGATGTGGGCGAGGGCTTCATCGGGGTCGTCGGTAAGCAGGAAAAGCTCTCGGTCACCTTCGTTGATATAGCCGCTGGCCGCGAGCGTGTTGTCCATCCATTCCAGCAGGCCGGACCAGTACTCGGTGCCCATGAGCACGATGGGGTAATTGGTCACCTTGCCGGTCTGGACCATGCACATGACCTCGAAGAACTCATCCATCGTGCCCATGCCGCCAGGAAGGCAAATGAAGGCCTGCGAGTACTTCAAGAACATCGTCTTGCGAGCAAAGAAGTAGCGGAAATTCAGGCCCAGGTCGACGTACTCGTTGAGCCCCTGCTCGTGAGGCAGCTCGATGCCCAAGCCCACGGACAGCCCGCCGGCTTCGTGGGCGCCGCGGTTGGCCGCCTCCATGATGCCGGGGCCGCCGCCGGTGATGACGGCATAGGAGTGCTCGGCCAGTTTGCGGCCGACCTCGACGCCGAGCTGGTAGCTCGCATCCTCCGGCGTGGTGCGCGCGGAGCCGAAGACGGTAACGGCCTTCGGCAGCTTGGAAAGCGCATCGAAGCCAGCGACGAACTCGCCTTGGATGCGCAGGACGCGCCACGGATCGGCGTGCTGCCACTCATGGTCCGCGCCGGACTCCAAGAGCCGCTGGTCAAAGGTGGAGGCCTGCTCGCCTTCGGTGCGCAGCAGCATCGGGCCGCGCAGGGTGCGCATCTGCTCAGGGGTCATGGTCTATCCCTTCAGGTAGTTCACGAGGGCGGTGGATACTTCGGTGATCTGCGCGGTGGGGACTTGCTCGTCCTTCTTATGCGCGAACCCGGGGTCGCCGGCGCCGAAGTTTACGGCTGGGGTGCCCATTTCGGAGAAGCGTGCGACGTCAGTCCAGCCGTACTTGGCGCGGACGTTGCCCCCGACGGCGTCGATAAGAGCCTTGGCCGCTGGCTGGCCCAAACCGGGCTGGGCGGCCGGTGCGATGTCATCGATCTCGATGGTGACGTCCTCTTCCTCACCGATGATGGACTTCATATACTCCAGCGCTTCGTCGCTCGTACGGTCCGGCGCGAAGCGGAAGTTTACAAACATCCATGCCTCATCCGGCAGGGTATTGGTGGCCACGCCCGACTCGAGGTGGACGATGTTGAGGCCCTCGCGGTAGGTGCAGCCATCGATGGTGACATCGCGGGACTCATAGGCGGCGATGCGGCTCATAATGGGCGCGAGCTTGTGTGCTGCGTTGGATCCGAGCCACGCGCGGGCCGAGTGCGCGCGGGTGCCGTGGGCGGTAACGCGCAGGCGGATGGAACCCTGACAGCCGGCCTCCACCATGGCACCGGAGGGCTCGCCCAGAAGAGCGAAGTCGCCCTCGAGCCACTCCGGGTGGTCTTTTTGCAGGTGGCCCAGGCCATTAAATTCAGTGGCTACTTCTTCGCCCTCGTAGGCGATGACGGTGAGGTCATGCTTGAGCTCGTCGGCTTCGTGCAGCTGGGCAAAGGCATTGAGGTAGACGGCCATGCCGGACTTCATGTCCACGGTGCCGCAGCCCCACATAATCTCTACCCCGCCTTCAGAGGTTTCCATGTGATGCGGTACATTTTCTGCCAACGGAACGGTATCAATGTGACCGGCGAGCACCACGCGGGAATCTAGCCCGCGGTTCGTCCGGGCGCACACGGTATTGCCGTAGCGGGCAACCTCGACGTCCAATCCGCGCAGCGCTTCTTCGATGGCGTCTGCGATGGCCTCCTCATGGTGGGAGGGGCTCGGAATATCCACGAGCGCCTTGGTTAGTTCGATGGGGTCTGCATATAGATCTAAAGTCACAAAGCGCCATGCTAGCGCTCCGCGCAGCTCACCGCATTGTGTAAAGTTCACTTCACTGCAAATAATTCGTCCTCCCTAAGGTGATAACAATGGCCGAAGCCACTCAATTGAAATCCCGTCATCTCACGATGATGGGCCTTGGCTCCGCCGTGGGTGCCGGTCTCTTCCTCGGCGTGGGCCTCGGCATCCAGATTTCCGGCACCTCCGTGCTCATCTCCTATGCCGTAGCCGGCGCGCTCATCGCACTGGTGATGTGGATGCTCGGTGAGATGGCCGCCGCCCGCCCCTCTTTGGGGTCATTTTCCACCTACGCCGGCCAGGCCTATGGCCACTGGGCGCGCTTTACCATGGGGTGGATTTTCTGGTTCATGCTGATCATGGTCATGGGTGCCGAAATCACCGGCGCGGCCGCCATCATTTCCAACTGGTTCGATATTGCCCCGTGGATTCCAGCGCTTATTGCCGTGGCCTTCTTCGCGGTGGTCAACTTCGCGGCCGTGGGCGGTTTTGGTGAGTTCGAGTTCTGGTTCGCCATCATCAAGGTCGGCGTCATCGTCGCCTTCCTCGTCATCGGCGCGCTCATGGCGCTGGGCATCCTGCCGGGCATGGATGTCTCCTTGGCCGGTACCAATTTCACCGAGAACTTCCTGCCCAATGGCATTCCTGGCTTCGCCGCCGGATTGCTGGCCGTCGCCTTTGCCTTTGGCGGCATCGAGCTGGTGACCATCGCGGCGGCAGAGTCCGAGGATCCGGCGCACAACGTCGCCACCGCGGTGCGCGCCATTATCGTGCGCATCATGATTTTCTACATCGGCTCTATCGTGGTGATCACCATGGCGCTGCCGTTTAGCTCCATCCAGGACGCTGATGTCGCGGCCGATTCCCCCTTCACCCTGGTGCTCGCGGCCGCCAAGATTCCTTTTGCGGCCGGCTTCATGGAGGCGATTATCGCCCTAGCACTGTTGTCTGCCTTCAACGCGCAGATTTACGCCACCTCCCGCTTGGTCTTCGATATGGCCAAAGACCACTGCGCCCCGGGATTCTTCCTGAAGCAAAATCGTGCCGGCTCCCCCATCAACGCCGTCATCTTGTCCATGGTCTTCGCCTTCGCTTCGGTGGGCCTGCAGTTCTGGAACCCGCCAGGGCTTCTGGCCTTCCTCTTCAACGCGGTCGGAGGGTGCCTGCTGGTCATCTGGTCCTTCATCGTGGCTTCCTTTATCAAGTTGCACCCCGTCCTGCGCGATAATGGCGAGCTGACCGAGATCCACGTACCCGGATTCCCCTGGCTTCCGTGGGTTACGGCCGCCGCCCTGGCCGGACTGACCCTGCTGATGCTCTTTGATCCGGCCGCGCGCAACCAGGTCATCTCGGTGCTCATCCTCGCCGCGGTGCTCGTCATCTTGTCCTTCGTGCTTCCCACCGGCCAGCGCGCGGGGGCGCGGAAGTAGTTGCTAAGCTAGCGGGCATGACTTCTGCATCCGCACGTGGCCTAGCAACCATTACCCATGACGGCACCGTCTTGGACGTATGGTTCCCGGCCGTATACACCGATAAGAACGTAGAGACCACCGAGACCAAGCGCTTGGAAGAGGTTCCCCAGCAGTTCTCCGCGCTGGCAGGCCCGGACGAGGAGCGTGGCGTGGCCCGCGTCGCCGTTGAGACCTCCATCAAGGATCTGGATGACGCCCCCGTCGATACCTACGATGCTTACCTGCGCCTACACCTCCTCTCCCACCGCGCGGTCAAGCCGCACGGCCTGAATATGGACGGTATCTTCGGCCACCTCAATAACGTGGTCTGGACCAACTACGGTCCGTGCGCCGTGTCCGATTTCCAGATGGTGCGCGGCCGCCTGGCCTCCCGCGGCCCGGTCGTTGTCTACTCCGTGGACAAGTTCCCCCGCATGGTGGACTACGTTGTGCCGTCCGGCGTCCGCATTGGTGACGCAGACCGAGTGCGCCTGGGCGCCCACCTGGCTGAGGGCACCACCGTCATGCACGAGGGCTTCGTCAACTTCAACGCCGGCACCCTGGGCGCCTCCATGGTGGAAGGCCGCATCTCCGCGGGCGTCGTCGTGGGCGATGGCTCCGATATCGGCGGCGGCGCGTCCATCATGGGCACCCTATCCGGCGGCGGCAAGGAGGTCATCTCCATCGGCGAGCGCTGCCTGCTCGGCGCCAACTCCGGCATTGGCATTTCGCTTGGCGACGACGCCGTGGTCGAAGCCGGCCTCTACGTCACCGCCGGCACCAAGGTGGCCGTCTTTGGCAAGGTCGCGGAAGCACTGGGCGTCGACAATGGCGAGAACGTCAAGGGCTCCCAGCTCTCCGGTGCCTCCGGCATGCTGCTGCGCCGCAACTCCGTCTCCGGTGCGGTTGAGGCCGTGGAGTGGAAGGCCGAGGCCGTCGCGCTTAACGACGAGCTGCACAAGAATTAACACCCCCGATTCCTATAGCCCAATCGGGCAAAATAAGATGGAGGAGTGACTGATAACTCCTCCACCCTCGGTTCTGGCCTGAAGGTCCGCCACCTGACGATGATGGGGCTAGGCTCCACCATCGGTGCCGGACTTTTCTTGGGCACCGGCGTCGGTATCTCCGCCGCCGGCCCCGCCGTGCTCCTCGCCTACGTCATCGCTGGCTTTCTGGCCATTTTGGTGATGCAGATGCTGGGCGAGATGGGCACCGTTATCCCCGCCTCCGGCTCCTTTTCCGAATACGCCGAACACGGCATCGGCCGCTGGGCGGGCTTTACCCAGGGCTGGATCTATTGGCTAGCCACCGTCGCCGTGCTCGGCGCCGAAATCACCGGCGCGGCCGGCTTCATTGGCTCTTGGTTCAACGTCTCGCCGTGGATTCCCGCCGCCATCTGCGTGGTCCTCTTCGGCATCGTCAACTTGCTGCGCGTGCGCAGCTTCGGCGAATTCGAGTACTGGTTCGCCCTCATTAAGGTCGTTGTCATCGTGGCCTTTCTCATCATCGGCGCGCTGCTCATCCTGGGCCTCCTGCCCGGCCATTCCTTCATCGGCACCTCCGTCTTCCTGGAGGACGGCTTCATGCCCAATGGCCTCGGCGGCGTCGCGGCCGGCCTGTTGGCCGTAGCCTTCGCCTTCGGCGGCATCGAGGTGGTTGCCATCGCTTCTGCCGAATCCGAAGATCCCGAGAAATCCCTGGTCAACGCCGTGCGCTCCACCATCTTGCGCATCTCCGTGTTCTACCTAGGCTCCGTCCTCGTCATCACGTTCCTCCTGCCCTATTCCATCTTGGGCGGCGCCTCCACGGCCGCGGAATCCCCTTTCACCATGGTCCTCGAGCGCGCCGGCATCCCGGGCGCGGCCGGCATCATGGAAGTCGTCATCGTCCTCGCGCTGCTCTCCGCCTTCAACTCGCAGATTTACGCCTCCTCCCGCATGATGCACTCCCTTGCCTCCCGCGGCGAAGCCCCGCGCATCTTCACCACCACCAATAAGGACGGCGTTCCCACCACCGCCATCGGCCTGTCCGTCCTCCTCTCGGCCGTCATGGTCGTGCTCAACTACGCCGATACCGGCTGGCTGCTTACCTTCATGCTCAACGCCGCCGGCGCCTCCCTGCTCATCGTCTGGGTCTTCATCGCCGTCAGCCAGCTGCGCCTGCGCCGCCAGCTTGAGGCCCTCCATCCCCTCCCCATCCGCATGTGGGCCTACCCCTACCTCACCTGGTTTGCCCTCGCCCTCTTTGCGGCCATCGCGGTGCTCATGCTTACCGACGCCACCGCCCGCACCCAACTCCTCTCCGCCGCCGCAATGTTCGTGGTGCTCGCCATCGCCGGCGTTATCAATTCCAAGGTTCGCGGCATCAACCCGACCTCGACGCTGCCCCTCACCTAGCCCCTTATCCCAGAGGCTCACCTCGCCCCTCCGTCCTCCCTCGGCCACTCCCGCCCTTCGCGCTCACCGGCACGAGGCGGGGTCTCTCTTTTTCGTCACCTGGTGAGCGCCTAGGGCGAGCTCTGCCCACGCCCCTCCCGCCGCGCTCACGGGGAGCACAAATCAGGGCCAACCGAGGCCGTCGGTGAGCGCGAAGGGAAGTTATCCACAGCTATCCGGACCACGCAGCGGAAAATCGCCCCCAAACCCAGTGTTATCCACAGGATGCCGCGACGCGCATAGCTCCAGCCCAACACGACCGCTTAGGTTAAGCCCTATGGGGGAATGGACTACCGCGGAACTGCGCGGGCAAGGTTTGAGCAAGGATGCGATTCGTCGCAAGGTTCGCGAGGGGAAGCTCTTTCGCGTGCACAGGGGGATTTATACCGATGAATGGACGCCCTGGGCGATGGCGCGGGCGCTGGCGCATGGGCTCAGCCGCATCCATTTCACGGGAAAGACAGCGCAGGAGATTTACCTCGGCCGGCAGCTGACGTTTCCTCTGGAAGCGGAGGGACCGCGCACCTTAAAAGGGAAGAACTTTCGCGTTTCGCACTCGCGACTTCAAGCCACGCACAATGTCAACGGCCTTCCGGTGGTGCAACCGTTGTGGGCCGCGCGAAGGATTTCGCGTGCGTGCAGGCCTCTTCTGGAAGAACATTACCGAGGAAAACACGGCCCCGGCCGTCTAGAAACGGACCGTCGGCGAATGCGGCGCGTCCCAAGGAGTCTAAAAGAGACGATCCGGCACGCCGCGATTGGAGCGGATAGCCCACCGGAGCGCACTTTAAGCAGAAAGCTGCGCACTGAAGGAATTTTCCCAGAACACAATGCTCTCATCGCGGGGTATCGCTTTGATCTCAGGATTGGAAAGCTCCTTGTGGAAGTCGATGGCTGGGAATACCACAAACACAGCGAGGCATTTCAAGCTGACCGTTCCAAGCAAAACGCGGCCGTCGCCCACGGATATACGGTTTTGCGCTTTACTGCCGACGACATCAAATACCACCTCAGCGAAGCCATCCTGCTTATCAAAGCCACTCTTGAGGTGCTAAAAGGCCGCAACCCTGAGCTTCCGACCTCAGCAGCTCAGCCCTACTGGAAGTGGCATCTATGTGTGAAACATTTGCTTTAATGGCAATTATCCTTTACATTAGGACATGTAAGCAAGACACAGAGTAAAGGAGTCCAGATGGCCGACCACCCCAACATGGTCCGCAAATGGCGCCGCTGGCTCGAATTATCACAAGCCGAACTCGCTGAAAAAGCCGGCGTCTCCCGCCAGACCATCGCCAATATCGAACGGGGCAATTACTCCCCTTCCGTGCACCTCGCACTGGACATTTGCCACGAACTAGGTAAATCCGTCGAAGAAATCTTTGGAGCCGAACAACATGATTAACGCCATTGCCAACTACTCCCTCAATGAAATCGAGCGCGCCACTCGCGATGAATTCGAACGCGACACGCTCTATAAAGCCTGCGCAATTGGCATCACTCTCATCCCATTCCTCGAGCTCGTCGTCGCCGCAATCCTCGCCTGGGTCCTCCCCGGCCGAATGAGCATGCTGTGCTTCCTCGCGCTCGTACCATCCATCCTCGGCAATTCCATCGGCACCGCGTGGATGCGCCAACGCGTCGCCACCCCACCAGTGGGCCGAAATTGGACCGCAATGGCCGTCTACTTCATCCCGCTCATTGCCATGTTCGCCGGCATTGCCTATAACGCCTACGCGCCTGCCGACGGCCACAGCCCCGCCTCTTACCTCCTCGGCACCGCCGTCGGTGTTATCGCCGTCCTCATCCTCACCCCCTTCATTCGTCGCCGCCAGCACCGTCGCGACCAGGCTCGCCTCGATGCCGAGCTCGAAGACTAATCCCCCTCCCGCCCCTTCCCTCCACCCGCCCTTCGCGCTCACCGCGGACGGCGGGTTCTCGCGTTTTTCTTCCCCAGTGAGCGCGTGGGGAGGTACCGCCCCCTCGCGCTCACCGAGAGGCCCACTCACCGTCGTCGAAGGCATGCCGGTGACCGCGACGGGAGCATTGCTTGCCGACGCCCCTGTCGCGCTCACCGGCAGGCAAGAAAAGGCCCCATCGCCGTGCGCTGGTGAGCGCGAAGGGCGATGGGGTGGGGCGAAGCTTGACAGAGGGCCAGGCTAGGCAGGCTCGGTTTCGTGAATAACCTGCGGCGTCTTGGGCTTCGAGCGGAAGGTCCACAGCTTATTCAAAATGAAATTGATCGGCATGGCAACAATGATGGAAATTGCCGATGCCCAATACACCTTTGTACGCAGACCGGTTGAATCATCCAGAATGTCTGAGGGCAAATGCAGCGGCGAAGTCGGGTTCATCAACAATGTCGCCACGACTTGGCTTACGAGGAAAGCTCCAACGCCAGCGAGCAGGAATGGGAAGAAGCCACGCAGCCAGGACACTTTCGTGACTGAGCGGAAGGTCCACATTCGGTTGAGTTGGTAGTTCCAAGTGTTCGCGACCAAGAAGGCGATAGTCAGGAACACGTGATACCAGCGGATATGGAAAACAGAGCCGAAGAGATTGATGAAGGGGTCATCCGCCTCGATGCCGCCAGACCACCAAGTAATCTTTCTGCACAAATAGACCACAAAGAGATTAACCGCGGTACCCGAGCCGCCAACAATGCCGAATTTGAGAAACTGCCCAAAATTGGACACAAAGCGCGCGACGCTGAGGTCTGCCATGGGCCGCCTTTCTAGCCAGTGATTAAATAACTACTCGATTGTAGTTCTTAAGGCCTGGGAACTGAAAAATTGACGCTCGGAATGTGATAGAGGATCTATAAAAGTTATAGCCTCATGGAGCAGCGCGAGCGGGGTTCGGAAGTCATAGAGGTCGAGCTTGCGCGGGGTGGGATAGGTATCGTCGCCAAGCAGCGGGTGGCCGAGGTGATTGAGCAGCACGCGCAGTTGGTGGGTATGGCCGGTGCGCGGCCACATGGTCACCTTCCGGCCGGCGGCGCGCACATACGTGGAGGTCAGTGTACCTTCGGGGGCCACGAGCACCTGGCGCGACCCGCGGGGCTTGCGCATGCGCAGGGCAATTTCCCGGTCCACGAAAAGCGGCTGCTTGACGACGCCCCGATACCTCTTCACCGCACTCCCCTCCAGAAAGATGCGCTGGTAGGCGGCGCGGGTTTCGGGATTACGGGAGCAGATGACGAGGCCAGCGGTCAGGCGGTCTAGGCGGTGCAGGGGTACGATGTCGTCTTCGCCAGAATCCACGCGCAGGCGGGTTTGCAGCGTTTCGCGCTGGAGGCGGCCGTTGGTGGTCGTGGGCAAGAAGTGCGGCTTATCGGCCACGATGAGGTCGCGGTCGGCGTGGACCACGGAGTAGTCGAAAGGAATCGGGCGTTCCGGAGGAACGGAGGGGTGGTACCAGGCGGGCACGGGGTGCGAAAGTGCGGTACCAGACGGCAACACGGTGCCGGCTGGAAAGGGAGAGTCGCCGGCGCGGGCGGCGAAGTACTCCCCTTCCTCCGGCACGCGGCCGCGCAGGACCGTTTTGCGCGGCGAAATACCCGCGCGGGCGGGAGGCCTGCCGGAATTAGGCACCGGCGAGGCGGTCGACGGCGGCATCGATGCGCTCATCGGTGCCATTGAGACCGATGCGCACATGCTTCTCGCCTGCCGGGCCGTAAAAGTCACCCGGGGCCGCGAGGATGCCGCGCTCGGCCAGCCAGTCGATGGTCTCGCGGCAATTCTCGCCCCGGGTGGCCCACAAGTACAGGCCGGCATCGGAGTGGTCGATGGTAAAGCCGGCGTCGACAAGCGCGTGCATGAGCACCGCACGGCGGGAGGCGTAGCGGTTGCGCTGGAGGGCCTCGGTGTCGTCGTCGTTTAGCGCGGCGACCATGGCGGCCTGAATGGGGCCTGGAACGATGAGGCCAGCGTGCTTGCGCAGCTGCAGCAGCTCGGCGATGAGCTCGTTATCGCCCGCGAAGAAGCCGGCGCGGTAAGCGGCCATATTCGCGGTCTTGGACAGCGAATGCATGGCGATGAGCCCGGTGTTATCGCCATCGGTCACGCGCGGATCGAGGATGGATACCGGTGGATTTTCGTCGTTCCAGCCCAGGCTCATATAGCACTCGTCGGAGGCGATGATGGCGCCGTTCTCGCGCGCCCACGCCACGATGCGGCGCAGTTCCTCCACGCCGAGCACGCGGCCGGTGGGATTGGACGGCGAATTCAAAAAGACCAGGGAGGCATCCTGGAAATCGGAATCCGCGCGCAGCGGCTTAGCACCGGCGAGCAGGGCGCCCACCTCATAGGTGGGATAGGCCACCGAGGGGAAGGCGACGGTCTCGCCGCGCATGCCCAGAAGCGTGGGCAGCCAGGCGATGGCCTCCTTGGTGCCGACCACCGGTAGGACGCGGTCTACCTGCATGTTATAGCGGCGGGTGAGCGCGGCGGCGATGGCCTCGCGCAGCTCCGGGGTGCCGGCGGTCTGCGGGTAACCAGGGTTCTGCGCGGCGGCGGTCAACGCGAGCTGCACGCCTGGGGACACAGGGTCCACGGGGTTGCCCACCGAGAGGTCAACGATTCCACCCGGGTGGGCCTGGGCCTTCTTCTTGGCGCCGGCCAGCGAATCCCAGGGGAAGTCTGGAAGCGTCTTTCCTAGCGGTGTGCGTGCCATGTCTTACTCCTGATTCTGTGGTGGAAGCGCGGCAATCATCGGGACGTCAAAGTCCTGTGGCCCAAGGGCCGCCGCTCCGCCCGGGGAGCCTAGGTCATCGAAGAAAGCGGCGTTGGCGTCGTTGTAGTCCAGCCACTCATCGGGAACATCATCCTCGTAGAAGATGGCCTCAACCGGGCATGCGGGCTCGCAGGCACCGCAGTCCACGCACTCATCCGGGTGGATGTAGAGCATGCGCTTGCCCTCGTAGATGCAGTCAACAGGGCATTCCTCAACGCAGCCGCGGTCCATTACGTCAACGCAAGGCTGTGCGATCGTATAAGTCATGGAGATTCCTTGAAGCTTCCTGATTTCTCGGATTTGGGATGTTTAACAGTATGTCACTTATGCTTGAAAAATGGCCAAACGCCCCCGCCTATCCCGGCCAAAAGCAGGAGCAGGCTGAGAATATTATTGGCCAAGAGCATGTCTCCTGTCATTGGCACCATCAGCATGAAGGCAAAAAATCCTAAGCCCCATACGATGAGCGGGATGGCGCCGACCATCGGTGCGGGGCTCCATAGCCGGGCGGTACGGGTGAGCACGGAGTTAAACCACCACGCAAGCAGGATGGTGATGGGAAAGGCCACGCTCGCGCCGCTAGATAGCGGAATGCGCGCGGTGAGGTAAATGACCTCAAGGAAGACCGACAGCAAGGCGCCGATGGCCAGCCACACTAGGCCGGTGACCTGCTCGCCGCGGCTATAATCCGTGCGCATTACAGGCCGCCCAGCAGGTCTTCGGCCGGCTCACCCTGGCCCAACTGGAAGTACTCGGCGCGCAGCAACGGCATGACCAGCAGGTTGGATAGACCATAGGCCCCGGGCACGTGCTCGGGTTCATGCAGCGCGGCCACGGCAGCCTCGGGGTTGGTGCGGGTGGTGGAGCCATCGGCCACCCAGATTTGGGAGGAGTGGGCGCGCATGGCGCTGCGCTTGGCGTCAAGGGCGGCGTCGGAAAGAGCGACGGTGACATCCGCGCCCTCGTTGGTGAAATTGTCTAGGTACTCCTGGCTGGGTTTGGTCCACCCGGCCGGCGCATCGAGGGTGTCTAGGCCGGCATAGTTAGCGGCGCGTTCAAAAAGTCCGTACCAAATACGCGTGCTTGGCGACGCCGCCTTCATCACCGCCTTATGCACCGCAATGTGGTCGGGGTGCCCGTAGCCGCCATCGGGCCCGTAGGTCAAGATGGCGTGGGGGTGAATCGCCTCGAGCTCGTCGCTCAGGAAATCGGCCGCCTCCTCGATGCGATTGACCAGTGCACGCGGGTTCTCGTGCGAGGGAGAGCCCGCCATACCGGAGTCATGGAAATGGCCGAAACCTCCCAATTGGACGCCTTTGACACCCAGGGCATCGAGGGCATTGGCCAATTCGCGAGCGCGAAAGCCGCCGAGCTGATCGTGATCGGCCAGGCCCTGATAGGGCTCACCGATGACCTCGCCGTCCTCGCCCAAGGTAAGCGTAATGACGGTAACCTCGGCGCCGCGTGCGGCTAGAGTTGCCAGGGTGCCGCCCATAAAGAGGGTTTCATCATCCGGGTGGGCGTGCACTGCCACCACACGGTAGCCGGTTAAGTCCTTAGTCTTCATCTATCCTCCAGCGGGGCGCGGTGATAAGACCCTCGTCCCAATCATCAATGCTTTGGCCGGGGCCTACAATACCCTCCCCGAGCGCATGGATACGCGTCTCATCCACCAAAGGCACGTAAAGGGCCTCCTTAGAGTTCACATCGCGAATGCGGCCGAGGGCTTCCTTCGGGCTCATGGCGCCGGACAAAATCTCCTCGCGAATCTCATCCGCGTTCTCCGGGCAGATTCCGGACAGGTCGCCGGCGAGCGGCTGCTTGTCATCGCAGCTGAAGATATTTGCCGCGGCCAGCGAGTTCAGGGAAATATCCTCCCAGGTCACCACCGCATCCACTTCGCCTTCTGGCAAAAGCTTGGAAGTTATTGTAGTCAGGCGCTCGGAAACCACCTCAGCATCGATCCCATGGGCTTCTAGGACGTCGTAAAGCGTAGTGGCCGCGGCCAAGGCCGTGGGGCTAGTGGGGTCTACCGCAAAGCGAATCGGCTTTTTACTAGCGCGGGTGCGCAGCGCAGTGAGATCCGCGTCCTTACTTATAGGGTTGTTCCCCGGCTCAAGGTTGGAAGCGCGACCGGTGGCCAAACGCGCGACCTGGTCCGTGTCAATCAGCGAGGCCAATCCGCGGCGTGCTGCCCTTTCTTCTAGTGCTCCATCCGCGGTGGACATGTGCAGGCGCAGTTGACGCGGGCGGGTCAGGGCTTTATCGGAAACATGCGCTAAAAGGCCCAGTGCCTCCAGGGAGGTTTGATCCGGAGTAAAGTCCGCGAAACCAATCTGCCCGGAGCGCAGCATATTGAGCGCCTGGCTGCTATCGCGTACCTCGCGCAGCTGAATGACATCCACCTGGGCCGGATTAGCGCCCCAGAAGCGGTCGTTGCGGTTCAAGGTAATGACTCCGCGGCCGCGGTCCACGCTGTCGACGAGGAAGCGCCCGGCCGATGCCGGAATCTTATCGGCCAAGGCGGAGCCAAAGTTATCGTCCTGCAGCAGGTGGGAAGGCAGCAAGTTATGGAAAAGCAGGTGCCAATCTTTCACCTTCTGGGAAAAGTCCACGGTGACTACGCGGCCGCCATCGGAGGTATTGACGGCCGATATGGCGTGGTAGCCGGCGGGATCGCGCACACCGGCGGTAGTGGTCATCTGCTTCCACAGGTAGCTAAAGTCCGCGCCGGAAATGGGTGTGCCATCGGACCATTGTGCGGGCGAGGCGATAACGTAGCGCACCCGTTGCGCCACGCCCTTAGGAGCGGTGACCTCAGAGGCGGATTCGAGGATATCGGCGTCCCTTTGCCCGTGGTGGAACGCCGAGGGCAGCACCAGTTCTGCAATCTGGTCGACCAGCTCGGAGTTATTGGCCACCAAGTGCGGGTTGAGGCCCGCGCGCAAGGGGTCCACGCCCACCGAGATGGTGGGGCGCTTGGCGGAATCGGCATCCTGCGGCTGCTCGTTTTCCGGGGTAGCCGTGGTGGTGGCCTGATCTTCTTGCAGCGCGGAGGCATTATCCTCCACCACCGGTGGTGGGCCGGGGTTGGCCGCGCAGGCGCTAAGTAGTGCAAGGCTGGCGGTGCTGAGTACCGCTGCGATTGCCGACGCCGCGCGCCTTGGTGAAGCCGGATTCTTTTTCATCGCGGACTACTTTAGTCCCTCTACCCCGCCGAAACGAAGATTATTGGCGCTAGACTCGGCCATAGACCGCAACTTTTAAGGAGGCCCCAATGCTCATCTGCCAAGAAATGTTCCTTCTCCTGACCAAGGACAACGGCAAGCAGGAAGACTGGGTGTCCAATAATGAGGCCGCTCTGCGCGCCACCGTACTCACGGACCTGCTGCTGGGCGGGCACGTAGAGCTCGGTGAGAAAAAGAAGGTAGAGACCACTCCACAGCGCCCGGATCACCCCGTGTTGGCGTGGGCTTGGGAGGAGCTGCAGCAGCACAAGGCCACCAGCATGCAGAGCCTGTTGGAGGCTTCGTGGTTTACCCCGCGGGAAATCATCGCGTTGGATTTCCACGCGAATGGGCAGCTTGACGTGGAAAAGGCCAAGTGGTGGCAGATAAGCGGCGACCGCTACATCATGACGGACCTAGAGCTGGAAAAGGAACTGCGCGAGCGGTTGGTTGCAGTCTTAGAGGCGCAGCGGCCGGCCGAGGTCAACGACGTCATTATTCTCGATATTCTCCGCGAGGTCAGCGGCGCCTATACCCTGCTGAAAAACAATGCGGAGGGAATGAAGCGCCGGGAGATGCGGGCACGCATTCAGGACATCAAAAAAGAGGTGGAGTATGACAAAACCGCCTCCTCTGCGGTCAAGGCCGTAGTTGAGGAGGCGGCAGCGGTTGCAGCGATGGTGGCCACGTCAGCGGCAATCACCACCACCTAGAGTGATGCTGACTACTTATTCATCTGCTTGGCGCGGGCGGCGGCACGCTTGCGGTCGGTAGCGGAAAGCTCTACCTTGCGCACGCGCAGAACGTCCGGGGCGACCTCGACGCACTCGTCGTTGCCACAGAATTCCAGTGCTTCTTCCAAGGAGAGGGTGTGTGCCTTGGCCAGGGTGACCGTGGCATCCGCAGTAGCGGAGCGCATATTGGTCAGCTTCTTTTCCTTGGTGATGTTGATGTCAATATCCTCATCACGGTTATTGGCACCAACGACCATGCCCTCATAAGCCTCGGCACCCGGCTCAACGAAGAAGTTGCCGCGGTCAGCCAGCTGCATCAGCGCGTACTGGGTGATCTGGCCGGTGCGGTCAGCCACCAGGGAACCGGTCGGGCGGGACTTGATCTCGCCGGCCCAGACATCCAGGCCGTCAGAGATGGAGTTAGCGATACCGGCACCGCGGGTCTCGGTCATGAACTGGGTGCGGAAGCCGATGAGGCCGCGGGCAGGAACGCGGAAGATCATGCGTACCCAGTCGCCTTCGCGCACATCCATGGCCTGCATCTGGCCCTTGCGGGCGGCCAGCAGCTGGGTGATAGCACCCTGATGCTCGGACGGGGAGTCAATGGTGAGGATCTCGTATGGCTCGTAGGTCTTGCCGTCGATTTCCTTGGTCACAACCTGCGGCTTACCAATCGTCAGCTCGAAGCCCTCGCGACGCATGGACTCAATAAGCACGGACAGAGCCATCTCGCCACGGCCCTGGACCTCCCAAGCGTCGGGGCGCTCGGTGGGCAGCACGCGCAGGGAAACGTTACCGATGAGCTCTTGCTCCAAGCGGGCCTTGACCATACGTGCGGTGAGCTTATCGCCGCCGCCCTGGCCTGCCATCGGGGAGGTATTCACACCGATGGTCATGGAGATGGCCGGCTCGTCTACGGTGATGCGCGGCAGGGCCTCTGGGTGCTCCGGATCGGCGATGGTGTCACCAATCATGACGTCAGAAATGCCGGAGATAGCAACGATGTCACCGGCGATGGCCTCCTCGGCCGGCTGACGCTCGAAGCCGACGGTGCGCAGCAGCTCGGCGACCTTCACGGTCTTGGTGTGCTGGTTGCCATCCTCGTCGTAGTGAATCCAGGCCACCTGCTGGCCCTTCTTGATGCGGCCGGCGTAGATACGCAGCAGCGCGATACGGCCCAGGAAGTCGGAAGCGTCCAGGTTGGTTACGTGCGCCTGCAGTGGGGCGTCGACGGTAGCGGAAGGCTCTGGGAGGACGTTATAGATGACGTCGAAAAGCGGCTGCAGATCCTCGCCCTCAGGGACGTTGCCATCGCCTGGGTTCTCGGTGGAGGCAACGCCGGCGCGGCCGGAAGCGTAGAGAACCGGAAGGTCCAGCAGCTCCTCGGCGGCGGCCGCGGCTTCCTCGTCCTCCAGGCCGGCGGCGATTTCCAGCAGCAGGTCCTGGGACTCGGAGACAACCTCGTCGATGCGGGCATCCGGGCGGTCAGTCTTGTTCACGCAGATGATAACCGGCAGCTTGGCTTCCAGTGCCTTGGTGAGCACGAAGCGGGTCTGCGGCAGCGGACCCTCGGAGGCATCGACGAGCAAGACAACGCCATCCACCATGGAAATACCGCGCTCGACCTCGCCACCGAAGTCGGCGTGGCCTGGGGTGTCAATGACGTTAATAATCAGGTCCTGGCCGTCCTTGCCCAGGCCCTTGCGGTGAATGGCCGTGTTCTTGGCCAGAATGGTAATGCCGCGCTCGCGCTCCTGATCATTGGAGTCCATGACGCGGTCCGTGTGTTCACCGTGGTCACCAAAGGCGCCGGACTGCTCCAGCATGCCGTTGACCAGGGTGGTCTTGCCATGGTCAACGTGCGCGACGATGGCAACATTACGGAACTCGGTATTACTCACTAGTGGGGTTCTCCTTCGGAGGATCTACAGCGCTTGCGCGCGCGAAATTGATCTTGAACGAGCTCCCACGATACCCCCTTAAAGGGCCAAGTGCAGCATTGGGGATGGCTTTACCCCGTAACGCACCGTATAGGGAGAGCGAAAACTCTTATAGATTGCCAAAATACTTGACACCGCCCTTGCCATCACTATCGTTACTGTAGGTAATATTGTTACAAATGTGACAACTGGGGTTTAACTCCCCTTCCCGAGACCGCACCCAAGGAATTGATAACGTGAGCCACGCCCGCACCACCTGGCGCCTGTCCGGCCGTACCGGTTATATCGCCGCTGCCACGGCCGCGCTCATCGGCCTCGCCTCTCCGCTCGTCGCCCCTGCGCAGGCATCCGCACCGGATCTTTCTTCCTTAGTGCAGCAGGCATCCTCCCATAGCCCGCTGGACGAGCTCGGCCGCCCCAATCAGGAAACCCAGGACCGCATCCGCGCTTTTGCGGCACAACCTTGGATTCCCGAGGATGTTCGCAACGCTATCCTCTCGGGCCTTGCGTTCTTCGCTGGCGGCGGCGATGGCAAGGGCGGCGTAGCCATACCGGAGGGCAATAACCCGAACTTCCGCCAGTTCTACTGGCCCACAGTCTCTGCACAGTGCATTGGCGGCACTAGCGATGCCATGGGCTCGGCCATCGCCGTTCCTGGCCCCACCGAAATGCCGGCACCGGGCGCAAAGCCCGGCGAAACCGTCTTCCTCTTCACCGCCCTCGGCACCCCACCGGCCGCACGCGAACAAGGCGGGATGAACGTGCAGTGGTTCAACCTTGACACCCTGCGCAGCGGTGTCACCCCACTAAATAACAATGGCATCAACCAGGACGGCCCTACCACCTTGTCCGGTACCGCCCAGACCGGCAAGGGCACCGTCATCGCGCTGCTTTCTGGCGGCGTGAACACCCAGGAGTCCCGCTGCAATTTCGCCCCCACCGCCGCCTTCCTTGAGGTGAAGTAGATGCCGGTGGATCTCCATCCGGTCAAGCGCGAGACCTTTAATACCGCCGAGTACACTAATACCGACCCCAAGGGGTTCCTGCGCGAGGTCGACACGTACACCGAGACGGATTTCGGCCTCTACATGGCTCGCGGCGCCGATCACCCGCGCTTTGGCTACCTGGAATCGTGGCTGCTGCCCGATCTCAACCTGCGTGCCAATATCTTCCATTTCCGCCCTGGTGTAGACGTCCACCAGGACTTCTATATTGATGTGGCCGAAATCCAACGCGATGGCGCGGTGTGGACCACCCGCGATCTTTATGTGGATCTTGTTGCCACCCGCGGCAAGCCCATTTCCGTGCTCGATATTGATGAGCTCTCTGCCGCGACCTCCGCCGGCTTGATTTCTGCCGAGGACACCGAGAAAGCGATCGACACTACACTTGCCGCGGTCGAGGGCATTACTCGCAGCGGTGATGATGCGATGGCTTGGTTGGCGCATCAGGGGATACACTTAACGTGGTCCGATAACATCACCCTAACCCCAGAAGGATAATTTATGGCCGGTGGCCTTTTTGCCCTGCTTGACGACGTCGCCCTGATCGCCCGCTCCGCTGCCTCTAGCGTTGACGATGTGGCCGCCCTTGCGGGCAAGACCTCCGTGAAGGCCGCAGGTGTGGTCGTCGATGATGCGGCCGTAACCCCGCAATATGTGGAGGGGATTAAGCCCCAGCGCGAGTTGCCGATGATCTGGCGCATCACCAAGGGCTCGCTTATCAATAAGCTCGTCATCATCTTGCCCATCGCGATGATCCTCTCTTGGATCGCGCCGTGGGCGCTTACTCCCATCTTGATGTGCGGCGGTACCTATCTATGCTTTGAAGGCGCGGAAAAAATCCTGCACCACGTTCTCCCCCACCGAGAGAAGGAAACTGAATCAGTCCAGGAAAAGGGCGCAGACGCCGAAGATAGCTTGGTCAAGTCCGCGATTACCACTGACCTCATCTTGTCTGCCGAGATCATGGTCATTTCCCTAAATGAGGTCATCAACGAGCCATTCTGGATGCGCCTGGGTGCCCTCATCTTCGTCGGTATCTTGCTGACCCTGGGTGTCTACGGCGCCGTAGGCCTCTTGGTCAAGATGGACGATATTGGCATGGCCCTTAATAAGCGCCACGATGGCAAGTCCACGGTGGGCAACGCCTTGGTCAAGGGCATGCCGATCGTTCTCGATATCATCGGCGTCATTGGTACCGCCGCCATGCTGTGGGTAGGCGGCCATATCGTGGTCAAGGGCCTGCACGAGTTCGGCATGGATCAGCCCCACGAATTCATCGCGTCCACGACCGAGAATATCTCCAATGGCGCCCTGGCATGGCTGGCAGATACCGGCATGTCCATGGTCTGCGGCCTGGTGCTCGGCGTAGTGGTTGCCACCATCGTGATGGCGGTCAAGGCCTCCTTTGGCAAGACCTCGGCCACCTCCGCCCAACCGGCGGAGGCTTAAAGCGCCGTAGCCCAGCTACATAAATAGCATGAGCGATACCGCCATCACGGCCATGCCGGCAATCAGGCCGTAGATGGCGTGATGGTGCTCGCCGGTCTCCTCAGCGGTGGGCAATAGCTCATCCAGCGAGATGAAGACCATAATGCCGGCGATGGCGGCGAAACTAATGCCCATCGTCGCCGGCCCAATAACCGGCATGAGAAGGCCAAAGCCGATGAGCGCGCCGAGCGGCTCAGCCAGTCCAGACAAGGTGGCCCACCAAAAGGCCTTCTTGCGGGAGCCAGTGGCCTCGCGCAGCGGAACAGCCACCGCAATGCCTTCCGGAATATTGTGAATGGCGATGGCCACCGCCACCGGCACCGCAACTTCCTTAGATTCCAGACCGGATAAGAAGGTGGCGAATCCCTCAGGGAAATTGTGCAGGCCCAGCGCGCAGGCGGTAAATACGCCAGTTTTCATTAGCTTCTTGCGGCGGGCTTCTTCGGCCGTGGTGGCCGGCTCATGGGGATTAATCTCCTCCGGCACGAGCCGGTCAATGATGGCGATGACGGCGATGCCAGCAAAGAACGCCCCGACGGCGGCCCAGGTGCCGGTGGTTTCCTCGCCGAGGGCGTCGGAAAGCTGCGCAATGCCTTCCGGCAGGATCTCCATAAAGGAGACATACAGCATCACGCCGGCCGAAAGCCCCAGTGCAGCGGCCATAAAAGCCGGCCCCGGCTCGCGCCTTCCCACCGCCAAAGCGCCGCCAATCGAGGTCGATAGACCCGACAGCAGCACCAAGGCGAAGGCAAAGGCAAAGGTACTAAAAGTCATAGCTGGCACCCTACCAGCCAATAATTGTCAAGTATTAATTTTCTTCCTTATCTTCCGGTACCGGAGAGATGAACTCGCCATTCTTGATAGATGGATCGTTGTCCACATACTCGCCTGCCTCATAGTCATAGCCCACGGCGCGGCCCTCTTCGTCCGTGCGCGCGTACCAATCGGTCACCTCTGCTGCAGTGGAGTTAAAGTGCGCGCCCGTTGCGTAGTCGCCGTCTGTCGGCTCGATAGACAGGGCAAAGTTATCGCCATAATCGCGCACGCCCCGCACGATCGCATTAGAGACCGCTTCGTCCTCGTAGAAATGACGGATGGAGGCAGGATCATGGCGCAGCTCGCGCACCAACGCGATGCACATGAGCACGATGATAACCGCGAAAGGCAAAGCCGTCACCGTAATAAGGTTCTGCAGGCCCTGCAGCGCATTACGGCCACCGGCAAGCAAAATGACCACGGCAATGCCAGCCATACATACCACCCAAAAGACCGTTACTGCCGGGTTGGGCTTGGGGTTGCCGCGCTGGGTGAGCTGCGAGTTCACAATGGATGCGGAGTCAGCCGTGGTAATGAAGAAGACCACCAGCATGATGATGACGATGGGCGCCATCCACTCCGCTCCTGGGAAGTGGTCCAAGACCTTGAAGAAGATGTCTTCTGCCGCCGGCATGGAATCAATAGTGCCATCTGAGGCGATATCGCCATCGCGGCGCTGCAACCAAATGGTGGTACCGCCCAGGATGGTAAAAGCGGCAACAATGATGGCCGAGGGAATAAGCAACACACCGAGCACGAACTGGCGGATGGTTCGCCCGCGCGAAATCTTGGCTACGAAGACGCCCACGAATGGCGACCAGGATACCCACCACGCCCAGTAGAAGGTGGTCCAAGAGGACAGGAAGGCCACCATGTCTTCGCCCTCGCCCATGTTGGCGGAGAGCATCTGCGGCATTTCATCGAGATATTCAATCACCACGGCCGGCAGCATATTGGCCAAGAAGGCGGTCGGCCCCACGACGAAGAAGAACAGGGCCAGTGCCATGGCCAGCACCAGATTGATATTGGAGAGCCACCGAATGCCCTTGGCCACGCCGGAGACGGCCGAGAAGATCGTTCCGATGGACAGTACCACGATGATTACCAGCGCCGCGGCATTGCCGGTGGTAGACCAGCCGCTAACCAATTCCACGCCGCGGCCGATCTGCAGCGCACCGATGCCCAGCGTGGCGGCGGTGCCGAAGAGAGTGGCAATAATGGCCAGGCCATCGATGATGCGCGCGGGCAGGGAATCAGAGGAGCGATTGCCAAAGAGCGGCATCAGGATGGAGCTCATCAGCGGCACGCGGCCGCGGCGGAAGGACACGTAGGCCACGCACAGGCCCACGATGGCGTAAATTGCCCAGGCGTTAAAGCCCCAGTGCATGGCTGCCTGCGCCATGGCGCCCAGCACCGCTTCATCGCTCGCAGCCTCATAGGCACCAGGGCGCGGCGAAAGGTAGTAGCTCAGCGGCTCGAAGGGGCCGAAGAAGATAATGCCGATGCCAATGCCGGCGCCAAAGAGCATCGCGGCCCAGCTCACCGTGGAAAATTCCGGCTTCTCCCCATCTAGTCCGAGAGGGATTTTGCCGTACTTTGAAATGGCCAAGATGATGAGCAAAAACATCAGGAACGTCGCTAGGGCGGTAAAGATCCAGCCCAAGTTACGCATCACCCAATCGAGCGCTGCCGAAGAAGCATCGAAGACCTGCTCGGGCGCAATCACACCCCAGATTACGAAGGCGACGACCAGTCCGCCGACCACAAAAAGGATCGGCTTGTCTACTCCATACTTGACCTTCTGGTCCTCAATGGCAACGCCCGGCACCAGTGCGGGGTGGATATTATGCGGGTACATAATGTCTTTGAGAATGCGCTTGGCGTTGCGGGTGCGCTTTTTGCTTTCCTCCGAATTATTCACCCCACGCACAGGGCGGGATGAGGAAGACGGTAAAGAAGAGATGGTTCTACTCCTATTTTGTTTTCCGGGTTTCACTTTTAAGAGAGCTGTCTACACATTAATAGAAACTCGCAGGATATAAAGCTGGCGCCAGCCCTATCCCCCATATGCGTAAAATGAGCTACGCATTGTTTACCGGCCTTTAACCTTGGGAGTGACTTTCTATGGCGCTATACCCGCTCGCGACTAGTTACTTCGGCGTGGAGCATGTTGCGGTCCTCGAGCACCCAGTGCTGGGCACCGCATTGAGTATCCCCGGCGTGGCGAAGCACGCTGCGCTTGTCGACGTCTCCCTAGAACCCGATACCTACACCAACGGCTGGCGCGTTCGCTCAGACTTCGGCTTCTTAGGGTTTCTGGACGAGGTCGAGGCGGCGGAATATCCCGCCTTGGAGCGATTGAAGGCCTCCTCTGCACAGCCGCAGACGATCGCCACCGTGGAGGTAGTTGACGGCCAGGTCGAGGTTGCCGTGTCACTGGGCCTGTGGCCCTGGATGGTGCCGGTCAATGACCAACCGCAAGGAACCGCGCTGCTCTCCGGCGGACGAGGCGTGCTGATCGATACCGCTGCCGGCGACCTATCGCCCGCCCAGCTTGAGCAGATGGGCACGCAGCAATTTTTCGTCACACTGGACGACCTTGCCGGCACCGCGGTGGCGACCTGCGACGATACGGTTCTCGGTCGCCTCGGCGACAGGGCCGCGCTCCCTGGACTGCGCGCCGCATTCGCTGCGGCACACTGTTCTGGGGCGGGGCTTTCTGCCCGCGCCTACGCGAGCCACGGCATGCTTGCCGTCGATCTCCCCGCCGATGAGGCCACCACCGCGGAGCTCTTCTCCCCCGCTGTTCCACCGCTGCGCGTGCCCGCGCCACAACCTGCGATTCCCGCCGCTGCGCGCGCAACCACGCCGGCTCAGCCCGAGGTCTGGGAGCACACGCTTTCCGGCGAAGCCATCGTGACGGCGCTGCCCACCGGCTCGCGCCGCCCGAAAGGGCCACAGGCCCAGCCGGCTGCACCCGCTAAGCCAGATGCGCCAGCTCAGCAGCACAATGAGCAAGCACAACAACCGCCGGCCAGCGCCAAGCTGGCGGAGTTGGTCTCCTCCATCCCAGGAGAGCAGAATTTCAGCTGGCGTGCGCTGCCGGTAGCCGAAGAACCGGGCCGCTTTTCCTCCGAATCCGCGCGGGTGCGGGCCCGGCGCATGGCGCGCGACACGTCTCACCACCGCGGGGGCAATCACCGCAAATAGGTGCGATGCTCAGCCGCAGAGGCCACGCTAGCGCAATGTGCGTTGGCCCCCGTCGCCGCGGCGAGTAATCCGCTGGGCGTCGAGGTATTCCAGCAGCGGGATGGCTACCCGCCGCGTGGTGCCCAGCGCTTTACGGGCTGCCGAAAGCGTAAAGGGCTGCTCCAGTTCGCTAAGGCGCCGGCGCGCTCCCTCCGGTGCCGAGGGCAAGAGCACGATTCCCTGCTTGAGGCGCAAAAGGCGCCCGGCGCGCTCGGCGGCGGCAAGTTCCTTTGGGCCCAGGCCCAGCTCCGTTAGGTCATCTGCCTCGGGGGCCGCAAAGGGTTCTACCTTAAGCCTTTCCTCGATGGCAGCGACCCCGCGCTCCGCCGGGCCGAGGTCCGCCCGCTGCCCGGGAAGGCGCAACACTCCCTCACTGCTTTCCGCCTTCGCAGCGGCGATGGCTAGGCCCAGCAAGCCTTCTTCTTGCAGGCCGAGGGCGTCCATGGCCGCCTTGCGCGGCATTCCCGGCGCTAGGGGATGTGCGGCGGTGTGGGCTTGCAGGGCGTGGGTAAGCGCTTGCTTCCACCGAGTTACCTGCGAGGCCGCAATCCACCAGTCGCGGAAAGCGATAATGCCTTGCGGCGGCGCTGTAGTTGCAAAACCATCGCGATCAAGGTCATCCAGACGGGCAAAACCGACGCGGCGCAGGTAGGAGGCAGGATCGCGGAAAGAGTCCTGGGCACTGAGCTCTTCTGCGCGGTGGCGGGCGGCACCGCGCCGATTAAGCTCCGGCGGTCGCAGATCTACTGCCTCTACCCCAGCGACGACGTGCCGGCCGCCAGGGCTGCGCACTACGAAACGATCAAGGAGCCGCAGCGGCAGCGGGTGTGCCAGGCTGATGCGCGCGAAATCGGCAGACAAGGGACGCAGGTGGGCCTCCACCCCGGCGGTACCGGTGTGCACGACGAGGTTATCGGGCAGCCCGTCGAGCTCCGCGCCAAAGGTGCGGCGGACATCGAGGTGGTCCACCAGGCGCCACGCACCCGGGGTAAGCAGCACGTCGCCGCGGTGGATATCGGCGGCATCCGCCCCGCGCAGGTTGACGGCCGCACGAGTGACGGGGCCGAGTGAATCCTCCGCGCGATTTTCGCTGTGCAGGCCACGAATCTCCACGGCCCTTTCCCCACCAGCCGTGGCCACCTTAAGGCTATCGCCCACGCGCAGGGTGCCCGCCGCAAGCGTTCCGGTAACCACGGTGCCCGCGCCCTTCACGCTAAAGGCGCGGTCCACCCACAGGCGCACGGGTGCCTGCGCATCGGGAGCGGGCACAGTGGCAAGGACCTCATCGAGCGCCTGCCGCAGCGCCGCAATGCCGTCGCCGGTAGGGGCGGATACGGGGATAATGGGGGCGTCGGCAAGCGGGGCGCCGGCCAGCTGCGTTCGGATTTCTGCGGTGCGGTCCACAGTGGCGCGGTCGCTGCGAGTTAGCGCGATAATGCCGTGCTCTACGCCCAGCGCGCGCAAGGCATCGCGGTGGTCGGTGGACTGGGCCTGCCATCCCTCATCGGCCGCCACAACAAAGAGGACGACCGGGGCCGGGCCCACGCCAGCGAGCATATTGCCTAGGAATTTTTCATGCCCGGGCACATCTACGAAAGCCACATCCGCGCCAGAAGGCAGCGTGGTCCAGGCAAACCCCAGATCAATGGTAAGGCCGCGGCGCTTTTCTTCCTCCCACCGGTCCGGGTCCATCTCCGTAAGAGCCCGCACCAGGGTGGACTTGCCGTGGTCCACATGACCGGCAGTAGCGACGACGTACACCTAGCCCACCGCCTTAATAGCGGAAATAACCGCGGCGTCGTGGTCGGCAGGAACGCAGCGAATATCCACCAAGCAGCGGCCCTGATGCACGCGACCTACTACGGGCGGGTCCTGGCGGCGCAGCGCGTCCGCATAGTGCTCAGGCAGGCTAACCGCGAAGCCGGGCAGCGGGTACTCCGGCGCCCCGCCACCGCCCACGCGGCCATCATGAGGCACCACTTCTGCCCCAACTGCCTGCGCGATGGCTTCCGTGCGCTCGCGGTGGGTCTGGGGATCGAGGTGGAGGGCGTCCTGCACCGCATTCGAGGGCGTCGAAATGGCCGCCTCCAGCGCGTTGAGGCGCAGCTTATCTATGCGCACCGCACGCGCCAGCGGATGCTTCTTCACCGCGGCAATCGCCTCCTGGGTGCCGAGCAAGATTCCTGCCTGCGGGCCACCGAGAAGCTTATCGCCGGAGGCTATGACGATATCGGCGCCGGCGCGCAGCTGGGCCTGGATATCTGGTTCCTCTGGCAGCGCTGGGTCATGGGTGAGCAGGCCGGAGCCCAAGTCCACGATGAGCCGCGTATCGTGCTCCACCGCTAGGCGGTGCAGATCCTCTACCCCGACTGCGGAGGTAAACCCCTCGATGCGGAAATTGGAAGGATGCACCTTCAAGATGGCGCCGGTGTTATCGCCCAGCGCGCATTCATAATCGGCCAGGTGCGTGCGATTCGTCGCGCCTACTTCCTTGAGGCGCGTGGCCGTGGACTCGATGAGCTCCGGCAGGCGAAAACCAGCTCCTATCTCAATGAGCTCGCCGCGCGAGATGATGACCTCTTTGCCGGGAGCGAGCGCAGCGGTAGCCAGCAGCAAGGCGCTAGCGCCGTTATTGACCACGAGGGCATCTTCTGCACCGGGGCAGGCCGCGAGCAGTGCGGCCCTGGCGCCGGCACCGCGATTTCTGGATCGCTTGCCCGAGTCCAGGTCCATTTCCACATCCGTATAGGAGGCAGCGGCCTGCAGGGCCTCTACCGCGGCGCTGGGAAGCGGGGCACGCCCTAAGTTCGTATGAATGATGACGCCGGTGGCGTTAATGACCGGCTGCAAGGAATGCGCATTCTTTTGTTCCAGGCGCTGCGCAATTTCTGCGGGTATATCGCTGACCGGCAGCTGACCGCGGCGCGCTTGGGTGACTACGCCCTGGATAATCGCGCGGATGGCGTGCTCGGCTAGGCGCTGGCGCGCGGATTCTACTTCCGGCAGCTGGAGCAGCTCGTCCATGCGGGGAATATTCCTGCGGGGATCCGGGCTGGCAGCAGGCGTGGGCGTGGGCACTGTGGCATTCCTCCTTGCGCGCGGGTGGCGGAGACGGACAGGAATCGAACCTGCCAGACCGAGATGCTCGGCCTCACCGGTTTTGAAGACCGGGGCGCCCACCAGGACACGTACGCCTCCGTGTGCTCACCTTACACGGGGGAAGAAATTTCCCGGGATTCTCCGTACAATTAACGTTTTTCTAAGATTCAGGCTAAGATTCTACTTATGTTCCTATCAGGTTTAAGGCGGCGAGAGATTGGCCGGCGCGCGGGCGCCGGTTGCATACTCGGCTTCGCCCTTCTCGCCACCGCGTGCTCCCCTGCCACTTCCCCACCTGCGGAGTCCCCCAACATGACCCGACCAGAGGTGGAGTCGCAGCAGCTGGAAGCCTTCACCGAGGACGCAGCCGGCGCCCCACATGGCTTCACTGCCACCGAGCCTGGCACCCACTTGCGCTATGGCGAGACGGCCTCCGTCCTCACAGAATCTCGCGAGGGAAATATAAGTTATTTTAAGGTTCGGGTAGATGCCCCACGCCTCGCTGACAACATCCGCCCTACCGGCTCTTCGGAAGACTTCACCCTCCCCGAGTCCGCCTCCACCATTTGTTTCCCAGTATCGCTGACGTACCTCGGAGCAGCGGATACCTCCGCACCGACCTCCCTTCCAGACCTCGCACCAGCTACAGCTGATGGCTCGCGCGCCAATGAGGTGCCCAACTCCGCCGCGGCAAGCTGCCCATATAGCCAGGTCCCTGCGATACCCAAGGTGGGCCAGACCTATCGCACCGCACTGGTTTCCTTTACAGAACCTGCCCATGCGGCAAGCGATCCCCACGGGGCACAGTTCCACTTCCACGTGCCCTCCTTCAACCGCCTCGACCGCGCGGAGGCAATTTCCTGGGGCTAGTAAAATGGCGCTATGACCCAAGATATTAAGCTCACCTCTTTCGCAGCTGGTGGCGGCTGCGCCTGCAAGATCCCCGCTGGGCAGCTGGAATCCGCCGTCGAAGGCCTCATTGGCAAGGCCGACCCCAACGTGCTGGTCGGCTTGGACGATGGCGATGATGCCGCAGCCGTAAAGATTCAAGATGGCCTGGCGGTCATCTCCACCGCGGACTTTTTCACTCCCATGCTCAATGACCCCTATGACTGGGGGCGGGTGGCCGCGGCCAATGCGCTGTCTGATGTCTATGCCATGGGTGGCACCCCGGTTACCGCCATTAACCTGGTGGGCTGGCCCAATGAAAAGCTGGGCCTGGATGTGCTGCGCGAGGTCCTGCGCGGCGGCATGGACATAGCCACCGCGGCCGGCATCTCCGTAACGGGTGGGCATTCCATCACCGCGCCCGAGCCGCTGTACGGCATGGCCGCTACCGGCATCGTGGCCCCCGACAAGCTCATGCGCAACGACGCCGCCGAACCCGGCCTGCCCATCACCCTGACCAAGCCCATCGGCGTGGGCATCCTCAACAACAAGCACAAGGCCACCGGCGAGGTCTCCCAGGCCGCGGTTGATTCCATGACCACCTTGAACCGTGAGGCCGCCCGCGCTGCGGTGGAGGCGGGCGTGCGCGCAGCCACGGACGTCACCGGCTTCGGGCTGCTCGGCCACCTGTACAAGATGTGCCGAGCCTCCGGCATTGCCGCGGAGCTCGATTTTTCCGCCGTGCCCACCGTCGAGGGCGCGAAAGAGGCGCTGGCGGAGGGCTTCATCCCCGGCGGTTCCCGCCGCAATCTGGACTGGGTGCGCCCGCACCTCGATACCTCCTTGAGCGAGGAAGAGCTGGTGCTGCTTGCCGACGCCCAAACTTCCGGCGGCCTCCTCCTCATCGGCGAGGTGCCCGGCTACCCCGTCATCGGCCATACCACCGAGCGCACCGGCGATGCCTTCATTAAGGCCTAAGATGCGCCGACGCCTCCCCGCTTTCCTCGCCTCCACCACCCTTGCTGCGGCGGGGCTGGTGGGGTGCTCGTCCGAGGGGGCATCGCCAATGAGTACTCCCCCTTCGAGTTCACCGCCGCTGACAGGCGCTTTTACTGCTCCGCCTGGCCGGTCGAAGAGTCAGTGTCTACCACGTGCGTGACCACCGTGGGCGATGTGGCGCTGAACTACTACCTCCACCGTGATGGCCGCGACTCCGCAGCCGAGCAACAACGCATGGAAGACATCGGCTCGGAGCTCGCCCCCGTCCTGCAGGACCTGGACTAGTCCGGGCTCACCACATCGTGGTCGAGGCCCTGCTCGCGCCGGCGCTTTTCCGCCCGGCGCTTCTGCGGCCCGATGGTGGTCTCCGGGTTCTTCACCGCTTCCAAGCCAGCGTTGAGCACGCCAAAGCGCGTGCACGCCGAGCCTGCCAACAGCGATAGCCCCGCAGCCACAGAGACTGCCCGCGACTTCGTGGCCGCGGCCAGCGCACTACCCACGCCGCCGGCCGCGATGAAGTATTCCGAGGCCTTCATCAACGCGCCCGGCCTGCCCTCGTGCAGCGCCTCGCGCGGCTCCGGCTCCATGCCTTCTTCAAGAACCTTGGTCGCCACCAGATCGCTGGCCGCCGCGGCCATGCCCAACGCGCGGGCCGGTCCCGCGTGCTCGACCGGAGTGGTCACCATAGCCAGGCCTGACGACGCCGCACCCGCCGAGGAAACGAAAACATACGGCAGGTGCTTTTTCATGTCATTCCACACCGGGTTCGAGGTATTGGACAGCAATACCGCGGTATAGCCCGCGAGCGGACCACCAAGCACGCCCGCGACCGCGCCCGCCGGCCCGGCCGACTTCTTCAGCGCCGTGCGCACAAACTTCGGCAACGGCAGCTTGTGGCCAGTCGCCGCATCCACTTCCGCGGCGGCCGGCAGCGCGGCCGCGCTGGCAAATCCCGACAAAATCCACGAGCCCATGGACATTGGCGAGGTCACCTTGAAGACGCGGAACATGTTCAATGCGCGTTCCGGGCGGCCCAAATCCAGAATCAAAAAGACCGATCCCACGGCCGCCGCGCCAAAGGCAGAGATCCGCGTGGTGCGCCGCAGCGGCGCATTGCCGGCGGCCTGTGCACCAGCGGCCAAGAGCCCCGAGCCGCCGCTCACGCCACCCAGGAAGAAGTAGGCGCCGATGGGCCATTCCCACGGCGGAGCCTTCACCACTGGTCGGCCATAGTAAGACGAGAACTCGAAGTCCTGCGCCATGCGCTCCTCTTTGGAGCCGTCCTGCGCACCCGCGCCCGGCCGCTTCCGCTTCTTCTTCGGCTTTGTACCGTCGAACTTCCGGTAGCGATTGCGGCGCTCCGGCTGCGGTGGACGGTATTCATCAAAGTTGCTCATTTGCGTCCCCCAATCAGGAAGGAACCAGCCACGGCCAGCGCCATGCCGCCGATAGCCTTGGCTGCGGTCTTATACATCTGCGGCAAATCGGCCGTCGGCACGCGCGGATCCGGCGGCAAACCGTAGACCTCTGGTGAATCCAACAGCAAGAAGATGGAACCGGTTCCGCCCACGCCATCGTCCTGGTTGGCGCCGTAAAGGCGGGCCTCGGTAAGGCCTTGCTCGTGCAATACACGCACGCGTTCCTTGGCCGCGGCCACCATCTCCTCGTACGGGCCGAACTGAATGGAATCGGTAGGACAGGTCTTAGAACATGCTGGCTGCTCTCCCTGCTTCAGGCGGTCGTAGCACATGGTGCACTTTTGGGCCACACCCAAATTCTTAATCGGCATCGACTCGCCTGGCGTGTGGTCCGGCCCCTGCGGGGCAAGCTGCTTAAGCTTTTTCAGCACGTTCACGCCGGCATGGGAATTATCCACGTAATCCACCGTGGCCGTCTTGTCGTACTTCAGCGCCACACCGCCGTCATCGCGGCGCTCGATGACGCCAAACGGGCAGCCGGCCACGCAGGTACCGCAGCCATTGCACACATCATCTTGGACCACAACGGTGCCAAACTCGGTGCGGAACAGCGCGCCGGTAGGACACACGTCCAAGCAGCCCGCATGCGTGCAGTGCTTACACACGTCCGAGGACATGAGCCACCGGAACGTATCCGTATCCGGCGGGGTGGTATCAACCTCTGGGGCCTGCGCCCCTACCGAGGGCATACCCAGGGAAATGAGATTCTTTCCCTCCTCGCGGGCTTGCTCGATGCGGTCATTGTTTTGCTCCACAAAGGCCACGTGCCGCCAGGTATTTGCTCCCAGTGCGCCGGTGTTGTCATAGGAATCACCCGTGACGTCATAGCCTTCTACCGGGTTGCGGTTCCACTCCTTGCACGCCACCTCGCAGGCCTTACACCCGATGCACACGGAAGTATCGGTGAAAAAGGCCATACGGCGGTACTTGTCGTAGCCATGCCGGCTCGCATTTTCGGTCAGAAGATTTGTCATTTACTTACCTTCTTCGCTTTCCTCGCCCTTTTCGCCGTGCTCATCCACATCCGCGGGCTGCTGCGGCTCTGGGTTATAGGTGAAGGAATCATCCACGGTGAGCAGATCATTGCCGGAATCCAGGTTCAGGTGCGCGCGCTTCTGATATTCCTTGAGCATCTCCACACGAGCCTCGCCGCGCGGGCGACGGCCCGGCTGGATATCGCAGGCGCCGATCTTGGAATTCTGGATGAATACGTTCGGCTCCAGCGTAAGGCCCAGCAGATCATTGGCGCCATCGCCTGCAACGGCCGTGGAATCGGACTCGCCATAGTGATACGGCAAGCCGATCTGGTGGAACTCCTCACCGTTGATCTTCATCATCTGCATGCGGTCAGTGACCAAGACCTGTGCCTCAATCACGCCGCGCGGCGAGACGATGGTGGCCCACTTGCCGTTTTCCAAGCCACGCTTTTCTGCCAAGGCCTTATCGACCTCGCAGAAAAGGCCCGGCTGCAGCTCCGCCAAATACGGCAGGCGGCGCGACATCGCACCCGAGGTATACATCTCGGTGAGGCGATAGGTGGAAAAGACAAACGGGAACACCTCGGAGCCCGGCTCGCCAGGTTCTGGGCGCGACAGGTTGTCTGGGCGCTTAATGGTCAGGCGCGTCGGCGACTGCTGCTGCTTGTACAGCACGTTGTGCACCGGGGACTCGTGCGGCTCATAGTGGGTGGGCAATGGGCCGTCGGAAAGCCCGGTCGGTGCAAAGAGCCAACCGCGGCCATCTGCCTGCATAATGAAGGCATCGGTGCCATCGAGGGCGTCCGGGCCCACGGCGTCGACCGGAGCCTTGTAGTCCGGGGCCTTGGTAGCCGGGAAGTCCGGCACGTCATCGCCAACCCATTGACCCTGGTCAGCGTCCCACCACACATACTTCTTGCGCTCCGACCACGGAGTGCCGTCCGGCTTCGCCGAAGCACGGTTGTAGAGCAGGCGGCGGTTGGCCGGCCATACCCAACCCCACTCGGGAGCTACCTCGTTTTGCTCCGACCCCGGTACCTTGCGCGCGGACTGATTAATGCCGTCCTTAAACACGCCGGTATAGATCCAGCAACCGCCCGAGGTGCTGCCGTCATTCTTCATCTCCACGAAGGCAGGCAAAAGCTCGCCCTTCTTCGGGCCCTCTAGGTAGTAGCCGTTGATCTCCTTGAGGACGTCCTCAGAATTCGGCTCGCCTTCCTCGGTTTCCACATAGTCCCACGTGACCTTCTGCAGAGGAATATCTCGCGGATCGGTGGAATCGCGCAGGCGCTCCTTGATCTTCTTGCCCAGCTGGTAGAAGAACCAGAGGTCACTCTTTGCATCCCCTGGCGGTGGGGCTGCCTGGAAACGCCACTGCAACATGCGCTGCGTCTGGGTAAAGGTTCCTGCCTTTTCCACGTGGGTGGCCGCCGGCATCAGGAAGACCTCGGTGCCGATGTCTTCGGTCTTAAGCTCGCCGTTTTTAATCTCCGGCGAATCCTTCCAGAAGGAGGCGGTCTCAATCTCCTGGAAATCGCGTACGACCAGCCACTTCAGCGCCGCCAAGCCACGGCGTTGCATGCCGCCGTTGGACTGTGCCACGGCCGGGTTCTGGCCAAACACAAAGTAGCCTTCCACCTGCTCATCCAACATGGCCATGAGCGTTTCATAGGTAGAATGCGCACCAGAAATGCGCGGCATGAGGTCATAGCCCCATCCATTGTCCTTGGTTGCCGCATCGCCCCAATAGGACTTCATCAGCGAGACTGCGTAGTTCTCACCGATCTGCCAAAAGCCCTTCTGCGACTCGTTACGGATTCCATCAACAAACTCTGGCCAGCTTTGCTTTTCGACGCTCGGCATCGGCAAATACCCCGGCAGCGAGTGGAACAACGTCGGGATATCGGTAGAACCCTGAATCGAGGCGTGGCCGCGCAGCGCCATAATGCCCGAACCTGGGCGACCCACATTACCGGTGAGCAGCTGCAAGATGGCCGCGGTACGAATGAACTGCGCACCCAAAGTGTGCTGAGTAAAGCCCAAAGCATAAGCAAAGCACGTGGTGCGATCCGGCGTGGAATTCTGCGCAATCGACTCCGCAAGGTAGTAGAAGTCCTCTTGCGCAATACCGCAGGTCTCCTCCACTATCTCAGGCGTATAGCGTGCGTAATGGCGCTTGAGAATCTGGAAAACCGAATTGGGATGCTCCAGCGATTCATCGCGTTCCACATTCCACGACGCACCCTCCGGCTTCTGCACGTATTGCCACGAATCCGTGACGTACTTACCGGTCTCTGGGTCATAACCAGAGAACAGACCATCTAGATCCTCGGTGTCCTGGTAGTCCTCCGAAATGATCATCGGCGCATTGGTATACGCCACCACGTAGTCATGGAAATACAGGTCATTGTCCAGCAGGTAGTTAATGACTGCGCCCAAAAGCACCACGTCCGTACCGCCGCGAATACCAATATGGCGATTCGCAAAGGCAGACGTGCGCGTATAACGCGGATCCACGTGAATGATGCGGGCACCACGCTTCTTGGCTTCCACCACCCACTGGAACCCCACGGGGTGGCACTCGGCCATATTAGAACCCTCAATGACAATGCAGTCCGCATTCGCCATATCCTGCAGCGGTTGGGTTGCGCCGCCGCGGCCAAACGAAGTTCCTAGACTAGGAACGGTGGCGGAGTGTCATATACGCGCCTGGTTCTCAAGCTGAATCGCACCAGCAGCGGTAAATAGCTTCTTGATGAGGTAATTTTCCTCATTATCCAAGGTCGCACCGCCCAAACCGGCGATGCCCATCGTGCGGTTGAGCACACGACCTTCATCGTCCACATCCTGCCAACCGTTGCGGCGGGCCTCCAAGAAACGATCCGCAATCATCTCCATCGCGGTATCTTCATCAAGGTCCTGCCACTCCGTAGAGTGCGGCGCACGATACTTAATCTTGGTCAAGCGCGTAGCGGAGTTGATCAACTGCTCCGACGCGGATCCCTTAGGGCACAGGCGCCCACGGGAAATAGGCGAATCCGGATCGCCCTCCACCTGGATGACGCGGTCATCTTTGACATACACGCGCTGCGAGCAACCAACCGCACAGTACGGGCACACCGACTGCACCACGCGGTCTGCTTCCACGGTGCGCCCATGCTTATCTTTACTCTTTTGAGACTGCGTATTGACGTCCCTGCCGAAGGGATCGCCACTGCGCAGCTGGCGCACAACCGGCCAGTTGAGAGGGCTAAAGCGAGACATGTCCTTTAATCTATATTTTGCCGGTTAAAAAAGCCACAAAGGCTACCCTAACTAGCTTGCACCGCCCAGAGTGCCCGCTCGATCCCCTCAACGATCTCCGCCAGCTCCATCATGGGCTTATCCGGTTTCTCCTGTTCTGTAATGAATGGGACGTGGACAAATCCGGCGCTTATCCCGGTGCCCGCGAAGTGATGCAAGAGACCATAGAGCAGCTGGTTGCATACAAAGGTCCCGGCCGTATTCGACAACCGCGCCGGAATATCCTCCATCGCCGCAACCATTTCCTTTACCGGCAGCGTAGAGAAGTATGCCGCCGGGCCCCCTTCCACAACCGGTACATCCACCGGCTGATAACCCGCATTATCAGGAATATCGGCATCCATAACGTTAATCGCGACCCGCTCCGGGGTGATATGCGCCCGCCCACCGGCCTGGCCCAAACATACAATTGCATCGACCGCCGAGCCCTCCGCGGCCTCGATCGCCCGACGCAGCGATTCCCCGAACTTCGTCGGGATCACCAGCTTGATGAGCTCCGCGTCTCCAATGCGATCCGGCAGTTGCTGAAGCGCTCGTTCCGTGGGGTTGATGCTCTCTCCGCCGAAGGCGTCAAATGCGGTTACGAGGATTTTCATGCTGCCAGTATTCCAGATCCCGGGACACTCCCGCCCTTCGCGCTCACCGGCAGCACCTAAATGGCGCTTCCTCTTAATCCTGGTGAGCGGCAAGGGTGCAGGCCCCAACCCCGCTCCCCTCGCGCTCACCGCGAGCCATGCTCCAAGCACTCACGGTTCTGCCCGTGAGCGCGAAGGGCGGGGGCTGCCTAACCAATCTGCTGCTTCGTAGTGCAGTCGATCTTCGCGTATGAACGCCCCTTCTTATCCACGGACGTCATGGCATAGTTTCCGCCATAAGCTCGGCACCCGGTGTAGTTATCGACCACCGGCGCCGGCTGAGGTGCGGGCTGCTGTTCGGGAGCTTGGTATTCAGCCACATCGTCATGCGTTGGCTGCTCCGCTACCTCTACTTCCGGCGCATCGTGCTCCTGCTGGCGAATCTCCTCTAGCCGCTCCTCTGCACGGCGGCGTTCTTCTTCCTGGCGCTCCTTCTCGCGCTTCTCTTCCTCCTGCTTTTTCTCCTCCAATTTCTCGAGCTCTTCGCGGGTTTGTTTCTCCTTCCCCTCAAGCTCGCGTTCCTTCTTCGCGGCAATCTCCTTCGGGGCATCCGGATACGCTGCTTTCTGGAAGGTGCTTCGATCATCCTTGCGGCGAGTCAGAACCGCTAATCCGGCCTTCGCAGCTGCTGACTTGTCCAGTACATCCTCGTACCCCGCAATATCAGCTTCCCCGGAAGCTGCAAATGCTGCCGCCGCAGCTTCAGCGCCGCTAAGCGCCTCGGCCATGCCCTTATCGCTGGAAACCTTGCACTCGTCCGAGACCCCAAAGATCCCTTCGCCGGCGTCTTTAGGGCCGCGTTCGGCATTGCGCACTTCGTCGTAAAACTTGTCGTTTCCGCCAAAGACAACCGCCGTGGCTAGCCCTTCGGCCGCAACATCCGCGTTAATGAAGTCATCGTCGATAAAGACACCGGCAAGAGTGCGGCTGTACTTGTCAGTCCGCTCGGAGTCATATTCCAACCGGACCTCCGTGCCCTTTGGCAGCCGCCCTTCCAGGTACTGCTTCGCTTCCTCCGCGAGGCACTCACTCGGTTCGCCGTTATGGCCGATTTCCGGCGTATCAATATTAAGTAGCCGGACGCGGGTATTTTCGCCGTCTATGTCGACGTCAATGGTGTCGCCATCGATCACTCGGTTGACCACCACAGTATCTTCATCACCGCCGCCTAAAGCAACGGAAGCCACTGCGCCAACTGCGAAAATGCCAACGAGAGGTTTAACCCAGCCCATGAATGTTCCTCCTGAGAAAGATAGAGAGAGTAGCTATCTAAAGTTAGCAATGGGACACACGTGGTAGTTCAAGGTCCCTTCCCTTCGCGCTCACTGGCGTCGAAAAGCAAGCACAAAACCACCTCTCCGTGAGCGCGAAGGGTGAGGTTGCGGCCACTGCATATAACTCGCACTTTGTGCCTATGGACGCAGAAGGAATAAGCTGAGCGATGTTGAAGTTGAACAGGACAGTATCTGGAAAATAGTCCGATCTGTCCATTTTTATTTTCAAAGGAATCTTTATGTCTCAACAAGAATCTTCGCGCTCCAAGCTTCCCGGCTGGGCCACGGGATTCGGTGCTCAGGTCATCGCGGGCCTCATCATCGGCCTCATCCTGGGCTTCATCGCCTCTGGCATGGATACCGACCCAGATAACCCGGGCTGGTTGACCACCCTGCTCACGGGCGTCGGCAGCGCCTACGTCCAGCTGCTCAAGGTGATGATCCCGCCACTGATCTTCGCCGCTGTTGTTACCTCCGTCGCTAACCTGCGCAAGGTCGCCAACGCCGCGTCCCTGGCAATTTCCACGCTTGTGTGGTTTGCCATCACCGCATTCTTCTCCGTCTTGACGGGCATCATCGTCGCCGTCGTGATGAAGCCGGGCATCGGCACGAGCATCGATGCTGCCACCGCGCAGGATCCTTCCCACGTCGGTTCGTGGACCGCGTTCTTCGAACAGCTTCTGCCCCAGAACTTCGTGGGCCTTTCCGCCTCGCTTTCCGACGGCGAAGTATCCCTCAGCTTTGGCGCCCTCCAGCTCCTCGTCATCTCGCTGGCCATTGGTATCGCCGCCGTCAAGACTGGCAAGTCTGCCGAGCCTTTCCTGCGCTTTACCGAGTCCTTCCTGAAGGTCATTCAGGTCATCCTGTGGTGGATTATCCGCCTTGCCCCGATTGGCACCGCGGCCCTCATCGGCAAGGCCGTAGCTACCTACGGCTGGGATGCACTGGGCTCGCTGGGCAAGTTCGTCTTGGCCATGTACGTCGGCATGGGCCTGGTATTTGCCGTGGTCTACCCGGCAGTGCTGAAGTTCAACAAGATCCCGGTCATTGGTTTCTTCAAGCGCGTATGGCCTGTGACCTCCCTGGGCTTTGTCACCCGTTCTTCGATGGGCGTCATGCCAGCTACCGAGCGTTTCAGCGAAAAGGCTATGGGCGTTCCCTCCGAGTACGCTTCCTTTGCTATTCCGCTGGGCGCAACTACCAAGATGGATGGCTGCGCTTCCGTATACCCAGCCATCGCTGCCATCTTCGTCTCCCAGTTCTATGGCATCGACCTTGACTTCACCCAGTACCTGCTCATCATCTTCGTGTCCGTTATCGGTTCCGCCGCTACCGCAGGCACCACCGGCGCAACGGTGATGCTCACCCTCACGCTTTCCACGCTCGGCCTGCCGCTGGCCGGTGTTGGTCTCCTGCTTGCCATCGAGCCGATCATTGACATGGGCCGTACCGCACTGAACGTCACCGGACAGGTGCTGTGCGCCACCATCGTGGCTAAGCGCGCCGGCATCCAGGACAAGGCAACCTGGGATGCTGCCGAGAACGGCGTCAAGCACATTATGGATTCTGACTCGGCTGAGGCTATCGGCGTCAAGGCTTAAACCAGTCTCCTCTTGAGTTCAGAGGGTCGTTGCAACACTTTCCCTTAGGAGGGTGTTGTTGTGTCTGAGGTTGTTGGCCCGTTTCATTCGTTGTCTGAATCGGATCGTCGTGGCTTAGTTGCCTTGGTTGGCAGTGGGCGTAGTGTCCGTTCGGCGGCTGGTGAGCTTGGCTGTCATTACGGGCATGCT